>JAHEET010000003.1 GCA_024640565.1 Flavobacteriaceae bacterium
TGGATAGAGCACCTCCCTTCTAAGGAGGCGGTCGAAGGTTCGAATCCTTCAGGGCTCACATAAAGCTTCACAGAAATGTGAGGCTTTTTTGTTGGTTAAAACTTACTATTAATAAGGTCATATTGAATTGCTCTTACGCCCGTTTTTCTGATTACTGATTTCTCTTTTGAATTTTCTGCTTCTAGTACCAAAGCCCAACCAATAGAAGTAGTTCCAATGTCTAAACCTAATATTTTTTTCATAGCCTTTACGTGTCAATTTTTTATGATTGATATGTTATTGCGCTTCAAAAGGGGGTATTAAGACAATAATTTTTCTTAAAAATAATCTTTTTTTTATATAAATTACATATGTTAATATTTTTTTGTATTTTTGATTCACAATTTGAAATCAATTCACAATAAGGATTATTCCGTTGTGAAAACATTTAAAGCGGCATCCTATTTAATTTGATGTCGCTTTTTTTTGGGAACTATTTTTATAAAAAAAAGTTACCTGCAGTACTTCAACGCTACAATACTCGTTTTTTTTCCGTTGTTTCTCTCTAATGCACTGAAAATTGTAAGTGTAGTACTTTGAGAAAAATTAATTTAGAAGTTGGCAGTCTCTTTTTGTATGGAAATGACAATTGCTTTTGAGGTAGGTGTATTGCTGATATCTGCGATACTTTTAATAGGGATTAATACATTGGCTTCAGGGAAATAAGTGGCAGTACATTGCTTTGGAATGTTGTATGGAACCACTAAAAACCCAAAAGCATGCCGTTTTTCATCATTAAAATGACTAATCAAGTTTACCTTCTCTAATTTTTGAAGGCCATGTAGTTGCATGTCATCAGGATTCATAAAAATAATTCTACGCTCATTTAAAACTCCCCGATATCGATCATTTAGGCCATAAATCGTTGTGTTGTATTGGTCATGAGTACGTATGGTCATCATTAAAAATTGATGATCCTCTAGGGTGATTTCTGAAGGTTTATTGTTGCTAAAATTTGCTTTTCCAGTAGCTGTTGGCGTAAAGTTACCCTCCCGTGCGTTGTTGGGTAAGGTAAAACCGCCCGGAATGCGAACTCGTTGGTTGTAATTTTGAAAACCCGGAATGGTCGCTTCAATTTTCGCTCTAATGAAATCATAGTTCGCAACCATTCCTGACCAATCTGTTGTTGAGTTTTGGAGTGTAGCCGCTGCAAGTCCAGCTACGATTGCAGGTTCGCTTAACAATTGTTTTGACAGCGGCATTAAATGTCCCTTTGATTGATGCACAACTCCCATGGAATTTTCTACCGAAATAAATTGTTCTCCCGAACTTTGAAAGTCTTTTTCAGAACGTCCCAAACAAGGGAGAATCAACGCTCTTTTTCCATGAATTAAATGACTTCTGTTCAATTTTGTTGATATGTGAACAGACAAATTACACTGCTGCATTGCTTTGGCAGTAAATTCAGTATCTGGAGTCGCAGAAATAAAATTGCCACCCATTCCTATAAATACCTTTGCTTTTTTCTGATCCATGGCCTCAATGGCTGAAACAACATCATAACCCTGTTTTCTGGGAGCGCTAAATGAAAATACCCTTTCTAGATTTTTTAAAAAAGCCTCTTTTGGTTTTTCCCAAATGCCCATGGTACGATCTCCTTGAACATTTGAATGCCCACGAACAGGACAGGTACCAGCGCCTTTTTTTCCAATACTTCCTTTTAGTAACAGCAAATTCACAATTTCTCGAATATTGTCTACAGAATTTTTGTGCTGTGTCAAACCCATTGCCCAACAAACAATAATTCGCTCCTTTTGAATGATGAGCTCCGTTGCTTTTTCTATAGATGCGAGTGTTAACCCCGTTTGCGGTAACAATTCTTCAATCGTGTAGCTATCTAAATCCTCTAAAAAAGCTTCAAATCCTACGGTTTTTTCTTGGATGAATTGATGATTAAAAACACGGTTCGGTTTTTCTTTTTCTTTCGATTTCATCAATTTTAAAATAATCTTTAACAATGCAACATCACCGTTTATTTTTACTTGTAAGAATAAATCTGTTAAATCTTGTCCCTTTCCTACCCATTTTATGGGGTTTTGTGGGTCTTTGTAATTGCGTAAGCCAACTTCTGGAAGGGGGTTTATCGTAATTATTTTTCCTCCATTTTTTTTCGTTTCACTCAAAGCTGTTAGCATTCTAGGATGATTTGTTCCTGGGTTTTGCCCCATAACAATTACCAAATCTGCATGATTAAAATCATCTAATGTTACCGATCCTTTTCCAATTCCTAGTGTTTCAGAAAGTGCAACGCCACTAGATTCATGACACATATTCGAACAATCTGGTAAATTGTTGGTTCCAAATTCCCTTACAAAAAGCTGGTATAAAAAAGCAGCCTCATTGCTTGTTCTTCCTGAAGTATAAAAAATAGCTTCGTCGGGAGATTCTAATTCGTTTAATGCTTTGCCTATGATATTAAAGGCAGCATCCCAAGAAATTTCTTCATAGTGGTTTTTTCCTTCTGGCAAATACATGGGATGTGTAATCCTTCCGCTTTTCCCAATTTCATAATCAGACATTGCCGAGAGTTCTTCAACAGAATGTGTGGCAAAGAATATGGGGGAAACTTTGTTTTTTGTCGCTTCTTCCGCTACGGCTTTAGCACCATTTTCGCAGTATTCTGCTAAAAAAGCACGTTTTGCATCTGGATCTGGCCATGCACATCCAGGGCAGTCAAAGCCATTTTTTTGATTCAAATTCTTTAATAAAACAATTCCTTTAACCAGTCCAACCCCTTTTTTAATGTGCGACATTGCCGATGTAATTGCTTTTACACCTACAGCGGAGGTGGGGATTTCAGTCAATTGAATTCCAGTTAATTTAGTAGGCGGTTGTGCATGAATTTTTTTCTTCATCCGTTGCTTTATTTTAAATAATTAGGATTGGCATAGATCGTCATTTTTTCATCTCTTGTAAAGCCTATCAAACAAATACCAAATTCTTTCGAGAAATCAACAGCCAAGGACGAACAAGCCGAAACCGCTACAATAATTGGTATTTTTGCAATGAAAGCCTTGGATACAATTTCATAGGAAACACGTCCGCTTACCAGCAGAAATGTAGCTTCTTTTAATTGTTTTTTGACTAATAATTCACCCACAACCTTATCTACAGCATTGTGTCTTCCAATATCTTCTTGAATACATAAAAGGGCATTATTTGCATTGAATAGTGCTGCAGCGTGACTCCCTCCAGACTTTTTAAAAGTCTTTTGATGTGCCTTCATTTGTCCAAACATTTTTTGAATGTTGGAAGCAGTCATTGCATTTTTAATATGCATAGCATCTCCAGAAACGGCAAGGTCTTTCATTTCTTGTTTACCACATATTCCGCAAGAGGAAACAGATAACAAGGTTCGCTTATTCAAATACCCTTTCCCTAATGCTTCTTTGGCGATGCTTATATTTACGATGGTCTCACCACTGTTCTTTTGCGCTACCACTTCAAAATGAAAACCCGCATTTTGTTTGTAGATGTCTTCAGCAAATAACAAACCCCTTACCAGTTCAAGATCATTGTCAGGCGTTCTCATGACCACCGTATAAGGGATGTTGTTGATGTTTATTTGTAGGGGTGCTTCAATAACCAAGGCGTCCTCCGTTACGAGTTGTGTTTTTGGAAGTATTTTTATCCCCTGGTAATTAAGTGTTTGCATTTGAATAATTTTGTTTCCTTACAAACTTACTAAAAATGTCTTTGTGTCATTAGACAAATGGTATTGAAAGTTCTTTCAATTTAAACTTTTCTGCAAAAAAGTACCAATTGTTTGTCTTCTAAATTTGTAGTGAAGAAAACAAAGAGATTTCCGCCCTCTTTTATTTTTGTTTCTTTTCGAATTTGAGCAACCCTTTTAGGGAAATTTCGAACGGTAATGTTTGCTTTTTCCTGACCGATGTATTTTTTTATTTTCTTTTTGTCATAGGGCATCGATTGGGTGATGATAAATTGCCTGCCAGGAAAATCTATGAATTGGTTTGAAGTATACAAATGCGAATGTTGGTGAAGTTTAAAAACGTTTAATTGATGGCTAACTTCGTGAAACCCTCCAGATTTTAAGATGGCTGCATTGGGTTCATAGAGATAAGTAAGGGGAGGTGAGTAGGTTGATGTTACTTTTGATTGATGGTTAAATCCTATTTGTTGAAGAGCATTTTTCTGGTAATTGATGGCTTCGATTCTAATCGCGTTCGGTGCTTTTTTTTCCAATAAAAAAAGCAGTTCTTTCACTTCATTATTGAAGGCTACTACCTGAACTTTTACAACGTTTTTCAGCTCTTTAATGGTGTTGCTAATGTCTAATATCGGGGATGTTTTTATGAGTATTTGTTTTGCTTTCGTAAACAGAAATTCAATTTTTGGAGGAACGTATGGCAAACAATCTTTCAGTAAAAAGACTTTTCCTTTTACTTCATTCCTTCTCGATGGGTCAATAAAAATACAATCAAATTTTTGAGAAGTTTCCTTTAAAAATTTCATGCCGTTACCGGCAAAAATCTCAATATTATCAATATTTAATTGCTTGAAATTATGCGCAACGATTCTAGAGAGTTGCTCGTTAATCTCACAATGTATTACGTTTTTAAACTGTTTGGAAAACGCATGGGCATCAATTCCAAAACCCCCCGTAATGTCGATTACAGAATCGCCAGATATTAATGATAATTTGTGTTCAGCAGCAACTTCAGAGGAGGTTTGCTCAATGCTTATTTTTGCGGGATAATAGATGTTTTCTTGTGAAAACCAAGTAGGTAATTTTTTTTCCGATTTTTGTTTCGCAACAATTTGATTTGCTAATTCTTGGATAGAAATTTTTTCGAAAGGACTTCCTTTTAAAATTAGTTTGGTAATTTCAGTTTTTAAGTTTGCCGAAATAAATTCTTGAACCTCGGATTGTAGTATGGCTAAATTCAATGAAAATTAGAGGTCTTTGGTTAGTGTTTTTACAATCTCATTCTCTGAGAGAAACTCTTTTAAAATTACTTTTAATGCAGTGTACAGTGGGACCGCAGTAATCATGCCTGTAATCCCAAATAATAAGCCGCCAATAATAATGATTAAGAAAATTTCTAAGGGATGGGATTTTGTAGTCTTAGAGAATATAATTGGTTGACTTATAAAATTATCAATAAGCTGCGCGATCAGATATCCAATCATCACATAAGAAGTTGTTGGTAAAATAATCGTTTGAAAATCCTGACCAATATTGCTTGTCATTGATAAAACAAACATAATTACAGCGCCAATTAAGGGACCTACATAGGGGATTAAATTTAACAAAGCACACAAAAAGGCAATAACAATCGCATTATTGATGTCAAAAATTAAAAGAAGGATGGTGTATAAAATAAAGAGAATTGAAATTTGAAAAATCAATCCAATAAAATATCGTGAGAGTAAATTGTTAATTGTTTCTAAAGAAGTTGTAAACCTTGCTTTTGTTTTGTTTGGGATAAATAAGAGCAAGCCCTTTTTTAGTATTTTTCGATCTTTCATTAAGAAGAATGAAATAAATAATACCGAAAATAATCCCACACTAAAAGAGCCAACTGTTCCAACAATTGCATTTAGGAAGTTCGGGATTTCTCTAAATTGCGACAAGAAATCAATATTTTTTAATTCCGACAAAACATCAATTCCCTTTGACGAAAAATAAACATTGATTTGACTGAATATACGTTGAATGTTTTGCTGTAAGCCCTCTACTTGTAATAGCGATAAACTCTCGCCTTGTTCAGTGATTAAAGGAATAAACATACCAATTAATCCAGCAACAAGTGTGAGCATGAACAGCATTGTAGTGACTACCGAAAGTGTATTTGGAAATTTCAATCGCCGTCTTAAAAACAACGTAATTGGTCTTGTGATTAATGATAAAATTCCGGCAATAATCACATAAATAATGACGGATTGAATTTTATATAGAAAAAATAAAAAGCATGCAATTCCTATTACTATGCAAAGTGCTCTTAAGATGCCGTTTGAAATAATTTTTGTATTCATTAGATTGTTGCTTTTACTTTGCCCATACTCAATTTTCTACCCCCGTCAAAAGAATGACTCGTTGGTAAAAGTGTGCCACTTTCTGTGGTGATCCAGTGGTCCCAGGTGGCAGGAGTTCCTTCCATTTTCATAGAAGGTACAAACATTTTATAACTCTTTGGAATAAAGTGATCATCTAAAAGCCATAAATAAGCATCCCCGGGTGTGGTACCACCCACAGTGTATTTTACTAATAGCGCGTCTTTCCCCGCTTCTTTTTGAATACTTCGTATGATTCCCTTTTCAAACAGTTTGTGAGGAGCCACCAGCCAAAAGCTATCATTGTTAAAAAGGTTGTTTGCTTTTGTAATGAGTGGTTTGTTTTTTGTTGAAACTAATTTATTGTGATAGTAAATGCTGCTTTTATCTAAATTATTAGGGTGCAATACTACCTGAATGCTATCCCATGAAACACGAACAATATGTCGTTCTTTATCCCATTTATAGGCGTGTCTTCCTCCAAAACTCCATTCGATATGATTGGTTTTTTTGTAATTCTCATGTTTGATCGCTTTGAGTATTTTATGGGCCAAAGCATTCGCTTTTGGATTGTATGATTTTACGTTTCCCATTGACAATTTCATTCCAAACAAGGAAAGTGTGTGTGAAGTGGGCAATAGAATGCCAGATTCTGTTGTCCTTAAAGCGCTCCAAGAAGCCGCTACACCACCAATAGGAATTATTTGGGTCCACATTTTAAATGAGATTGGTTGTCCAGATTCTTCTAGAATCCATAAATAAGAATCCCCAGGAGTTGTACCTCCAGAACTATAGGTTATGAGTAGGGCATCTTTCCCTTGGTGTTGCACAATCCTTCTTTCTGTACCGGGATCAAAAACCTTGTAGGGAGCAACCAACCAAAATGAATCGTTGTTAAAATAGGCTGTTGCCTTGGCAATCAACCCAGGATTGTCAATCTCTTGATTGTCGATAAAAACTTTACTTTTTGCTGGTGATATTGTATTTAAATCTACGACGTTTTTATCCCAAGAAACCCGAACCCTATGCTGTTTTTTAAACCATTTGTAGTGATGTTTATTTCTGAAACTCCATTCCAAAACTTCGGTGTTGATGTAGGCGTCATAATTAATTGCTTGCAGCATTTTTGTTGCCAAAGCGTCTGCAGCTTTTCCTTTTTTTCCTATGGGCAATGCTTCGTTTTTAGAAACAAAAAAAACAGCCCCAGCAAGGATTAAAAATAAGAACAATAAGCCAACAATTTTGAATTTTTTTTTCATGAAAATGGATGCTATTTTAAGCGAATTTAATTCTTTTTTGTGTTTTCGAGATCTTTTGGTTTAAAAACTACTTTTGTTGAAGCAGGATATTTTTCAATCATTTCAATGGGGCGTATGGGGCGTTCTACAAGATTACCAGCGCAACTTGGGCATACATTGTTAAAAAGAGTGCTTGCACAGTGCTTACAATAGGTGCATTCGAAAGAGCAAATCATTGCCTCCGTAGAAGTATTTGGTAAAGCAGTATTGCAATGCTCACAGGTAGGTCTAATTTCTAACATGTTGCAATTATTTTTTTGAATTTATTTGGAAGTTCTTTTTCAATCCGAAGTTGCTGCTTGGTGAAAGGGTGTGTGAATTCTAAAATTCCAGCATGTAAGTACAATCCCTTTCCATGCAATACCAACCCTTTTTTTCCGTATTCTTTATCGCCTAGAATAGGGTTTCCAAGCGCAGCGACGTGCTTTCTAAGTTGATGTCTCCTTCCTGTTTCTGGTGATAATTTTACCCAATTTAAAAATTCAAATCGATCAGATTTTACACGTTTCAATACCACATAACTCGTTGTTGCTATTTTATGATCAATGGGGCTATTAATAGTTCCAGAGGCTTCCATTTTTCCAATGGTAATGGCAAAATAGGTTTTGCGAATCTGTTTATTTTCAAACAATGCATTCAAGGCTCGTAGACTAGCACTTGTTTTACCAATCACTAGCAGCCCCGTTGTTGGGTAGTCTAATCGATGCGTTGGTCTTGGTCGCACCGCATCCAATTGCGTGCTTTTTTGTAAATTTTGCTGCAAGGCGTTGTCGATTGTTTTAAACTTGTTTCCACTCACTAAAATACCAGCGGGTTTGTTTATGATTGCCAAATAATCATCTTCGAATACCACCTCTAAATCAAACACCAATCTTTTAAAAGCGGTAGGGTTCTCGGGTTGGTACAGCGTTATTTTTTCACCTCCAAGTATAAATTGTGCCGTGGAAGCAGAACAATCATTAATGAAAATTATTTTTTTTTTGACAGCTTTTTTAATGCCAGATTTTGTTGGAATTGTTTTAAAAATACCCACTGCATATTCTTGAAAACGAACCGGGTTTTCTAATTTTGGAACGATATGGGTTTCCTGCAATTCCATTATTTTGCAAACAATTGATTGAGATATTTAAAGGCCTTGAATTCCAGGGCATTGTTTTCTGGATCGTTGAAGAATAACGTAGCTTGTTCGCCAACTTTTCCTTTAAACCGAATAGTAGGTTCTATAATAAAACGGGTATTATTTGCTTTTAGTCTGTCTGCTAAATCTAGCCAAACCTCCCAAGTAAGGACCACACCAAAGTGAGGTACGGGAACATCTTGACCATCTACCGGATTGGAAATCCTTTGTGGTATAAAATCCTCTTTTTGATGAAGGACTAATTGATGTCCAAAAAAATTAAAATCTACCCAATGTGTTGCACTTCTTCCTTCTTTACATTGTAAAATATCTCTGTAAAAAGTACGGCATTTTTCTAAGTTTTTAACAGGAATAGCGATGTGAAAAGGTTGAAGGTTCATATTTTTTTATTTTAAAAATTCATTTTGTGTTGGTGAAAAAGGCTAATACCCTACAGCAGCGTCATCACCCCGTTTGTCGGCACCACCTTCCAATTCTCCGTTTTCTAACACTAAAATGGCGGCAACTTTCCCAATAACGATTGCATTGCTTTCATCTAATTGATAGTGCAATTGTTTCAATTCAGATTTTACAGTGTCTGAAAAACTGTTAGGTTCCATTTTAATTACATCTGGCATCCATTGATGATGAAATCTTGCCGCGTTTACAGCATCTTGCATGCTCATCTCAAATTCATGAACATTCAAAATGGTTTGTAATACCGAAGTAATAATTGTAGAGCCACCGGGTGTTCCAACTACCATAAATAGTTTCCCGTTTTTTTCTACAATCGTTGGTGTCATTGAACTCAGCATTCTTTTTTCGGGTGCAATCTCGTTTGCTTTTGCGCCCAAGAGTCCAAACATATTTGGTACTCCTGGTTTGCTGCTAAAATCATCCATTTCATTGTTTAAAAAGAATCCTAATTCACTATTGTATAATTTGGATCCATAACCGCCATTAATCGTTGTGGTAACTGATACAGCATTTCCAAATGCGTCTACAATTGCATAGTGTGTGGTTTCATCGCTCTCTATAATTTCGATATTTCCATGCGCAACTTCTGAGGATAAGGTTGCTTTCTTAAAAGAAAAATTTTTCATTCGCTTTTGAGAATATGCTTTCGAAATCAGTTCTTTTTGAGGGATGCTTACAAAATCAGGGTCCCCCAAAAAGAAACTACGATCCGCGTAGGCACGTCTTTCTGCCTCTGTAATTACTTGTATCGACTTTGTTGTGTTGTGCCCAAATTCCTTCAAATTAAAAGGCTCTATTGCATTCATAATTTGAGCCAAGCAAATACCACCACTTGAAGGAGGTGACATTGAAATGATTTTCAAATCATCATAGGTGAACGTGATGGGGTCTCTCCATTTGGGTTGGTATTTCTCTAAATCTTCCAAAGTAATAATCCCGCCGTTTTCTTGTATAAATTTTACCAAGCGGGCTGCGGTTGCTCCCTTGTAAAACTCATCCCGGCCATTTTTTTGAATTCTAGATAAGGTTGCTGCCAAAGCACCATATTTAATGGTGTCATTTTCCTTCCAAGCTTTATTAAATAGTATTGGATTTTTGTTTGCTTTCAAAAAAGAAGCTTGAAATTTAGCAATTCTTTTTTCTTGTTTTTTTGTAACAACAACCCCTCTTTTTGCCAAAGCGATCACAGGTGTTAGAATTTCTTTCATGGAAAGTGTTCCAAATTTTCTATGTACCTCAAAAACACCTGCCACCGTTCCTGGAACACCAACTGCCATAGCACCTAGCGTACTCTTTCCTTTGATGACCGCCTTATTTTCATCCAAATACATATCTTTAGATGCTGCCAGCGGGGCTTTTTCTCGATAATCCAAGGCACCAATCGCTCCCATGTTATTTCGATAAACCATAAATCCGCCACCACCAATATTTCCGGCATAGGGATAGGCTACGGCCAAAGCTAGTTCTGTGGCGACCATGGCATCAAAAGCATTCCCTCCTTTTTTTAAAATGGAGCTACCAATTTTAGAAGCTTCTTCTCTTGCAGAAACTACCATCGCTTTTTTTGTTGTGACGCCTCTATTTTTATGCCTTATATTGTCTGAAGTGGTACAATGTAGCATGAGTATTGAGAGGATGCAAAGGAGCATGGTTTTTTTCATGTTTTTTCTGTTTTATACTACCTGTAAAGGTGTCCTATTTTTTGAGGTTTCTTTATTTTGAATTTCTAATTCTTCCAGATTGAGTCAATAGCTGTAGTTTTTGTTGAGTAAAAACTCTTAAGTCTTGAAAAAATAACTTAAAATCAGTCTCAAACTGAGGATCTAATTTTTTTAAATCTTCAATGGCCAGATGCATTTGAGATTTTCCTTTTGTTCTGCGATTCATTCCATTCAATACTTTCTCAATTCCATCGGTAAATTGATAATTAAAGAGGAGGTTGTATTCAATCATATAGTGAATAAATTGTTGCGATTTTTCTGGTAGTTCTGGAGCTTTTCTGGCAAAAAAAGTATTCATTGCGGTCGTATACTGGTCAAATGGGATTGCTGAGTATGTTGCCCAGTTTTTCGCCAAATAATGATCAAAGAAAATATCAATAATCACACCATCATAATGTCTGTATCGTTCATGCAAACGTCTTTTACTTTTTCGCACCACTGCATGGGCGTCTGTAAATGTATCTATTTCTCTGTGAAGTAGAATCCCTTGTTGAATTTCTTCAGAAAAATGACGGTAATTATTCCCTTTAATATGATCTGCAATAAAATTACCAATTAGTAAGTTGGAATTGTTTTGAGATAGGTATAAGTGCGCTAAGAAATTCATATAAGTAAATGTAAACAAAAAACCACAACTTTCTGGTTGTGGTTTTATGTTCTACTATTTTTATTGGGGCAATAATTAGCTATTCAACATTACTGGCATTACCAACATCGTAACTTTTTCCCCTTCGTCTGTTCCATCGATTGGTGTTAGAATCCCTGCTCGGTTTGGTAAGGACATTTCAATTAAAATCTCGTTGGAATTTAAGTTGTTTAACATTTCGCTTAAAAAACGAGAGTTAAAACCAATTTGCATATCATCTCCTTGATAATCACAGTTTAAGCGTTCGTCTGCTTTGTTTGAAAAGTCTAAGTCTTCCGCAGAAATATTCAATTCAGTTCCGGCCATTTTTAAACGGATTTGATGTGTTGTTTTGCTAGAGAAAATAGAAACACGTCTTACTGAGTTTAAAAAAGAAGCTCTGTCTACAGTTAATTTATTTGGATTCTCTTTAGGAATTACGGCTTCATAATTTGGGTATTTTCCATCAATTAAACGACAAATTAAAACTACATTATCAAAAGTAAACTTTGCATTTGCATCGTTGTATTCAATCGTGACTTCGCTTTCAGAACCTCCTAAAACGCTTTTCAGTAGATTTAAAGGTTTTTTGGGCATGATAAATTCTGCCGTTTGGTTTGCAGTAACATCAGTTCTTGTATATTTTACCAATTTGTGTGCATCTGTTGCAACAAAAGTCAATCCTTGTGTACTAAATTGAAAGAAAACACCACTCATAACTGGTCGTAAGTCATCATTTCCAGCCGCGAAAATTGTTTTCGAAATGGCCGTTGCTAGGATATTAGATGGAATTACAGTACTGCTTGGGGAAGGAAGAGAAACTGCTTTAGGAAACTCATCACCACTAAAATAAGCCATGTCATATTTCCCTTGATCAGAACTAATTTCAATGGTATTGCTACCTTCAGTTTTAAATGTTAAAGGTTGATCTGGAAACGTTTTCAAAGTGTCTAACAATAAACGTGCAGAAATTGCAATTGCACCATTACTATCACTTTCTACATTAACAACCGAACTCATGGTAGTTTCTAAATCCGATGCAGAAACTTTTAATTGATTTTCAGAAATTTCAAATAAGAAATTATCTAAAATTGGCAAGGTATTGTTACTATTTATAACGCCCCCTAAAACTTGTAATTGTTTTAGTAGTTGCGAACTGGATACAATAAATTTCATTGTTTGTTTTTTCTTAATTAGTCTTACAAATATAATCTTATTATGTGATTTTAAAAATTAATTTATTAACAGGTTATAAGCATTTTTTTTAAGTGTTTTTTAATGTTATAATTTTGTTAATTACAAAAATTGACTTGATAAAAGGCTACATTTGTTTTTAGTAGTTTTGTAAACAAAGGGCATAGGTTGCATAGTTTTTTTATTGTTTGTCCTTGGTATTGCTGAAGTTGATTTGTCGCCCTTGACCAAAATATGTCTTTTTTTTTCAACGATACTTGAGTTGTCAAGGACAGAATAATTTTACACTATGAAAAAAAATATATTTTTTAGGATTGCTTTTTTAATGATTTCAATTGCTGTTGTTGCTCAAAAACCTCAAAAGTGGAGCTCAAACCAGATTTATGAAAAAATTCAAAAGCTTAATTTTATTGGGTCTGCTTTGTATATTGCTGCACATCCAGACGATGAAAATACACGATTAATTGCCTATTTGTCGAATGCTGTAAAAGCAAGAACTGGCTACTTGTCTTTAACAAGAGGTGATGGAGGCCAGAATTTAATTGGACCCGAAATTAGAGAACTGTTGGGAGTCATTAGAACCCAGGAGCTATTGGCAGCTAGGCGTATTGATGGTGGTGCGCAATTTTTTACAAGAGCCAATGATTTTGGGTATTCCAAACATCCGGAGGAAACTTTGAAGATTTGGAACAAAGAAAAAGTTCTGAGAGATGTTGTATGGGCAATTAGAACCTACAAGCCCGATATAATTATTAATCGATTTGATCACAGAACTCCTGGAACAACCCATGGACATCATACCAGTTCTGCCATGTTGAGTTTTGAAGCCTTTGATCTGGCTGCCGATGCTTCAAAATTTACAGACCAGTTAAAGACCACCTCAGTTTGGCAACCACAAAGATTGTTTTTTAATACCTCTTCATGGTTTTATAAGCGTCAGTCCGATTTTGAAAAAGCGACCAAAGGAAAATTGACTTCTTTTGACGTTGGTGTTTATTATCCTCTAAAAGGTCTTTCCAACAATGAACTAGCTTCCATGGCGAGTAGTCAGCATTTGTGTCAAGGATTTGGAAGATTGTCTACCCGTGGTGGTCAAAAGGAGTATGTAGAATTTTTAAAAGGCACGCCATTAAAAGATACAGAAGATGTATTTTCAGGCATAAATACTACTTGGAACCGTTTGAAAAATGGGGGGGAGATTGGAGAAATTTTATATGAAGTGGAAGCAAATTTTGATTTTGAAAATCCTTCCAAACACCTCCCAGCATTGCTTCAATCTTACCGAAAAATACAACAGTTAGAAAACAAGCACTGGGCAAAAATCAAAGAAAAAGAAATTTTGGAAATCATTGAGGCCGCTGCAGGACTTTATTTAGAGGCTTCTGCTGTGAGTTCATCTGCAGTACCCAATGCATCAATTCAAGTGCAATTTGAGGCCTTAAACAGGAGTCGTACTACAATTGATATTGCTTCCTTAAAAATACTGTCCTCTGGGAAAGTGATTGAAAAAGACCAAAATCTGGCTTTTAATGAGAAAATAAACTTTACAGAGATCATCTCTACAGAAAATACCAATTATTCAGCACCCTACTGGTTAAAGAACGCTGCCTCACGAGGCATGTATGCTGTTGATGAACCGCAATTAATTGGATTGCCAGAAACACCCAGGCCGCTTCAGGTACAGTTTGATCTTTTAATCGATAACGAGGAAGTCGCTATTGTAAAAAACGTCGTCAGGCGATATGCAGAAAGAGCTTTAGGAGAAATGTATGAACCTTTTGAAATTTTACCAAAAGTAACCACAAAATTGGAAAACAAAGTCATTCTTTTTTCTGAAGAGACTCCGAAAGAAGTTTCAGTAGAAATTCACGCAGGTGCAGCCAATACCTCGGGAAAAGTTTTTTTGGAAGTGCCAAATGATTGGAAAGTTTCTCCGAAAGAAGTTGCGTTTTCAATAGCTCAGAAAAAGGACAAGCAAACCGTCGTATTTTATGTAACACCACCCCAAAAAGAATCTGAAGGAATTTTAAAAGTCGTGGCGGTTTCTGAGACACAAGAATATAGAGATGAATTGATAGAGATCGACTACAATCATATTCCAAAGCAATCAGTTTTAATGAAATCGGAAGCAAAAGTGGTTCGGTTAAATATCCAAAAAGCTGGAAGTTATATCGCCTATATTAAAGGTGCAGGAGATACCGTTCCAGACAATTTACGGCAAATAGGATATACCGTTGTCATGGTGAGTCCTGAAGATATTTCTTTTGAAAATTTAAAAAAGTACGATGCAGTTGTTATGGGTGTTAGAGCCTATAATGTTGTAAAATCATTGAAGTTTAAACAAAAATACCTATTGGAATATGTTGAAAATGGAGGCAATATGATTGTCCAATACAATACCAGTAGAAACGTAGATGTTGGCGCACCATTTTCGCTAAACTTATCCAGAGATCGTGTGACTGATGAGTTTTCTGAAGTCCGAATTTTAGACAAGAGGCATTCGTTGTTAAACTTCCCAAATAAAATTACCAACAAAGATTTTGAAGGCTGGGTTCAAGAAAGAGGGTTGTATTTTCCTGGGTCTTGGAGCAAAGAATACTCCCCTATTTTAGCTATGAATGATAAAAATGAAACCCCTAAGAATGGAAGTTTACTGATTGCGAAATATGGAAAAGGAAATTATATTTATACAGGGTTAAGTTTTTTTAGAGAGCTTCCAGCAGGTGTCTCTGGTGCTTACAAGTTGTTTGCAAATATGTTGTCAGTAGGGAAGAATAAGATCACTATTAAAAAAGAAATTAAAAAGTAAAATTTGAATTGCCGAATGAACAGGGGTAAGGATGAAATCGTTTCAAAAAAGCATGCAGCATGAAAAAAAATAAGCACACTTGGAAAAAAGCATACACATGGGTTTTAGTAGCAAATGTTGTGTACATTTTACTTTTCTTAATCATTGCTAATTATTTTACCGTTTAGGCTATGGAAATTGCAAGTAAATTACACCTTGTTGATTGGATTGTGTTATCGATAACGCTCTCTTTCATCGTTGTATATGGAACCTATGTTACACGAAAAAACAAGAATGTTACCGATTATATTAAAGGAGGTAGTGATAGTAAATGGTGGACTATTGGGTTGTCTGTAATGGCTACACAAGCCAGTGCAATTACTTTTTTATCAACACCAGGACAAGCATTTCATAGTGGGATGGGATTTGTTCAATTTTATTTTGGTTTGCCCATTGCAATGGTCATTATTTGTGTGGTTTTTATTCCTATTTATCACAAACTGAAAGTCTACACAGCCTACGAATTCTTAGAAGGTAGATTCGACCAAAAAACGAGGAGCTTGGCCGCAATTTTATTCTTAATTCAACGAGGTTTGGCTGCCGGAATTACCATTTATGCTCCAGCAATTATATTGTCTGCTGTTTTAGGATGGGATTTGTTAACACTCAATATTCTTATTGGGTTTTTAGTGATTATTTATACCGTTTCTGGAGGAACTAAGGCTGTAAATGTTACGCAAAAGCAACAAATGGTGATTATTTTTATTGGAATGCTCATTGCTTTTTATATGATTTTGAGTCAGCTACCCGTTGATATTACATTTACCAAAGCCCTTGAAATTGCTGGAGCTAGTAATAAAATGAAAGTCATTGATTTCTCTTCGGATTTAAGCAACCGATATACCATTTGGACTGGAATTTTGGGAGGAACTTTTTTAATGTTGTCTTATTTTGGAACAGATCAAAGCCAAGTACAACGGTACTTGTCAGGTAAATCGATTCGAGAAAGTCAAATGGGATTGATTTTTAACGGACTGTTAAAAGTACCTATGCAGTTTTTTATCTTGCTGATTGGAGTTATGGTTTTTGTTTTTTATCAGTTCAATCCCTCTCCGTTAAATTTCAATCCGGGGGCAAATGAAGCCGTTTCAAAATCTACGTATAGAACAGAATATCGCGCGTTAACAGAAGCACATATTGCGATAGAAAACTCAAAAAAAATAATTTTTGCTGATGGATTTCAAACCAAAGAAAAAGAGCAAATTCAGGATTTAAATACCCGAGATTTAGCGCTAAAAACAAGATCTAAGGAAATTATTGATGAAATTGACAAAGAAAATCCCTTGGATAAAATAGAATCAAATGACAAAGATTATGTATTCATTCATTTTATTTTAAACAACCTTCCTCGGGGGTTAATTGGTTTGTTGTTGGCTGTTATTCTATCGGCAGCAATGTCTTCCACAGCCTCCGAATTGAACGCGTTGGCAAGTACCACTACTATGGATTTGTATCGTAGAAATGTACAAGAAGAAAAGAACGAGGCGCATTTTGTTAAAGCATCCAAATGGTTTACACTACTTTGGGGGCTGGTTGCGATATCCATTGCATGTGTGGCAAATCTATTTGAAAACTTAATCGAATTGGTCAATATTATCGGTTCTATTTTCTATGGAAATGTACTCGGAATCTTCTTACTCGCCTTTTTCTTTAAAAAAGTAAATGGAAACGCTGTTTTTAAGGCTGCAATTATCACGCAAGTGCTCGTTTGTCTGATCTTTTATTTTGGAATTTATAGGCTAAAATCAGAAGGATTGGAGCCTGTAGTAAGTTACCTGTGGTTGAATTTTATCGGTTGTATTCTAGTCCTATTCTTTGCTTTATTATTTGTTTACAAACTGATAAATAAACAAAGCAGGGTCATTTTGTTGATTACTTTTTTAACCATTTTAAAAATTACTTATGATCTCTTAAAGGATGTTTCCTTAAATATTACCCATATAATTTCCTTAATTATTTTGTTTTTCTTTTTAGGGTTTTTTAATATTAAAAACAGTAGGAAATAGCAAGTTTATTAAATCACGCATAAAAACTTAGTAAGGCATTTTTTGAAGCGATGTGATGTTAATACCAACGTTTCTTATTCTTTTTGGAAGCTTCCGATTTCCGACCTTTTTTGTGCTTCCTAATTGTATTAGGTTGTTGCTTTCTTTTTTTTGGTTGCACCCGTGGGTAGGGGTGGTCTGTAATAACTTTAATCGGTCTTTGGAGTACTTCCTTAATAGCTTTGATGTATGTATCTTCATCTGGGCTACAGAATGAAAACGCAATTCCAGACTTCCCAGCTCTTCCAGTTCTTCCTATTCTGTGAATGTAGGTTTCAGGAATGTTGGGGATGTCAAAATTGATAACCGCATCCACATTGTTAATATCAATTCCACGAGCAGCAACATCAGTTGCAATTAAAATAGTGGCTTTTTTATTTTTAAAATCTTCAATGGCCTTATTGCGAATAATTTGTGTCTTTTCACCATGAATGCTGGTTACTTTGTAGCCGTTTTTAATCAATGTTTCTTCTAATTTGTCAACACCAATGCGGGTTCTCCTAAAAATAATAATTTTACCATTGATTGTATTTCTTAATAAATACAGGCATAAATCTGTTTTGTTTTTTTTAGGAGGGTAATAGAGTAACTGTCCAATTGTTTTTGAAGTTGTTTCTGCGGGGTTGATCTTTATAGTAACTGGGTTCTTGATCATTGTTTTAGACAATCCAACAATTTTATCAGGTAAGGTTGCAGAAAATAACAAACTTTGTTTTTTTCGAGGACACAAACCTTCGATGCTGCTTACATCATTGATAAAACCCATGTCTAACATTAAATCTGCCTCATCCAAAACAAAAATCTCGATCGCATCCAAATCGATCGCGCCTTGTTTTTGTAGGTCAATCAATCGGCCTGGGGTTGCAATTAAAATATCAACACCTTCGTTTAAAATTTCCTTTTGAGGGGTTAATGAAACACCCCCATAGACCGCCGTTGTTTTTAAGTCGGTGTGTTTTGCATAGCTTTTAAAGTTGGCTTCAATTTGCAAGCACAACTCACGTGTTGGTGTTAGGATTAACGATTTTATCTTTTTTTGTTTTTTTTTACTGTCTTGTCTGTCCAATAATAATTGAAGAATTGGCAGGGCAAAAGCTGCTGTTTTTCCTGTACCCGTTTGTGCAGAGACAATTACATTTTTTTTTGCTAAAATTGGCGGTATCGCTTGTTCTTGGACCCGTGTAGGTGTTTGGAAACGTTCTTCGGCAATTGCTTTTAATAGCGAGGCATTAAGCGGTAATTCTGTAAACTGCATTTGGGTATTTTTTTTACAAAGGTAGATGAAAAGATGCGATCGTTTTTGTTGAAATAGTTTTTTTTAATATTCCATAGAGCAATCTTTCGAGAGTTTTTTTGTAGCTAAATTCTTTGAAATTCGAAAATAAACTTACAAATGCCCTTTAATCCAAGTTTTAAAACTATAAAAATTTTGCGGAGCAACTCCATGTCCAACAGGATACTCATTGTATGAGTTTTCGAGTTTTAAGTTCTCTAAAATAGGAGACGCCTTTCTTGCCCAGTCTACAGGTAGTACTTGGTCTACCGTGCCATGAGAAATGTAATAAGAAGTTTTTATCTGTAAGTCAGTAAGATTGGATGGAAGTAATTCTTCGTTAATATATCCGCTCAGCGCAATAATATGATTGACTTTATTTGGGTGTAAAAAGCTAAAAGCATAACTTAAAATTGCACCTTGGCTGAAACCAAGCAGAAAAGTTTTGTCAGCCTTGGTCTTGTATTTTTGTTTGATTTCATCTATAAATAAATCAATTTTCCCAAGCGATGTTCTTGCTTGTTCTAAATCAGAATATTTTCCATTGTTATTGTCGAAGTTAATCGCATACCAAGCATGTCCGCCTTGTCCCATTTCATAAGGAGCTCTGGCACTTACAATCAGTAATTCTTCAGGCAATTCTTCAGCAAATGAAAATAAATCTTGTTCATTGCTTCCGTAACCGTGCAGTAAAATCAATAAGGGTGGGTTTGTAGCGCTTTTTTTGGGTTGCCTAACAATGTATTCTAGCGTATTCAAAATAATTATTGATTCAGTATTAATTGGTTATTTGCAAAAATTCCATAGGCTTTTCCTTTGAGATTTTTATCAATAAAAATGCTATTTTTTGAAGTAGATAAAATATCTGATGAAGAGAAAATATGGTTTTCATCAGGGTTGAAAAGGGTAATATCTGCTTGACAACCTTCTGCTATTTTGGGTAAGGTGATGTTGAATTTTTTTCGTGGATTGCAGGTAATTGCTTCTATAAAATCAGTTGATTTTAAAACAGAATTTACAGCACCAAATAGCGTCTCTAAGCCAAGGGATCCGTCTTTGGCTTCACTAAATTCAACTTTTTTGTTTTCGATGTCTATAGGGTTGTGATCGGAAGTAATCATATCAATAATACCCGAGGTGACTCCTTTTTGTAATGCTTTCGTATCTTCTTTTGTTCTTAGTGGTGGGTTTACTTTGTATTTACTATCAAAGCTCGGTAATTCATCTTCTGTTAAAACTAGGTGATGGGCTGCTACGCTACAAGAGATGTCCAATCCTTTCTTTTTGGCTTCTTGAATGAGTGAAACTGATTTTTTAGTTGAAATCGTTGGAATGTGTAATTTACCCCCCGTATATTCCAATATAAATAAATCACGTGCAATTTGAAGATGCTCAGCCAAGGCAGGAATTCCTTTCAAACCCAATCGGGTGCTATTGATTCCCTCATTAACAACCCCCTCTCCAGCGATTGAATTATTTTTGGGAAAGCTCAAGATAAGTCCGTCAAAATTTTGCGCATATTGTAAGGCTACTTTTAACAAGTTGTCATTCCCAATAGGGCTGTTGTAATCGGCAAAAGCAATGGCGCCAGACTGTTGCATGTCGTAGAGTTCTGCCATGTCAATCCCTTTACTCTCTTGAGTTAATGCGCCAATAGGATAGAGCTTAGTGGCAAATCCTGAGGATTTATTAATTAAGAATTCTATGGCAGACTTATTATCAATCACAGGATGTGTGTTCGCATTTACGGCAACTGCTGTGAATCCACTTCTGGCAGCAACATTCAACCCATTTTTAATTGTTTCTCGTTCTTCAAATCCAGGTTCACCAAAAGAAACACTCGTGTCAAACCAACCCATAGAAATATGCAGGTTTTTTAAAGAGACCACAGTATCTTCGCTGTTGGGAGTAATCGTATCTGCGATTTTTGTGATATTCCCATTCACAATTAAAATGTCTTTTTGTTGCTGATGGTAAGCGCTTGAGGGATCAATAATCGTTGCCGATTTTAGAAGTGTGTTCATGATTTGAAGAATTTTAAAATCAAAATTTCTAGCAGCAAAGATACAATTGCTAGCGCTAAAAACCATTTCCAAAGCCAATGAACTTCACTTTTTTCGTTAATTTCTCTTAAGAAATCCTTTATGGAGTCTGAAGTTGAAATATTTTTATTGTTTTTTGCGAGTCTTTCTGTGTTTAAAAAGACCAAACTGCTTTCCGCTTTCGGGATGTTGTAAGCAAGAGTTTTTAAGGTGTCTTTTTTCTTTGTAACAGAATAGAATCCTGCCATTTCTGGATTTTCTAATGTGGTTAGTATCACTTTGTTTTGAGTGTGATACTGTCGTGGGATAAAAGTGTTATTTCGGTTGTTAAGCGATAATATTTCATCTTTTTGCAAGGAGGTTTTGATATCGATTTTGTTTTCTACACCAAGGGAATAGTACAGTTTTGATGGTTGTAAACTCAATTGGGCGAAATTGTAAAAAACAGGAACAACCAAGGGAGAATTTATGAAATTACTGTTTTTCGAATCCAAATCAGCGGCAATCCAAAATAGGTTTCCGTTGTTCGTGGTTACTTTTTTTATAAAACCTTCATCGTTTTCATAAGAAATAAGATTATTACTATTCACAAATGAAGTAGGGAAGTAGTATTGAGAATTTGGATATTGAAAATTCTGAACCTGTTTGTAAAAAACGCTCTTAAAAAAAGGGTGTTCAAAATTGATGTCGGTAATCTTTAGTAATTTTTTTGTTTTTGAGTCAAGGTGCCCCTTTGTTATTTTTTTTAAAAAAGAACGATAAGAATTGATGGCTAAATTATTGTCTGGAATGATGACAATACTCCCTCCTTTTTTTGAGAATGCTACCAAACTACTTTGTAGGGAAGGAGAGATGTTTTTTAGTGAATTTAAAATGATTAATTGCTGTTGTTGGATAGCGTTAAAATTTATTTTTTCTGGGGGGTGGTGTTTGTAAATAAACTCCTTTTTTGTGTAAATTTTTGAAAGAAAATTTGTTGTTTTACCAATCGATAGAACATTCATTTTTTCAGCTAAATTTAATGTAAAATTAAAGGTGTTGTCAAATAGAAAAGTATCGTTAGAGGTGATTTGTATTTTCCCAAGAAAATTCGCACTTTTATCAATGTTAAAATTGACTGTATAGGTTCCGTTTTTTTCAATAGAAAATGTCTGCTTACTTATGAGTTTTTGATCGTTATAAAGTCTAATAGGGAGGTTGTTTTTTTTTACTCCTTGGTTTTTAATGACCCCTTTTAGGTTTATTTTGTCCATGGAAGTGCTGGCAACATAAACACTATCTATGGATACATTGTTTTGGGTAGCCCTTGCTAGTTTTATAAGTGAAATTGGCTGTGTTACATTTGTAAATTCATTTTCATAAGTATCTTGAAAATCAGATATTAAAATAGATTTACTTAAAGCATTACTATTATTATAATTTAGTTTGTCTATTTTGAGTAAAATACTGCTTATTTCTAGTTTTTTAGGTGTTGTTTTTACCTTTTGTAGTATATTTTTTAATTCAGATTTTGAAATTCTTGGATAATATTCCGAATTCGTTTGTAACGTATAGTTGTTTTTGTCAGATGTGTTTTCTATAATATCTTGTATCGCTACTTTGAGTAAATTGCCTTTTTCTCCTTTTGAATTTAAGCTTGTAGAAGTGTCTAAATATAAAAAGTATTCTTCTTGATTTCCCGCTTTTTTTTGTCCAATATAAGGTTGTGAAAACGCAAAAAGTATCGCTGAAAATAACAGTATTCTTACACCTAATAATAACCACTTTTTTATGCGTGAACTCTTACGATTTTGCTGAATTATTTTTTGTAAAAAAGCAACATTTGTAAAAGCGATTTTTGTGAATTTTTGCAATTGAAAAAGGTGTACTAAAATCGGAATGATTAGCAGTGCTAAGAAGTATAAAATGTCAGGGTTTTTAAATTGCATTGATCGATTTAAATGATGCTTTCATTCTTCTAAATTAAGGGAAATAAAAGAATAAAAAAATCCATGTTAATTTAAATTTAAAACTTTTCAAAAACGCCCAAACCAAACAACGCAAAATCATACTTTACAGGGTCTTTTTTGTCCAATAATCGTAGATTTCTGTCTAATTCTAAAACTGCTTTCCAATCGTTTTGCTTTCTTAAAAGAAGCGCAAGTTTCCTAGCCACATTTCCTGAATGTACATCCAATGGGCATGATAAATTCGCCGTATTATGTGTTTTCCAGATTCCAAAATCTACCCCTGTCTTTTTATCTCGAACCATCCAACGCAAAAACATATTGATTCTTTTTGCTGCAGAGTTCTTCAGTGGATCGGAAATATGTTTTTGTGTTCTTTGGGGGTGTGCTATTTCAAAAAAAATATTTTTAAAATGGTGTATTGCTGTCTGATAGGTATCTGTTTTATCTCTTATTTTCAAAGCGTTTTCAAGACCACCATGTTCTTTGTAAATATGTTGTAGTGAGTTTATGAACTGTTGCAGATCAATGCTGTTAAAGGTTCTGTGTACAAAACCGTCCAAACATTTTAAGTCTTTTTTTTGATGATTCATGATAAAGTCATGGGGAGCGTAGTCTAAGAGTTGCATCATTTTCGATGCGTTTCTAATAATCATGGTTCGGTTTCCCCAAGAAATAATAGCGGTTAAAAAAGCCGCAATTTCAATGTCCTCTTTTTTTGAAAATAAATGTGGAATTTGTATGGGGTCTGATACAATGAATTTTGGGTTTTCATAGAAAAGTACTTTTTCATCTAAAAATTCTTTTAATTCACCAAGTTTCATGTATTAAATAATTTTACCATCTTTCATTACTAATTTTCTATCAGCCATTTCTGCAAGTTCTTCATTGTGAGTAACTATTACAAATGTTTGCCCAAACTTATCTCGGAGCTGAAAGAACATTTCGTGCAATTTTTTAGCAGACTTGCTGTCCAAATTTCCACTCGGTTCATCGGCCAAGATTACGGATGGATTATTAATGAAAGCCCTTGCAACAGCTACCCGTTGTTGCTCTCCTCCAGAAAGTTGATTTGGTTTGTGATGTAGTCGATGTGATAAGCCAAGAAATTCTAAAATTTCGGTAGCTTTTTTTGTTGTTTCTTGTTTTGATTTATTGCCAATAAAAGCAGGGATGCATACGTTCTCTAGTGCTGTAAACTCTGGCAATAATTGATGAAACTGAAAAATAAAACCAATGTGCTCGTTTCGAAACGAAGAAACTTCCTTATCGGAGCGATTTTTTATAGAAACTCCATTCAAGGACAATTCATAATTCTCTTTTTTTAAGGGGGCATCTAGGGTTCCAATAATCTGAAGTAGCGTCGTTTTTCCTGCACCAGAAGGCCCAACAATAGCAACAATTTCACCCTTTTTTATGTGAAAATCAACTCCTTTTAGTACTTCTACTTCCCCATAATACTTGTGGATGTTCTTTGCAATGATCATAGTTTGAAATCTAAGTAACGAAAGTATTAAAAAAAAAATTGGATACGCTTTGTATGTGCATTCATTTTTTAAGAGGATACAAACAACATTTTTTTAATCGAATTATAGTCTATAAAGTATACTACTCTTAGCGACAAAGTATGTTTTTGAGATTGTGCAAATAAGTTATTTAAATTCTTAAAAAAACTTTGGTTGGTATTGTTGTCATTGTTGAAAATCGAATTTCTATAAAAGGCAATTAGTTAGCTTCCTGGAGCGAATTGCCAAATATAATTTAAGTCCAAATTCCAGTTGTTAAAGTTTACATTTTCACTTGTATAGTTTGTGTTTGGGTCCAATCCGCCGACAGTATTTAAGTTGTAAAAATTTGTATAATTAACAGCCTCCCAATAATGTCTAAAACTTAGTGATATTGAAGAATTTATCCCAAAACTATATTTTCCTGAAATGGTGTTTGTATAATTTTTCCGGTCTCTTATTCCAAAAACAATATTGTTGTCTACTTCATCCACGTACCCCTGATCATCTTTGGTGTTATTAAAGTTCAGTCGATATCTTAACGAAAACTGATTGTTAAATCGATAACGCGGTACAATACTAAAGCCATAGCCAGTTTTTGGATTGTTTGGAAACGAACTATGGTACCCGTTTGCGTTTAATTGAAATAATTTTTGTGAATTGGTAGAAATCCATCCATTTACATTCCATCTTTGTGGTTGTAAGAAATAAATTCCACTTGTTGTACCCTGCCTTGGTTCAAAAAAATCTTTATTTTCAGATCCATAATTTAAATTAGCACCAAAAGAAAAACGTTCCTTGGTTTGCGCGTTGAAATTTACTCCTGCAAAATGACCCGTATAGATTCCAGAGGCGTGTTGAAAACGGGCTTGATTGTAAAAGTTAAAACGATATCTATTAAATTTTTTTGTTGGTTGTAAAGTTCTCCAACTGATATTTCCATAGATAGATTGTTGGTTGTTTGAAAATAAGATTCCAAAATCATTGGGGTTGAATTCTTTGTTTTCAAAGTTGTAACCAACTTCCCAATTCCAGTGTCCAGCATTTTTGCCAAAACTATTGTCAAAAGTATACCCCGTATTTGGGTAATTTATATCATCAGAAATATTACTCAGTTTGAATGAACCGTCTGCATTGTACTTACTGTCTTTTGTCTCTATATGCCAAGTTAGGGCAGTTACATTTGCATCCCTAAACTTTCCATCACGGGTAACGTTGGTGTTGATCAAAGCAATACTAGAATTTTGATTAAACTGTTGGTCCAACACCGTGATATTGTAATTTGTAAAAGGGTTTGTGACTGATTTTCTAATGGTTCCTGTAGTAATGTTTTTTATTGTAGCCTCTGTTTTCTCGGTGATGGCATTAAAAAAACCGATTCCCAAGCCATTTTTTGTTCTTCCAGAAATTTTGATGGCATTCAACATCGTTACTTTTCCAGGAGAATCAATAATTTCCTCTTCTGGAGAAAGAGAACCAACAACATTAAATTGATCAATGGGAGCAGCTCCAATTCTTCTGGAATAAAATAAACGTCCTTTGTTAAAGAGTTCAGTTCCTTCGGTGAAAAATTGTCTTTGCTCTGAAAATTGCTGTTCAAAAGGACCAAGATTTAAAACAACGTCATCAAAACCAACCTGACTAAAGTCTGGAATTAAGGTCGCATCTAGCGTGAAGTTTTCAGTCAATCCGTACTTGACATCCATTCCAGCACTCCAGTCAAAATCAGTCGTATTTTCAAATGTTGTCATAGTCGTAGAAGCATAGGGGTATAAATTTAATCTTGTAGGAGGTTTTATGTTTTCAAAACCTTCAATTAATCCATCATATTGCGTCCATCTTCCAATTGAATTGTCAATAAAGGTCCAGCTGTGATTTTCGTTTAATCTCTCTAACTTTCTATGAAAATTAAAACCCCAAGATTGCACGGGACTGTTTGAAAAACGAATGGCTCGATACGGAATTTCCATTTCTACTTGCCATCCTTCGGGAGTGATTGCCACAGCACTTTTCCAAACGGCATTCCAATTCAAATCTTCCTCACCATTTGAAATCTTGGCATCCGCTTGGTTTCCAGTGCTCTGAACAATAAATTCGAAAGGGTTTTGTCCATCGTCATTTGGGTTGATGGTTACTAGAAAAAAATCAGCTTGACTAAAGTTATCTCTATTCGCAAACTCTTGTGGAATATTTGTAGGATCAGGATCCAACATTGTTGCCGAAATGTAAATGGCTGCATCGTCGTAGACCACTTTTTCTGTTGTCTGATATGCAGCTGAAACTGTTTTGCCATTGTCTGGTCTAAAAGTGACAAAGTCGCTTAATAATGCTGTATTTTTCCATGCTTCATCATCCAAGATATTTTAGAAGCAGTATGTATTTGCTGCTTTTAACTTCTCTGCAATTTCATTACGTAATGCTATTACATTTGGATAATTGGTGTATTTGGTAAATCGTTTTAATCCCATTAACATCATGCGCTGTTCATCACCTTCAGCAAAGGAGATAATTCCTTCTTTACCATTTTGTATCACAATTTCTACGGCATTGTATAGGTATAGTTTTGCCATGGCGATTTGCCCCTCCTGAGCTGCTTCACCAAAGCGTTTTGCATTTTTCTCTGCACGCAGTAGGGTAGACTCTGCCATGTATATTTCATTCAAAATATTAGCTGCAGCCATTAATAATTGTTGATGCTGGTCTAATTCTGTTCCAAATTTTTGGATAGCAGCACCTGCAACCATTAGGAAAACCTTTTTCAATTTTCCAATCATTTCTTTTTCTTCTGCAAACAATTCAGAATAATCTGGAGTATCAAAAGAAGGAATGCCCATTAACTCATCTGCCACAGCGGTCGCAGGTCCTAATAAGTCTACATGTCCTTTCATTGCTTTTTTTATCAACATCCCTACAGAGAGCATTTTGTTGATTTCGTTGGTTCCTTCGTAAATACGAGAAATTCTTGAATCTCTCCAAGCAGCTTCCATAGGGGTTTCTTCAGAGAATCCCATTCCACCATAAATTTGAATTCCTTCATCGGCACATGCTTGTACATCTTCAGAAACAGTCACTTTTAAAATGGAACATTCGATTGCGTATTCCTCAACACCTTTTAGTTCTGCTTCTTGATGCGTATTGCCACTTTCCATACGCATTGCAATACGGTCTTCAATATCTTTTGCCGCCCTATAACTTGCAGATTCACCTGCATAGGTATTTGTAGCCATCTCTGCTAATTTTGCTTTGATCGCACCAAAATCGGCAATGGGTGTCTTAAATTGTCTTCGTTCTATTGCATATTGCAAAGCTGTTTCTGTAACCCTTCTTTGAGAATCAATACAAGCAGCAGCTAATTTTATTCGACCAACATTTAATGCATTCACAGCGATTTTAAATCCACCTCCACGCACAGACAACATATTTTCTGCTGGGACTAAGGTATCACTAAAGAATACTTGACGAGTAGAGCTTGCACGAATTCCCAATTTGCGCTCTTCTTCTCCTAAAGTAATTCCATTTGGGTTGGCAGGATCATATTCAACAATAAAACCGGTGATGTTTTTATCATCTTCAATACGGGCAAAAACAATCATAATATTGCAGAATCCGGCATTGGAAATCCACATTTTTTGACCGTTTATTTTGTAGGATTTTCCATCTGCTGAAAGTTCAGCAGTTGTTTTACCAGAGTTGGCATCTGATCCAGCTCCGGGCTCTGTCAAGCAATAAGCACCCATCCATTCACCGGTTGCTAATTTTGTTACATATTTTTGTTTTTGCGCTTCGGTACCATACAAAGTAATTGGCATGGTGCCAATACCCGTATGTGCTCCAAATGCAGTACTTAAAGATCCATTTCCACTAGAAATATATTCACAAGTAAGCATTGTAGAAACAAAGCCCATCCCCATTCCGCCATATGCCTCGGGTACAGCAACACCTAGAAAACCAAGTTCCCCAGCTTTTTTCATTACTTCCTCAGTGAGCTTGTAATCTTTTGCCTCAAAACGATCTTTATGTGCAATAATCTCTCTTTCGTTAAATTCCTTAACAGCCTCTTTCATCATTAGTTGCTCTTCAGAAAAATCTTCTGGAGTAAATACATCTTTACATTTTGTTTCTTTTACAAGAAATTGACCGCCTCTTAATAATTCTGCCATTTTATTTTTTTTATCTTTATTTATTAATTTAAGAATTCAAATACACCTGCTGCCCCTTGTCCAGTTCCAACACACATGGTGACCATTCCATATTTACCTTTCATATTTCTTTTACGCATTTCATCGAACAATTGTACGGATAATTTTGCTCCAGTACAGCCCAATGGATGTCCGAGTGCAATGGCCCCTCCATTTACGTTTACGATGTCTTGGTTTAGATCCAATTCACGCATCACTGCCAATGATTGCGAAGCAAATGCTTCATTTAACTCAATTAAATCGATGTCATTTTGTTGCAATCCAGCCTGTCTTAAAACCTTCGGAATTGCAGCGACTGGTCCAATTCCCATAATTCTTGGTTCCACACCTGCCGCAGCATAGTTGACCATTCGAGCAATTGGTTCAATGTTTAATTCCTTTACCATTTCTTCACTCATGACCATGACAAATGCTGCACCGTCACTCATTTGTGACGAATTTCCTGCAGTAACACTACCCCCAGCAGCAAATACGGGTCGCAATTTGTTTAAAACGGCGGTAGAAGTTCCTTTTCTGGGTCCTTCATCTTTGGTTACGGTATATTTTCGAGTTGCTTTTTTTCCATTTTCATTCAAGTAGGTTTCTTCAACTTCAATGGGAGCGATTTGCTCTTGAAAACGATTTTCTGCTTGTGCTCTTAAGGCTTTCATGTGTGAGTTAAAAGCAAATTCATCTTGATCTTCTCGAGATACTTTAAATTGGTTGGCAACCGCTTCTGCAGTATTTCCCATTCCCCAGTAATAATCTGCGTGACCTGCTTGGATGGTGTTGTAGTTTAGTTCTGGTTTAAAACCAGTCATGGGTACCGAGCTCATGCTCTCTGCTCCACCGGCAATGATACAATCTGCCATTCCTGCTTGAATTTTTGCCGCTGCCATTCCAATAGTTTCAATTCCTGAGGAACAAAAACGATTTACCGTCACTCCTGGAACCGCCACAGAGTCCAATCCGATCAACGAAATAAAACGTGCCATGTTTAATCCTTGTGCACCCTCGGGCATTGCATTACCAACAATAACGTCATCTATCCGTTTTACATCTAGATTTGGCAATTCTTTCATCATATGTTGAATGGTTTCTGCGCCCAATTCATCTGCTCGCTTAAAACGGAAAACACCTTTTGGCGCTTTACCAACTGCAGTTCTATATGCTTTTACTATATATGCTGTTTTCATAATTTTAGTTTCTTAATGGTTTTCCAGTTTTTAACATGTGTTGGATACGTTCTAAAGTCTTTCTTTCGGTACAAAGTGATAGGAAGGCTTCTCTTTCAAGATCCAATAGGTATTGTTCGCTTACGAGTGTAGGCTCCGATAAATCGCCACCGGCCATTACATTTGCTAATTTGTTTGCAATTTTTTGATCGTGTGCAGAAATGTACTTAGAGTGTTCCATAGAGTCGGTTCCTACTAAAAACATTCCCAAGGCTTGTTTCCCCAATACTTTAACATCTTTTCGAGCAACTGGTTGGGTATATCCGCTTTCTGCTATTAATTTCGCATGCGCTTTTGCCGTTGCTATTTGTCTTTCTTTGTTGACAACGACAATGTCTTTTCCTTTTTGTAGCAATCCTAAGTCGAAAGCTTCATAGGCAGAAGTAGCTACTTTTGCCATACCAATAGTTAAGAAATTTTCTTGCAAAAGATTCAGTTCTACATCGCCTTTTTTGAAAGCATCAGAGGCTCTCAAAGCCATTTCTTTAGAACCACCCCCTCCTGGAATAACACCTACGCCAAATTCAACTAAACCCATGTAGGTTTCTGCTGCTGCAACCACCTTGTCTGCATGTAGTGAAATTTCACAACCGCCCCCTAAAGCCATTCCATGAGGAGCAGAAATAGTTGGGATTGATGAATAACGCATGCGCATCATTGAATCTTGAAAATACTTGATTGCCATATTAAGCTCATCATATTCTTGTTCTGCCGCCATCATAAAAATCATTCCAATATTGGCACCTACAGAAAAGTTGGGTGCTTGATTTCCAACAACCAATCCTTGAAAGTCCTTTTCAGCAATATCAATCGCTCTGTTCAATCCTGTTAAAACATCACCACCAATTGTATTCATTTTAGAACGGAATTCTAAGTTTAAAATTCCATCTCCTATATCTTGCAAAGAAACACCTGAGTTTTTAAATACTTCACTCGTTTTTCTGATATTGTCTAAAATGATAAATGAATCTTGACCTGGTTTTTTAACTTGTGCTTTTGCAGGAATGTCGTAGTAGTAAGTAGCACCTTCTTTTACTGTATAAAAAGAAGTTACTCCTTTTGCCAACATTTCGCTAACCCATGCCGCAGGTTCTTTTCCTGCTGCTTTCATGAGTTCAACCCCAGCAGCAACCCCGATTTCATTCCAAATTTCAAATGGACCGTGTTCCCATCCAAATCCGGCTCTTAAACCGTCATCAATTCGATAAATTTCATCTGAAATTTCGGGTACTCTGTTTTGTACGTAGGCAAATAGGGCCGACAAGCACTTTCTATAAAATTCCCCTGCTTTGTCCTTTCCTTTGACCAGTACTTTAAAACGATCGCCTACATTGTCTATTGTTTTGGTTAATTCCAAGGTTGCAAAGGATGCACGTTTTTTAGAACGGTATTCTAAGGTGTTCAAGTCTAGTGATAGGATTTCTTTTTTACCATCTGCATTTACAGATTTTTTGTAAAACCCTTGTTTCGTTTTACTTCCCAACCATTTGTTCTCCATCATTTGGTTTATAAATGCAGGGATTTCAAACTGAGCTCTCATTTCATCTTCAGGACAATTGTCTTTTACACCGTTTGCAGTATGTACTAAGGTGTCTAATCCAACGACATCAATAGTTCTGAAAGTAGCTGATTTTGGACGACCAATCACTGGTCCCGTCAATTTGTCTACTTCTTCAATCGTTAGCCCCATTTCTTTTACAATATGAAATAAATTCATAATGCTAAAAATTCCAATTCTGTTTCCGATAAAGGCTGGCGTGTCTTTTGCTAAAACCGAAGTTTTTCCCAAAAACTTATCTCCATACATCATTAAAAAATCGGTTACAGCCTGATCACAATTTGGTCCTGGTACTACTTCAAATAATTTTAAATATCGTGGAGGATTGAAAAAGTGGGTTACTGCAAAGTGTTTTTGAAAGTCTTCACTTCGTCCTTCATTCATGAATTTAATTGGAATTCCAGAAGTGTTTGAAGTAATTAATGTTCCCGGTGTTCTGTGTTTTTCAATTTTTTCGAAAACCACTTTTTTAATATCCAATCGCTCTACAACAACTTCCATTACCCAATCTACATCTTTAATCAAATGTAAATCATCATCGATGTTACCAGTTGTTATTCTGCTGGCAAATTTTTGATTGTAAATAGGAGAGGGTTTTGACTTTAAAGATGTTGCTAAAGCATCATTTACCAGACGATTTCGAACCGCTTTATTTTCCAATGTAAGTCCTTTTGCTTTTTCTTTGTCATTAAGTTCTGTTGGTACAATATCCAATAAGAGAACTTCAACGCCAATGTTGGCAAAATGACATGCAATACCGCTTCCCATAATTCCAGAACCGATGATTGCTACTTTTTTAATTCTTCTTGTCATTTGTTTTTTATTTTGATTTTAAATCGCTTTTAAATTGAGATCTTCAAAAACTTTTTTTGCTGTGATTAATTTATTTATGGTAGATGTTACTTTAAAAAAGCTTTCCAATTCTTCTTCCGTAATGTATTCTTTTACTTTGTTATTAAATTGATAGACATGGCCTTTAGAAATTGTACGCATTTCAATACCATAGGGTGTCAATTTAATGATGACACTTCTTCCGTCTTCTGGATTTTTTTCTCGATATATGGCTCCTTTGTCTTCCATGTTCTTTAAAATACGTGAAAGGCTCGTTGGCTCCATTCCCATCAGAGGTCCCAGTGCTGTTGAGGGGGTTCCTTTTTCAGTATCTATGTTTAAAAGAACAAATGCTGTAGACATAGTGCTGTCATGTTTGACAGCTTGTTCATTGTACATCTTGGCAACTGCTTGCCAAGTGGCTCTTAATTCATGATCTATTGATTTCTGTTTCTTCATTGGTTCAAAGATATACAAATTTATTATGCACGCATAGTAAATGGTAAAAAAGTTATGCACGCATAGTAAATATATTTTTTAATCCTGTAACAATATGGCTGGTCTATGGGTCTTATTCGTTCTAAAAAATGTAATTTTGTGTAGCACCTATATGTATTTAAAATCAATTGACTAAGCATGGATAACTTGTTAGAAATAAAAAATTTAGTAAAAACCTACGGGGATTATACAGCATTAAATAATGTTTCACTAACCATACCCAAAGGAAGTGTTTATGGTTTGTTGGGCCCAAATGGCGCTGGAAAAACCTCATTAATTAGAATTATCAATCAGATCACGATGCAAGATGCTGGTGAAGTTTATTTTGATGGAAAATTGTTGGCACCAGACGATGTGGCACATATTGGGTATTTGCCAGAGGAACGGGGTTTGTATAAGAGCATGAAAGTAGGAGAGCAAGCCTTGTATTTGGCACAATTGAAAGGATTGAGCAAATCTGAAGCAAAAAAACGATTGAAGTATTGGTTTGATAAATTTGATATTTCTGCATGGTGGAACAAGAAAATTGAAGAATTGTCGAAAGGAATGGCGCAAAAAGTTCAATTTATTGTAACGGTAATGCACAAACCAAAGTTGTTAATTTTTGATGAACCATTTTCGGGTTTTGATCCCATAAATGCCCAGTTAATTGCAAATGAAATTTTGCAATTAAGAGCTGAAGGTGCTACCATTATTTTTTCTACACATCGAATGGAATCGGTTGAAGAAATGTGTGATTATATTGCTTTAATAGATCAATCGAATAAAATTTTAGAAGGCAAATTAGAGGGCATAAAGCGCGCTTTTCGCACCAATACATTTCAAGTAGGTCTCGCTACTTCAAACCCGAAAGAAGTAGAAGCAAAACTAAAACAATTGTTTACGGTTTCTCCTGCAGATTTCAGAATTATAAATGAAGGTCTAAAATTAAATATTGCTTTAAAAAAAGGAGAAAATCCAAATGAGTTATTATCCTTTTTGACCTCTCAAGGACAAGTACAACACTTTGTAGAATTGGTACCTGACGCGAATGAAATATTTATTAAAGCTGTAAATAAAAATAGTTAAGATGCGCAAATTAAAAATAATTATTCACAGAGAATTTATTGCCAAAGTTAAAAACAAATCCTTTTTAATAATGACTTTTTTAAGTCCTGTTATTATGGTAGTAATGGGGGGGTTGGTCGTATTTTTAATGAAAAAGAACGACGAGAAAGTAAAAGAAATTGTTTATGTAGATGCTTCAGGTTTGTTTACAAAAGAAAATTTCAAAGATTCTAAAACCGTCAAATACCAAGATTATACCCAGCTAGGAATCACAGAGACAAAGAAAAAAGTAGCAAAAGGTGATTTTTATGGTGTGCTCTATATTCCTAAAAAAGGCAGTTTAGAATTGTTGGCCAAATCTATAGCGTTTTATTCGAAAGATTCTCCGGGAATGTCCCTGATAAAAGGATTAGAGGCTCGGGTAGAAACCCATCTAAGAAATTTAAAACTCACCCAATTTGAAATTGATTTAATGCATATAAAAGCATCAGAAATAACTTCTGATATTAAAATGTTTAATTTTTCGGGAGAAGAATCTTCCAAACTAATCAATGGCTTAAAAATAGCAGTTGGAGCTATCGCAGGATATTTATTAATGATGTTTGTAATGATTTATGGAACTTCTGTTATGCGAAGCGTTATTGAAGAAAAAACAAGCAGAATTGTAGAAATCATTGTTTCGTCTGTAAAACCTTTTCAATTAATGCTGGGTAAAATTATTGGAAACGCTTCAGCAGGACTCCTGCAATTTTTCATTTGGGGTATACTTTTGTTTGTAATAAGCCTGATTATATCTGCAGTTTTTGGTGTAGATATGGTAGAAATGCAAGCATCTAAAATCCCAGAAGATCAATTGAATGTAGCAAAAGAAGCCGCAAATCCTGATAAATTACAGTTGATTTTTCAAGAAATTGCGAGACTTCCAATATTAAAATTATTTCTACTATTCATTTTTTACTTCTTGGGTGGATTCTTTCTCTACAGTTCCCTATTTGCAGCTGTGGGTGCCGCGGTAGATAATGAAACAGATACACAACAGTTTATGTTGCCAATAATAGCGCCCTTAATCCTAGGGCTTTATGTAGGTTTTGCAACCGTAATGAATGACCCACATGGCCCCATCGCAACCATTTGTTCGATCATTCCTTTTACCAGTCCAATTGTGATGCTAATGAGAGTACCTTTTGGAGTCTCTTGGTACGAACTCGGTATTTCGATGGCATTATTAATTGTTACCTTTGTCTTTATGGTATGGTTAGCGGCCAAGATTTATAGGGTTGGAATCTTAATGTATGGAAAAAAACCAACGTATAAAGATTTGTATAAATGGATAAAATATAAGGGATAAAACCTCATCAAATGGATAAAATAAAAACGTTTTTAAGTTACAGTTTCAGTTTTGGAGAAGCGGTACATATTTCTGTTCAGACAATTATTGTAGTCATCCTTGCTTTAATTATAGCCTCTTATTTACTGAGGTTTTTAATGAAATTGATTACTAGAAAATTACCCCAAAATGACAAAGATAAATTTGTGGCTGTTTTTGGGTATTCAAGATGGTTGACATACAGTATCATTTTTTTGGTAACGCTGCAATCGTCTGGAGTAAATGTTACAGCTATTTTTGCCGCATCAGCTGCGTTACTTATTGGTGTTGGTTTGGCATTGCAAACACTTTTCCAAGACATTATCTCCGGTATTTTTATCTTGGTAGATCAATCGGTGCATGTAGGAGATATCATTGAATTGGATGGGAAAGTAGGACGGGTAGTAGAAATAAGACTAAGAACCACACGAGCGGTAACCATCCATAACAAAGTCTTGGTCATTCCCAATCATTTGTACCTCACCAACAGTTTGTATAATTGGACCGAAAACGGGAGCGAAACAAGAGAGTCTGTGAGCGTAGGGGTTGCATACGGAACGGATGTGCAACTGGTGAAAACGTTGTTGTTGCAAGCAGTAAACTCCAATTCAAAGGTCCTCAGGACACCGGAACCTACTGTATTTTTCACCAATTTCGGTGAAAGTTCCTTGGATTTTAAGGTTGTTTTTACCTTAAGCAATAGTTTTGAAGCCACAATAATTCAAAGCGATATTCGTTTTGAAATTGAGGCATTATTTAGAGAAAATAAGATTTCAATTCCTTTTCCACAAAGGGATGTACATTTGTTTTCACACAAAAAAAAGTAGACATATATAACATGAAAAAGATATTAATCATAGAAGACGAAGCAGCAATTAGAAGAGTTTTGAAAAAAATTATTTCTGAAGAAAATGAGGGGTATGAAGTAGCTGAAGCTTCTGACGGATTGGGAGGTCTTGAAATGATCTTAAACAACGACTATGATTTGATTTTGTGTGATATTAAAATGCCAAAAATGGATGGTGTTGAGGTATTAGAGAAAGTAAAAAAAGTAAAACCAGAAATACCGATTGTGATGATTTCGGGCCACGGTGATTTAGACACCGCAGTGAATACGATGCGATTGGGAGCTTTTGACTATATTTCGAAACCACCAGATTTAAACCGCTTGTTAAATACCGTCCGAAATGCTTTGGATAAAAAAGAGCTGATAGTTGAAAACAAACGCTTAAAAAAGAAAGTCAGTAAAAACTATGAAATGATTGGTGAGAGTCCAGAAATTGCTCACATCAAAGAGATTATCGAAAAAGTGGCTACCACCGATGCCAGGGTTTTAATAACTGGGCCAAATGGAACTGGAAAAGAATTAGTTGCCCATTGGTTGCATGAAAAATCTGACCGCTCAAAAGCGCCAATGATTGAAGTGAATTGTGCAGCAATTCCATCAGAATTAATTGAAAGTGAGCTTTTCGGACATGTAAAAGGGTCCTTTACGGGTGCCAATAAAGATCGAGCAGGAAAGTTTGAAACCGCTACAGGGGGGACAATTTTTCTCGACGAAATAGGAGATATGAGCTTGTCTGCACAAGCCAAAGTATTGCGTGCACTTCAAGAAAGTAAAATTTCAAGAGTAGGTTCGGACAGGGATATTAAAGTAAATGTTCGAGTGGTGGCAGCTACAAATAAAGATCTAAAGAAAGAAATTGAAGCGGGGCGTTTTAGAGAGGATTTATACCACAGATTGGCGGTTATTTTAATAAAGGTCCCTGCACTGAATGATCGAAGAGATGACATTCCGTTATTGGTTGCTTTCTTTTCCTCAAAAATTGCCAAAGAACAAGGGATACCTCTAAAAACTTTTTCAAAAAAGGCCCTTAAAAAACTACAAGCATACGACTGGACTGGCAATATTCGAGAACTTAGAAATGTTGTTGAGCGCCTTATCATTTTGGGTGAAAAGGAAGTTTCGGAGAACGATGTTGTGCTTTATGCATCGAAATAGGATAAAACTATTTAATGCAGTGTTTAGTATCAATAAAGTTGATGAGTATATAAAAAGTTCCCATCAACTTTTTCTATTTGGGCTAGTATCTTCTTTATATTTGTACTCATAAAAATAAATATTAATCAACAATAAATAAAAAAAAATGGCAACATTAGTAGGGAAGCAATTTCCAGATTTAAGCGTAGATGCAATGAATGAAATGGGGGATACATTTAAAATAAATGTATTGGAAGAAGCTAAGAAAAACAACAAAAAAGTATTGTTATTTTGGTATCCAAAAGATTTCACATTTGTATGTCCTACAGAATTACACGCGTTTCAAGCTGCTTTAGGAGAATTTGAAAAAAGAAACACCATCGTAATTGGTGCCTCTTGTGATACTCCAGAAGTACATTTTGCATGGTTAAGTACCGCAAAAGATAACGGAGGAATTGAAGGTGTAACCTACCCAATTTTAGCAGACAGTAACCGAAACTTATCATCAGTATTAGGTATTTTAGACATTACTAATGAAACTTTTGATGAAGCAACACAGACGATTCAAGTTGAAGGTGACAATGTAACTTACAGAGCTACTTATCTGATTGATGAAGAAGGAACGGTATTTCATGAAGGAGTAAACCACATGCCAGTTGGTAGAAATGTAAATGAATTTTTACGTTTGGTAGATGCCTATGCACATGTTCAAACGAACGGTGAAGTATGTCCAGCAAACTGGGAAGAAGGAAAAACAGCGATGGCCCCAAATGCAAAAGGAACTGCCGCTTATTTGGCAGCAAACTAATATCGATTTCTATGGTACAAGAGTTAAATCAAGACAATTTAGCAGAAATCATTGCCGATAACCCTACGGTTATTGTACAATATTCTGCGGGATGGTGTGGTAATTGTAGGATTATGAAACCAAAATTCAAGAAATTATCTACAGAAAACGAAGCAGCAACTTTTGTAATTGTTGACGCAGAGAAATTTCCAGAAAGCAGAAAATTGGCAGATGTCAGTAATCTTCCAACCTTTGCCACTTTTGTAGACGGTAAATTTGCGGGGCAAACACAAACCAATAAGTTTGATGTTTTGAAAGAATTCTTATCAGAAATTTTATAAAATGAAGCTACCTATTATAAAACACTTGACCAATTTTATCGAAGAAAACGACCAGGATTACGTTTTAGAAACGATTGAAACATTGGAGGCACTTACAGAAGTTCCGTCTTTAAAAGATGAAGAATTAGATGTTATTGGTGAATTAATTTCCAATCTCTACGGAGCAGTTGAGGTCGATAAAATGATCAAAGAAGGAACACCAAAAAAAGAAGCATTAAACGCTTTTATGAAACGTGTTTTAGGAGCGATAGATAATTAGTTTTTCAATACTAAAAATTAAAAACCCAAGTGAAAGCTTGGGTTTTTTTATGGATGCTGTTTTTCTTCGTTTATTTTTCTGATGAGTGCTTTGAGACGCTCTTTATGCAGTTTTTTTTCAAGCTTTACCTTATTCACTTTCTGAAGCATCAATCGATTGTACTTTGCTTTGGTGGTGGTGTTCTTTGCTTTTCCTTTTCCTTTTTTTGGCATTCTATACGATCTATAGTTTTTTATTTATCAATGCTTAAGTGGAACAATGCATCTCCTTTGTTTACAATAGGTGTTTTGTTAATACAGAAGATGTGACCATCAAAAGGAGCATGTATTTTCTTTTTAAATTCGCCAAAAGGGTCCTGAATAACTCCAAGAAGCTCTTTTTTCTTTACAAAAGTTCCATTTTTGACCATAATTTTAAACATTCCAGAATAAGAAGCCCGCAACCATTTTGCTTTATCCACAAAGATGGGTGTTTTTCTGACAGTTATTTCACCTTCAAGCAATCCCAAATGGGTTAAGACATTTCTTGTTCCATTTACACCTTCACTTATAATAGCGGCATCTAATTCCTTTGATTTTCCTCCTTCAAACAATAAGCTGGTCTTTCCCATCTTTAGCAGCATATCTCTCAAAGATTTAGAAATAGTCTCTGAAAATACAATCATTGGCGGATTGAATATTTTTGCAAGCTCCAATCCTTTTTGGTCCTCTTTGCTACATCTAATTTGAGCAATATTATCTCGTTCTCCTCCTCCTGTATGGAAATCAATAACATAATCTACGTGGGGCGCAATTTCTTTGGTAAATTGATGGGCAAACTGACTCGCTAAAGAACCCTGTAAAGAACCCGGAAACATCCGATTTAAATCGCGTCCATCAGGAAACTCTCTTGTTTGGATTAGATAGCCAAAAATATTAAAAACAGGAATACAGATAATCGTTCCTGATATTGGCTTGTTTATTTTCTGACTAATAATTTCTCTGATAATTCCTACGCCATTAATCTCATCACCATGAATTCCTGCCAATAATAAAACAACAGGTCCCGGGTTTTTAGAACGTTCTATAATCACTGGAATTTTTACCGTTGTTCTAGTATGCAATTTGGCCACTTCTAGGTCCAAAATGGTACGGGTTCCTTCAGGAATTTCTTTTCCTAAAATAACAAAAGGTTTATTCAGCATGAATTTCTAAATATCTGATAATCTCTTTCGCAATGTTTTTTCCGGTAGCAGTTTCTATTCCTTCCAAACCTGGTGAAGAATTTACTTCCAATACCAAGGGTCCTTTCGTGGACTGCAGCATGTCTACACCAGCGACTCCCAAACCTAAAGCTTTGGTTGCTTTTAATGCGGTTTTTTCTTCCTCATCGGTCAATTCGATGATGGTTGCATTTCCGCCTCTGTGTAAATTGGAGCGAAACTCTCCTTCTTTTCCTTGACGCTTCATTGCACCAATTACTTTTCCGTCAACCACAAATACTCTGATGTCTGCTCCTCCTGCTTCTTTAATAAATTGTTGGGCAATCACTCGAGCTCCTAAGCCGTTAAATGCTTCAAGAACAGATGTTGCAGCATTTTTAGTTTCTGCCAAAACAACTCCTAATCCTTGTGTGCCCTCGAGTAACTTTAAAACCAAAGGTGCACCTCCTACTGATTTAACAACATGTTCTACATCTTTTGTGTAGTTTGTGAAAACAGTTTTTGGCAAACCTACACCCGCTCTTGCTAAAATTTGTAAACTACTTAATTTATCTCTAGATCTTGTCAAAGCTTGCGATGATACAGAAGTGAAAACTTTCATCATTTCAAATTGACGGATTACAGCTGTTCCATAGAAAGTAACTGAAGCACCAATTCTAGGGATAATTGCGTCAATATTTTCTAAATATTCTCCTTTATAGTGAATCTTTGGAGACTTTTTTTCAATCTCTATATTACATTTCAAATGATCTACTACTAAGACTTCATGACCTCTTTTCTCTCCTGTTTCTACGAGTCTTCTGGTAGAATACAATTTTGGGTTTCTTGATAAAATTACAATGCGCATTCGTTCTTATTTTTTAATTTGTAGGATAAATTCTTTTTTGTAGTATCGATGATGAACTTCTGGTTTAAAAATTTCCTTCCCAGCAATATAGGGAATTTCATTTCTTTTCTTTCGGTTAATGTTAATTCTATAGGAAATAATTGCCCAAAAATATTGATTTCTGTAGCGATTAAAAAACGTATTTCTGTAATTCCATTCGAGCTTTTTACAGCTTTCGAGGTATATTTATTTGTTTTAAAAATATGGTTGTTGAATAAGGGATGGGTAGGGTCCAATAGGGTGAATTGAATATGGGATGCATCGTTTAAGGTGATTTCTTGAATGTCTGTACAATGAATGGAAGATGTATAAGCTCCCGAGTCTACTTTTAAGTCGATGTCAAAAAGCGATAATTCTGGAAAATCAGCTTTGTCTGAACGGCCAATTGTTAGTTTCATTTTCCCTTGGTTTTTTGTGTAATTTTTAGGTTGTTTACATTTTTGCAATTGCAGCTTCAGCACAACGTTCTCCGTCCATAGCAGCAGAAACAATTCCGCCAGCATAACCACCACCTTCGCCACAAGGAAACAATCCTTCAATTTCTGGATGTTCCAAATCTTCTTTTCTTGGGATGTTTACAGGAGATGAGGTGCGCGATTCTACTCCAACAATATTTGCTTCGTTGGTATAGTATCCGTGCATTTTTTTCCCAAAACCTTCAAATCCTTTTCGCAATCTACTTCCAATAATTTTAGGTAACAAGGAGTGGAGTGGTGCTGAATTCAACCCCGGTTGATAGGAAGTTTCATTTAAATTTGAAGAAAGTTTACCCTCCACAAAATCTACCAATCTTTGTGCGGGAGCTGTTTGTGTTCTACCACCAGCAAAAAAAGAAATTTTTTCTAAATCTTTTTGAAACTCCAGTCCTTTTAAAGCACCAAATTCTTCATACCTTTTAAAATCTCGGTCAATGTCTAATTCTACAACAATTCCTGAGTTCGCAAACTTGTTGTTTCTACGAGAAGGTGACATTCCGTTTACGACTACTTCCCCGGATGCTGTTGCAGCAGGAACAATAAATCCACCAGGGCACATGCAAAAAGAATAGACTCCGCGGTTGTTTACTTGTTGCACCAAACTGTAGGCAGCTGCAGGTAATAATTCATCTCTTTCACCAGAACAACTATATTGGATTTGGTCGATAATTTCTTGTGGATGCTCTACACGAACCCCCATTGCAAAAGATTTTGCTTTTAGGGCAATGTTCTTTTTGTGCAACAGTTCATAGATGTCTCTAGCAGAATGACCGGTTGCTAAAATTACGGAATTGACCAGCATTTCTTGACCGTTTTGCAGATGTAGCGCTTGTATTTTATTGTTTTTGATTACAAAATCCTCCACGCGTGTTTCAAAATGAACCTCGCCACCATATTTGAGAATGTTTTCTCGTATGTTTTGTATGATTTTTGGGAGCTTGTTGGTTCCAATATGTGGATGCGCATCTATTAAAATTTGTTCTGTAGCCCCATGAAAAACTAAGTTTTCAAAAATACGCCTTACATCTCCACGTTTTAATGATCGTGTGTAGAGTTTTCCATCGGAATAGGTACCGGCACCGCCTTCCCCATAACAGTAGTTTGAGTCATTATTTACAATATGATCCTGGTTAATGGCTTTGATGTCACGTCTTCGATCTTGGACGTTTTTTCCGCGCTCTAGTACAACAGGCTTGAAGCCTAATTCGATACATCGCAATGCAGCATACATTCCCGCAGGTCCAAAACCTACTATATGTACTTCTTTGGCATTAGAAACATCTTTATAATCAAAAATATACGCTGACTTTTCAGGAATATTTTCCGAGATATATACGGCTACTTTGTAATTAAAGATAATATCTTTTTTACGAGCATCAATTGATTTGCGCAATACTTTTACAGCTGAAATATCATTTTTAGCCACGTCTAATTGCTTAGCGGCTTTGTGTAAGAGGATATTTTCTTTGCGTTCTTCTATTAAATTTACGCGGAGTTGAATCTCTTTAATCATTTGGCAAAAGTATGGAAATAAAAAGATTTAAAATTGAATCTTTTTAAACGTTTTCTGAAGTGTTTCCTAGAGACTAAATTTTTTCATCTCCTTCATTAAATGTACATTGTATCATTCGGTCCTTCCCAAATATATCTCTCCTTAGTTCAATATTTTTAAACCCTTTTTTATGCAGCATTTCAACGGTTTCAGTTCCTAAATATTGATTGATTTCAAAAAAAAGCAATCCATTTTTAGTAAGGTGTTCTTTTGATAAGTCTGCTATTTTATCATAAAAAAGCAACGGGTTGTCGTCTTCAACAAACAGTGCGATATGCGGTTCATGTTCTAAAACATTGTTTTTAATTTCTATTTTTTCCAATTTTCTCACGTAGGGTGGATTGGAAACAATAATGTCAAATTTTTGAGGAAGGTTTGTGATTTCCAATATGTTTTTTTCAATAAACTGGATCTTGACCTCATGCTGTTGTGCATTTTTAGTAGCAATTTTTAGCGCCTCTCTAGAAATATCAATAGCAAAGAGGTTTGCTTTGGGTAGGTTTTTTGCTAAAGTAATGGGAATACAACCGGTTCCCGTACCAATGTCCATAATTTGTATCTTGGCATTTGTAGCTACGCTGTCTAAAATCCAGGCGACTAATTCTTCTGTTTCTGGTCTTGGTATTAAGGTATGCCTGTTTACAATAAAGGGATATCCATAAAATTCAGTTTCTCCCAGAATGTATTGTATTGGGATTTCTTTTGTTAGTGCTTCTAAGGCTCTTTTAAATTCTATGATTACTTTGGTTGAGAGTTCAAAATTGGGTCTTAAGACAAGATCAATGCGTTGGAAATCTAAGTAGGCTTCCATCAAATAAAAAAAGAACGTATCAATTTCTGTTTGCGGATATTTTCCCGACAATGTTTTTGAAAAGAGGTTTTGGTATTCTTTTAAAGTCATAATTTTTTTAGCATCCAAACATTGCAAGAATAGTGTCCCGTATTCCCCAGGGGTTTATCAAGGTTTTTAAATCCGTTTTTTTTATAGAGCTCTTTTGCAGCATTCATGTATGGCATTGTTTCTAAATAACAACTTTCAAAATTAAGAGATTTTGCTTTTTCTAAGCATTTTTTTATCATTTTAGATCCCAGACCTTTTCCTCTTGCAATCGGGGTAAAGTACATTTTTTGAAGTTCACAAACATTGCCCTCAAAATTATCTAACTTTGCAATTCCTGCACCACCAACAAGTTGGTTTTTGTATTCAAGTACATAATATGCAGACTTTTTTTCTTGAAAGTGTTCAAACATTTTATCCGTTGCTTTATCTTCATAAGCAGTCCCTACCTTGGGAACGCCCAACTCAATCAAAACACTGCGGATTACTTTTGCAACCTGTGCATTGTCTTTGGATTGAATTTCTCTAATGATAAAATCTTCTGTTGTCATTTATTCTCCTATTTTTGCAGTAGCAAGGTATCATTTTTTTTAAATATTTTTTCATGAAAAACCTACTATATTTTTCCGTGCTATTTTTGTTGATTAGCAGTTGTTCCGTTACAAAAAAACCGATTTTTGTCAAAGTAGATGATGTGAAAATTGTAGCGATTACTTCGGACACAATTCGATTAAAAGCCGCTGTATTTTTTGAGAATCCAAATGGAGTTGGCGGCACCATTTCTTCGGATGAAATTCAAATAATTTCAAATGGAGCAGCGATTGCATCGGTTTTTGTAGCTGAATTTAAAGTGCCAGCAAAAGCTACATTTTCAGTACCCTTAACGGCAGTAATTCCAACCAGAAAAATCTTTCAAAAGAATAAGAACGGAATTCTCGGGGGGTTAATCAATTCTTTCTTAAACAAATCGATTAAAGTAAGGTTTAAAGGAAATTTAAAGTACAAAGTATTTGGGTTTTCAAATACTTATCCAATTGATAAAGTGCAAGAAATTAAACTTTAAACACGAGTGAGTCACGAATTTTACATAAAACGTTGTCTGCAAATCGCTAAAAATGGAATTGGAACCACAAGACCAAATCCATCTGTAGGAGCAGTGATCGTCGTCAATAATCACATTATTGGAGAAGGGTTTACCGCTCCCTATGGTGGCAATCATGCAGAAGTGAATGCAATCAATGCTGTGGCTAACAAAGACCTGCTAAAACAAGCAACACTCTATGTTACCTTAGAGCCCTGTGCGCATTTTGGTAAAACACCGCCTTGTGCCGACTTAATTGTGAAGCATCAACTTAAAAATGTCGTGATCGGCTGTGTAGATTCAAATCCACTTGTAGCGGGAAAAGGAGTCGAGCACCTTCAAAAGTCTGGCATTAATGTTGTTGTTGGCGTGTTGGAAACTGCCTGTAAAACCCATCACAAAAGATTTTTTACAGTTCAAAATAAAAAGAGGCCTTATGTCATTTTAAAATGGGCAGAAACAAAAGATGGTTTTGTGGCACCGCACTTTAGAACAGCTCAAAAACCTGTTTGGATTTCCAATGCGTATTCACAGCAAAAAGTCCATAAACTGCGTAGTAAGGAACATGCGGTATTGGTTGGCACTCGTACGGTTCTTGCTGATAATCCGAAATTAAATGTACGAAGTTGGTCGGGTACCAACCCAATTCGAGTTGTGTTGGATAGTACAGCTAGAATTTCTCCAACGGCAGCTGTTTTAGATGGAAGTGTACAAACGATTGTTTTTTCTGAAAAACAAAAATACCCTTTTATTTGCAGCCCAAAAATACATGTTGAATTGATTGATTTCTCAAAGAATATTGCAGTACAAATTTGTGAAGTATTGCAAAAATATAAAATTCAATCGCTCATCATTGAAGGAGGTTCTCAAACCTTACAAACTTTTATTGATGCTGAAATTTGGGATGAAGCCCATGTTTATATTGGTGCTGTTTGCTTTCATGAGGGGGTAAAAGCTCCTCGTCTAGTTTCAGGAAAAGTGTCAGAATCACAGCTTGATAATGACCTTCTAAAGATATACACAAATGCTTAAAAATATCATTTTCGATTTTGGCGATATTTTTATCAATTTAGATAAAGAAGCAACTGAAAATGCACTAGCTCAGTTAGGGGTTTCGGAGATTTCTGAAGAAACAGTAAGGGTTTGTCAACACTATGAAATGGGGATGTTGTCAACAAAAAGTTTTGTTGATTTTTTTGAAGCGAAGTTTCAAATTTCATCTGAAAAATTAATTGCAGCTTGGAATGCCATTTTATTAGATTTTCCACAACATCGATTACTATTTCTTCAAAAATTGGCAAAAAATGCAAACTACAACTTATTTTTATTGAGCAATACCAACGAGTTACACATTTCTTGGATTCAGGAAAACTGGGGAATGCCACTATACAACACTTTTAAAAACTGCTTTGATCATTTTTACCTATCACATGAAATGAAAATGAGAAAACCCAATACAGATATCTTTGCCTATGTTTTAAAGAAGCATTCATTAGTAGCTCAAGAAACACTTTTTGTAGATGATACAAAGGAAAATACAGCGGCTGCAAAACGTCTAGGAATTCAAGTGTGGAATTTGATTCCTCAGCAAGACGACATTATTCATTTATTCAATCAAAAACATTTTTCATATTGATCTACCTCTTTTTAAGTATTCTTTTTTCAACGGGCTTATTTGTTATTTTTAAATATTTTGGAATCTATAAAATAGATACTTTAAAAGCAATTTTTGTAAACTACATTGTTGCATTTACAATGGGTGTTGGCCTGGCAGATGGAGCGGTTTCTCTTTCACAGATTCCTGAGCAATCTTGGTTTTTTGGTGCACTGTTTTTAGGGGCTTTATTTGTTTCTGTCTTTTTTGTCATGGCTACTACAGCGCAAAGGAATGGCGTTTCGGTTGCTTCTGTAGCGGGTAAAATGTCGGTGGTGGTCCCTGTGCTATTTGGGACTTTTTTGTATCAAGAGTCGGTGACTATCTTGAAAGTACTTGGAATTTTGATTGCATTGCTTGCTGTTTATTTAGCGTCTGTTAAAGATGAAATGAATACAAAATCTGGTGGAATGTTATTTCCTATTTTATTATTTTTTGGATCGGGAGTTATCGATACCACACTCAAGTACGTTGAGGTAAATTTTGTACCTCAAGAAGAGGTGTCTTTATTTTCGGGAAGTTTGTTTGGGATTGCAGCCGTTTTTGCAGCGACCATAATACTCATTCAACAGGTTCGAAAAAAAACTTCTTTTGGATTTAAAAATATCATTGCAGGTATAGCGCTAGGGGTTCCAAACTATTTTTCCATCATATTTTTAATAAAAGCATTGCAGAATAAAGATTTTGAAAGTTCTGTATTGTTTACTGTCAATAATGTTGGAATCGTAATTTTATCTACTTTTGTTGGCTTGCTAATTTTTAAAGAAAAATTTAGTTTAAAAAACAAAATAGGTGTGTTTTTAGCAGTTTTAGGAATCTTACTTGTCACAATTGCTTAAATGAAAGAAGACATTTATAAGACAATTGATATCGCTTCCCAGGAAACTCTTTTCAAAGAAAAGGGGAGTAAATTCTTTGGATATGCTTTCCCAGTTTCATCAGAAGAGGATGTAAAAGGCTGTTTAGAGGTTTTGAAAAAAAAACATCATTCTGCCCGTCATTTCTGTTATGCCTACCAATTGGGAGTAGCGCAGACGTCCTATAGAGCGAATGACGACGGAGAACCAAATAATTCTGCAGGTTTGCCCATTTATGGGCAAATTCAATCTTTTCAAGTTACTAATATTCTTGTTGTTTCGGTGCGTTATTTTGGGGGCACAAAATTGGGTGTTGGCGGATTGATTGCTGCCTATAAAAAATCGGCACAGTTCGCATTAGAAGCCTCCGAAATTTTAGAAAAGACGATAAATGTTCAATTCAAATTGACTTTTAATTATGATTTGATGAATTCCGTGATGCGAATTGTCAAAGAGAAACAGATTGATATTATTTATCAGAAGTTAGAGGTTGATTGTACCTACATCATTTCAGTAAGAAAAAAGCATGCAAAAAATACCTATCAAATTTTTGATACTTTATACAAAGTTGTCATTAAAGAAATGGTATAATTTTTCGTGTGTGTTTTAAAATTCTAAAAGCGCCAATAAATATGCCGGACATCGAGTTGGTTTCATCGTTTTCATATTTATAAATGCCAATACTGAGTTTCCAGTACAAATTAATTCGTTGTTTTGATTTTTTATTTCGTAATCAAATTCAATTTTAACAGTTGGTTTTTTTTTGATAACGGTATGAATTGTTAATAGATCATCATAAAGTGCAGATTTCATAAAGTTGCATTGCAGGTTGATAACTGGGAGCATAATGCCACTGTCTTCCATTTTTTTGTAGGTAACTCCCAGATTACGAAGCCATTCTGTTCTTCCAATTTCGAAAAATTGAGCGTAGTTTCCATGATAAACTACACCCATTTGATCGGTTTCAGCATACCGAACTCTTATCTTTGTACTGTTTTTTTTCAAGAATATATTATTTGAATTTGCTATCGGAGTGTACGTAAAAAAAAATTAATAATCAATAGCAAAATCATTTTTTTATACTGAATTTTATTCACACTTTTGTAAGGCTTCTGGGAGAGCATCAAAATTCCGTAAAAAAAACTCATTAACTAACGATACACATTACCCTAAAATGACATTAACTGCCGATTCCGTTTGGACTGAATGTTTGTCTTTTATTAAAGACAATATAAAGCCACAAGCATATAAAACTTGGTTTGAGCCCATCAAACCAGTAAAATTATCCGGAGAAGCGTTAACGATTCAGGTGCCAAGTAAATTTTTTTACGAATGGTTAGAGGAACATTACATTAAACTATTACGAGTTGCTTTAGTGCGTCAATTGGGGAATGATGCAAAGTTGGTCTATGATGTTCGTATGGAAAATACCTACAGCAGCAATAGACCCCAGATCGTGAAAATTCCAAGTGCTAACAGAGATCCTCTAAAACCACAAAAGGTAACGATGCCCTTGGAAGCTGGTAAAAGAGAATTGAGAAATCCGTTTATAATCCCAGGATTACAAAAAGTAAAAATAGAATCTCAATTAAATCCAAATTATAACTTTAATAATTTTGTAGAAGGAGACTCCAATCGATTAGCACGATCAGCGGGTATGGCGGTTGCCAACAAACCGGGAGGAACTTCTTTCAATCCATTGTTAATCTATGGAGGAGTAGGTTTAGGAAAAACACATTTAGCACATGCTATTGGTGTAGATATCAAAGACAAGTATCCAGACAAAACCGTTTTGTATATTTCGTCTGAAAAATTTACACAACAATTTATAGATTCTGTAAAGTCAAACACAAGAAATGATTTTATTCATTTTTATCAAATGATCGATGTTTTATTGATTGATGACGTTCAGTTTTTATCGGGTAAGGCAGGAACTCAGGATGTTTTCTTCCACATATTCAATCACCTACATCAAAATGGAAAACAAGTAATTTTAACTTCAGACAAAGCACCTGTAGATATGCAAGACATAGAACAGCGGTTGTTATCTCGTTTTAAATGGGGATTGTCAGCAGAATTACAAGCACCAGATTATGAAACTAGAGTTTCTATTCTTCACAATAAACTTTTCAGAGATGGTGTTGAAATGCCCGAAGAGATTGTAGAGTATATCGCAAAGAATATCAAATCGAATGTTCGAGAATTAGAGGGAGTCATTATTTCTATGATTGCTCAAGCTTCGTTTAACAGGCGCGAATTTTCTATCGAATTGGCAAAACAAATTGTCGATAAGTTTGTGAAAAATACTAAAAAAGAAGTTTCTATCGATTACATACAAAAAGAAGTTTCCAAATACTTCGATATGGATGTGGCTACCTTACAATCTAAAACTAGGAAACGCCATATTGTTCAGGCAAGACAACTGGCCATGTTTTTTGCCAAAAGATTAACAAAAACTTCCTTGGCTAGTATTGGTAATCAGATTGGACAAAGAGATCATGCAACTGTTTTGCATGCTTGTAAAACCGTTGATAACTTAACAGAAACGGATAAGCAATTTAAAAAATACGTTGAAGACTTAACGAAGAAATTGACTTTCTAAATCTGTTTTTATGCATAAAATACTCATGGTTTGTTTGGGAAACATTTGTCGTTCTCCAATTGCTGAAGGAGTACTGCAATCAAAAGTAAATTCAGATCTCGTTTATGTAGATTCTGCTGGAACTGCTGCGTATCATGTTGGAAATGCTCCCGACAAACGCTCGATAGACATCGCATTTAAATACAATATAAACTTGAAAAATCAAAAAGCACGAAAGTTTAGTGTGATAGATTTTGAGAATTTTGATACTATTTACGCAATGGATGAAAGTAATTATCAAGATATTTTAAAATTGGCAAAAACTAATGCACATACAGCCAAAGTAAAACTGATTTTAAATGAAGTCAATCCACACTCCAATCAAAGTGTTCCAGACCCTTATTACGGAGGCTCTCAAGGATTTGAAAAAGTGTATGTGATGCTAGAAAAAGCATGTTCAATAATCGCAGAAAAACTACAAAATGATCGGTAAATTATATTTAATACCAACTACCTTAGGTGATACAGAGCCCCTAGAGGTAATGCCTTTGTCTGTGAAGAAGGTAATTGAGGACATTGATTATTTTATCGTTGAAAATGAAAAAACTGCTCGAAGGTTTATCAAAAAAATTACGCCAAAAAAAATACAATCTTCCTTGCATCTCATGTCGTTAGATAAATATGCTGAAGAATTGGAAACACGCACCTATCTAGATGTTTGTCATCAAGGAACCAATGTTGGTTTGTTGTCAGAAGCAGGGGTACCTGCCGTAGCAGATCCAGGTGCGTCTATTGTTAAACTGGCCCATGAAAAAGGAGTTCAGGTGGTTCCTTTAGTAGGGCCTTCCTCGATATTAATGGCAATGATGAGTTCTGGAATGAATGGTCAGAATTTTGCGTTTAATGGCTATTTACCAATTGACAAAGGGGAACGTAAAAAAGCAATTAAAGAACTGGAAAAGTTATCTGTCGATAAAAATCAATCACAAATTTTTATTGAAACCCCCTATCGAAATCAGAAAATGTTTGCAGATTTGAAGGCGGTTTTGTCTGCATCTACCCGTTTGTGTATTGCAGTAGATATTACCCTTTCTTCAGAATACATCAAAACTTATGCGGTACAAGATTGGAAACAACAGTCGCCAGATTTACATAAGAAACCAGCCATTTTTATCATTCACAAATAAGAGAAGCAACAAAAGAAAGCGATTTTAATAATACAAAAAAGTTAGAAAAAAAGCCTTGAAATCATCCTTATTTAGAAGATTGATTTTCAATGATTTAAACTTTTGCTTTCCTATTTGCTTTAATGTTTGAAACATTGTAACCTGCAAACTTTTTTAAATAAGATTGAATCGAAGAACCATAAGTATCTGAGAAACGAATTCTACCTCTACTACGCAAATACTTCTTTACATTTCCTGCACCGCCCAAATGCGCTGCTGCTAAAATTCCAGATTCAGTAATTTCTATTCCATTGATTATTTTTCCGACAGAGCGTCTGATGTCTTTTCTTAAAATCCATTTATTAACAGCGCAATAGGCAGCAAAGGCTTTTTCTTGCAATTCTGGATTTTTTAAAAATTCTTTTGCATTGTATATTCGAAATCGTTTTAATGTTGTTTTTCCGAATTGATATTTCCCAAGGTAACCCAAGGTATTTGTCACATGATACCTTCCCTGTGATTCTTTAAAAGCAACCGCCTCTTTAAAGGCTACAAAGTTTTTTTGTAGGTAAGGAAATTCTAATGAATTGTTTTTTGGGGAATTGTGAACCTTAATTTCAATGGTCTTGATGGGGTTTGTCCCTGTTGCATTGATAAATAAAAATAGCGTCAGTGCTACTAGAAGTAACTTTTTGATATATACAATCTTTCTGTTTTGCGTTTGCAAAACTAAGAAACCATATCATATTACTGATTATCAGAATGTTAAATTTTTAAATAAATACATTTAATAAGGGATAAGCACTCTTTTGCTATCAAATTATGCATATAAAACTAGATTTCTTATGAATTTAACAACAAATAAGGTTTTTTTCACACTATGTAATTATATTTAAAAGCTCAATTTCAACCAAAAAAAAGACAATCATCCATCCTGTAATGCCTGAGAATGGATTGGCTACAGTGGTTTTTAGGGGTAAAAAAAATGTTATTATTATCGATTAATCCCTTTATTATTAAGCCATCTGTGGTACTTTTCGGCATTTCTGTTGTGCTGAGAAAGTGTTTTTGCAAATGTATGAAACCCTATTTTTTCAGTATTTGCACACATATAATAATAGTTATGCTTGCTGGCATTTAATACTGCATCTATAGCAGACACATCGGGCATTGAAATTACCCCAGGAGGCAGGCCTTTATATAGGTAGGTATTGTATGGAGAGTCTATCTTTAGATCGGTTGTTAAAACTCTTTTAATTACCGTATTTTGTCCTTTTTTCTCACGAATACAGAAGATTACTGTAGGATCCGCTTGCAAAGGCCATCCTTTTTTGAGTCGATTTAAATACAAACCAGCAACAATAGGTCGTTCGGCTAGTTGCGTTGTTTCTTTTTGTACAATAGAGGCTAGTGTAATGACTTCTTTTTTTGATAAGTTTAGTTTTTTGGCACTTTCTGTTCTTCTTGAATTCCAAAAAAGAGTGTATTCTTTCAGCATCTTATCACGAAACTTTTCTGCAGATATTGTCCAATATACCTCGTACCGATTTGGAATGAAAATGCCTAGCACTGTTTTCTCTGAAAAGTTGTTTTCTTTTAAAAAAAGAGGGTCTAAGAAAGCTTGCATTAATTTGGTGGAGTCTGTTTCCACTTGTGTCGCAATTCTATGTGCTAGTTTTTCTAGCGTGTCTTGATTGTTGAATGCTACTTTTACAGGAGTTTGATTTCCACTTCTTAGAAGATTGACAATGTCATTATTTGACATTCCTTTTTTTAAAATATACTTCCCTGCTTTTGGTTGGTTGAATTTCTTTTGAACTGCTACCCAATGAAAGGCTTCCTCATCCTCTAAAAACGCAGCTATTTTCTTTTTTAAATCTGGTATGTTATCTTTTGATTCAATAAAAATACTACCTGGTTTTCGAATATTATTTGAAAAGATTCGATTGTAATATTGAAGGCCAATGATCCCTCCGATACCTAGGATAACAAAAATACCAATTGAAATTGTTTTTTTATTCATTGATTAATTGAAATAAAAGTTCACTCTTATACACACCATTAGCGCGTATCCAATCTTTTTTCTCACCCACAAAAACAAAATTATTTTTTTTGAATAAAGCAATGCTTTGTAGGTTGTCTTGGGTAATGTTTGCATACAATTGATGTAAGTTTAATTGCGAAAAGGCATAGTTAATCATCATTTCCAATGCACTAGTGGCAATTCCTTTTTTTTGAAATTTTGGATGTACCAAAATCCCGATTCCTGCTCTGAGGTGTTTTGGATCAAAATCAAACAAGTCAATCATTCCCATTCGCTTCTTGGTGTTTTTATCTTCCATTATAAGCCGAAGCTGTTTGGCTTCAAAAAGATCTAAGTGTGCATTTTCTAGATATTGTTTTAAAACATATTTGGAAAATGGAGCTTGTGTGTGACTAACTTCCCAAAACAATTCATTATTTTCTATTTCATATAGAAATTCTAAATCTTCGGGTTCTAATGCACGGAGATTTATTTTCTGACCACTTAGATGCATAGGTTTGCTAGTTTGTGCTGGGAATGCTCTGAAATTTTCATTTGCATAATTTTGGTGTCTTAGATACTGACAACAGTTGGACGTTTACTTTTCTATGTTTATTGCTAGTTCTTATGTTAAATCTCAATCTCACCTCTAAAAACAAATTCAGCAGGTCCTTTTAGAAAAACATCGGTGTATTTTCCATCGTTTTCATCAAAAGAAACTTGTAAATTTCCTCCCATAACGGGTAACTTTATTACCTGTGCAGTTGTTCTTTTTGTTTTATGCATAGCAATTGCAACGGCTGTGACTCCTGTGCCACACGCCAATGTTTCATTTTCAACGCCTTTTTCATAGGTTCTTACTTGAAATGTATTGTCATTTATTTGTTCCACAAAATTCACATTACTCCCCGGAGCTGGGTAGGAATTTCTTATTTTTTGTCCCATTTCAAATACTGGATAGGTCTCTAAATTCTCAACCAACGCTACATGATGTTGTGTTCCTGTGTTGGCAAAAACACTATTGTCTTTTACGATTACTTCATCTACATCGATCATTTGCAAAGAGACAATTTCATTTTCAATTTTTGCAAAATGCCCACCATCAAAGGCAGTAAAGTTAGTTTTTAAAGAGATAATTTCTAAATATTTTGCAAAAGCAACAGCACATCTTCCACCGTTTCCACAGAAGGTTTGGCTACCATCGGCATTAAAGTAAATCATTTTAAAATCAAATTCAAGATCATTTTCAATCAAAATAATCCCATCTGCTCCGACACCAAAATTACGGTCACAGATTTTCTGTATAGCTGGGGTATTCTCTTTAGGAAATTGTTTTGACCTATTGTCAATCATGACAAAATCATTTCCCGTTCCTTGGTATTTGTAAAAAGGCATCTTCATGAACACAAAGATAGCAATTTCAATGCGATTTTCTAGTTGTTAAAAATGGGTTAAAGTCCGTTAAAATGATGTTAAACAAATTTATCTAAATTGTCAAAAATTATATATTTGATTCATTAAAATAAAAATAAATACAATGAAGCATTTTTTTAGTTTTTTGGGAATAGCGCTTTTGGGAGGGATTCTCACACTAGCTGGTTACAAAGCATTTGTCGAAAAAGAAATGGTATACCAACAAATCTCTGAGATTCCAATGGTTCCAGTGAGTTCAAATTTGAATCCGACAATTGGATTCACTTCAGGTATTGAAAACTCTACTGATTTTACCGTAGCAGCAGAGAACTCTATAAATGCTGTTGTGCACGTTAAAAATACCGCTGTAAGGACGCAAAAAAATCCTTGGGCAGAATTATTTTACGGAAATGGAAATGGAACTAGAAAATATGAACAAGTTGGAACTGGGAGTGGTGTTATTATTTCTCAAGACGGTTATATCGTTACCAACAATCATGTGATTGAGGGAGCTACGGACATAGAGATTACCCTAAATAATAGGAGAAAACACAAAGCAACCCTAATTGGTACAGATCCAAGTAATGACATTGCATTGTTAAAGATTGATACCGATGTAGATTTGCCATACATCCCTTTTGCGAACTCAGATGCTGTCCAAATAGGGGAGTGGGTATTGGCAGTTGGCAACCCCTATAATTTAACATCAACTGTAACGGCTGGAATTGTAAGTGCAAAGGGCAGAGATTTAGAAGGCAATAGAAATATTGAATCATTCATTCAAACCGACGCTGCAGTGAATCCTGGGAATAGTGGCGGTGCATTGGTAAATACTCAAGGAGAATTGATTGGCGTAAATACAGCAATTTCGTCGAGAACGGGTTCGTTTATAGGATATTCTTTTGCGGTCCCTTCTAATATTGCTAAAAAAATTATAGATGATATCTTAGAATTTGGAACCGTACAACAAGCCATTTTAGGAATCAATGTTGACACTAGCTTCGATGAGGAGGGCGTAAAAGTTTCTGGTGTTTTGGAATTGACAGAACGAGGTCAAAATTTCGGACTTAAAAAAGGAGATGTTATCACTAAAATCGACAATGTGAAAATTTCAAAATTCTCAGATTTAAAAGGGCAATTAACAGCCAAAAGACCGGGAGATTTTGTTGATGTTACTGTGAAAAGAAATGGAGAAATTTATGTAAAGAAAGTGAAGTTATCTAAATCTGTTGAAAGGCATATCTCCACAGTGTTTCAATGGGAGTTAAAAGATCTTACAAGCAAGGAGAAGCAAAAAAGAGGGATCAAACAAGGTGTTCAAATCATAAGAACAGACAAAGACGGTGTCGAAAATAATTTAAAAGGGTTCATTATTACAAAAATTAATAACCAAGAAGTAAATAATGCAAAAGAAACCGTTCGATTACTTGACAACTTGGCAAGTAATAGGTATCGAATTATTGTTGAAATGATTACCCTAAACGGGGAAATAGAAAAGTATATTTATAGATAAATTGTACAACAAATTGAAGTTTAAAAAATCCTGATGAAAGTCAGGATTTTTTTTGTTTTAATGATTTTAGCGAAATCGATTTCGTATTTTGAATAAAAAGAAATACTTTTGCCGAAAAAATAATAATTTTAGTATCCAATGGCAACAATAATTAATTATGAAACAGAGGTTTTGGCGCAAGCACAAAACAGAAAAGCAACCGTAGAATTTATCAATATCGTAAACAGTTTATGGTATGATAAAAGTATTGAACTGGTATTGTTTAGAAATCCATTAGTAGACAAAAGAGCTGGAGAGGTTTTGCATCTAATCAACTATGCAAAAGAGTTTGTTAGCAAACCAATTACAATTTTAGATGCTTTGGATATTGCAAAGGCCATTCAGCAATTAAACCTACCAGCATCTAAATTAGATATTGGGAAACTGGCTTATGAATATTACTTACATCCAAAAAGAGGTGCAGACAAAGTCGTTTTTGTAAAACATCAATTGAAGGCTGTAAAAGCGATCGAAAATGCGGCACCCCGAGACGTTGTATTATATGGTTTTGGTAGAATTGGTCGTTTGTTAGCTCGCGAATTAATGACAAAAATGGGCAAAGGATCCCAATTAAGATTGAGAGCCATCGTTACGCGCGGTGAAATGAACCAAACCGTATTAGAAAAAAGAGCATCACTATTGAGTATTGATTCTGTTCATGGCGATTTTTTAGGGACCGTAGTAATTGATGTCGACAATAACGCTTTGATTATTAATGGAACGACCGTTGTTATGATTTCAGCCAAACAGCCTGAAGATATCGATTACACCCAATACGGAATTAACAACGCCTTAATTATTGACAATACAGGGGTTTTTAGAGACAAAGAAGCCCTAAGTAGGCATTTAGTATCCAATGGAGCCTCTAAAGTTTTACTTACTGCGCCAGCAAAAGGAATCCCAAATATTGTATACGGCGTCAATCATTTAGCGCATCATCCAGATAAGAAATCTATTTTTTCAGCCGCTTCATGTACCACCAACGCCATTACCCCCGTTTTAAAAGTTTTGGAAGAAAATTTTGGAATAAAAAAAGGACATCTAGAAACGATTCATGCTTACACAAATGACCAAAATTTAGTAGACAATATACACCCAAAATACCGAAGAGGGAGAGCTGCAGCTTTAAACATGGTGATTACAGAAACAGGCGCAGGAAAAGCAGTTGCAAGAGCATTACCCGCTTTGGCGGGGAAATTAACCTCCAATGCCATTCGTGTTCCCGTACCCAATGGGTCATTAGCTATTCTAAATCTTCAATTAAAAACTGAAGTAACCATTGAAACCTTAAATGCGATTATGAAACAAAGTGCCTTAGAGGGAGATTTGGTAGAGCAAATTAAATATTCGCTAGATAATGAACTTGTTTCTTCAGATATTATTGGAACAACTGCACCTGCTATTTTTGACAGTATGGCGACCATTACAGACAAAGAAAGTATCGTTATTTATGTTTGGTATGATAATGAATATGGCTATTCACATCAAGTAATGCGTTTGGCAAAGTACATCGCAAAAGTGAGAAGGTTCACCTATTATTAAACCTTTGTACAACAGTTGCCTCGATGCATCATAAAACCCCAAATTAATTTAGTTTTTGGGGTTTGTTGCTAAGAGCTATTTCTGCTTTCACAACTTTCTTCCCGCAAATAACTGGGAGCGCTCAAACAAGCCGTTCAATCAGGGCTAAACTAGTGTGCCAATTTACAGAAATTGGAAGCGATATTAAAGAGTAATTTTCTCTAGGTCGAAGACCGTCATAAACTTAAACTTTTCCTTAAATTAGCATTTCAAAGTAAATACATGAAATTATTATTGCCAATTCTTTCGCTGTTTTTTGTGCTCAATAACACGAGTGCACAAGAGAAATTACCTTTTTACGAAATTCCAGCAACTACAGCAGTGTATTCAGCGCAAAGTATACTAGGTAGAATGATTGATGGCCTAGGATTTCGCTATTATTGGTCAACACAAGGTTTGCGATCAAAAGATTTGGCCTATCAACCAAAAGGAACCGGAAGGAGCTGTCAAGAAACCATTACCCATTTGTATGATTTATCCACCTTATTAATCAGATTGACAACCACCAATTTTCCCCAGAAAAAAGAAAAATTACCCATGAGTTTCACTGTAATGAGAACCCAAACATTGTTGAATTTACAAGCAGTAAGCAATCGTATAAAAGCAAGTAAAGATGTCTCAGAATTTGACACCCTAAAAGATGGAAAAATTACAATTTCATTATACAACTTAATAAATGGCCCTATTGCCGATGCCATCTGGCACACCGGTCAAGTAGCGAGTTTTAGACGTTCTACTGGCAACCCAATCCATTCAAAAATCAATCACTTCTTAGGAACTGTAAGCGACTAATTACCATGACAATTCAAGAAAAAATAACAGCACTTCGCGACCAATTACATCAATACAATCACAATTATTACGTGCTAGACAATGCTACAATTTCAGATTATGAGTTTGATGTTAAATTAAAAGAACTCGAAGCTTTAGAAGCTGAAAACCCAGCATTTTTTGATCCAAACTCACCTACTCAAAGAGTCGGAGGCGGAATTACAAAGAATTTCGAAACCGTTACGCACAAGAACAGAATGTATTCGTTGGACAATTCCTATTCCAAAGATGATTTATTGGATTGGGAGAAAAGAATCCAAAAAGTGCTAGGAACCGATGCCATAGAATTTACGTGTGAATTAAAATACGATGGTGCTTCCATAAACTTGACTTTTGAAAAGGGACAATTTATAAAAGCAGTAACTCGTGGCGATGGTTTTCAAGGAGACGATGTAACCACAAATATCAAAACAATTCGATCCATACCTTTATTGCCACAAGGCGATTTTGTCTCCAATTTTCAGATGCGAGGCGAAATTATTTTGCCGCTAAAAGGCTTTCATAAAATGAACGAGTCGCGAGCAGCAAATGGCGAAGAAGAATATAAAAACCCTCGAAATACGGCAAGCGGAAGCTTAAAACTACAAGACAGTACAGAAGTCGCAAAACGTCCATTGGACTGCTTATTGTACCAAGTTGTTACCGAAGAAAGAAAATACAAAACCCATTTTGAGAGTTTAGAAAATGCCCGAAAAGTTGGATTTAAAGTGCCAAAAACAATGGCGCTTGCAACATCCATCAATGCTGTTTTTGACTTTGTTGAGTATTGGGATGTTGAACGTCATCATTTACCTTATGAAACCGATGGTATTGTTATAAAAGTCAATAATTTACAACAACAAGAAGAATTAGGCTATACTGCAAAAGCTCCAAGATGGGCCATAGCCTATAAGTTTAAGGCAGCACAAGTTGCAACTATTTTACATGAAATTACCTATCAAGTGGGGCGTACAGGGGCCATTACCCCAGTTGCAAATTTAGCGCCTGTTCAGTTGGCAGGAACCACTGTTAAGCGTGCTTCGTTGCACAATGCAGATCAAATAGAGAAATTAGACATTAGAATCAACGATACCGTTTTTGTAGAAAAAGGAGGAGAAATTATTCCTAAAATCATCGCTGTCGATTTTTCAAAACGGCCAACCGATTCTCAACCCACTTCCTACGCTACCAAATGCCCAGAATGTGAGTCAGAATTGGTCAGAGCAGTAGGAGATGCAAAACATTATTGCCCCAATGCGTATGGATGTGCGCCACAAATAACAGGAAGAATCCAGCATTTTATTTCAAGAAAAGCGATGGATATAGATGGGTTAGGAGCAGAGACTGTAGATTTACTGCGCAAAGAAAATTTGATTTCTAATTACGCAGATTTGTATGATTTAACAGAGGCACAAGTTATTCCTTTAGAAAGAATGGCTGCGAAATCTGCAGAAAATATGATTGCAGGAATAGAGAAGTCAAAAGAAATTCCCTTTGAAAAAGTATTATTCGCTCTCGGAATTCGGTTTGTAGGAGAAACCGTTGCAAAGAAATTAGCCAAACATTTCAAATCGATTGAGAATCTAATGGCTGCAGATTTTGAAACCTTAATTTCTGTAGATGAGATTGGTGAAAGAATCGCACAAAGTATTCTCGATTTTTCAAACGATTTAAGTAATATTCAAATGATAAATCGGTTGAAATATCATGGGATTCAATTAGCCGTTTCTGCAGCGAGCCTGGAAAATCAAACCAACAAATTGGAGGGCAAGATTTTTGTAGTTTCTGGTGTTTTTTATCAATTATCTCGCAACGAGCTTAAAAAAGCAATTGAAGATAATGGTGGAAAAGTAAGTGCTTCAATTTCAAAAAAAACAACCTTTATTGTTGCTGGTGATAATATGGGGCCAAGTAAATTGGCCAAAGCTCAAGATTTAGGTATTGCAATTATTTCAGAACAGGATTTTATGGACATGATTGGTTAAAATGACCTTTAAATTGCAGGCATCTTATCAGACCAAAATAGTAGTTCCTTCCGTACTTTTGTTGTTGTTTTCGTCAAAATAGAAATCAATCCTGCCTAAGTGAACTCCATATGCACCTACTTGATTTACAAGCACGTTTTTGTTGGCGCTATTTTTTACAACAGTTGGTTTTGGTAAAAAAGTATGCGTGTGCCCTCCAATAATTAAATCAATATTTTTAGTGTTTTTTGCTAAATTTATATCTGATATTTTTGTGGGGTTTTTTTTGTAAAAATAACCCAAATGAGAAAGGCAAATTACCAAATCACATGCGTTATTTTCCTTTAAAATTCGACTCATGTCCTGGGCAATTTCAAGCGGATCTATGTATTTGGTTTCTTTATACATTTTTGGATCTACCAGGGCCTCTAGTTGAATTCCTAGGCCAAAAATTCCAATTTTAATCCCATCTTTCCATAGTATTTTATAAGGTTTTACATGAGTGTCTAAGACGGTGTTTTTAAAATCATAATTTGCAGAAACAAAATCGAAATTTGCATTTGGTAATTGTTTGTACAAACCCTCGATTGAATTGTCAAAATCGTGATTTCCAATGGTGGCAACATCGTATTTTAGCATGCTCATAAGTTTGAACTCTAATTCGCCTCCAAAATAATTAAAATAGGGAGTTCCTTGGAAAATATCCCCAGCATCTAACAATAGTGTATTTGGATTTTCTTTACGAATGCGATCTACCAAAGTAGCTCTCCTAGCCACACCTCCTTGGTTGGCGTATCTGTGATGCGAAATTTCAAAAGGCTCAACCCTACTGTGGGTATCGTTGGTGTGTAAAATGGTAATGTGCTTTTTTTTATGGGTAAAGCTAGGTAAGGTGATGCCACCTACAGAAGTTAGAACGGCAGCAGCAGCTGTTTGATGCAAAAATTTTCTTCGATCCATTTTATTGAAGTATTACGCGATTGTCTAATGAGGTTCTCAACGTATCTAAACTTTTAAATTCGTCAACAATAGCATCTCGCATTTTATAATCTGTTTTGAAAAGCGAAATTGGGTTTTTAAAAAAATCCATGTTATCTCCGCCACTCTGAAGATAATCAGAAGTTACAACAAAGTAGTTTTTTGTAGAATCAAATTTTTTCGCGTTTATTTTTAAGTGGTAAGATGCATCGCTGTTCACAATCAATTCAATATTTTTAGAAAGGGGGTGTGCACTTTTATTTTTTATAAAGTAGCTGACAAGTTCCATTATTTTTTTTCCAGAAAGTTCAACAACCACCAAGTGGTTCTCAAAGGGCATTAATTCAAAAGGGTTTTTGTTTGTTACAGGTCCTTTAGAAATACTAGCTCTAATCCCTCCATAGTTAAACATGGAAAAATCAATTTCTTTTCCAGTATCCTCTTTGAAAATAACATTTGCTCTGTCGTAACATAAATCTGCTAATAAATTTCCCAATGAGCTTTGCATTTTTCCATCATACCGGTTAATATTTTTTGGTGCATATGAAATTACAGTATTAATTTGCGTAATCATTTTACGCTTGTAAGGTGCGATCAAATTATTGAATGCATCTTTTTCGCGAAGAGTACTGTCAATCGTAATAATATCACCTGTTGTTTTAACTAGGGAAACTGATCTTTTTTCACATCCAACAAACAGGAGGAAGAGGCTGAGGAGAAGAAGTGCTTTTTTCATAGACTTGGTAAGCTCTTTTTAAGTAAATTTGTACCAGCTAATTTAAGCTATTATCAATTACAGTAAATGATTTTTTCTAAAATTAAAAAATATTTTTTACAGAAGGAAATTCTACAAGCTTCCCATACGCGGAACAGAGTTGTTGCCAATAACAAAATAAAAAACATTGGTATTTTGTCAACATTAGCATTGAATGATGTTCATGAATTTCAAGAAAAAGTTAAAAAATTATTTCCAGGACATCGAAGTGTCAACTGGTATTGCTACAGAGAATTCCATAAAAGTGATGAAAAATCCTTTCATCATTTTTCTGAGAATGATTTTAACTGGAAAGGAAAAATTAAAGATGTGAGCTTGCAAATTTTTGCAGATACTGACTTCGACATTTTAATTTGTTATTTTGATACAAATCATATTTTTTTAGAAAGCTTGGTGCAACAATCGCAAGCCTGTTTTAAAATTGGTTTTTCCAATGTCAATCAATCCTTGTTTGATTTAGAAATTTCAGAACAGATAGCCAATGTTGATAGTTTTCATGCAGAACTGGAAAAATACCTTCAAATACTTGGGAGTATTGATGCGTCATAATTCAACAAAAATAGGAGATGTTGTGTAATTATGATGTTTTGAAAGTTTTGAATGCTTTTTACCACAAATAATTTAATATTTTTGTCACCAAATAAACACAAAAAAAGAATGCAAAAATTTGTAGGAACCGGAGTTGCTTTGGTAACCCCTTTTAAAATTGATAAAAGTGTCGATTTTGAGTCGCTCATAAAGTTAGTGAATTTCAACATCGATAACGGTGTGGATTACCTTGTAATTAATGGAACTACTGGCGAAAGTGCTACAATTACTTCTGAAGAAAAATTAAAAATAATTGAAACTATTGTAGCCACTAACAATGGAAGGGTACCCCTAGTTTTAGGCGTCGGTGGAAATCATACTGCCCAGGTTGTTCATGAATTGTCAACAAGAGATTTTTCCAATATCGATGGTATTTTATCCGTTGCTCCCTATTATAGTAAGCCAACTCAGGAAGGGTTTTATCAACATTTTAAAGCCATTGCAGAAGCCTCACCCGTTCCTGTGATTCTTTACAATGTTCCTGGTAGAACTGCAAAAAACATGTCTGTTGCAACAACTTTGCGACTGGCAAATGATTTTAAAAATATTGTCGCCGTCAAAGAAGCGGGGAATAATACCCAACAATACTTAGAATTGATTAAAAATAAGCCTACTGATTTTGCAATCATCTCTGGAGATGATGATTTGGCGCTGGCGATTACTTTAGCAGGTGGTTCCGGAGTGATTTCAGTAATTGGGCAAGCATTTCCCAAAGTGTTTTCAGATATGATTCAGTTTGGTTTGGAGGGGAAAAACAAAGAAGCGTATCAGTTGCATTTTCAGCTAATGGACGTTGTAGATTATATTTTTGAAGAGAATAACCCAGCAGGAATCAAAACCGTTTTACAAGCCCTAAAAATTACTTCCAATGAAGTACGTTTACCATTGGTAAAAGCCAGTGCTGATTTACAAGCTAAGATCGTCGAATTTGTAACTAATTTCTAGCAGTGTCCGTGCGATATCTTTTGTAATTTCTTTTCAATAAAAGATAAGATTAACAAACTTTTAGCACCCAGTAATGCTCTATTATGCTGTTTTTTGCGCAATATTGCAATCTACTGTTAATAGTGTTCGAAAATCGTTTTATTAATCCATATTTAATTAGTAATTTTGCCCGATGCAAAAAATTAAAAATACCGCTTGTTTGTTCCTGCTTTGTGCGCTGTTATTCTCTTGTGGAGAATATCAAAAAGTGCTTAACAAAGGGTCGGAAGAAGAACAATACAAAATGGCTGTCAAATTATACGAATCTCAAAAGTATACCAAGGCATTGCGTTTGTTTGAAAAAATAACACCCTATTACAGAGGAAAACCTCAAATGGAAAGAATCCAGTTTATGGTTGCTCAATCAAATTTTAATGAAAAAAACTATTCAACGGCTGGCTACTATTTTGACCGATTTGCAAGTAATTACCCTAAAAGTTCTAAGAAAGAAGAAGCCGCTTTTTTATCGGCATATAGTTATAAGTTAGCATCTCCAGTTTTTAGTTTAGACCCAACAGATACCAACAAGGCGTTGGAAGCTTTTCAAGGATTTATAAACCAGTATCCAGATTCAGAAAAACTTCCCGAAGCAAATAAGCATTATGCTGAGTTGAGAATAAAATTGCAAAAAAAATCCTTTGAGATTGCAAAAACATATTACAGAACAGCAGATTTTGATCTGAGGAATTACAAAGCCGCAATTCAGGCTTTTGATAATTTGTTGTCGGACTATCTGGGTTCTGAGTTTAAAGAAGAAGCCCTTTATTACCGACTAAAAGCGGCACATGATTTTGTTCTAAAAAGCTTCGATAGAAGAAAGCTAGAACGAATTAAAGATGCGATAAATGCATATGAAAAACTGAAGCGTAACTTTCCGAAATCAACCTATCTCGCAGAGGCAAATATCATGTTATCCACTCTACAAAAAGAGCAGGCTAGAGTTACAGATTTAGTGCAAAAAGGAAAAATACAAATTGAAACAAAAAAGTAAATAACAATCATGGATTATAAAGAAACGAAAGCTGCAGTAAGTACTATTACTTATGACAAAAAAGAAATTGAAGCACAGACAGAAAATATCTACGAAGCCATTTCAATTATTGCAAAAAGAGCGACTCAAATCAACAACGATTTAAAGACAGAATTGGTTGATAAATTAGATGAGTTTGCCACTTACAATGACAGTTTAGAAGAAGTTTTTGAAAATAAGGAACAGATTGAAGTTTCTAAATTTTATGAAAGATTGCCAAAACCAACTGCATTAGCTGTTGAGGAATGGTTAAACAATAAAGTATACCACAGAACACCAGAAACAGAATAAGATGTCTGTTTTAAGCGGTAAAAAAGTGTTATTAGGTATCACTGCTGGAATTGCCGCCTACAAAACGGCGGGTCTGGTCCGTTTATTTATAAAACAAGGCGCAGAAGTTCAAGTTATAATGACTCCTGCGTCTAAAGATTTTATCACCCCGCTCACGCTCTCCACACTTTCCAAAAATCCTGTTCATTCTACTTTTTATGATAAAGAATCAGAAAATGAACTTTGGAACAATCATGTAGAATTAGGACTATGGGCAGACCTTATGCTCATTGCGCCTGCGACTGCAAATACCCTTTCAAAAATGGTAAATGGAGTTTGCGATAACCTACTGTTGGCGACCTATCTATCCTCTAAATGCCCGGTTTATTTTGCTCCAGCGATGGATTTGGACATGTACATCCATCCATCTACCAAAAATAATTTAGAAAAATTACAACGTTTTGGCAATGTCATGATACCGGCAACTTCTGGAGAACTTGCAAGTGGTTTGGTTGGAGAAGGAAGAATGGCTGAGCCCGAGGATATGGTATCGTTTATAACAAAGGATCTTCTGAGTAAACTGCCTTTAAAAGGAAAAAAAATACTACTTACTGCTGGTCCTACATACGAAGCAATCGATCCCGTACGTTTTGTTGGAAATCATTCATCGGGTAAAATGGGATTTGCAATTGCAAAAACAGCGGCAAATCTTGGCGCAGAAGTCATTTTAATCGCAGGGCCAACTGCAGAAACCATTCAGCATTCCTTTGTAAAAAGAATTGATGTGAAATCAGCCGAAGAAATGTATACCCAAGCCCACCGGTATTTTAAAGATACTGATATTGCAATTCTGTCTGCAGCAGTTGCAGATTATCGACCAAAAAATGTGGCTACTCAAAAAATAAAAAAGAAGGAGGCTACCATGGAAATTGTTTTGGAAAAGACAAAAGACATTTTAGCTTCTTTAGGCGAACTTAAAGAACAGCAATTACTAGTAGGTTTTGCATTGGAAACAACTAACGAGACTGAAAATGCAAAAGGGAAGTTGAAAAAGAAAAACCTAGACCTCATCGTTTTGAACTCTTTACAAGATAAAGGTGCTGGTTTTGCTACAAATACCAATAAAATTACTATTATTGACAAAAATTTGAGTGCGCAAACATTCGAATTGAAGTCCAAAGATGCAGTGGCTATAGACATTATGAATGCTATTGTTGCCAAATTGTAAGAGTAACCGATTGTCTTTACAACAGTTTTAAATTCTCATATTTCTAGTATGTCATACTGCTTCAACTTGATATAAAATCAAAAAAAATGCAACAAAAAATAGTCCTATTCTTCATAATTTTTTTAACATTTAGCCTCAGTGCACAAGAACTAAACTGTTTGGTAACTTTGAATACTGCCCAAGTACAAGGTTCGAATGTGCAAGTGTTTAAAACCCTACAAAGTTCTTTGTCTGAGTTTATCAATCAAACCAAATGGACCGATAATCAGGTTGCGGTGGAGGAGCGAATAAATTGCGCTATGAATATTATCATTACTTCAAGAGATAATAACGCCTTTCAGGCATCCATTCAAGTACAGTCTACAAGACCCGTCTATGGGACTACTTACGATTCACCGATCTTAAATATCAGAGATGAACAATTTTCTTTTACGTATAATGAATTTGATCCGTTTATCTACAATCCAAATTCTTTTGACAGCAATTTAATTTCAACCATTGTTTTTTATGTCAATATCATCTTAGGAACAGATGCAGATACTTTTAAAAAGTACGGTGGAGAAAAATATTTAAAAGAAGCACAGAATGTAATGCTACAAGCGCAGCAGAGTGGCATTCAATCCTGGCAAAATGTGGTAGGAAAGCAAAATCGTTATTTATTGATTGATAATCTCTTATCTCCGAAACTTATAAATTACAGAACCATTTTGTATGATTATCATCGAAAGGGATTTGATAATTTGTACAATAACAAACGCGCTGCAAAACAAGCTGTTGAAAATAGTTTAATTTCTTTGGAATCAATTTATAACAAAACCGTTGGAAACTATCTCATTCGGTTGTTTTTTGATGCCAAATCTGACGAGATTGTGAATTTATATTCTGGAGGGAGCAAAACACAAAAGGTTTCATTAGTGGTCAAAACGCTTCGTAAAATATCTCCAAATAACAACGCAAAATGGCGGAAGTTAGATTAGAAATATTGATAGAGATTTAGTAATTTTAAGTTTTTAAAACAAGTAGCCATTGTTGAGTTCCATTTCCATAAATAATTATGCATTAATCGATCATTTACAGATCGATTTTTCGTCCGGTCTCTCTATTATAACAGGAGAAACAGGAGCAGGAAAGTCCATTTTGTTGGGTGCCTTAGGTTTGGTGCTTGGAAATAGAGCTGATTTGACAGCCTTAAAAGACAATTCAAAAAAATGTGTAGTCGAGGCAAAACTTGCCATCGGGACCTATGCGCTTGAATCTTTTTTTGAGGAAGCAGATTTAGATTACGAACAAGATACAATTATCCGAAGAGAAATTTTACCCTCAGGGAAGTCCCGCGCATTTGTAAACGATACGCCAGTGACATTATTAGTAGTAAATGCCCTCAAAGCAAAATTGATGGACATACATTCACAACATCAAACAAATGAACTGTCGGATGTAAATTTTCAATTTACCGTTATCGATGCACTGTCAAAGAATCATACAAAAATAGATTCTTACAAAAGAGGGTTACTGCAATTAAATGCACTTAAAAAAGAATTACTTCAGATAAAAGAAACTCAACGAGAGGCAAACCAACAATATGACTACAACCTTCACTTGTTTCAAGAGTTAGAAGCGGCAAAATTAGTTTTAAACGAACAAGAGACTTTAGAGGTTTCTTTGGATAAACTAAACAATATAGAAGCGATTCAATTACATCTTTCAGAAGCATTATTACTAACGATTAGTGATGAAATAGGAATTCAAAGCCAGTTGTCAGCTGTTTTAAGTAAGCTTCAAAAAGTAGCACACTTTTCGAAAGAGTACCAGGCAATAGCATCCCGATTTTCAAGTCTTAAAATTGAATTGGATGATCTTGTGGGTGAATTAGAAGATGTCAACGAAGATTTGGAATTCAACCCCAATGAGGCTGAGAAAATTAATGATCGATTACAGCTGATTTATAATTTGCAAAAGAAACATTATGTAAATTCAATCGATGAATTAATAAGGATTCAAACAACACTCTCTGAAAAGTTATTGCAAAAAGAAAATGCAGAGGAATACATTGCAGCAAAACATAAAGAAATTGAAGCGATTTCAGAAAAGTTAGATCGAGTAGCGCATCGTATTTCCGATGCTCGCATGAAAACGGTTCCAAAATTAAAAAAATCATTAGAGCAACTACTCTCAGAACTTGGAATGGAAAATGCTCGTTTTTCAATTCAAATAAACCCTTCTGAAAATTATTTTACCAATGGGAAAGACGAATTACAGTTTTTATTCTCAGCAAACAAGGGCGGAAATTTTGGCGAACTCAAAAAAGTAGCTTCCGGTGGAGAGTTATCGCGAATTATGCTATCTGTCAAGAAAATACTTTCTGAACATACACAATTGCCAACTATTATTTTCGATGAAATAGACACGGGTGTTTCCGGTGAAATTTCAAATAAAATAGCACAGATTATGCAGCAAATGAGTCAGCACATGCAGGTAATTACGATTACGCATTTGCCACAAATAGCAGCAAAAGGAGCACATCATCACAAAGTTTTTAAAAGTGATGTAAACGGCAAAACAACGACGAATTTAAAACAACTTTCTCCGGAAGAGCGAATCATTGAAATTGCAGAAATGTTGAGTGGTAAAGAGATCTCAGACTCTGCACTTACACATGCAAAAGAGTTGTTGAATTAGAAAACAGCAAAATACTCACCTAGCCATATTTTATTATGTACAATTTACTAAAAGGGAAAAAAGGCATTATTTTTGGAGCATTAAACGCACATTCAATTGCATGGAAAACAGCCGAAAGAGCCCATGAAGAAGGCGCTGAATTCGTTCTAACAAACGCACCAGCAGCATTAAAAATGGGTAGCCTAGAAGTTTTAGCCAAAAAAACAAAGGCGCAAATCATTCCTGCAGACGCCACTTCTATCGAAGATTTAGAAAACTTAATTTCTAAATCAATGGAAATTTTAGGTGGAAAAATCGACTTTGTATTGCATTCTATTGGCATGTCGGTAAATGTTAGAAGAGGAAAATCATATACCGATCCTAATTATGAGTTTACCACCAGAGGATGGAACGTCTCTGCGCTTTCATTTCATAAAGTAATGCATGTTTTGTACCATAAAAAGGCAATGAATTCTTGGGGGAGTATTATCGCACTCAGTTACATGGCTGCCCAAAGAGTTTTTCCAGATTACAATGATATGGCCGACAATAAAGCTTATTTAGAAAGCATAGCGCGTAGTTTTGGGTATTTTTTTGGAAAAGATCAGAAAGTGAGAGTCAATACTATTTCACAATCACCAACCCCAACCACTGCGGGGAATGGTGTAAAAGGTTTTGATGGTTTTTATGCATATGCAGATCAAATGGCACCCTTAGGAAATGCCACAGCTTCGGATTGTGCAGATTATACCATTGCTATGTTCTCCGATTTGACCAAAAAAGTGACACTTCAAAACTTATTCCACGATGGCGGTTTTTCAAATATGGGTGTTAGTGATGCTGTTATGGAACACGTAGAATGAATTATTCTCAATAGTATATTCAAACGACTATGAATAGTGAATTTAGTTTCGTTTTTTTGCGGCATTTCCTCAGTAATTAGTTTGTATGATTAAATATATATTGTTAGTATTAGATTTATTGTTAAATAAAATGTAACTTTAAAGCCAATTAACTTAAAATAACGTTTTTATGAAAAAAATTACTTTATTATTTTTATTATTAACCCTATCGTTCTCGATACATGCTCAGTTTACTGAAGGTTTTGAGTCAGGTATTCCAGACGATTGGACCGTCATTAACAATGGTGGTTCAAATGGTTGGGTTCAAAATACAGCACCTAACGGAGGAGCGCTAGAAGGCGATGCTGTTGCGAGTATTACCTACAATAGCTCTGCGCATGATGATTATTTAATCACACCAGCCATTCCAGTTAGTGTTGGAGTAAATGAATCTTTATCATTCAATGTAAAATCTAGAAGTTCAAGTTTTCTAGAATCTTTCGAAGTGTTACTATCTACAACGGATACATCAGAAGCATCATTTTCAGTAGTTCTTCAAGCAGAGTCTGATGCTCCTGCCGCATGGACAAAAACTATTTTTGATCTTTCAGCATATGATGGTCAAACTGTTTATGTAGCTGTTAGAGCAACAGACACTGATCGTTTCGAATTATATTTGGATGATGTTTACAGTGGGATTGAAATTGCTGTGCCTGGGTGCGCTACAACACCTTCACCAGCAATAGCTGCAACTGATGTTCAAATCAATACTGCTACCGCAAGTGTAAATATAGCATGGGAAGCTCCGGCTTCGGGTGCACCTACAGGTTATGAAGTTTTTTGGGGAGAAACATCTGGGGATCTAACTTCTTTAGGAACCACTGATGAAACATCTGTTAGTATTACAAACGTAAATTACAATACTACCTATTATTGGATGGTAGTTCCTAGCAATGCTGGAGGGTCTGCTGAAGGTTGTGCCGAATGGAGCTTTACAACAGATCCAATGGCCAATATAGATTATTTAAATCCATTTACAGTTTATCCAGGAGCGGGTTGGTCTGAAGCAACAGGTCCAATCAATGAACCGTCTGGAACCACTGGTAACTTTACACAGGATGATTTTGGTAATGATGATGCTCATGAAAATGGAAAATCAGCAAAAATTAATATCTATGGTACCGGCGTAGATGAATATTTAGTAACTCCTAAATATGACTTATCAGGAGGTACTTATTATTTAAATGCTGATTTAGCTTTAACAGTATTTGCTACTTCTAATGCATCTGCTTTAGATCCAGATGATTATTTAGCCTTATTAGTTACTCAGGATGATGGTGCTACTTGGACTGAAATAGCCCGTTGGGATGAAAATAGTACATTAACACCAGAGGGAGCTCCAATGGATGAAATAATGCTTACAGGATACAACAGTGAGACTTATTTTGCTTTTTATGCTTTTTCAGATACAAGTGGAGTAGACAATGATTTATTTATTGATAATTTCCAAATTACAGCAGCATCTTTAGCACCAGCTCCTACTGCGCCTACTGCAGATGCACCTATACCACCAACTAGACAATCAGGAGATGTAATTTCTGTATTTAGTGATGCGTATACAGACATCAACGTAACGAACTTTAATCCAGGATGGGGACAATCAGGTGCAGTAGATGCAGCCTATGATCCAACAGGAGAAGGAACGAACACAGTGTTAGAGTATTCAAACTTCAATTATCAAGGAACAGAATTTGAAGCAGTTAATGCTTCTGCAATGGAGTTTGTTCATATAGATATCTGGACAGCAGACGCCACAGATGTGAAGTTTAGTCCAATCAACAATGGAACAGGAGCTGCAGAATTTTTAGTAAACGTACCTTTAGTTAGTGGAGCATGGAGCAGTGTAGATATTGCCATTGCCGACTTTACAGGAATGACATGGGATTCATTATTCCAAATGAAATTCGATGGACAAGGCGGTGTAAATCCATCGACCATTTATATTGACAATGTGTACTTCTGGAAAAATCCAACAACGGCACCTACTACAGATGCACCAACACCACCAGCAAGAGAAGCAGGCGATGTAATCTCTATCTATAGTGATGCGTATACCAACATCAACGTAACGAACTTTAACCCAGGATGGGGACAATCAGGAGCTGTAGATGCAGCCTATGACCCAACAGGAGCAGGAACGAACACGGTGTTAGAATATTCAAACTTCAATTACCAAGGAACAGAATTTGATGCAGCCGATGCTTCATCAATGGAGTTTGTACATATTGATATTTGGACAGCAGACGCTACAGATGTGAAGTTTAGTCCAATCAACAATGGAACAGGAGCTGCAGAATTTTTAGTAAACGTACCATTAGTTAGTGGAGCATGGAGCAGTGTAGATATTGCCATTGCGGACTTTACCGGAATGACATGGGATTCATTATTCCAAATGAAATTCGATGGACAAGGCGGTCAAAATCCATCAACGATTTATATAGACAATGTATACTTCTATAAAGAACCATCAACTACTTCAGATATTATTTTTATTACTGAATTAGCAGATCCAAATGACAATGCTGCTGCACGATATGTTGAGATTTACAATGGAGGTACTTCTGCAGTAGATTTAACAGGCTGGACCCTTAGAAGGTATACAAATGGGAATGCAGAGCCACAAACTACCGGTGAAGATTTATCACCCATTGGTTCTTTAGCACCTGGAGCGATTGCAATTATTGCAGCAAACGGAACAGCATTTGAAGCAGCATTTGGAATGGCAGCAGATATCTCTGCTGGATCAGGTGGACCTGCAGATAGTAATGGAGATGATCAAATCTATATTACGGATGCATCTGATACGATTGTCGACTTTTTTGGAGTTCCAGGAGAAGATGGTTCAGGAACAGATCATGAGTTTGAAGACGGAAGAGCAGAAAGAAAAGCATCTGTTACTCAAGGAACAGCAACATGGGATGTGAACGAATGGAATATTGATAATGATGCAGGAGCTGGAGACGGAGCATTAAATGTTGATGGAGGTTTTGATCCAGGAGTATGGATTGGAGCTGATACAGCAGGAGTTGAAAACGAAAGTTTCGTAACTTTAAATATGTATCCAAACCCTGCAAATGATGTGTTGAATATTTCATCACAGAGCACGATCAATACAGTAGAGATTTTTAATGTCCTTGGACAGAAAGTGATCACGATGCAAGTAGAAGATAAAAGTGCAGAGATCAATGTTTCCAACTTAAACGCTGGAATCTATTTAATCAAGTATGAAATAAATAACAGTACAAGTACAAAGAAATTTGTTAAGAACTAAGTATTTATAAATACAAATATCAAAAAGGGGATGTATGCAAATACATCCTCTTTTTTTATGGATCAATATTAGAAACCTAGTAATTCATTATAATTTCTTTTGTTTTCAACGTTTTTTGTAGATTCGTTTAAAATTTAATCGTTGAAACTCAATTTCTCTATTATTGTCCCTGTTTACAATCGTCCAAATGAAATTGACGCATTGTTAGAAAGTTTGACAAAACAAAATTTTTCTGATGACTTTGAAGTCCTAATCATCGAGGATGGCTCAGAGATTGCTGCAGAAACAATAGTTAAAAAGTACCAGTCGCAATTAAATGTCCATTATTTTTATAAGGAAAATAGTGGCGCAGGCCAGAGCCGTAATTACGGAATGCAACGGGCAACCGGAAATTATTTTATCATTTTAGATTCAGATGTTCTCCTCCCTGAAACCTATTTAGCAGAAGTTCAAATAGGATTGGCACATCGCTTTACCGATGCATTTGGAGGACCCGATGCAGCGCATGATCATTTTAGCGCTATGCAAAAAGCCATTAATTATTCCATGACAGCTTTTTTAACTACTGGAGGAATTCGGGGAAAAAAACATGCCGTTGGTACATTTCAACCAAGAAGTTTTAATTTAGGAATCTCAAAAATAGCTTTTGAAAAAACACAAGGTTTTTCTTCCATGAAAAATGGCGAAGACATTGATCTTACATTTCGACTTTGGGAAAACGGGTTTAAAACACAACTCCTAACGAATGCTTTTGTATATCATAAACGCAGAAGTACCCTTTCGCAGTTTTTTAAGCAAACTTTTGGTTTTGGAACTGCAAGACCAATTTTAAATAAAAAATATCCCAAAACAGCCAAAATTACGTATTGGTTTCCCTCTGTATTTATCATTGGCTTTGATTTGAGTTTGCTTTTTGCCATTTTTGGAATTCCCCAATTACTTATTTTATATGGATTGTATTTTATGCTCCTTTTTATTGATGCATTTATTCAGTATAAGAGTATATCAGTTGCTTTTTTAAGTATCGTCACTTCTTTAACTCAGTATATAGGTTATGGTTTAGGATTTCTATCGTCTCAGTTGAAAAAGAAATAACCTTTTACTTCATTTTTTTCTGTATTTTTAGATTTCGATTAAGAAAGCCTATCATGAAACGCTTACAATTTTTACTTTTTATCTTGTTGTTCTTGATGCTTTGCTGTACAAAAGAACGAGAAGTTACCGGAAAACATTTACAGCCGCTTATTTCATATGTAGATCCATTTATAGGAACTGGAGGTCATGGACACACCTATCCAGGAGCAACAATGCCCTTTGGAATGCTACAACTTTCACCAGATACCCGTTTGGAGGGATGGGACGGTTGTTCAGGATATCATTATTCAGATACCGAAATCTACGGATTTTCACATACTCATTTAAGTGGAACCGGTGTTTCTGATTATGGAGATATCCTACTCATGCCAACCAATAAGATTGTATTTAACAATGGCAATGAATCCTCGTCAAGCGGAGTAAATAATGAAAGCTATAAATCTAAATTTTCTCATGAAAATGAAACTGCTGAACCTGGTTTTTACAAAGTACATTTAGACGATACCCAGATAGATGTGGAATTGACTGTTTCTAAGCGTAGTGGGATGCATTCCTATCAATTTCCAACAAACAAAAATCAAGTAGTCATTTTAGATTTGTTGCATCGTGATCAAGTTTTAGATGCGAAAATTAATACAATTTCTGCAACAGAACTTTCAGGATATCGATTCTCGAAAGCCTGGGCAACCGATCAGCGTTTGTTCTTTAGTATCAAAACCTCCCATCCATTCCATGGCAAGCTTCAATCGCCTCCTAAAGAAGGAATGCCGGGTGGAAAAAAAATGGCTTTGACATTTGACAATCCAAACAATGAACCAGTCCTTATTAAAATTGGAATTTCTGCTGTTGATATTGCCGGGGCAAAAATGAATTTAGCAACTGAGATTGGCGACAAAACTTTTGAGGAAGTAAAACAAGAGGCCCAACAAGTTTGGGAGCAACAACTCCAAAAAATTGTTGTCGAAGATTCAAAAATTGCCGATAAGACTAATTTCTATACAGCAATGTATCATGTCTCGATAGCGCCAAATTTGTATCAAGATGTAGATGGACGATATCGTGGAATGGATTTTAAAATTCATCAAACCGATGATTTTGAGTATTATACGGTGTTTTCCTTGTGGGATACTTACCGAGCTGCTCACCCATTGTATACTTTAATAGAAACTAAAAGAACGAATGATTTTATTAATACCTTTTTAGCAAAATATGAAGAAGGAGGTATTTTTCCTATTTGGGATCTATCCGCTAACTACACAGGGTGTATGATTGGGTATCATGCTATTCCTGTTATTGTGGACGCGTATCTAAAAGGCATCCGAAATTATGATGTTGATAAGGCTTTTAAAGCGATGAAACATTCTGCAACAAGAGATCATTTAGGTTTGGATTCCTACAAGAATTTTGGATTTATTCCGATAGAAAAAGAAAGTGAATCCGTTTCAAAAACACTGGAGTATGCCTATGATGATTGGACCATTGCCCAAATGGCAAAAGCACTTCAAAATGAAAAGGATTACATAAGGTACATGCAAAGAGCACAATCATATAAAAATATATTTGATCCGGAAAGTCAATTTATGAGAGGTCGCTTTAGAAATACCTGGTTTGCCCCTTTTGACCCTTATGAAGTGAATTTTAATTATACTGAGGCCAATGCTTGGCAATACAGTTTTTATGTTCCTCAGGATATTTCAGGTTTTATCAAATTATTGGGTGGAAAAAAAGCACTTGAAAAGCAGTTAGATGCTTTGTTTGCAGCAGCTAATAAAACTTCGGGGCGTCATCAAGTTGATATCACAGGTCTAATAGGGCAATACGCCCACGGAAATGAGCCCAGCCACCACATGGCGTATTTGTACAATTTTGTAAATAAACCTGCTAAAACACAAGAAAAAGTACGTCAAATTTTAACGGAACTGTATACCAACAAGCCGGATGGAATCGCGGGCAATGAAGACTGCGGTCAAATGAGTGCCTGGTATATTTTTAGTGCCTTGGGTTTTTATCCAGTAACACCAGGATCCAATCAATACATTATTGGAGCACCCTTGTTTGAAAAAGCAACACTTCACCTAGAAAACGGCAATACATTTACAGTAAAAGCGAAGCAGCTTTCAGAAAAAAACAAATATATTCAGTCAGTGACTTTGAATGGCAAGGACTATTTAAATTCCTATATTCAACACCAAGCTATTAGTCAAGGAGGAAATTTGGTTTTTGAAATGACAGATCAACCCTCAGATTGGGGCAGTCAAAACGCCTTTATTCCTGAAACAAAAATTGAAGATCACCTTATTGTAACAGTACCATATATTGCCAAAGGGAAAACAGTTTTTAAAGAAAGTACAAAAGTTACCTTGTCCTCTGTAGACAAAAATGCAACCATTTATTTTTCTTTGGGAGGAGAATTTCAGAAATACATCCGTCCATTTCTTATTTCAGAAAAAGCAACCTTATCGGTCTATGCTCAAAAAGAGGGTATCAAAAGTGCTGTCATTACGACTGATTTTTATAAAATTGATCCCAACCTTAAAATCGTTTTAAAAACAAGTTACGCCAACCAATACAATGCAGGTGGAGATAATGCACTTATTGATGGTGTTCTAGGTACTGAAGATTTTAGAACGGGAACTTGGCAAGGCTATTTTGATTCGGATCTTGTGGCTGTGGTAGATTTGGGGAGTAAAAAAAACATTGAAGAAGTATCTATTGGATTTTTACAAGATCAACGGAGTTGGATTTTTTATCCAACCGCTGTCAACTGTCTTGTGTCCAATGATGGAATTAATTTTCAAGCATATTCTAATGGGACTAGAATTCTAAATTCAACCATGCAAACAGCGGCGGTTACCCTTAAAAGGGTTCAATTTGATGGAACAGGTACTTTTCGATATATCAAAATCATAGCTAAAAAACTCGGAGTACTTCCCTCTTGGCATTTAGGTTACAAACACGAGGGACGATCTTGGCTGTTCGTCGATGAAATTCAAATACAATAAACCTCATGAAAAGAAGAATTTTTTTAAAAAAAGCAACCGTTTCGGGACTGTCCGTCGTGGTGGTCAATTCCCTTTTAAGTTGTGATACTTTAACCAATGTCTCAACGCCATTAATAGCATCAGAAACAAAGGCTATAAAACCGATTGTAATCGCTACATGGCGGGTGCCAAATGCTACTGCAAAAGCTTGGGAAGTTCTGCAAAATAACGGAAGTTCTTTAGATGCTGTAGAACAAGGGTGTCGGGTGGAAGAGGCATCAGTAGCCAATCAATCGGTAGGAAAGGGTGGATTGCCCGACCGAGATGGAAACGTTACCTTAGATGCTTGTATTATGAATAAGGAAGGGGATTATGGCGCAGTTACGGCTGTTCAGAACATTACACATGTTATTTCTCTCGCCAGGAATGTTATGGAAAAAACTCCGCACGTAATTCTCAGCGGAAAAGGTGCAGAGAAATTTGCGTATGAACAGGGTTTTGAAAAAGAAAATTTATTGACTAAATCTGCAAAAAAAGCATGGGAAGTTTGGAAAAAAACAGCTCAATATAAACCAATTATCAATATTGAAAATCACGATACGATTGGCATGTTGGCTATCGATAAAAAAGGCGATATTGCAGGCGGCTCTACAACCAGTGGATTATCCTATAAAATGGCTGGTAGAGTGGGGGATTCGGCCATTATTGGATCGGGACTGTTTATCGATAATGAAGTAGGGGGCGCCACAGCTACTGGTATGGGTGAGGAAGTTTTAAAAACTGTAGGGAGTTATCTTATTGTTGAATTAATGCGTCAAGGAAAAACACCTCAAGAAGCCTGTGAAGAAGCCGTACAGAGAGTGATAAAGAATGCTGGTGATCGTTATAAAGATTTTCAAGTTGGATTTATCGCTCTAAACAAAGCCGGTGAAATAGGTGCCTATTGCATACATGAATGGTTTAATTATCAAGTACACACAGCAAAAGAAAACAAGAATTACAAATCAGATTATTATAACAAAGCTTAATATTATATGTCAATAACTGCAACACAAAAATCATACAAAAGTGCTTTTATCTTTTTAACAATGTTATTTTTCCTTTGGGGTTTTATTACCGTTTTGGTCGATAGCTTGATTCCCAGGTTAAAAGATGTTTTCGAAATGTCCTATGCAAAAACGGTCTTGGTGCAATTTGCTTTTTTCGTAGCCTTTTTTGTTTTTTCTTTACCCGCAGGATTTCTCTTGTCTAAAATAGGGTACAAAAAAGGCATTATTTTAGGGTTGTTAACAATGGCATTTGGTTGTTTATTGTTTTATCCAGCGTCATCTTACAGAGCTTTCCCTGTATTTTTAGTGGGCTATTTTACGCTTGCAGGTGGAATTACCATCCTGCAGGTAGCGGCAAATCCTTATGTTGCTTTGTTGGGGATTGAAGCGGGTGCATCAAGTAGGTTGAACTTATCGCAAGCATTCAATTCTTTAGGAACTACCCTTGCACCCATAGTGGGAGCTTTGTTCTTATTGAGTGATTCTGTAAAATCATCTACAGAAATTAACGGACTTAATCCTACTGAAAAAGCGGAATATTACATGGCAGAAGCCGCTACAGTTCAAACTCCTTTCCTACTTATTGCAGTCTTTATTGCAGTTTTAGCATTGGTTTTTTCGTATATAAAGTTGCCAAAACTTCTGCAAGATAAGCCCAAAGGTGGTTATGGAGCTTTGTTAAAAAACAAGTTGATGATGCTTGGAGCTTTGGGTATTTTCGTCTATGTTGGTGCAGAGGTTTCGATTGGGAGTTTTTTGGTCAATTATTTTTCTGACATGAATTTAGCTCCTCTGATTGCTCAAAATGAAACCATGATGCAAATCGCCAATGCGATAGCGAGAACTTTTAACAAGACTTTTTCGGGATCTGATCCGAAGTCGTTATTGGGTATTTTTGTCATTTTCTATTGGGGTGGTGCCATGATAGGTCGTTTTGTGGGTGCATATTTGACCCGTATTTTAGCACCTGGAAAAGTCTTAGGTATTTTTGCTTTCTTAGCTATTGCCATGATTCTAATTTCCATTAATACCTCTGGACTGCTATCCATGTGGTCTATTTTGGCGGTTGGATTATTCAATTCCATTATGTTTCCAACTATATTTACCTTGTCGCTCGAAGGATTGGGTGATTTAAAAGCTCAAGCTTCTGGGCTGCTGTGTATGGCCATTGTTGGTGGCGCTATTATTCCTTTTGCTTTTGGGAATTTAATTGACGGATTTGGCTTTCAAACTGCCTTTATGCTAACGGTTATCTGCTACGGGTATATCTTATTTTTTGGCTTTCATAAATCAAAAAAAGAATGATCTTCAAAGAAATTTCTGACAAGATTATTACTTTAAAAAACACAGACTTTACTCTCCGTAAAAAACTTACTGATAGTGGAGAGTTGGGAGAGTCCTATCACCAAGAAATGGAAAAACTACATCTTAAAAATGCAGCGACCTTGGATGCGATTATTAATAAAATTGGATATCCTACAATACCTAAAGTAGGTATAGAAGCAAGTACTGCCGCTTGGTTGGTGATTCAGCATTCGATAGGTTTGCCCAATTTTATGAAAAAATGCCTTCGGCTGATAGAAAATGAAGTAGATTCCAAAAGTGTGCCTCCTCAGCATTTAGCGTTTCTCATAGATCGTATTGCCGTCTTTGAAGGCAAACCACAATTATATGGAACCCAATTTGATTGGGACAAAAATGGCCAAATGAGTCCTCAGTATTTTGAGAGTGCAACCAAAGTAAACAATCGAAGAAAAGCACTCGGTCTCTCGACTATAGAAGCACAAACAACATTGATGCGGTTGCAAGTGTCACAGGAAAAACAAAAAGCACCCAAAGATTTTTTAGAAAGAAAAAAACGCATTTATGCGTGGAAAAAAAAAAGTGGGATGGCTAAAATAGTCATTCATTCCAATAGAAATTAAAACAAAAAAACCAAAACAGATCTGTTTTGGTTTTTTTATTTTGTATGAGGATCGATATCCCTTATTTTTTTCTTTTTTGTTGTGCTTGTTGTTCTTGTGCCTGTTTCATGGCAATATCAATCCGTTCTCTGAACTTACTCTTTTTCTTTTCAGGTCGTTTCTTGTTTTCCTCGATTTGTGCATGAATTTTGTCTTCATCAATTACATAGTTTTTAATGACTAACATAATTACGATGGTCAACAAGTTCGATATAAAGTAATACAAACTCAAACTACTTGCATAGTTGTTAAAGAAAAGTAACATCAGAATTGGAGAGAAGTAAATCATATACTTCATCATTTTTTGCATGTCTGGCATTCCTTCTTGAGCAGGTGCCTGCATGTTTGCTTGTTGGCTTTGGTTCATTTTCATGTAAAAGAAAATAGCAATGGAAGCTAAAATAGGAAACAAACTTACGTGATTTCCATAAAAAGGAATGTCAAACGGCAAAGTAAAAATCGTATCATAGGAAGACAAATCTGGTGCCCATAAAAAACCTTTTTGACGTAAGTCTAAATTTGTAGGGAAAAATTTAAACAAGGCAAAGAATATCGGCATCTGGAGTAGGGCAGGTATACATCCCGAGAGCATGCTTACGCCTGCTTTTCGCTGAATGGCCATTGTTTCTTGCTGACGTTTCATTGCGTTTTCTTTTCCGGGGAATTTTTCATTCACTGCGGTTAATTCTGGACGAATTACTTTCATCTTCGCACTAGAAACATAGGATTTGTAAACCAATGGAGACATTAAAATTCGAACGACTATGGTCATCAAAATAATAATCAACCCATAGTTCCCAAGGAATCCTTTCAGTAAGTTAAATACCGGGTAAAAGACCGTTCTGTTTAAGAAACCAAAAATTCCCCAACCTAAGTCGGCTGTTTCATCTAAGTCCGTTTCTTCGTAGTTGGTTAATAAATTATAATCACTTGGTCCGTAGAACCACTTCATGTTGTAGTTGAATTCTCCCCCCGTTAAGGTTAGAGGAGTTTTTAACTCGTAGTTTTTCGTAAATACAGTGTCTATTTTTTCGTCAACAACCAAGTCAGTAGCGGTAACCGTAGCGTTCTTAAATGGGGTGTCTGTCAATAAATTTGACATGAAAAAGTGTTGTTTGTAGGCAACCCAATCCAGGCTATTTACAACTTCTGTATTTCCAGGTCGCAGATAATCTACTTCCCCATCGGTCTTGTAATAGTACCATGAATACATGGTGTTTTCGGTTTTTAAACTTTTCTCATGTCGAAATCCTTTAAGAGACCAGTCTAATTGAATCGCGTTGGAGCCATTGATTACAGCACTCAACCCTTGTGATCGAACAGAAAAATCAACCATGTACTCATTGGGTTTCATTTCATATCGATATTCTAAAAACTGTGTATCAGAAACTTTTAGTTTCATAGACAACACATCATTTCCATTGCTTTTGCTGAGTGTTGGAATAAAAAATAAATCTTTGGTGTTTAAAATTCTATTGTCCGTAGTTCCAAAGTTGATGTTAAAAGACGCATTGTTATCTTTTATCATATACAAAGGAAGCGAGTCGTAAGTTTTGTAATTTTTAATTAATGCTTCTATAATTTGCCCCCCGAGATTATCAACGGTTAACTTTAGTAGGTCATTTTCTATTACGCTTACTCCAGGTGAACCTTGCAGCGCACTGTATGCAAAAGCCCCTAATTTGTTTTGTAGTGCTGCTGCTTTTAGAGAGTCGCTTTCAAAAACCGGTTTTGCCGTTTCAAATGCATCGCTTGTTTCTTTGGTGTTGGGTGCAACAATTTCTGTTGTTGTGGCTTCCGAAAGAATTTCTTCTTTGTTAGAATTCATCCACCATAATAAAATACCCCCCAATAAAATCATTCCTATAAAGGAATTATAATCGAATTTTTTTTGTTCCATGTGTGTTTTTAAAATGTCTATTTGTCATTTTCGCTACTGGTTATATAAACAGAAGTCGACAAATGTAGCAAAATTCAAATATTTTTGGTTGCTTTTGCTGTGATTATTGTTGTTGAAACGAAGGCATCAAAGCCTGTTTCTAAATTTATTTTCTAGATTGCTTTAAAGCGGCTTTAATAAAATCTACAAATAACGGGTGCGGATTTAATACTGTACTCTTGTATTCTGGATGGTATTGTACTCCAACAAACCAAGGATGATCTGGAAGTTCAACCACTTCTACCAATCCTGTATTTGGGTTGATTCCGGTAGCTTTCATACCCGCATTTTCAATCGCTTGTAAATATTCATTGTTAAATTCATAACGGTGTCTGTGGCGTTCACTGATTAATTCAGATTGATATGCATTGTAGGTTTTAGAGTTTTTAGCAACCGTACAGTCCCATGCTCCCAAACGCATAGTACCTCCTTTTTTGGTCACTTCTTTTTGACTCTCCATCAAATTGATTATTGGGCTTTTACAATTTTTCTTCATTTCTGTAGAAAAAGCATCACTAATTCCCAATACGTTTCTAGAAAATTCAATGACTGCCATTTGCATTCCTAGACAAATTCCAAAAAATGGAATGTTGTTTTCTCGGGCATATTTTACAGCTTTAATTTTCCCTTCTATTCCACGATCTCCAAAACCTGGAGCGACCAAGATCCCGTTCAAACCTGCTAATTTCTTTTCAACGTTTTTAGGCGTTAAGTTTTCTGAATGAATCCAACGTACTTTTACTTTGGTTTCGTTAGAAGAACCTGCATGAATAAATGCTTCTGTGATCGATTTGTAGGAATCATGTAATTCCACATATTTTCCAATCAATCCAATTTCTACTTCCGATGTAGGATTTTTATGTTTTTGAATAAAATCATTCCAAACGAGGAGTTCGGGTTGTTTTTTTGAACACAATTCTAGCTTTTCTAAAACGACGTTGTCCAAACCTTCTTCAAACATCAAGTTTGGGACATCATAAATAGTTTCAGCGTCTATAGATTGAATAACATCTTCTTTTTTAACGTTGCAAAACAAGGCTAATTTTCGCTTGATGTCTTCAGAGATTTCATGCTCAGTTCTACACACTAAAATATCGGGACTTACCCCACTTTGCATCAACATCTTAACGGAGTGTTGGGTAGGTTTCGTCTTTAATTCTCCTGCGGCAGCTAAATACGGAACCAATGTTAAATGAATAACAATGGCGTTTTCAGATCCTTTTTCCCACAACAATTGACGAACAGATTCTACATATGGAAGTGATTCTATATCTCCAACAGTACCCCCAATTTCGGTGATCACGATGTCATAGTCTCCCGTTTCTCCCAAGATTTGAATTCTGCGTTTAATTTCGTCGGTAATATGCGGTATTACTTGCACTGTTTTTCCTAAAAATTCTCCTTTACGCTCTTTGTTGATAACTGATTGGTAAATTTTACCCGTCGTAACATTGTTGGCTTGTGAGGTTGGAATGTTTAAAAAACGTTCGTAATGCCCTAAATCTAAGTCGGTCTCAGCACCATCATCTGTTACATAACATTCGCCATGCTCATATGGATTTAAGGTTCCAGGATCTATATTGATGTAGGGGTCTAATTTTTGAATGGTTACAGAATAGCCTCTTTCTTGTAATAATTTTGCAAGAGAAGCTGCAATGATTCCTTTTCCCAGTGATGAAGTTACGCCTCCAGTTACGAAAACGTATTTAGTATTGTGCATGCCATTATTAGGTTTGGACAAAAGTAACAACTCTCCTTTTCATCACAAATAAAAAAGGCAAAAAGATTTTAAAAAAAAGGCCTTTTTTAGGGGATTAAAAATAATTTATTTTTTTTTTAAAATTGTATTTGTCATCAATAAAAACAGTTGTATATTTGCCCACGCTTAAATAAGGTAAATTTAAGAAGCTACTAAATATTAACAAAGAAGACTTTTAAAAATACATACAATGCCGAAAAGAACGTACCAACCATCCAATAGAAAGAGAAGAAACAAACACGGTTTCAGAGAGAGAATGGCATCTGCTAATGGTAGAAAAGTTTTAGCTAGAAGAAGAGCTAAAGGAAGAAAGAAAGTTTCTGTGTCTTCAGAACCAAGACATAAAAAATAATAGAATGATTAACAATTTGTTAATAATTAAGGTGTTGCTATTTTTAGCAACACCTTTTTTTATATCCATTGAGTAATTACTTTTACACAAATAAATACACCCGATTATAATGCCAAAAAACAACCAACTAAAATCGATTTTAATCATAGGTTCCGGACCCATAGTTATCGGACAAGCTTGTGAGTTTGATTATTCTGGATCACAGTCCCTTAGGTCACTTCGAGAAGATGGAATCGAAACTATTTTAATCAATTCAAACCCTGCAACAATCATGACCGACCCTTCCATGGCCGATCATATTTATTTGTTGCCGCTTACCACCAAATCGATCATACAAATTTTAAAAGAACATCCACAAATTGATGCAGTGCTCCCTACTATGGGAGGACAAACAGCCTTGAATCTCTGTATTGAAGCAGATGATAAAGGAATTTGGAAGGACTTTAATGTCGAGTTAATTGGGGTTGATATCGATGCAATTAATGTAACAGAAGATCGTGAACAATTTAGAGAGTTGATGTTGAAAATTGGTGTACCAATGGCACCTCAATCGACTGCTACTTCGTTCTTAAAAGGAAAAGAAATTGCACAAGAATATGGATTTCCATTAGTAATTAGATCTTCATATACACTAGGTGGGGCTGGAGCTTCTATTGTATATGATTCAAAAGATTTCGATGAGCTATTACGAAGAGGTTTAGAAGCATCCCCAATTCATGAGGTGATGATTGACAAAGCCATGATGGGCTGGAAAGAATATGAATTGGAATTGTTGCGAGACAAAAATGACAACGTTGTTATTATTTGTTCGATTGAAAATATGGATCCAATGGGGATTCACACTGGAGATTCCATTACAGTAGCTCCAGCAATGACACTCTCTGATAAAACCTATCAAAAAATGCGAGATATGGCCATCCATATGATGCGTTCTATTGGTGATTTCGAAGGAGGATGTAATGTGCAATTTGCAGTTTCACCAGACGAAAAAGAAGATATTATAGCGATTGAAATCAATCCAAGAGTTTCTCGTTCTTCAGCATTAGCGAGTAAAGCCACGGGATATCCGATTGCAAAAGTAGCTACGAAATTGGCCATTGGATATACCTTAGATGAGTTAGAAAACGGAATTACAAAATCTACGTCTGCACTCTTTGAGCCAACATTAGATTATGTGATCGTTAAAATACCGCGTTGGAATTTTGATAAATTTGAAGGTTCAGATAGAACTTTAGGGTTGCAAATGAAATCGGTAGGAGAAGTGATGGGAATTGGACGCTCTTTCCAAGAAGCTTTACACAAGGCAACTCAATCTTTAGAAATTAAAAGAAATGGTTTAGGTGCCGATGGAAAAGGATATACCAATTACAATCAGATTGTTGAAAAATTAACCAATGCAAGTTGGGACCGCGTTTTTGCCATTTATGATGCGATTGCTATCGGAATTCCTTTAAGCCAGATCTACGAGATTACCAAAATTGACATGTGGTATCTGAAGCAATATGAAGAATTGTTTCAACTTCAAAAAGAAATTTCAACATTTACAATTGATACCATACAAAGAGATTTATTACTAGAAGCAAAACAAAAAGGATATGGAGACCGACAAATAGCACATATGTTGGGCTGTCTTGAAAGTCAAGTTTATAATAAAAGAGAGGTATTTAAAATTCAAAGAGTTTATAAATTAGTAGATACCTGTGCTGCAGAGTTTACGGCAAAAACACCTTATTACTATTCTACTTTTGAGAATGAAATAGAAACCCCTTCTGGAGAAGTTATTATTGCCAACGAAAGTATTGTAACCCCAAAGAAAAAAGTAATTGTTTTGGGGTCTGGACCCAACAGAATTGGTCAAGGAATTGAATTTGATTATTGTTGTGTGCATGGAGTATTAGCTGCTGCAGAGTGTGGGTATGAAACCATTATGATCAACTGTAACCCAGAAACGGTTTCTACAGATTTTGATACCGCCGATAAGTTGTATTTCGAACCTGTTTTTTGGGAACACATCTATGACATCATTCGTCATGAAAAGCCGGAAGGAGTAATTGTTCAATTAGGAGGACAAACCGCTTTGAAATTAGCAGAAAAACTAACCAAGTATGGTATTAAAATACTTGGAACTAGTTTTGAAGCCCTCGATTTAGCTGAAGACAGAGGTAGTTTTTCCACCCTATTAAAAAACAACAACATACCATATCCAGACTTTGGAATTGCAGAAACAGCAGATGAAGCCTTGGAGTTGGCCGATAAATTAGACTTTCCAATTTTGGTAAGACCTTCCTATGTATTGGGTGGGCAAGGAATGAAAATTGTTATTAATAAAGAAGAATTAATTGCTCATGTTGTAGATTTATTGGGAAGAATGCCAAACAATAAATTGTTGTTAGATCATTATTTAGATGGTGCTATTGAAGCGGAAGCAGATGCCATTTGTGATGCTGATGGAAATGTGTACATTATTGGTATTATGGAGCATATTGAGCCTTGTGGTGTCCACTCTGGCGATTCCAACTCTGTATTGCCAGTATTTAATTTGGGCGACTTGGTGATGCAACAAATTAAAGACCATACGCATACCATTGCAAGAGAACTAAAAACAGTCGGATTAATCAATGTACAGTTTGCTGTTAAAAATGACATTGTTTATATTATAGAAGCAAATCCAAGAGCTTCTAGAACCGTTCCATTCATTGCAAAAGCATACAAAGAACCTTATGTAAACTATGCTACCAAGATAATGTTGGGAGAAAATAAAGTAACTGATTTTGATTTCAATCCACAATTGGAGGGATATGCAATAAAGAAACCGGTGTTTTCATTTAATAAATTCCCAAATGTGAACAAAGCATTAGGGCCTGAAATGAAATCTACAGGAGAGAGCATTCTGTTTATAGACAGCCTTAAAGACGATCAGTTCTATGACTTATATGCAAGACGTAAAATGTATTTAAGTAAGTAAACCCCTTAAAGCGATCCCCTTTAAAAACATCCTTTTGTTTTGAATTGATTCAACAATTGGATGTTTTTTTATTCTCGTAAGATACTTTTCATTTTCTTGCCACGAGCCAACTCATCGATTAGCTTATCTAAATAGCGAATTTGCTGCATCAATTTGTTTTCAATTTCTTCAACACGATACCCACAAATGAGCCCCTTAATTTTATTGGTATTTGGATGCATTGCAGGAGCCTCAGCAAAAAAAGTTTCAAAATCAACTCGATCTTCAATTTGCTTTTTGAGGGATGTTTTGTCATATCCAGTTAGCCAGAAAATAATGGCATCTACCTCTTCTTTGGTTTTGCCTTTTTTTTCGGCCTTATAAATATAGTGTGGGTAAACGCCTGCAAAAGACATTTTAAAGACTCTGGAATGTTCCATCATTTTTTGTTTAGGGTAGCGGCTAGTATTCCATTCTTTTAAATTTTAGAACCCCTTAAAATTAGCGCTTTTTTCAAATTTTAATCTAAATTTAAAAATATAAAAAATATTTCACTAAATTTATATAATGTTTTGTTGAAATGACCCAAGTTTTTAATCCTAAAACACCAAATTATGAAAAAAAATTACTTTTTTAAAACTTCGTTATTAATGATTCCAACGATGGCATTCTTGTTAATGTCCAATTCTGGTGGAAAGTCAGGTGCTTTCTCAGGTTCTCCAGGGGATGGAGTAACTTCCTGTACCACTTGTCACAATGGTGGTAACTTTGGGGCTTCTATAGCAATTACACATGATATTCCAGATACTGGATATTTATTAAATACCAATTACAATGTTACTGTAACTGGAAGTTCTTCAGCAGCTGCTCACGGATTTCAAATGACCGCCGAAAAGGTTTCTGATAACAGTAAAATAGGAACACTTATTGCAGGATCTAACACAAGTTTGACCAATGGTAATGCAAATATTACGCATACAAACTCTAGTAATAACGCATGGAATTTTCAATGGAAATCACCAGCAACAGACCAAGGGAGGGTGACCTTTTTTGGGGCTTTAGTAGCTGCAAATGGAAATGGAGGATTTTCGGGAGATGAAGTAGTTACTGGAGATTCAGGACAAATTAGTTCTTTGAGTATTGCTGAGGCAAAACGATTGGATTTTGAAATGTATCCAAACCCAGCTACTTCAGAACTCAACATACAGTTGCCAAGTGATGCCAAAGAAGCAATCGTAGAATTCTACGATACGATGGGACGCTTGTCATTGTCTAAAAAAATCACAAAGTCAAATCTGAATATAAATGTTTCTTCTTTAAGTAGTGGAATCTATCTATTGAAAGTACTCTCTGAAGATAAAATAGGAGCTCAAAAATTCATCAAAGAATAAGCGTTAAAAGCCATTTTTATTAAAACCGATGGTAATTGGTACGATCGGTTTTTTTTGTGTCTATTTTAAAGTAAATTTGTCCTGTTATAAAACAACCCTATGAATTATATTTTATTTGACGGAGAAACGAGAAATTCATTGCTCCCATTTACCTATACAAGACCTGTTGCAGAAATTCGAATCGGTATTTTAACCCTTCGTGAAAAATGGGAAAAACATTTGGGCTTAACTACAACGACCATTACTGAAGAATATTTAGAAGCGAAATATCCGATGGTAGAGATGGAAGAAAACATCATGATCAACGCTTCTTTTTTACCAACCAAAGAATTGGTGGCACAAATAAAAAATTTAAAAGCAAACGAAGCCATCTTTAAAGGAGATGATGTGATTGCTTTTTTTACAACAGACTCTCAAGAAGAAATTAACTTCGAGGCTTATCAACAATATGATTTTGATGAGGAATTATTACAAGTTAAAAATACCTGGGATATTTTTTCCATGAATGAAAAAGCCATTCAGCAAGATTTTGATTTGCTTACGGAAGCTCGTACCTCGCAACCCATTCCAGCAGGAGTCCAAGCAGTCAATCCAGAAAATATTTTTATAGAAGAAGGCGCAAAACTTACTTTTGCAACATTAAACGCCACAGACGGTCCAATTTATATTGGTGAAAATGCAGAAATTATGGAAGGTGTAGTTGTCCGAGGTGCTTTGGCAATGTGTGAAAATTCAGAATTAAAATTAGGTGCAAAAGTATATGGAGCTACCACTATTGGACCCTTTTGTAAGGTAGGGGGAGAAGTCAATAATTCTGTTTTGTTTGGATATTCTAGTAAAGGACACGATGGTTTCTTAGGGAATTCAGTGATTGGTGAGTGGTGCAATTTAGGAGCCGACACCAACAACTCTAATTTAAAAAACAATTATGCGCCAGTAAAACTCTGGGACTACAACACTGGACGATTTGCAAAAACAGGCCTTCAGTTTTGTGGTTTAATGATGGGAGATCATTCCAAATGTGGGATCAATACCATGTTCAATACAGGAACTGTTATAGGAGTTTCTGTAAATATTTTTGGAAGTGGTTTTCCAAGAAACTTTGTCCCATCGTTTAGCTGGGGAGGTGCCTCGGGATTTACTGAATACAAAACAAACAAAGTTTTTGAAGTTGCCAAAGTAGTGATGCAACGACGAGGAATCACATTTGATGTAAAAGACCAAGCTATTTTAGAGCATGTTTTTGCTGCCACGAGTTCATATCGTAATTATTAAAAGTTAGGATCGCAAAATCTTAGCATAAAAAAACCGAGCAATCGCTCGGTTTTTTTATGTTAGAGCGGAAAACTATTTTGCCCCCCATTCTTTTAATGATGCTTTATTCATATTTACATAAGCTTGGTTGCCAGCTTTTTCTGCCAATTGTAAGGACAATTTAGCCGCCGCAATCGCAGTTTTTTTATTTCCGGTTTTTGCGTGAATCAAAGCTTGCCTTCTGAGATACCAATAACGAGGTGTTTTGGCTGTCATGCGAACCGCCTTATCAATCCATATTTTTGCTTTTTGAATATCTTTGTTTGCAGTAAGATAATAGTCTGCGGCTGCATATAGATCCTGAGCAGTAGGTCCTGCCATTGCACTTTCAATATTTTTAGAGACCATTGCATCGGTAGGTGTTTCAAATTTTAAACCGACATAAACATCTTCCCAAAGAATACCCAATACAGCAGAATTGTTTGTCAAATCGTCAAATGTAATGGTAAAGGTTTCAATAAGTACTGGCATTTTAAGCGGTGTTACCCGTACTTTTGCAGCTACTTTTGACGCTTCCCATTTTTGGGGTACTCCCCAATTGGTTGCATCCGAGTAGAGGATAATGTCCCAAGTTTCTTTTCCTGGAATGGTAAACAAAGCATAGGTGCCTTTTTTCATTTCTTTTCCATAGATTGTAAAATCAGTAGAAAAGGTGACCTTAGTATTTTCATTGGCACCAGTTCGCCATACTTCCCCATAAGTTTCTAGTCCACCAAAGATTTTTCGACCTTTCATACTGGGTCTTGAGTAGTCTACCGTTACATCTGTTAATCCAACTTTTTGAACAATTTTTTGAGAAGGACTGGGAGCGGGTGTTTCAATTTGTGCATTTGATACATACGAAATAGCTGCAACAAAGAGGTATAGGGCTAATTTTTTCATGGTAATTTCTTTTTGAATTTTCTCAAAATTACAAATTCCACATAGTTATATATGTTAACAAAACCTTAAAGTAAAGCATCGTATCTTTGTACTTATTTTTAGGGCAATGAAGAAATACATTTCAGAATTTATCGGTACATTTTCAATGATTTTTTGTGGAACGGGCGCTATGACTGTGAATGAAGTAACTGGCGGTGATGTGACCCATGTAGGGATTGCAATTACTTGGGGTCTTATCGTGATGGCAATGATTTATGCTTTTGGTGAAACTTCAGGGGCTCATTTTAACCCAGCCGTTACCATTGCTTTTGCTTATGCAAAAAAGTTTGCTTGGAAAGAAGTTCCTAAGTATATCATTGTACAAGTTTTAGGTGCTTTAACAGCAAGCCTTATCTTGTGGTATCTTTTTCCAAGCAGTGAATATTTAGGAGCAACCATACCAACCGTAGATGTTGGACGTGCTTTTGTGATGGAGTTGCTGCTCACATTTTTCTTGATGGTGGTTATCATTAATGTTTCTACGGGAAGTAAGGAAATCGGTATTATTGCAGGAATCGCTGTTGGTGCTGTTGTTCTTTTAGAAGCTATGTTTGCAGGACCGATTACCAACGCTTCTATGAATCCTGCAAGATCCATTGCACCGGCTATTGTTGCAGGTAAGATGCAGCATTTATGGATGTATATTTTAGCGCCCATACTTGGAGCTATTCTAGCTGTTATTTCTTGTAAAATGGTGAAAGAAGACAATTGCTGTGAGGATTCGAATTGTTAAAAATTAAAATTTATCAACTTGAAAAATATAAGTATTTTAGGATGTGGTTGGTTGGGAGAACCATTGGCTATTTCGCTTTTAGAGGCAGGGTACTCCGTAAAAGGATCTACCACAACTGAATCGAAATTGGCTACTTTAGAAGCCTCTCAAATAGAGGCCTATCTTATAGATATTGCTGAATTTGAAGAATATGATGCTTTTTTAAATACGGATATTTTAATCATTGCCATTAATTCTAAAGATATTGATGCTTTTGAAAGTTTGATTGCTCAAATAGAAGACTCATCAATACAGAAGGTAATTTTCATAAGTTCTACTTCTGTGTATCCATATAGTAATTGCGTTGTTACCGAAGCGACGAAAACAAAAGAGGTACCTTTAGTAGAAATTGAGGAATTGTTTCGACAAAATAATTGTTTTGAAACAACTATTTTACGTTTTGCAGGTTTGTTTGGCGGCGAAAGACATCCTGGAAATTGGTTTTCAGATGGACGTAAAATCCCCCAACCTAATGGGTATGTAAATATGATTCATCAAGAAGATTGTATTGAAATCATTCATGAAATTATAGATCAGAATTGTTGGGATATCACTTTGAATGCCTGTGCAGATCACCATCCAACCAGAAAGGAGTTTTATGCCATTGCAAAATTATGCAAAGATTTGACGTTACCAGAATTTGAAAAGAACGAGCCCCTACGTTACAAAATTGTAAGCCCTAAAAAGCTACAAAATGTTTTAGGATACGAGTTCATTCACAATGATTTGTTGTCAATTTAGATGTTAAATGATAAATAGTGGAATCGCTATTGGTATTTCCGTTTTCTAAGCCCATGAAAACCAATTCCAAAAACCAAGAGCATGAGCATTGGGATTCCCAGGTTTATAAACTGCCAATACCTTCGCTCTTTAAACGCTTTTTGCTTATCTAGAATAGAAATCTGTAAAGACTTGTTTCTCAATTTCATCAAGCCTACATCATCCAGTAAATAATCGACTGCATTTAACAAAAAGTCTTTATTTCCAAATTGCTCATTGGTCCATTTGTCTCTGGATAAATCGAAAGGTTCGTTCTTTAAAATTTGATTTTTGCCTACATCTCCATCCGAGATCACTATCATTTTATTACCACCGACAGCATTCGCTTTGTATAAAGGAGTTTCAAAAGGCTGAATCCTGTTTCTATAGGCTGAGTTAAAATTGCCCTCTAGTAAAACGGCAAGTAATTGATTTCCACTCTGGTAATCTTCTTCAATAGGTTCGTCTGCAATGGACTGTAAGCTAATAAAGTTGGGTGTTCCAAATTTTTGTGTCAACACAGAACTCACCAGCAAAGGCGTCTTTTTTATGTTGTTTTTTAAGGTGTCTATTTGATTTGTAAACTGAAATCGAACGGGTAAAATATTTTTTGTAATGGGGTGATTTGGATTGCCTCCCGCCAAAGGATGAAAAAACCATTCTAAGTTTTTAAACTGCGTTTGATTTCCTACCATGCCTGTTGCCACTGGAATTTTTGCAGCATATAAATCTTTCACCAACGTTGTATTGATACGCACTCCATAGGAAAATAATAAATCAGTCAGATTTAAATTTCTTGGATAAGCGAGCATTTTTCCGCCATTGAACAAGCTGTCTTGATCTGCGATTACATTGTCAATCATCCAAAGCGTTTTTCCACCATTGGTAATAAATTGATCTAGGGTAAATTTTTCTGCTGCAGTAAACGCTGTAGTAGGTTTTGCAATAATAGCCATATCAAACTCAGTAAGCTCTTTTAAAGTCTGCTTCGGGTTTTTAGCTACGGAATCTAAAGTGAATTTTGCTAATTTGTGTTTTTTTGCTATTTCGCTTAAAAAACGATACAAATAAATATCTTCTAACTCACCATTACCCGATAGCAATGCAATTTTCTGTTGCGCTTCTGTAAGGATACTATGCATTGCATTTGTAAAGCTATATTCTAAGTTTTCAACTGCTTTTTGCAATTGTTCCTCTTGAGAGCTTACAATGGCGGTGGGTAACAAAGAAACAATGGTACTTTTATTTTTATATTTTATTTCCGCCCAAGGAAAAATAATCGCTTCCGAAAGTTTTCCATCCTCTTCAACAGTCAACTGACTTGGGAGCATTCCTTTTTTAATTAAACTTTCTCGTTGTAAATCAGGGTTAATAAATTGACTATTGATGTTTGCGTTTTTAGCGGTCAATTCTTCAAGATACTGCAAAGTTTCTATTTGTAGTCTTTTAAATTCTGAAGGAAAATCACCTTCTAGATATACTTTGATAACCAAGGGTTGTGCAATTTGCTGGACAATGGTTTTTGTGGTTTCAGATAAGGTGTATCGTTGATCTTTAGTCAAATCAAAACGTTTGTAAAATGATTGGTTTAAAACGTTTAAAAGTACCAAAGCTATCAATAGTATACAGGTGTTTTGTATTTTTTTATTCATTGTCTAAACGGTTTTTAGTGATGAATAAAAAGAACAGTGTTACACTTGTAAAGTAAAGTAAATCTCGGGTATCAATTACGCCCCGAGCAATACTTTTATAATGTTCGTTGATGCCCAACTTTTGAATCAAAATACGTTGATTTGAAAAAGAATTGGAAATGGCATCGAACCCATAGAATAACAAAAAGCTAATAAAAACTCCTAAGATAAATGCGACAATTTGATTTTTTGACAATGTGGAGGTAAATAGCCCAATGGTTGTATAGGTGGTCGCTAAAAATAGCAACCCAATATAGGATCCAACAATGCTACCAAGATCTATATTTCCAATGGGACTTCCTAATTGATAAATGGTATATACATAGATGAGTGTTGGAACCAATGCGACGATTACCAATAGCAAAGAAGCCCAGAATTTACCCAGTATAATTTGCCAATTTGAAATGGGCCTAGTTTTTAGGATTTCGATGGTACCACTATTGAATTCGTCGGCAAAACTTTTCATGGTAATTGCAGGAATTAGAAAGAGAAAAATCCAAGGAGTTAAATAGAAAAACGAGTTGATATCTGCAAACCCCGCATTTAATATGTTAAAATCATCTTTAAAAACCCAGAGAAAGAGCCCGTTAATAAGTAAGAAAACACCAATTACTAAATAGGCGATGGGAGCGGCGAAAAACGAATTGAATTCTTTTTTTAAAATGGCAATCAATATGTAATTTTTTACGATTATTTTTTAAATTTCGATCTGCCTGCAAGCTACGATTTTATCTTTAAAACAAATTCATCTTTTTTTTAAATACGACGTGAAGGGTTTTATTTTACAAACTGATTTCTCGTTTAAAAATACGATTATGTTCAAAGCTTGGGTCTTTCCTGTGTGCTTGAAAAACAAAATGGTGTTTCTTTAACAACGCTATTGATCGTAGATTATTTTTGTGTGTGTAGGCCTCGATTGTTTTTAAATTTAATTGCTCAATACCAAAATTCAAAACCGCTGTCATTGCTTCACTCATAAAGCCTTTTTGCTGCTTTTCTGTTTTTAATTTGTAACCAATTTCTGCATATTTACGAGCTAAAGAAATTTGATGCAGTACGATTGTCCCCAAAATTTCCACTTGGTTTGTTAGCACCCAGAAAATACGTTTTTCTTTTTTATAAAGAGCATTGCATGTTTGGATAAAATCTTTGGCTTCTTCCAAATTTTGCATTCTTTTGGTTATTACAAATTTATTAATTTCTTCACTTGAACGCAAAGCAAGAAGCGGTTCTGCATCGTCAAGTTTCAGCGCTCTTAAAGTGACCCTTGGTGTTTGTAGAACAGGGAATGTTTCGAAATTAAATGCCATTAGCTAAGACTTACAATTTTATTCACACTCCAGGCCTTGGGTTTGTCATTGACCAGCACTTTTGTTTTTGCCCACACCTCCTTAAAAAGCGCAGAATTTCTATAGTTGTCCAAATCTTCTTCGCGTTTCCAATACGAATAGGTAAAAAAGATTTCAGGATTTGTTTTGTCTTGGTAAAGTTCCAGAAGCGTGCATCCTTTAGATGCCTTGATCAAGGTTTTTTTTCCAGCAAAGATTTCTTCAAATTCATGTATATTTTTTGCGTGAAAACTCATTTTTACGATGCGAACAAACATAGGTTATGACAATGTGGTAAACTCAGGGAGTACTTCGTTTACAAATTCGATAATAATTGGATCGCGATATGCCAATCCCAAGAGAGTAGAAGCGCCACCCACCGTGTTTAAATTACTCCGATACAAGGCAATTTCTAAATATCCTGCAGAATTAAATATCGCCAATCTACTTCCGTCAAAACTAAGCTCTTTGGAATCGACGCCTTTTATTTCGTTGTATTTACTAAATATTTTTTCGAAGGAATATCGGGATGCTTTGATGGTAAATTTTCGACCTTTCCCAACCTCATTGAACATTTTTTCTTTGATGTTTGTGATGATATTCCCATAATTATCAATATAAATGACGCCGCCAATAATTTGGTTTTGGGTTTGATTTACTTTGGGTTGAATTTCTACAAGTTTTTTGTAACCTTTAATTTCTTTTCCAATTACGGTTAAGTTTCCTCCTCGGGCAATGAAACAGGCAACTTGCACAAATACATCTAAAACAGGAAAACTACTCGCTATACGATCATGAATATTGATTTCGACAATTTTGGTTGGGTTAATCTCTGAGGCGATCATAGAGATCAATCCATTGTCTGGACAAACAAAAAAATGATTGTCCAACTCCAGTGCAATGTGCTTATTGTCTTCGCTTAATTCAGAATCTACTCCAATAATATGAATGGTACCCTCTGGGAAACTCTTGTAAGAATTCTTTATGATATAAGCCGTTTCTGTAATGTTAAAAGGAGATATTTCATGGGTGATGTCTACAATTTTTGCGTTTTCTAATTCCGAATAGATCGCCCCTTTTACAGCTCCAACAAAGTGGTCTTTTGTGCCAAAATCCGTCGTTAAAGTGATAAAAGAGATCAATATTTGCTGTTAATTAAATGTGTAAAAGTTGTTGACTAATTACAGCAAATCTAATCAATTTAGTAAATTTATTGACTATTTTTAATTTAATAATTTGAACTCCTATTTTAATAAAAAAAACATTTGAACGAAAGAAGCATTGCATTAACAGAAATAGATCCAAAAGATTTTTTTGGGGAGCACAACAGCACGATTGAACAACTTAAAAAATATTTTCCAAAAATAAAACTAGTGGCAAGAGGGACTCAGTTAAAAATTTATGGGGAAGCCACGCTTTTGGATGAATTTGAAAACCGTTTAGAGCAACTTATTAAATACTTTCACAAGTACAATAAATTGGATGAAAACAGTATTGAACGCATCTTAACTTCTACAGGTAAAGAAGAAAAAACAGCAGCAGCAATGAGTGTGAAGGATGTATTGTTGCATGGTGTCAATGGAAGATTGATAAAACCACAGACTGCCAATCAAAAGAAAATGGTTGCTTTAATCCAGAAAAATGACATGCTTTTTGCGGTAGGTCCTGCAGGAACTGGGAAGACCTATACTGCTGTAGCGATAGCAGTAAAAGCATTGAAAGAAAAAGAAGTCCGTAAAATTATTTTAACAAGACCTGCTGTAGAATCTGGAGAAAACCTAGGATTTTTACCAGGAGATTTAAAGGACAAGTTGGATCCTTACATGCAACCCTTATACGATGCGTTACGAGATATGATTCCACATGAAAGATTGGCTTCACACATAGAGAAAGGAATCATACAAATAGCCCCATTGGCTTTTATGAGAGGGAGAACTTTGGACAATGCCTTTGTTATTTTAGACGAAGCTCAAAACACAACCCACAGCCAAATGAAAATGTTTTTGACACGTATGGGAAAGAATGCAAAATTCATTCTAAACGGAGATCCTGGGCAAATAGATTTGCCTAGAAAACAAGTTTCAGGATTGAAAGAAGCCTTATTGGCTTTAAAAGATATTGAAGGGATTGCACAAGTGCATCTGGATGATAACGATGTGGTAAGACACCGTTTGGTAAAAAGAATTATCTCCGCATATAAGCGCATCGAAACAGAATAAGTTTTTAGTTGTTAGTAATTAGTCTTTAGTTTACTTTTGTCCTAACAAACAATACCTGTATTAATGAACACAATTAACGATACCAACTTTCAGTTTCCAAAACAGAAAGCAGTATACAAAGGAAAAGTAAGAGAGGTTTATTCCATTGATGATACGCATTTGTTGATGATCGCTTCCGATCGATTATCTGCTTTCGATGTTATTTTGCCCCGTCAAATTCCATACAAAGGTCAAATCTTAAATCAAATTGCAACTAAGATGTTGCAGGAAACCGCAGCTATTGTTCCAAATTGGCTACTTGCAACTCCCGATGAGAATGTAGCTATTGGTCATTTATGTGAACCCTTTAAAGTAGAAATGGTTATTCGAGGTTATATGTCTGGACACGCGGCGAGAGAATACAAAGCAGGAAAGAGAACATTGTGTGGTGTTTCAATGCCCGAAGGCTTGCAAGAAAATGATCCATTTCCGAGTCCAATTATTACCCCATCGACAAAAGCAGACAATGGAGCGCATGATGAAGACATTACTCGTGAAGCAATTTTGTCTAAAGGTATTGTTTCCGAAGAAGACTACCTTGTATTAGAAGATTATACCCGAAAACTTTTTCAAAGAGGTACAGAAATTGCTGCTTCTCGCGGTTTAATTTTGGTGGATACCAAATATGAATTTGGAAAAACAAAAGAGGGCGAAATTATGTTGATTGATGAAATTCACACTCCAGATTCCTCTCGTTATTTTTATGCTGAAGGCTACGCCGAGAGACAAGAAAAAGGAGAGGCTCAGAAACAACTGTCAAAAGAATTTGTACGTCAGTGGTTAATTGAAAACGGTTTTCAGGGACAAGAAGGACAGCAGATTCCAGCAATGTCAGATGAAAAAGTCATCGAGATTTCAAATCGATATATAGAATTATATGAGCAAATTACAGGAGAAGCTTTTGTAAAAGCATCCACAGAAAATGTTTTAGCAAGAATTGCTAATAATGTAACTGCTTTTTTAGCCAAGAACTAATTACCAAACAATTATGATTATAGAACCAAGAACTAGAGGATTTATTTGTTTAACAGCTCATCCCGTAGGTTGTGCACAAAATGTTGAAAATCAAATTGAATATGTAACTTCAAAAGGAAAAATTGACGGCGCCAAAAAAGTGTTGGTCATAGGATCTTCCACAGGTTTTGGACTGGCGTCCAGAATTACAAGTGCCTTTGGATCCGATGCGGCCACTATTGGAGTCTTTTTTGATAAACCCGCGAGTCCTAACAGACCAGCTTCACCTGGTTTTTACAATACGGCTGCTTTTGAAACTGCAGCGCACAAAGCAGGTTTGTATGCAAAAAGTATTAACGGAGATGCCTTTTCTAATGAGATTAAAGAACAAGTTGTCAATTTAATCAAACAAGATTTAGGTCAAGTAGATTTGATTATTTATAGTTTGGCTTCTCCAGTAAGAACACATCCAGTTTCAGGAAAACGCTTTAAATCCGTTTTAAAACCCATTGGAGAAAATTTCACAAATAAGACGGTAGATTTCCATACTGGAAAGGTATCTGAAATTTCCATCAATCCTGCAGAAGGAGCGGATATTGAAAATACAGTAACGGTAATGGGAGGAGAAGATTGGAAAATGTGGATGGATGCTTTGCAAGAAGCAAACGTTTTAGCTGAAGGAGTAAAAACTGTCGCATATTCTTATATTGGTCCAGAAGTAACAAAACCTGTGTATAGAAATGGAACCATTGGTGCCGCCAAAGACGATCTAGAAGCAAAAGCTTTTACGATCACCGAAGCATTAAAAACAATTAAAGGAAACGCTTATGTTTCTGTAAACAAGGCATTGGTTACGCAAGCGAGTTCTGCAATTCCTGTAATTCCTTTGTACATTTCTCTCTTGTACAAAATAATGAAAGAAGAAGGCGTTCACGAAGGGTGTATTGAACAAATTCAACGTTTGTATAGTGAACGTTTGTATGCGGGTGATCTGTCTTTGGATGAAAAAGGAAGAATTCGAGTTGACGATTGGGAAATGCGCGAAGATATTCAAGAAAGAGTAGTCAAGCTTTGGGCGTCTGCAACCACAGAAAATTTATCTGAAATTGGAGATTTAGAGGGCTATAGTACCGACTTTTACAATTTATTTGGTTTTAAAGTACCTGGTGTAGACTATACAAAAGATGTCAATGAAATGGTTTCCGTACCAAGTATCCAAGATTAAAACAAAGAAAGTAAAATTATTAAACCTCATAAATAACACACTACTTTATGAGGTTTTTGTTTTTAACCTATTCACTAAAATTATAAAATGAAAGCAGTTGCCTTAAAAAAGTTAAAAGAGGAATTATCGCATAAATCTTCTAATGAATTGATAGAGCTCTGCTTGCATTTATCAAAGTTTAAAAAAGAAAACAAAGAATTACTTACCTATTTAATGTTTGAGTCTCATGACGAGGAAGCCTATATCGAAAGTGTAAAAGCACAAATGGATGATCTTTTTCTAGATATTAATACCAAAAATTTTTTCTTCATCAGAAAAAGTGCCAGAAAAATTTTAACCTTGACCAAAAAGTACATCCGGTATTCTAAAAAAAAAGAAACAGAAGCGGAATTACTATTGCATTACTGTTACAAGTTAAAAAATTTCTCTCCATCCATTACCAACAGTTCTCGTTTGTTAAATGTATACCAAACACAGCTAAGGATGATAAAGAAAGCGGTGAGTACCTTACATGAAGATTTGCAATACGACTATCAAGTAGATATAGAAAATTTAGAAATTCACTCATAAAAATGGATAACAGAAAAGAGTTGCGCCCCGTTTTGGCAAAAATTGAAGAAACTGAAAAATGTAGTAGGGAAGAAAAATTTCAAAATACAACATTACGTCAAGTTATAAAATTGCAACATCCCTTACTCATTGCGCTTTTTCAAGATTATGCAATCACCAGAAAAACAATTTTAAAAACCTTATCGGAGCAACGAGCAAAAAGATTTATAGAAAGTGCCTTGTCCAAAGATATTGCATTCAAAAATAAAATGATTGGGCTTGTCGTTGGTCAATTTACACTTGAAGAGTTTGTACTTTATAGCCATGCATCCTCTGAATTTAATAAAAGGATTTTTGCAATGCTTAAGAAAAGACTCAAGGATAGTCTTTTGGAATTGGTCGAATAACGAGATCTTTCCTTGAGAAAAATATCACCAGTTTGGAAAACAGTTTGTTGAAAATTAATTTTCCATTGGTTTTACGATGCAAAAAAAGGCAATAAGTACTTGCATAGGATACGTATACTCACAGATCCTATTAAAATTGCCGTCGCTTTTTTTAGTAATTCGGGTGTAAGGATTGTATTGCTTACTCTCAATCCAATTTGTCCCCCTACAAACACGGTACCCATTAAGATGGATGTAAACATCCAATCTACCTGAAGATTTGGATTACTAAAGAGCCCAAAAATTCCTGCAATAGAATTTACCAAAATGAAGAAACTAGCCGTTGCAGCTATTTTTTTTGGAGTATCCCAGTAGCTTAGATGAAGCAGCGGTGCTAAAAAAATACCGCCACCAATTCCGACCATGCCGGAAAGAAATCCAATCCCTCCCCCAAAGAATGAATTTTTGAATCCGTGGTGGGGCTTTTTTTCTTTTGAAGTTGCAACAAGACGTTTGGAAACCCACATGGAAAGTGCGGCAAATAATAAAGTAAACCCTAAAAGAATAAAAAAAAGAGTTTTGTTGATGCTTAGTTTTCCACCGAGGTAGGCTAGTGGAACACTCCATAAAACGATCGGAACAACCTTTTTCCAGGGGATGTTTTTTTGCTCATAAAAGAGTAGTACGTTTCCAAAAACAACCACAATATTACACAACAATGCAGTAGCTCTAATTTGTGTAAATGCAATTCCTGCCAATGCCAAAATTGCCAAATAGCTAGAACCACCCCCAAAACCAACAGAAGAATATAAAATTGCAGCCGTAAAAAATAGTAATATTAAATGCCAATTTGCTAAAATGGATTCAAAAGCGGTTTCAAAAATCATTTAACAAAGATAATTTTTCTATTTTTAGAATCTCCTATAAAACATCCATCTATTATGAGCAATTATCACATAAAACATTTAGAAGAATATTTTCAAGTATATCGAAAGTCTGTAAATCAACCAGAAGCTTTCTGGGAAGAGATTGCTGAAGAAAATTTTATGTGGCGTAAAAAATGGAATGCTGTTTTAGATTGGGATTTTTCAAAGCCTTCAGTACAATGGTTTCGAGGAGCAAAATTAAACATTACAGAAAATTGTATCGATCGTCATTTGCTTACGCGAGGAGATCAAACAGCTATTTTGTTTGAGCCAAATAACCCCAATGAACCTGCCGAACCAATCAGCTACAAGCAACTTTCAGTGCGTGTAAACAAATTTGCAAATGTTTTAAAGTCAAAAGGAATTCAAAAAGGAGATCGCGTATGCATTTATTTGCCAATGATTCCAGAGCTTTCTGTTGCTTTATTGGCCTGTGCAAGAATTGGTGCAATTCACTCGGTTGTTTTTGCAGGATTTTCGGCCACCGCATTGGCCACAAGAATTAATGATTCCGACTGTAAAATGATTATTACTTCTGATGGGGCATTTCGTGGAAACAAAACCATCGATTTAAAAGGGATTGTAGATGAAGCATTGGATCGTTGTACATGTGTTGAGAGTGTTTTGGTTGTAAAAAGAATTGAATCGGAGATTCAGATGAAATCCGGGAGAGATTTTTGGATTGCCCCGCTGTTGGAAAAGGCTTCCGATACTTGTCAAATTGAAATTATGGATGCGGAAGATCCACTCTTTATTTTATATACCTCAGGTTCTACAGGAATGCCAAAAGGAATGGTTCATAGTACCGCTGGCTATATGGTGTATTCCGCTTATACTTTTAAAAATACATTTCAATACACAGAGAACGACGTGTATTGGTGTACTGCAGACATTGGTTGGATCACCGGGCATTCTTATATTGTATATGGGCCTTTGGCAAATGGAGCCACAACGCTAATGTTTGAGGGAGTCCCTAGCTATCCTGATTTTGGTCGTTTTTGGGAAATCGTTCAAAAACACAAGGTCAACCAATTTTATACCGCACCTACAGCCATAAGAGCTTTAGCAAAACACGGAACCGAATTGGTAAATACCTATGACTTATCTTCATTAAAAGTTTTGGGGTCTGTAGGTGAACCTATTAACGAAGAAGCATGGCACTGGTACAATGACAATATTGGGAAGCGGAACAGTCCCATTGTAGATACGTGGTGGCAAACAGAGACAGGAGGGATAATGATAACGCCAATCCCCTATGTTACCCCAACAAAACCCACCTATGCAACTTTACCTTTTATAGGAATTCAAGCTTGTTTAATGGATGAAAATGGCCAAGAATTAAAAGGAAATCAAGTAGAGGGCAGGTTGTGTATAAAATTCCCTTGGCCTAGCATTGCTCGTACCATTTGGGGAAATCATCAAAGATATAAAGAAACCTATTTTTCGGCCTACGAACATAAGTATTTTACAGGAGATGGGGCGCTTAGAGATGAGGTTGGCTATTATCGAATAACAGGTAGGGTAGACGATGTGATTATTGTTTCTGGTCATAATTTAGGAACCGCTCCCATAGAAGATGCTATTAATGAACATCCAGCTGTAGTAGAATCTGCCATTGTTGGTTTTCCGCATTATGTGAAAGGAAGTGCTTTGTATGGCTATGTTATTTTAAAAGATACTGGGGAAAGTAGAAAACATGATAACTTGAGAAAAGAAATCAACCAAATAATTACAGAGCACATCGGTCCAATTGCTAAACTCGATAAGATTCAGTTTACAGATGGATTGCCAAAAACACGTTCTGGAAAAATTATGCGTCGTATTCTTCGTAAAATTGCCGCCAATGAAATGGAGAATATTGGTGATATTTCTACGCTACTCAATCCAGAAGTAGTGCAAAGCATCATTGACAACAAGTTATAAGAAAAATAAAGAAGGCTTTATTCTGCTTTGCTATGTTGAAGTTGGGTGTGAATTGCCTCATATACTTTGCAATAATACTCGTGAAATTCTGGAAGTAATACGTTGTGGAGGTTTTTGGTTTGTTTTAAAATATCCAAATCAAACAATTCAATAGCAGCGACTTCTGTTTCTTGAAGCGTTAATTCCGTTAAAGGAATTTTCAATTCCGCAACAAATACTTGGTGAAACTCGTTGTCTATAATTCCATTTTGATGGGAAATCTGATGTTTTCTGGTGGCTATTTTTGTAAAATCAGCATCGGCCAATTGCAAGCCAATTTCCTCAAAAACTTCTCTTTTGGCAGCGGTTAATATACCTTCGCCAGCACCAACATGTCCCGCTACAGAAATATCCCACAAGCCAGGAAAAACTTTTTTGGAGCGTCCTCTTTTTTGAAGTAATACTTTGGCATCTGCAGTAAACAACCAAATATGAACTGTTGCATGAAACCAACCCTTTTGATGCGCTTCAGACTTTAAAGCAATGGTTCCGGTAGCTTCCCCTTCAGAAGTTAGAATGTCTATGAGTTCATCCATAATTTTAGGAATCAAATCCCAAGAATTTTACAAATTTTAAAAATGAGAATCCGCAAGATTACGTGGGATTTGTATCCAGAATAAGTTATTTAAAATAAGAAAATGTTTCATCATCTTCAATTTTTAGTAAGGTTTCATAAATCATTTTAATTACATTTTCAACATCTTCTCTATGAACCATTTCTACGGTAGTATGCATGTATCTTAGGGGTAGCGAAATCAATGCAGAGGCAACCCCACCATTGCTATATGCAAAAGCATCGGTGTCGGTTCCGGTAGCCCTTGAGAGTGCCGATCGCTGGAATGGAATTTTATTTTCAATAGCGGTCGAAGTAATTAAATCGCGCAATTTTTGTTGCACAGCAGGTGCATAGGCAACTACAGGTCCTTTCCCTAATTCCAAAAGACCTTCTTTTTTAACATCAATCATTGGAGTCGTTGTATCATGCGTTACATCGGTAACTATGGCAACATTTGGTTTTATGGTTTGGGTAATCATTTCCGCTCCGCGCAAACCAATTTCTTCTTGCACAGAGTTGGTAATGTACAATCCAAAAGGCAATTCTTTGTTGTTTTCTTTTAATAGTCGAGCCACTTCAGCAATCATAAAACCACCCATTCTGTTGTCTAAGGCTCTACATACAAACTTATCTCCATTTAAAATATGAAATTCATCTGGGTACGTAATTACGCAGCCAACATGAACCCCCAATGCTTCTACTTCTTTTTTGGATGCACAACCAGTGTCGATGAAAATATTATCTGGTTTTGGAGCTTCTTCATTTGCCTTGTTTCGAGTATGAATGGCAGGCCATCCAAAAACACCCTTTACAATGCCCTTTGCAGTATGAATATTTACAATTTTACTCGGAGCAATTTGGTGATCTGACCCTCCATTTCGAATCACGTAAATTAACCCATTATCAGAAATATAATTTACATACCAAGAAATTTCATCTGCATGTCCTTCAATTACTACTTTGTATTTTGCATCTGGATTAATAACTCCAACAGCAGTACCATAGGTGTCTGTAATAAATTCATCTACGTAGGGTGTGAGGTAATCCATCCAAATTTTTTGTCCTTCCCATTCATATCCAGTGGGAGCTGCATTGTTTAAATATTTCTCTAAAAATGAAATGGACGCGGTATTTAATATTGATTTGTTTGCCATATTGGGTGTCTCGGTTTAAAAGTGCAATGGTTTATAGTTCTCTAATCACTTAAAAAAAAACAGTTGTAAAGATGAAATTCATCCTCATTAAATTGTTTTTATTTTAGTGAAGCATTTTATTTTTGTAAAAATAAAGCGATTTTTGTTTTCTAATGAAATAAAATTTAAAAACTTGTAACAAAAGTTGTTAATTGCAAACCTATTTAAGAAGTATTCAACCAGATAAAAACGATTAGATGAAATTAGTAATTCAGAATTTGACTAAAACCTACAAAAATGGTGTCAAAGCTATTGATGATTTAAGTATTGAAATTGGAAAAGGAATGTTTGGACTTTTAGGACCAAACGGTGCTGGAAAATCCTCTCTAATGCGAACTATCGCTACGCTACAAACACCAGATTCTGGAACGGTTACCTTTGGCGATATTAATGTTTTGGAGGATAAGATGTCTTTGCGTAAGGTATTGGGTTATTTGCCTCAGTCTTTTGGAGTGTATCCAAAAATATCAGCGGAAGACCTATTGGATTATTTTGCCACCTTAAAAGGAGTTTCAAACAAAGAAGAGCGAAATGCAATTGTAAAAGAGGTTTTGGAGATTACCAATTTGTATGACGTAAGGCGAAAGTATGTTGCTGGTTATTCTGGAGGGATGAAACAGCGTTTTGGAATTGCACAGTTGTTGCTAAATAACCCCAAATTAATCATTGTTGATGAACCAACTGCGGGCTTAGATCCAGCAGAAAGGCATCGTTTTTTAAATGTATTACGAGAAGTAGGAACCAATAGTACCGTTATTTTTTCAACCCATATTGTAGAAGACGTGAAAGAATTGTGTAACGAAATGGCGATTTTAAACGGTGGAAGAATTTTGAAACACACCACACCGCAAGAAGCCACAAAAGAACTGGAAGGAACCATTTGGACAAAAATCATTAATAGAGAAGATTTGGATGATATCCAAGTAAAATACAACCTGTTATCATCAAACTACAATCAAGATGATACTTTAAATGTAAGAGTACATGCAGCAGAAAAACCCGCTGAAGATTTTGAAGCAACCGTTCCACAATTGGATGATGTCTATTTTATCGCTTTGAAGCAAGATGAACCGGATATTGCGTAATAAAATGATTAGTTCGATCAAATCGAGCACATAAAAATCCAACAGTACAACTTTTACACTTTAAAATTATGTTTTCTACCATATTCAAACAAGAATTAAAATACTGGCTCAAGAAACCCGCTTTTTATATTTATGCAGGTATTTTTTTACTTCTGTCTGTTTTTGTTGCAGCTGCATCTGCAGGTATTTTTGATACGATTACAGTAACTACAGGTTCTTCTCTAGTCGTAAACTCGCCAATAGGATTGTCAAACTTATTCAACGGACTTACAACCTTTATTTTCTTTTTATTTCCCTCTATAATTGGAGTTTCAATTTATAGAGATTACAAAAGTGAGATGCACACTATTCTATATTCGTATCCGTTTACCAAGGCCAATTACTTATTTGCTAAGTTTTTGAGTGCCATTACAATCGTTACTTTAATTGTTTTGGTCATTGGTTTAGGGATGGTCATTGGTTTTAGAATGCCAGGAACCAATTCGGAAATTGTAGGTTCATTTAATTTAATGAGTTATTTACAGACCTATTTAATCTTTATTTTACCAAACATTCTATTTTTTGGTGCGATTGTATTTGGTGTGGTAGCCTTTACAAGAAATATAGCTGCCGGTTTTATTACAGTTATCATTATCATGTTTGGTCAGGGCTTGTTGGAAAGTTTGTTGTCAGACTCTGAAAACAGATTTATTGCTGCGCTATTAGATCCTTTTGGGAGTGCATCAATTCGATACTATACTCAATATTGGACGGTTTCTGAACAAAATGAATTGCAAATTCCTATCAAAGAAATGATTGTTTACAACCGTTTATTATGGTTGGGCGTTGGAACGGTAGTTTTTGGTTTGGTCTTTAAGTTCTTCGCATTCAGTCAGCATGCCTTTTCTTTTTCTTTTGGAAAGAAACAGCCAGAAAGAGCTACAAAATCCAATTTTGGAGGTATTACAAGAATCAACTTACCAAAAGTTTCTTTTGATTATTCTTTTCTTCAAAATTTAAAAACAGCTTGGAAATTATCAAACATCGATTTTAAATACATCATTAAAAGTTGGGCATTCCTAAGTATTGTATTGGTAGGTTTAATTTTTATCTTGATAGGATATTCTGAAGTTGGTAATTTATTTGGTACTGCAACTTTGCCAATGACCTGGAAAATGTTGAGTCAGGGAGATTCTGCATTTGCAGTTTCTATAAATATTTGTACATTTTTGTATGCAGGAATGTTGGTGCATCGTGCAAAAATTGCAAGAGCAAATCACATTATAGATGCAACCCCAATCCCAAATTGGTCGCTATTGGTATCAAAATTAATTGCATTGATAAAAATGCAGTTTGCGCTATTAACAGTTGTGCTGATTTCAGGAATTTTATTTCAGCTATACAATGGTTTTTACGATTTTCAAATAGGACTGTATCTTTATGAGTTGTATGTCTTAAACTTTATAGGGTATTTCATATGGGCATTACTAGCCTTGTATGTACAAACTTTAATTGGCAATCCCTATGTTGGTTTGTTTGTTTTGTTGGTACTTTCAGTAGGGATTCCTCTGTTGTCATTGGCGGGAATAGAACAAGCTATTTTTAAATACAATTCAGGTCCTGGTTTTAGTTATTCCGATTTAAATCGTTACGGATCTGGAGAAGCCCTCTTCTTTATTTATAAATTTTATTGGCTATTGTTTGGCTTGGTGTTGTTAATCTCCTCTTCATTGTTTTGGGTGCGTGGAATTCCCAATTCTTTTAAAGAACGATTTTCGATTGCAAGTAAAAGATTGAAAGGAATCACAGCCATCGGTTTTCTAGTTTTTTTGACAGGATTTTTTATCCTCGGATTTACCATTTATAAAGAAAATAATATAGATAATAAAAGAACATCCTCTAAAGAAAGAGAAGCATTAAGAGTAAAATGGGAAAAAGACTACAAGAAATTTGAAAACTATGCCCAGCCAAGAATCACCGCCGTTAATGTGAAAATGAATCTCTTTCCAAAAGAAAGAAATTTTGAAGCTTCTGCTGTAATGACCTTGGTAAACAAGACCGGGGTAGGCATTGATAGTCTTTTTTTAAATCATAACGGATATCCAAGTACGTTTAAATTCAGTTTGGCAAACACATTGGTATTAGAAGATACCCTTCAGAATTTTGATATTTATAAATTCGATCAAAAAATTCAACCAGGAGATAGCCTAACGCTTGCGGTAACTGTAAAAAATAAAACCAATACCACTTTACGAAACAATTCGCCTGTAATAGCAAATGGAACTTTCATAAATAGTGGTATTTTTCCAACTTTAGGTTACGCATCAGGCGGAGAATTAACAGACAATAAGACCCGTAAAAAATTCGGTTTACCGCCAAATAACCTAAAACCACATCCTTCCGATTCTACTGCTTTAGGAAACACTTATATCAGCAAAGATTCTGATTGGATAGATTTTGAAGCTACGGTATCCACTTCCGAAGATCAAATAGCGATCGCTCCCGGATATCTACAAAAAGAGTGGGTTAAAGACGGTAGAAAGTATTTTCATTATAAAATGGATAGTAAAATCTTAAATTTTTATGCCTTTAATTCGGGACGTTACGAAGTGAAAAAAGAAATGTATAATGATATTAGTTTGGAAATTTATTATCACAAAGGACATGAATTCAATTTAGACCGAATGATGGCTGGTATGAAAGCCTCCCTAGCTTATAATGCAAAGAATTTTAGTCCTTATCAATTTAGACAAGCAAGAATTATTGAATTTCCAAGAACTGGCGGGACATTTGCACAAGCTTTTGCAAACACAATGCCATTTTCTGAAGGAATTGGTTTTATTGCAGATGTAGATGATTCCGGTGAAAGCGGTGTTGATTATCCGTTCGCGGTAACAGTTCATGAAGTTGCGCACCAATGGTGGGCTCATCAAGTGATTGGTGCCGATGTTTTAGGAGCTACATTACTATCAGAAAGTTTAGCAGAATATGTTTCTTTAAAGGTATTAGAAGCACAACAAGGCAAAACAGAAATGCGTAAATTTTTAAAGAAAGCCCTCGATGATTACTTATTGCGAAGAACTTTAGAAAGAAAAAGAGAAAACGCATTGATGTATAATGATGGTCAAGGATATATTCATTATCAAAAAGGATCTCTAGTGCTGTATGCCTTGAGTGATTATATTGGCGAAAAAAACTTAAACAATGCATTAAAAAAGTATGTAGAAAAAGTACAGTTTCAAGAAGCGCCTTATACCACCTCTATAGAGATGGTCAATCATATCAAAGAAGCAACACCAGATTCATTACAATATGTAATTAAAGACATGTTTGAAACCATCACCTTATATACCAATCGAATTGTTGAGGCAAAAACAACAGCATTAGAAAACGGTAAATATCAAGTCGATTTTGAATTTGAAGTTTCTAAATACCGTAATGATGAGAAAGGAAAGAAATATTATGGCGAAAAAATAGGAGATACCCTCTCTTATAAAACTGCTAAAATGAAAAAGCCGCTTCTCTCTGTTCCACTGGCAGATTATATTGATCTGGGTATTTTTACAGAGGAAGTTGTAGACGGAAAAAAGAAGGAAGTGGTATTGTACTTTGAAAAACACAAAATTACTGCCATTCATAATAAAGTTTCAATCATTGTAGATGAAAAACCTACAGAAGTAGGAATAGATCCCTACAATAAATTAATAGATACACAGTCTGATGACAATAGAAGGAAGCTCTAATTCAAAATAAATTCCTCATAAGAACGTTAAAAACCTCGTACCCTAAATGGCGAGGTTTTTGCTTTGTTAAAACTATTATATTTACATATTATTCAAATCATCCATTGAAGAAATTCTTATACATATATCTACTACTGCATTCAGTCATGACTTTTTCACAAAAAAGAGAAAAAGACACTTTGCCTGTCCCTATAGATGACATTATCTTCGTTAATCCTGGAGATACAGCTGTTGTAAAGCTGAATGAATTCATGCTCTTGCCAAAAAGAAAATTCAAATCACAAAAAGACATTCGTTATTATTTTTGGTTCAAACGTAAAGTATTTAAAGTGTATCCGTTTGCAAAATTGGCATCCCAAAGATTGGATGTGCTCAATACCCGTCTCTCAAAAATAACATCGAAACGAAAAAGGAAAAAGTACATCAAGCTAATTCAGGATTATATGGAAGGCGAATTTTCCGATCAGATGAAAAAGTTGACAAATACAGAAGGTAGAATTTTAATAAAATTGATTCATCGTCAAACCGGTAAAACTGCTTTTCAGAATATAAAAGTACTCAGAAGTGGGTGGAATGCATTTTGGTACAACACAACCGCCAATGTTTTTAAGCTTTCTTTAAAGGATGAATATCGGCCAGGATCCGAAAATGAAGATTTTTTAATAGAAGAAATCCTTCAACGTGCTTTTTTAGATGATGAATTAGAGCCACAGAAAAGTAAATTAGAGTTCGACTTTCAGGAAATAGCTGTGAAAAAGAAAGGAGAAATAGACGTAGAAGTCTATAAAAAGTTACTTGCAAAGCAACTAAAGCGATACAAAAGAAAACAAAAAAGGAAAAAGCAATAATTTTAAAAGTTTTTTTAGCTTGCTAATCGCCCAACTTCCAGTGATTTAAAACGTCCTCAAAAAAAAGATTAAAAAAGATCCAAAATAAGTAGTGTGAGAAGTAAAAAGGTGTTGTATATTTGCACCCGCTAAGGGAAAAAAACAAGTTTCTTTTTCTAAGTTTATTAAAAGTTCATTGCATTAATTTTTGTGTTTTTTTTCTGAGAGTTTTGTGAAAGGCATTC
>JAHEET010000004.1 GCA_024640565.1 Flavobacteriaceae bacterium
ATTAAAAATCTTTTTTTCATAATATTCAAATTTAATGAATAATTTCAATTAATTGAATGGTTAACTCAAAATCATGTGGAGTAAAACTAATGTTCGATATTTCGATAGAGTTATCTACTAATGAGTAATCAGAAATGGTTACTCTTTTTTTTGCTTTAAACTCAATGAGAATATGTGTTTTAAGAGAATCATTGATTGGTTTTCAAGTATAATACTTTATCCTTGTTACTTAAAGAAGTTATGTCAATGGCTTTAATTAACTCCTCTGCAACCTCTGTTATTTGATTTCTGACCTCTGCAGATAAACTCTTACCTCTTCGAGATATACTACCTGCTTGTTTTGCTGTTTCTGATGTAAATGGCATATGTTATTCTATGTTATAATAGTATATAGTTAAAAGAAAATAATTTTATAGATAACCACTAAACCATAGGCATATCCTCTTCTTTGAGTTCAGCTATTTCTAAACCTCTTAAATAGGTTAAACTTACATTTATAGATGAATGCCCATAGCTTTTTGTAGCTTGGTTATAGAGCCAGTACGTTTAAATATTTTTATAGCCCCAGAGTGTCTAAAAGAGTATGATTTTATTATAATGGGCAGGTTTTGGGCTATAAAAAAAATCTATTTCATTATTTTTACTAAAACAAATTTTAAAAACAATGAAAAAAATTATTTACTTTTTAACTATTTCCTTACTGATTGTCAGTTGTGGTGATAGTAAACCGAAAGGAGTCTCAATACCAAGTGAACTCTCTAAAAACGAGCAGGTAGTTGTTTATTTTGAAACATTTAATGAGGTTATTGATGAGTATGTTGGAATGATTGAAGATTTAGCAGAGGCTTCCAAAAAAAATGAAGGTCCAGCTGATTTTGCAAGCGCTATGAATGCATTATCAACGGTTACTAATTCAACAATGAAAATGGCTCCTTTATTAGAAAAAATCGGGAAACTTGAAGCTGAAGGTCAGATTATGAAAGAAACTCTTTCAGAACAAGAAATTCTAGCTTTTGCAGACACTTATGCGAAGATGTTGATAAGAATCCAAGAAGCTAGTTTAAAAATGAATAATTAACCTTAAATTTATAAATTATGTTTTATTTGTACGCACTATTATTAATTGTTTCAGGTCTTGCTATAGCTTGGTTTGGTCAAAAAAAATATGGCCTTAGTTTTGCTTTAACTTATCTTGTAACCTCTTTTGTGAGTTATTTTATGTTATATTCTGAAGCGGGTGAATACCCTTTCTTTTCCATATTTTTGGGAATTACATTAGCAATTACATTAGGAATCTGGTTTTTTTCTAAAGCGTTTACCTATTTAATAGCTTGGGAACTTATTTGTCTGATTATATTATTACCCCTAATCAAAATATCTGATGGTGGACCAAATCCTTTACTTGGCTTCATAGCAATTATATTACCTATTGCAATAGTTTATTATTTTAGAAAAGTAATTACTAAAATCACTCTAGGTTTTTTTAGTGGGTTTAATGTAGCCTTTGGATTATTATCTATAATTTTATTAGAAAAGTTTAAATCTGGAGCAATATTTACTGAACAACCTACTTATGTATTGATAATACTTTTTTTATGTTTAGCTGGTGGCGTATACTTTCAATTCTCACCATATGCAAATAATAAGCCTGTCAAAAAAGATTCTTAAAAGATTTAAGTTAGTTTGATTACTAAACACCCCTTAGAGTTATAGGGGTGTTTTTACATATAATAATTCAATCATCTAATGGCTTATCCAAAAAACTTAAACTAATTATTTCAGACAATTAAACCATAGGCATATCTTCTTCTTTTAATTCAGCTATTTCAAGCCCTCTTAAGTAGGCCTAAATTAAATTTAGTACATTTAAGGAAATTAACTTAATTATGAAAAAACTACTCATACTCTCCGCTTTATTCATCTTTGCTTGTAGTAGTGATGATTCAATTGATTTATCTGAAGACGAATTCTCTAAGTTTGAAGGTCTTTGGTCAGGATCAATTGGTGATGTAAGTAAAGGGACTTGGACCTTCAGTATTGACCAATTAGGAGTAGTTTCAGGTAGTATTACCTCATTTGAATATAATGAAATGTATTCAATAAATGGGAATATCAACGAAAGCGGTTTTATTGAATCTAATGTTACATCAATTCAATCTTCAACAAACTCTTCTGTAGGTTTATTTAGCGGAAACGTAGATCAAGGGCAATTTTTTGGCTCATTTAGTAACGAAAACTATTCTAATTCAAATAATATAACCGGAGATATAAGTACAGGTGACGAATCCACCATAGTTAATACTTGGTATTTTTACTCAGCTGAGTATCCAAATGGAGATATATATTATTCAGATAATCAAATTTATTGCCCAAATCTTTTTATGAAATTTAATGAAAATGGTACTTTTACAGACTATTTTGTTGCTGATTATTCTGCTAATCCTAATCCAATCTGTGACGAAGAAGATGCTTTTTTTGGAACCTTTTCTGTTCAAGATGGTTATTACCAATTTACTTATGAAGCAGGTGGTAACCAAGATCTATCAGGATCTGACATATATATAACTTATCCTGACTCTGAAACGATGATGTATGAGTTTGATTCAGTTTTGTGGACATATAAGTTAAACCCTTAATTAACTTAAAGAGCGCAAAATTAGTACCAAATTTAAATTACCAAAACATAGGCATATCCTCCTCTTTTAATTGAGCTATTTCAAGCCCCCTTAAGTAGATTAAATCTATGTTTCTTTTATTTGAGTAAACTAACTTATTATGAAAAAAGTATTTGCCATATTGTGTTTTTTAGGAATAGCTTATCCTTACTATTATATATTTAAATTTATAGAAGCAAACAATTGGGAATGGTCTACTTCATTATTTTTTGAACAAATTCATCAGAATTATGCAATGAGTATTTTAATAGTTGATTTAACTATTGCAGCCACATCTTTTCTTATTTTTCTTATTTATAAATTAAGAGTAAAAGCAATTAGCAAAAATCAGTTTATAAAGTATTTGATTTCTTTATTTATGGTTGGGTTTTCATTAGCACTACCTTTATATCTATATGATAATTATGAAAAGAACAACTAAACCATAGGCATATCCTCCTCCTTTAATTCAGCTATTTCTAAACCTCTTAAATAGGTTAAACTAACATTTATTGATGAATGTCCCATAGCTTTTTATAGCTTGGTAATAGGGCTTTATTTAAACTCTACTCAACCTTTCATTTAAGGAATTTTTTTCTATTTCAATACTAAAATTAATATAGTAGGTGCTTTTTAGATGATTCCTTCCATCCAGCTTTAAATTGAGAACTCACAAAATAGATTTTTAAATCTGCCTTAAATTGAGAATTGACAAAAAATATTTTCTTTTTTGCCTTAAATTGAGAATTCACAAAAAACCATTTTCCATCATTATCACCAGCTTTAAATTGCGAGTTTACTTTAAAAACTAAAAGGTCTGCCTTAAATGGAGAATCTACTACATAGACCTTAATATCTGCCTTAAATGGAGAATCTACAACATAAATTTTTTGTGAATTAATTGTATATGATGTGAACAATATTATGGCTAAAATTAATTTTTTCATAGTTGTTTTTTTTCAAATATACTTATTTTAAAACTTATGAAATAGGTAAAGTAACGTTAACTGTTCTTTGAAATCTATGATAGGAGTATTGTATAATAGACAACTACTAAACCATAGGCATATCTTCCTCTTTCAGCTCAGCTATTTCTAGACCTCGTAAATAGGTTAATCTTACATTTCTTATATTTGAGTAAACTAAGTTACTATGAAAAAATACATAATAAAATATACTTTTGAATTTTTGGTTATAGTAATGGGTATTTCCGTTTCATTTTGGTTGAACAATTGGAATGAAAATATTAAGAAAATTAATTTAGAAAAAAAATTTATAGCAAGTGTAAAAGAAGATCTTAAGCAAGACAAAGAATTTATAAATAAGGTTATTAATGATATAGAACCAAAAAGTCAAGTATACCAAGTCTTGATTAATGAGATGGATAACTTATATTATAATAATAGGAAATCTCTTGACTCTATAATTAGGATATATTCAAAAAGTCAAAGAACATTTTATCCAATATTTGGTTCTTATGAATCTGCTGTTGCAGGAAACCAAATAACGGTATTTAATAATAAAGAATTAATTCAAAAGATTATAAAGCTTTATAATTCAAGATATAGTCGATTAGAGGATAATGGGAGAATTGCAGATCAAAGATGGGATTTTTTCACAAAAAAATATAGTGGTCTATTAAGAATGTCAAGGTTTACAGATATGAAAACTAAACAGCGATTTGAATTTATAAATGATATGCACTACCATTTTGCTCAATTGAGGTGGTATAAAATGCAATTAAAAACAACATTGAATGAAATAGATGAAATATTAAATCAATAATATTTTATTTGAAATCAAACCATAGGCATATCCTCCTCTATCAGTTCTGCTATTTCTAAACCTCTTAAGTAGGTTAAACTTACATTTATAGATGAATGCCCCATAGCTTTCTTTAGCTGGTATGTATTTCTAGCGTTAATTATTTTAGTTATTTTATTAAATAATTAAATACTTTATTTGGTTTCAGCTAGGCAAAACTTGTAAAAATGAATAAAACAATAGCAATAAAAACAATCTTAAGTATCTTTCTTTTAGTATGCTTATTAGATATGCCATATGGTTACTATCAGCTTGTTAGATTTATAGGTATGATAGGTTTTGGCTTATTAGCCTTTGAGAATTACCAGAAGAATCAGATATGGTTTGTAATATGGATAAGCTCTGCTCTTTTAATTAATCCTTTTTTTAAAATAGCCTTGGGAAGAGATATGTGGAATATTGTTGATGTGATTTGGGCAGTTTTACTTGTTGTTAGTATATTTTTAAATAAGAGGTTTGTGGATTAATTTTAAAACATAAGTATATGGAAAAGTTTTTTGAGTCAATGATTGGTAAATTTTTAAGATGGTTATCTGTAATACCAGGAGCATTTCTAGCCTTAATTTTAGTCCCTCTTTTTAATAAATTTAATTCTTCTTACTGCAGGACCATATGGTACTGATGAAACTTTTTTATCGTCTATTTTTAGACCTTTATTTGTCAGTGGAATAGGTTCTTTGGCTTTTGTTTATATTGGTTCATATATTGCGCCTTTATATAAGAGAGTTGTGAGTATTATACTTTGTATTATTTTAATATCTTTATATTTACTGATAGTTCTAGATATTATTAAATATGTCTTATTATGGTCAGATGGTACTTATGAAGGTTGGTTATTTATTGCAAATATTTTAGCGTTGATAGGAGGTTCTATATATGGTGTAGTTGTGGTATGGGAAGAAAATTAATTTTATTGGCATTAGTTTAAAATATTTTTATCCTAAACCATAGGCTTGTACTTTCAATTGAGTTAAACTATTTTTTATATAAATCAAAAAAAAATTATGCATAGTATTCTTTCAACAAAGTTATTTATTATTTCAGCTGCCTATGTAGCATGTGGTTTATCAGTTAATTCTTTATTTTTTATATTGATGGCTTGAATGGGAATTAAACGCAGAATTTTTATACAGGCAATAGATACCCAATTGGCCATTGTGTGATACCAAGGAGGAACATATCCAATTTTTGCTACTAAGACAATCAAACGGTATTCTTCATTAAGTACAGTCGTTTTCTTATTTTTGAAGATGTCAAAAAGAATTTTTTATCCTCTTTTTTTGTTATTAATTCCTTTAGTTGGAATGGCTATTACTGATGAAATTAACTGGAGTCTATTTGATTTTATTGGTATGGGTTCTCTGCTCATTCTCCTTAGTATTGGAATTAATTTTGTTCGTAAACGTGCAAAGAATTTAATAAACTGTGTCCTATATATTGGAATATTGGTTTTACTATTTATTTTACTATGGGCAGCGTTGGCAGTTGGAATTTTTTATCCTCCTTTTGCAAGTTGGTCCTTTCGGAAATAGCTTTGCATGAAATAAATGTAAGCAATCTCCAAAGTGGTGTGTACATTATAAAGATGAAAAAAGCACAAAAACAGCTAGTTCGAAAGTTTATAAAGAATTAAAAAAGCCTTAAAATAATTTAATATGCCCCTGCAAAAAATGGAATCATTCTTTGTATAAAGGGGCATCAAATATTATTTTTTTGAACGTCCTCTTTTTTTTAAATCCAACTTTTTTTTGAAAGGAAATCTAGAAATGGTTATTTTTTTAGGGCAATTATTTTTTTTAACTAAAAAAAGTTTACATTTGACGCATCGATGAAGAGTTGAATGTTACGTTTTATTGGTTCTGTATATAACTTTTTAGGGAAGAACAAAGGTTATATTACATTTAAGAAATGTGTCAGAAAAATTAGGATATCTTCCAAAATACTACAATTAAATCCCATACAAATCCTTAGACTTCGAGGGGTTTATCTAGAATTACGCGTTTAGTTTATAATTTCAATTAGGTTATTCAAAACCTTGCTATAAGATAGCAGACAGGTTTTTGTTTATAATTATTATTGAAATTAAAATGAATACGAAATACAAAGATTTAATAGAACAAACGTTTGATTTTCCTCAAGAAGAATTTCATACAGAAAATGGCAACTTGCGCTTTCACAATATCAACTTGGCCCAATTAGTTGAGCAGTACGGAACACCCCTAAAATTCACCTATCTACCTAAAATTTCCGAAAATATCAATCGTGCAAAAAAATGGTTTAATACGGCTATTAAAAAGCACAATTACAAAGGGAAGTACCATTATTCCTATTGTACAAAAAGCTCCCACTTTAAGTATGTTTTAGAAGAAGCGCTTCAAAATAATATACACATAGAAACATCATCGGCTTTTGATATCGATATTGTAAAATCCTTAAAAAATGAAGGCAAATTAAAAGAAGATGCCTTTGTACTCTGCAATGGATTTAAGCGTGATCAATACATCACAAATATTGTTAGTTTAATAGATGGAGGTCACACCAACTGCATTCCTATTATAGACAACTATGAAGAATTAGCTTTAATTTCAAATAAAACAAAAAACACCTTTAAGGTAGGCATACGAATTGCTTCGGAAGAAGAACCCAAATTTGAATTTTATACCTCTCGTCTTGGAATTGGGTATAAAAATATTGTTTCTTTTTACGAACGTGAAATTGCAGAAAATCCTCAAGTAGAGTTAAAAATGCTACACTTCTTCATTAATACAGGAATTAATGACAATGCTTATTATTGGAACGAATTGCTAAAATGTATTAGTGTGTACATTGAACTTAAAAAAGTATGTCAATCATTGGACAGTCTAAATATTGGTGGGGGATTCCCTATAAAAAATTCATTGGCCTTTGAATACGATTATCAGTATATAATTGAAGAGATCATTCATCAAATTAAAGTGGCATGTGATGAAGCAAATGTAGCTGTACCCGATATTTTTACAGAATTTGGAAGTTTTACTGTTGGAGAAGCAGGAGGGGTTATTTATGAAGTTTTGTACCAAAAGCGACAAAATGATCGTGAAAGATGGAATATGATCAATTCCTCTTTTATAACAACCCTGCCAGATTCTTGGGCAATAAACAAACGTTTTATCATGCTTCCAATAAACAAATGGAATCGAAAATACGAACGTGTTTTACTAGGTGGATTGACCTGTGATAGTGACGATTATTACAATTCAGAACAACACGTAAATGCAATTTATTTGCCTGTTTATGAAAAAGACAAACCCTTATACATTGGTTTTTTTAACACAGGTGCTTACCAAGAAACCATTGGAGGTTTTGGAGGATTGCAACACTGCTTAATTCCACATCCAAAACATATTTTAATCAATAAAAATAAGCATGGGGACTTCACGACCAAATTATTTAAAGGAGAACAAAAAAGTGAAGAATTACTTTCAATTTTAGGATATGAATAAGAGAACTTACGCAGGAATTCCAGACCAATACGCAAAATTAGAAACCGCCAAAGTAGTATTAATTCCTGTTCCTTATGACGGAACGAGTACTTGGCAAAAAGGAGCAGATAAAGGTCCTGAGGCTTTTTTAGACGCATCCGAAAATATGGAACTGTACGACATAGAAACGGATAGCGAAGTATATAAAGAAGGAATTTATTTAGCAGATCCAGTTATAGAAAACACCACGCCAGAACAAATGGTAGATGCCGTGCATTCAATCACTAAAAAGTACATCCATAAAAATAAATTTGTAACCCTTTTTGGAGGAGAACATTCCATATCAATCGGAACTATTAGAGCTTTTAATGAGTGTTTTAATAATTTAACGGTATTGCATATTGATGCACATGCAGATTTACGCAAAGCCTATGAAGGGTCAAGTTGCAATCATGCTTGTGCTGTGTATGAAGCGTCTCAAACCACAAATTTGGTACAAGTAGGAATACGTAGCATGGATGTAGTTGAGAAAACAGTCATGAATTTAGAGAAGGTTTTCTTTGCGCATGAGATGGCTGTCAATCAATACTGGATGGAGGATGTTGTAGATCAGCTAACACAAAATGTGTTTATCACTTTTGACTTAGATGCAATTGATCCTTCCCTACTTCCATCCACAGGGACCCCAGAACCAGGAGGCTTGTTTTATTATGAAACATTAGAGTTTCTAAAAAAGGTTTTTGCAGAAAAAAATGTCGTTGGATTTGATATGGTAGAATTATGCCCAAATGCAAACGAAAAGTCATCAGATTTTTTAGCAGCAAAACTGTATTACAAAATGTTAAGCTATAAGTTTTCTTCAGTAATAGAAGATGAAGAAGAAGATTCTGCAAACACCCATTCCCCATTTAATCATCTTTCAAAATTTAAAGATCATGATCCATACGAATAGACAACCCATTTCCGAATTTATTGAAAAGTATTTTTTGCATTTTAATGCAGCGGCGTTAGTAGATGCTGCAAAAGCCTACGATGCGCAATTAGCTCAAGGCGCTAAAATGTTAGTTTCTTTAGCAGGTGCAATGAGCACCGCAGAAATAGGGCGGATTTTTGCAGAAATTATTCGTCAAGATAAAGTGCACATCATCTCCTGTACAGGAGCAAACCTTGAGGAAGATATTATGAATTTAGTCGCACATTCTCATTACAAACGGATCCCAAATTATAGAGATTTAACCCCCAAAGATGAATGGGACTTGTTATTAAAAGGCTTAAATCGTGTAACAGATACTTGCATTCCAGAAGACGAAGCATTTAGAAGATTACAGAAACATGTTTTCAAAATTTGGAAAGATGCAGAAGATGCAGAAGAACGTTTTTTCCCGCATGAATTTATGTATAAGTTGTTATTGTCAGGTGTTTTAGAAGAATACTACGAGATAGACATCAAAGATTCTTGGATGTATGCAGCGGCAGAAAAAAACGTACCGATTGTAGTTCCGGGTTGGGAAGATAGTACCATGGGGAATATTTTTGCTTCCTATGTATTAAAAGGAGAATTAAAAGCTTCCACAATGAAGTCAGGAATCGAATACATGACTTTTCTAGCGAATTGGTATACAGACAATTCAGAAAATGGAATTGGTTTCTTTCAAATTGGTGGAGGAATCGCTGGAGATTTTCCGATTTGTGTAGTGCCAATGTTATACCAAGATATGGAAAGAGAAGAGACCCCTTTTTGGAGTTATTTCTGCCAAATTTCAGATTCTACTACAAGCTACGGGTCCTATTCAGGAGCAGTCCCTAACGAAAAAATTACTTGGGGAAAATTAGATATTGATACTCCCAAGTTTATCATAGAAAGCGATGCAACCATCGTTGCACCATTAATTTTTGCCTACCTATTAAACATGTAACCATGAAAAGAGTTATCGTAGAATATTCAAAACTAACTAAAGACATTTTAGATTTATTAATAGAAAAATATCCAGACGGATATGAATACAACGATATTATTAAATTTCAAAATGCCAAATTAGAAACAATTAGTGCCGTAGAAGTGAGAACAGAGGATACAATTTACCTAGTAAAAATAAGTCTTCAACTAGAAAAAACAATGGAGGATTATACAGATGATGAAACCTCTTTTGACGAGAATGATTTTGATGATTTTTAAACAAAGAAGCCATGAACTTCAGCGAAAAGAAAACCATTCTCATGACCGGTGATTATATTGGTTATCTGCAAGGGGGCTATGTATTTCATTTAGAAAATGATGCTATTATTGATTTTGATCAAATCAATTTTAAAATTTTAGAAGAATTTGATTTAAAGTCAAATCAGTTTAAGAATACCACTTTTGAAATTGGCTATTCAGAAAATTTTGAGGATTTGGACAATAAAAGTGCGGTTCTTTTTAAATTAGAAACACTCAAGTTATTATAATTATGCATGCAAATTTTCATTTATCGTTGCCTTGTTTTGATTTGGAAAAAACAAAACAATTTTATGTAGATGTTTTAGGGTTGCCCGCTGGTAGAAGTACTAGCAAATGGTTGGATGTGAATCTATTTAATCACCAAGTGACATTTGTGACCTCCGAAAAATTTGAATTTAAGACGCAAAATTATCTTTTGGAAGGCAACGTACTGCCGTTATTTCATTTTGGTATTATCTTAGACGAAACTACTTGGAATGCCATGTACCACAAAATCAATCATTGGACAGAAGGAACCACCAATAAAAAGACTTTTCTTAAAGACAAAAAAGGAGCACACCAGTCTTTTTTTGTAAAAGACCCGAACAATTATACAGTAGAGTTTAAAACATTTGTAGAGAAGGATTCCATTTTTCTTGTGTAAATTCTAGAAAGATCCTACCCGCCGATCAACCACCTCAAAAGTTGGAGTCAAAGAAGTTTGTGGCACTGCTAGAAAGTTTCGTTTGGGTTCGATAATAAAGAAGTACAAGCAACATCCAATTTTTTTTTCAAACAATACAGCGGTGCTTCCTTCATAAAATGTAAATATTTTTATAAGTTTACCCCATGTTAAAAAATAGTATTTATCTCTTTTCTGTGCTTTTACTAGCCTCCTGTACCCAACCAAAGCACAATTCATCGATTAAGGTGGTTGGTCAAATGAAAGAGGTCATGTGGAAAGGAGCTTTGAAAGCGAAGATTGCAACAGATTCCTTAAAGCAAAAAAAAGCCTATGGACTTGGCCCCGTAGAATTTTTGAAAGGAGAAGTCATATTGTTTGAAGGACAAACATATGTGTCCAAGGTGATAGACAGTGTTTCCCATCTGGTAAATCAAGTTCCTTCAGTTGGCGCACCCTTTTTTGTATACAGCACAGCAAGTGATTTAAAAGCGGTTGCATTCTCCCTTGAAAATTACACCCTCAAAGAAATAGAAGCACATATAGACTCCGTCTACAAAAATTATGACCAACCCTTGTTGATTAGAATTGATGGTAGTTTTCAACAGATTACACTTCACAGTGTAAATTTGCAAGAAGGGCGCGCGGTCTCATCTCCAGAAGAAGCCCATCAGGGATTGACATCCTACGATTTTAGCAATATAAACGGGACTTTAATTGGTTTCTTTTCACGCCATCACAAAGCAGTTTTTACGCATCATGATAGTTTTTTCCATGCCCATTTTATCTCCGAAGACCGTCAGGTATTAGGCCATGTGGACGAAATTCACTTCAATACCACTAAAGTCAGCCTGCAAGTTTCAAAGTAATTTTATTCCCAATAAATAAGGAATGAAAATTCAAATCGTTGAATCTTTGACCACCTATTCACTAAATTTTAGGTATTTAGACACTCTTTATAAGACCTATAAAATTTTGACAATTCATTGGCGAATGCTAAAAGAAAACCGCTTAATTTCGCTAGAAATTTTCGTTGGCTGTTTTTCTTTGGATCTTTTCGAAACAAAGGAGTAAAGAACCCAATTCTCACTACTACAATAATTTTTTTATTTTTACTTTTAAATTGAATGATGTGATTATAAATTCGAGGGTTGTTGTCGCTGAAATTTTAGTTAATTTGTTCAGTTCTAGTAAACTTGATTCCTTGTTTTTATTTTGGTAATTAAAGGTGCATTTCGAATCCTTAAATTAGGCAAATGAGTACGAACCATACTTAAATCCCTTCATCTTATCCCTGTCAGACAGTCTAGGTCAAAAATTGATTTTATATCTAATATATGCATTTATTGAAATGACCAAATCCTAGGATATCTCCAGGGGATTGCACTTCTGAAGTAATACCAGGTTCCTTTATTTGATTTATTAATTAATCCTTAACCGACCCATTCAAAGATAATTTTTAATGAAATTAAAAATTTAATTCCACCTTTTCATAATCTTCTACATAGCTGATAGAAAAACTAAATGTTTCTAGGTTGGCCTCTAAGTGTGCCTTCGAATTGTTGTGTTCCAATAGAATACTCATTTTATTACTGGCAACCTTTTTGATACTTATTTGACCAGAAAATGCTTTTAAAGTATTTCTTAAACGTATTATTTCAAGTTGATCCTTTACAATTTCTTTTTGCAAACCTAGGCTCCAGCCCGCTTTTCTGCAAAAAAGAACAACTTTATTTAAAAGCGTCAGATATTCATAATAAAAATGTATTTTTGGTTATCCAAACTGGTTAACCAATTATGAAGCAAGCCATACACCTCGCAAAGCCTACTGTCATTTTTATCATGGGTGTTTCTGGTGTGGGCAAAAGTACCATTGGAGCCTTGTTGGCAAAACAGTTGGAGATTCCTTTTTTTGATGCAGATGACTATCATTCCGAAGCAAACATTTTAAAAATGTCCCAAGGCCAGCCCTTAACCGATCATGATCGTCACGATTGGTTGCATGCATTAAACACTTTGGCCGTTGCGCAATTGAAAACCAACAGTTGCATTATTGCCTGCTCCGCATTAAAAGCCTCCTACAGAACAATTTTAGAGACCACCATTGCAGCCGCTACAAAATGGGTTTTTTTACACGGTTCCTTTCAGCAAATTAAAGAACGCATGCAACATCGAAGTCATCATTTTATGACCTCCGATTTGTTGCAATCACAGTTTGATACCCTAGAAATTCCACAAAACGCGTTGTCAATAGACATTCATGTATCACCAGAAGAAATGGTTGCCAAAATTCAGGAAAACCTTCCATTAAAAGCCCAATTTGGGCTCATAGGCTTGGGGGTTATGGGAAAAAGCCTTTGTCGAAATTTAGCCCAAAAAGGGGTTCGAATCTCCATGTACAATAGACATGTGCCAGAGGTAGAAGAAGACATTGCTATCAATTTTAAAAAAGAGTTTGAAGAATTGTCATCAGCACTACCATTTGATGACCTTCCTGCTTTTGTCAATTCGTTGAAAACCCCTAGAAAGATTATGTTGATGGTCAATGCAGGCACTGCCATAGATGCCGTCATTGAAAACCTACTGCCTTTTTTATCCCAAGGAGACAGCATTATCGATGGTGGAAATTCAAACTATAAAAAAACAAAAGAACGCTTCGAATTCTTAAAATCAAAAGGCATTCATTTTATAGGAGCAGGAGTTTCGGGAGGCGAAGAAGGGGCCCTAAAAGGACCTTCGATTATGCCAGGAGGCAATGCAAAAGCTTACCAACAAGTACAGCCTTTTTTAGAACGGATTGCTGCAAAAGACAAAAATGGCGTTCCCTGTTGTAGCTATGTTGGAAACGAAGGAAGTGGTCATTTTGTAAAAATGATTCACAATGGCATTGAATACGTAGAAATGCAGTTGTTGGCAGATGTCTATACCCTACTGAAAGCAAAAGGGAATACACCCGACCAGATCGCCGATATTTTAGAAACGTGGAAATCCACCAAAAACAGTTATCTGTTAGAAATTACCTGCACTATTTTACGAAAAAAAGAAGGCGATGATTGGCTGGTCAATAAGATAATGGATACCGCAGGCAATAAAGGAACCGGCAATTGGGCCATCATAGCAACCGCAGAATTAGGCGTGCCCAGCACCCTAATAGCCTCAGCCTTATTTGCTCGGTATGCATCCTTTTACAAAGCAGAAAGAGTCGCAGCAAACAAACAATTCAACCCGCAGCAGCATACCGCACCAAAAAGCAGCCTTGAAGACCTTCACAAGGCCTATCAATTTGCAAGAATTATCAATCATTATCAAGGATTTAAACTCATACAAGAAGCCTCAGAACGTTTTAAATGGGCGTTGAATTTAAGCGAATTGGCTCGAATTTGGACCAATGGGTGCATCATTAGATCCGATTATATGATCGAATTGGCAACCATTTTCAAAACAACCCACAATCTGTTTGCCCACCAAAATACGGTCCAAGCACTAAAAGCACGAAAATCAGCCATTCAAAAAGTAGTCGCAGAATCGGTGTTACACGAATTGCCAATTCCAAGTATCAGCAATGCCATACACTTTTTTACTGGGTATACAACCGCCAATTCTTCCGCAAATTTACTACAAGCCCAACGAGACTATTTTGGCGCACATACCTATCAAAGAAAAGAGGATGACACCGGGCAATACTATCACACAGATTGGCAACAGCATTAATCAAAAACAAACACAACATGGCAACACTTCAAACAAAAAAATCATTCCTACAAAAAATCATTGCAATCCTATTGGCCTTTGGTCCTGGAATTTTTGCCATTGGCTACACCATCGGTACCGGAAGTGTCACCTCTATGATTGTTGCAGGAAGTAAATTTGGCATGCAATTATTGTGGGTGCTGTTATTAAGCTGTGTGTTTTCAGGAATTTTAATGTTTGCCTATGGAAATTATGCGCTACTAACCGGAGAAACCGCACTTTATGGATTTAAAAAGCACTTGAAATTTGGAAAAGTGTTGGCCATTTTAATCATTGTAGGAATCACCTTTGGCCAATGGAATTCCCTTATGGGTATTTTAGGCATTTCCTCCAATATTATCTTTGAAATACTTGCCCTCAATTTCCAATCCTTACGCGCCTTTCAATACGAAACCGTGTTAAGCATCGCCATTTTAGTAATTGTTATTTTCTACCTGTTGCTTTTGGTGGGGAAGTACACTTTTTTTGAAAAAATACTCATTCTTTTTGTAACCTTAATGGGGCTTTCATTTTTCTTTTCTTTGTTTTTTGTTCAGCCACTCCCAATGGAAGTACTCAAAGGATTACTCCCCTCGATTCCAGAAGTGCCAGGAGGTAAAATGTTGGTCGCTGCATTTGTAGGCACCACCATGGCTGCCGCTACCTTTTTATCAAGACCACTTTTTGTTAGAGGAAAAGGCTGGACCATCAAAAACTTAAAACAACAAAAAAAGGATGCCATTACCGCTGCTGCTTTAATCTTTTTAATCAGTGCCACCATTATGGCAGTCGCAGCAGGATCCTTATTTCACCAAGAAATTGCTGTGACCCATGTACTTGACATGGCCAATACCCTAGAACCCGTAGCCGGAAAATGGGCCGTGACTATTTTCTTCTTTGGCGCATTAAGTGCAGGCTTGTCCTCTATTTTTCCCTGTTTGCTCATTGCCCCATTACTCCTTGCCGATTATCAATCGGGAACCTTAGATACCAACTCAAAACAGTTTCGTGTGGTCACTGCCATTGCATGTTTGGTAGCTTTAATAGGCCCCGCATTTGGCGCAAATCCCATTGAAATTCAAATCCTGTCACAAGTATTTAATGTTTTTGTATTGCCCATCGTAGTGCTGGGTATTATTTTATTACTCAAAAATAAAAAGAAACTCAAAGGCTATCAAACAAGTCCTGCCGTAGCCATCGGATTGTATGGTGCCTTGTTCTTTTCGCTCGTTATTTCTGTAAACGGAGTATTGGCACTTTTCGATTATTTCTAATCCCTTAACAAGCAAAAAAAATAACTTTTAGAAAACTAAAAAATGAAAGTAAAAAACATCCATTTGACAATATTTTTAGGAACGTTGAGTCTTTTTACGCTCTTGAATAGCTGTACCAACAAACCCCAAAAAGCAGCGTCAAACGAACTTCAAAAAACCCTTTACTCCAGTGACGTAATTCCATTTGCCAACGATTGGAATTTAATTTTAGGAGATGGCTCCAATGCAGGGCATGCGCTCAATTTTGAACACCAAGATTTTTTCTACACAACCACCGCACAGCAAAAAGACTGGGTTGTTTTTAAAGCACCCAATGCGGGGGATACCCATGGAACCTCAAACAATACCCGAACAGAAATGGCCCAAACCAAAAAATGGTCGGCACATGCAGAGGCAAAATTGAATGCAACCCTTAAGGTAATGAATGTCTCTTCCACAGGAGATGCCCGTGTAGCCGCCTCTTATTCTGTTGTAATTGGTCAAATTCACAGTGCCGATGGTCACGAAAATGAACCCCTTAAAATATTTTACAAGAAATTTCCCGGACATACCAAAGGATCGGTATTTTGGCATTACGAAATCAATACAGCTGGGGAAGACAATGCCGGAAGATGGGATTATTCCACCGCCGTTTGGGGAGATGATTTCTCGGTCGTTGGAGCTACCGAAAACACCTATCCAAAAGAACCCGAAGATGGAATTGCTTTGGGAGAAACCCTCAGCTATGAGATCCGAGTCAAACAAGGGGTCATGTACCTCACCTTTAAAAGTGACGGACATCCCACACAAATGTTTACCAAAAACCTAATCGTCTCCGAATACACAACCCCTGCAGATAGGCCCCAGCAAACCCAAGATTTGTTTGTGCCCATTGGTCAGGATGGTGTAGAACGCGCAAATGCCTATGCAGAAGAAGGCCTGTTTTTTAAATTTGGTGCCTACAACCAAACCAACGGGAAATCACCCGAAGTCAATAGGAATTGGTGCTCAGGAGCCGAAACCCACGGAGGAGACCTCCAAAAACAATACAACGATGGCAATTATGCAGAGGTTTGGTTTCAAGAAGCACGACTTTTTGTAAGCGAGGCCGCGATTTCCAACAAAGGCTATTTTATCAAAAATGATTAAAGCAGCATGTTCAAAAAAGCCTATTTAAATTTTACACACAACCTGTTACCAAAATAAACATGAAACATTCCCACAAATTAACAAATAAAAATGTACTTGTAACCGCAGGTGCACAAGGTATTGGCGCGTCCATCACCCGTCATTTTATTGACAGTGGAGCCAATGTGGCCATTCATTATTATTCCAGTGCAGCCACTGCCAACGAATTGAAGGAATATGCCCTTCAAAAAGGACAAAAAGCAGTGGTTATACAAGGAGATTTAACCCAAGAAGCTGCCGCAAATGCCCTGGTTCAAAAAACCATCGCTGCTTTTGGCGGAATTGATATTTTGATTAACAATACCGGCTCCTTAGTAGCGCGTAATCTCTTGCCGGAAATTACCACCGAATTTTGGCAACAAGTAATGGATATTAATCTTACCTCCATGCTTTTTGTTACCCGAGCCGCATCGCCCTACCTTATTAAAAACGAAAACAGCAGTATTGTCAATTTGTCCTCCCTAGCCGGAAGAAAAGGAGGCCATGCAGGATCCTTGGCCTATGCAACCAGTAAAGGTGCTATTTTAACCTTCACCAGAGCTTTATCAACAGAATTAGGACCTGAGGGTGTTCGCGTAAATGCCGTTGCACCAGGACTTATATTAGGTACTTCTTTTCACAATACCCATACCACCAAAGCATCTGCAGCAGCAACTGTTGCAGGAATTCCAATACAACGAGCAGGAAATGCCGCAGACGTTGCACGCGCTGTTTTGTATTTGGCTTCGGAATACGATGGATTTATTACGGGGGCTACCTTAGATATTAATGGCGGGGTTTACAATATGTAAGCAGCAATGCATTTTTAAAGATACATTTGGGGGCTTTTTTTTAAAAGGCCCTTTTTTAGCGAGCGCTAAAAAAAATACAAATTGCACCGAGAAATGCTGCGAATGGATTTTTAAATTCTCAAAAAAACAACCAACTTAAATACCAATGCCGGCTTTTAATTCCTTTACAAACGCCAAATAACCGTTCACGATATTTTCTTTGAAAAGCGTTGGGTTTTCTGAAATCATTTTTTGAGATGCCAATTCTTTCTCAGAAAAAAGAGAAGTTGGGATGTCGTGCAAAGAAAATAAATAGAGTTCAATAAGAATGGGTAAGGTGGAAATTCCTTTTTCGATAGCAATGTATTGCCTGCTTTTTTTAGTACCTAAAGGGTTGAGAATCTCAATAAAACCCTCTTCTAAAAGCATTTTCAGTCGGATGCTTAAAATATTACTAGCAATCTGTTCTCTCGAAGCTTTGAATTCTTTAAACCGTGTTTTGTGTAAAAGCAGGATATCTCTTAAGATAATTAGCGTCCATCGGTCACCAAGATAACTGATAGATTTTGCAATGGGACAACAAGACGATTTTGTTACGGGCATGGTATAAAATTAGGGAATTTTATTGGTATTTGATTTCTAGTAATTTTTTAGGGTCTCTTTCCACTTGCTTTTAATTGGATTTGACAATATGAGAAGGGTTTTTTACACTCGAAAACAACGAAGAAGCAACCCAATCTTACCAGCGGTTAATGCGGTATTTTATCTTTTACAATTCCGTATACAAAGGTACCCACCATGGCCCCTGCGATGACTACAAGAATTGGCAAATAGCCCGCTCCAACCAATGTAAACATTGGTCCAGGGCAAGCGCCAGCCAATGCCCAGCCCAATCCAAAAATAATACCCCCGATGAGGTAGCGAGAAAAACTTTTCGCCTTTGGTGTGAAGACAATTTTTTCGCCATAAAAAGATTTTATTTCAAAACGTTTGATGCTTTGAATCACAAGGATTCCCAGTAGCAACGCCGAGCCAATAATGCCATACATATGGAAAGACTCAAATTTAAACATTTCATAAATACGAAACCAAGAAGCCGCCTCCGATTTAAACATGGTGATTCCAAAAAGGATTCCGATCAATAAATAGATAAGTGTTCTCATTGTTAAAAAAGTATAGGAAAAATTAAATGAATCATGGTCAAGCCACCAATAAAAAAGCCAATCACAGCAATTAAAGAGGGTAGTTGCAAATTGCTCAATCCAGAAATAGCATGTCCAGAAGTGCAGCCGCCAGCATACCGAGCTCCAAAGCCTACAAAAAGACCTCCAAGGACTAAAAGCACTAAGTTTTTCAAGCTTCCCAATGCAGTAGTTGCAAACATTTCTGTTGGTAGGTAAGCCGTTCCAGCGCTTTCAAAACCAAAAGTCTTTAAATCTGAAATGGTTTCAGGGTTCAACACAACCGCTGTCGTATTGCTTAAGAAATTTGCGCCCACATAGCCGCCAATAATTGCGCCCAGCACTACGATCAAATTCCATTTTTGAGATTTCCAATCAAATTTAAAAAAATCCGTTGTTTTTCCAGCTCCACAAAGGGTGCATAAGGTTCTTAAATTGGAAGACATTCCAAAGTTTTTGCCAACCATAAGAAGTAGCAAGAGGATCAAAGCAATCATAGGGCCAGCAATGTACCAAGGCCAGGGTTCGTAGATGAAATTCATTAATGTATTGTTTTTTGTAGTTTAAAAAATTAGCGTCTTTATTTTCTTAGATGGTAGGCATCACTTTTGGGCCCGTCCATGCATTCATACCGCCAACTAGATTTACGGTTTTAACTATGCCCATGTTTTCCATCATCGTACAGGCATGGCTGCTTCGATTGCCACTTCTGCAATACACAAAGTAGGGCTTGCTTTTATCCAATTCCGCGATTTCTTGTTGAAAAACTTCCGACTTAAAAAAGTCCAGCATGATGGCGTTTTCAAGAATTCCAGTCGCACATTCTTCCGGAGTTCTTACATCAATTATTACGGCATTTTCTGTTGCTGCCAGGGCAGCGATCCAGTCTTCTTGAGAGTGATGTATCATTTATTTTGAGTTTATAAAGTGGAAGGACAAACAAAGTCAGAAATTGGAATTGCAGTTTCTTTGATGGCACTAAAACCGCCTGCAATATCAATGAAATTATGAATGCCTCTATTTTTTAATATTGACGCAGTAATCATGGATCGATATCCTCCTGCGCAATGTACATAAAAGGTTGCTTTTTCAGGGAATGCTGTCAAATGCTGGTTCAAAGATTGGAGCGGTGTATTTTGGGCATCAATCACGTGCTCCGATAAAAATTCACCTTCCTTTCGCACATCAAATACAGGGACTTCCTCCGGTGTATTTAGGCTGTCAAAAGTGGTTGCAGCTATTGAACTTACGGTATCATATTCTTTGGATGCTTTTTTCCAAGCATCAAACCCTCCTTTTAAATACCCTAAAACCTGGTCAAACCCTACCCGAGACAAGCGGGTAATCGCTTCCGCTTCCATTCCTTCAGGTGCAATTAATAACAACGGTTGTTTCACATCGGCAATCAAGGCACCCACCCAAGGGGCAAAACCACCCTCCAATCCAATAAAAATTGAGCGTGGAACGTGTCCTTTTGCAAAGTCGTCTTGGTGGCGAACATCCAACACTACGGCTTCGGTATCATTGGCAGCACTTTCAAAAGCAGCTGGAGACAATGCTTGGGCACTTCGGGCCAAGACATCTGCAAAATCTTCATAGCCCTCTTTATTCATTTGAACATTCAAAGGAAAATATTGAGGTGGCGGTGTCAAACCCTCCGTTACTTCTTTAATAAATTCTTCTTTGGTCATGTTGGCTCGCAAAGCATAATTGGTTGCCTTTTGATTGCCCAAAGTATCTACCGTTTCTTTGCTCAAATTTTTACCACAAGAAGAACCCGCCCCATGCGCTGGATATACAATCACATCGTCTGCTAGCGGCATGATTTTATTTCGCAAACTATCAAAGAGATAGCCTGCCAAATCGTCTGCAGTGATACTGCCTGTTTTTTGGGCCAAATCCGGACGTCCAACATCCCCCAAAAACAAGGTATCTCCACTAAAAATTGCATGGTCTTTTCCAGTAGCATCTTTTAAAAGATATACCGCACTTTCTAAGGTATGGCCAGGCGTATGCAGCACGGTAATGCTAATATTTCCCAGTTCAAATACCTGTCCGTCCCTGGCAATAATTGCTTCAAAAGAAGTCGTGGCATTGGGACCGTAAATAATAGGGGCTCCTGTTTTTTTAGACAAAGTCACATGCCCACTTACAAAGTCCGCATGGAAATGAGTTTCAAAAATATATTTTATGCGGGCATTGTTTGCAGCAGCTTTTTCCAAATATGGGGTCACAGACCTTAAAGGATCAATAATGGCAACTTCTCCTTCGCTCTCAATATAGTAAGCGCCTTGCGAGAGACATCCCGTATATATTTGTTCTATTTTCATGATGGTGTTAGATTAGGCTACAAAAATACGCATTCTCTATGGATACCACGGTAACATCGGTTACACAGGAATCACTTTTTTTTGAGCGCTGTTGTTTTTTTCTTATATACGTGCACTGTTTGCTTTGTTTGGGCATAGGCTTCCGCTTCATGCGTTTCCAAAAAAACATTCTCTTCCCCAACAAGCGCTACAATTCCACTGCTATGGAGCAGCGCGTTCATAGGCGTAGTAGCTCCAGAAAACAGCAGCTGCAATTTCTTTTGCTGAAGGGCTACAATAAGTTGTTTTAACAGATCCACTCCGCTACTATCCAGATAACTCATGGTTTCCATACTCAGAATGACCCATTGCAAAGCGGCCCCTTTTCGTTGTATGTTTTCTGAAACAGCTGAACGAAACAGCGACACATTCCCAAAAAAGAGGGGGGCGTCCATGCGAAGGATTAAAAGAGTGTCTTGGGGTTTTGTCACCCCAGCAAAGCGATCGACCTCTGTAAAAGCATTGCTGTTTTTCATGCGAGCAATTTCGCCCACTTTGGGTGTCGAAATTTGATACAGCAAGACCCATAAAGAGCCCAGTACGCCCAATAGAATTCCGGCGGTCATTCCCACGGTAAGCGTGGTAACAAAGGTAAGCAGTAGAACCGCCAACTCTTCTTTTTGGGTTTTATACAAAGTGATGGGGTAGGTAAAATCGATCAGTCCAAAAACCGCAACCATAATAATGGCGGCCAAGACCGCATTGGGCAAATAATAAAATAGCGGCGTTAAAAACAACAAGGTCAATCCAACCACTGCGGCACTAATGAGCGGAGCAATGCCGGTTTTTGCCCCCGCCTGTTCGTTAATAGCCGTTCTGGAAAAACCTCCGGTAGTGGGATAGGATTGAAAAAAAGCACCTACGATGTTTGCGGTACCCAAAGCCCTGAGTTCTTGATTGGGGTCCAAGGCATATTCGGGATGTTTTTCTGCCACAGCTTTTGCTACTGAAATGGCTTCCATAAAAGCAATTAAAGCCAAAGTGATTGCAATAGGGGCTAGTTCTGAGAGTTGGTCTAAGGGGATTTTTGGTACCTGAAAAGATGGAAGTCCTCCGGGGACTTTTCCAACAATTTGCACCCCAAAAGCATTCAGTTCAAAATAAGAAACCACCCCAACGCCAAGCACCACTAAAGCCAGTGCAGCAGGAAAACGTTGCTGGTATTTTGCATTTAATTTTTTAATAATTGAAATCAAAACAATTGAAGTGATTCCAATCCCCAGTGCATAGCCATTGGTCAAATGGATGTTTTTAAAGGCATTGGAAAGCAAGAGGTGTACTTGGTTACTCCGGGTAATTTCAATGCCCAAAAGGTGTTTGAGTTGGCTAAGACCAATAATAATAGCTGCCCCAGAAGTAAAACCACTAATGACAGGTTTTGATAAAAACCGGACTAAAAACCCCAATCTTACCATCCCGAGTAGCAATTGAATGGCCCCCATAAACAAGGCTAAAAATACGGCCATGGCAATGTAGCTCTCCAGGCTCGACAAAGACAGTGCCCCCAGTCCTGCGGCTACTAGCAAGGAGTCCATGGCAACGGGGCCCACGGCCAATTGCCGAGAAGTACCCATAACGGCATAGATGATTTGTGGCATTAAAGCGGCATACAAACCAAAAACAGGCGGCAAGCCCGCAATCATTGCATAGGCCATTCCCTGAGGAATGAGCAGGATTCCAACCGTGAGACCCGCGGTGAAATCTCCCGAAAAATCCGCTTTTTTATAGTTGGGAAGCCACTGTAAAATGGGCAGTATTTTTTTGAACATCTTGTTTTTATGGGCAAAAATAAGCGGATCCAAAGACCTGGGCAGTAACATTGGTTACATTCCGCCTAGATGTTTTTGATATGAATGTGATTTCTATGGAGGGCAATTTTATCTAAATTCTCCAATTTCTTCAAAAGTCTAGAAATCACGACCCGAGAAGTATGCAATTCATGGGCAATTTCTTGGTGGGTGTTGTAAATAATGTGGTTTTTTGCAATTCTTGCTTTTTCCTTCAAGTACTGTACTAGGCGTTCATCCATTTTTAAAAAGGCAATACTATCGATGGTGGCCAACATTTCATTGAGGCGATTGTGGTAGCTTTCAAAAACAAATTTGCGCCAACTTTTGTATTTCCCAGCCCAGTGTTCCATTTTTTCTACTGGGATCATAATTAAGGTAGCATCGGTGGCGGCAAGGGCCCTGATTTCACTTTTTGTTTGTCCAAGACAACAGGTCAATGTCATGGCACAGGTATCTCCTTTTTCAAGAAAGTACAGCAAGAGTTCGTCTCCATTGCTGTCTTCTCTTAAAATTTTTATTGCTCCAGAAATGAGCAGGGGCATGGAACGCATATAGTCGCCAATTTCCATCATTTTTGCACCTTCGGCAACATCTTTAAAGGTCCCTACTTGGTTGATTTCCTGTAGGAGTTCGGCTTCAAAAAGATGCCCAAAGTTATTTTTGAGTGCTTGAATCATAATGTACAAAGAGATGTATCCAGATAACTTTCGAAAAAGCAAACAACAACGGTGCAAGCACCAGCAGGGCAATTACCATTGAAATTAAGGTGGTAAGATAGTTTAAATTTGGTAAGAACAGGCTTTTTAAAATCCACAATGCCACAAAAAGCGCCACCGCCAAGGCATAAGAAACGTAATAAGACCCTTGAAAAAACCCAGGTTCTAGTTCGTATTTCAATCCACAATGAGAACACGACACTTTCACCAGGCCTATGCGTGTCAATTGATAAGGATGTCCTTCAAAGAAGGTCCCTTGATGGCATTTAGGGCATCGCATGCGAACAATGTTAAGCAATTTCGAATTTCGGCTCATACTCGTTTTTTTTAAATAGGCCATAAAAATAGCAAAAGGGCTTCATTTTGGGCGTAACAAATGTTACAATTCCCAAATAAAAAAAATCCCAATGCCATCCCCCAAAAGGGCTTTTTTTGGCAAAGCTGCTGCGGCCCTTTTGTTTAAACGTTCCCGAAGGGAGAAAAATACCCTCGGTTTTTTTTAGGGTTTTTTTACTTGTTTTTACTTTTCAATCTGCTCATTTTGAAAGAAAAAACTGCTTTTTTAATCCTTTAATTTTACCACTTATTCCCAAAATAGCACCACTTATTCTCCTATATTCCCAGTTATTACTAGGCGCCCCTCTTTCTGTTAAAAAACTACATTTTACAATAGTTTTGTTAAAATACATTTATTTAATTTTCATGGGAGAGATAATTAAAACCATAATCGTCGAAGACGATACAGTAAATATTAAATTACTAAAACTACTACTAAAAAAATATTGTCCGGAAATCGAAATTGTTGGGATTGCCAAAAATGCCAAACAATTTATCCGTTTGTATTTTGAACATTTACCCAGTTTAATTTTTCTGGAAATCCACCTTGGGGGCAAAGAGAATGCCTTGTCTGTCCTCAATGAAATTCCCAGTTTAGATGCAGAGGTAATCATCACCAGTGCCGATGCAACCCATGCCATGGTGGCCATTAATGACTATCAAGTAGCAGGGTACATCCTCAAGCCCGTAGGTGTTTTTGCATTGAAAAAAGTAATTGCCACTGCCACGCACAACCTGCGTATGAAAAGAGCGGTGCGCAATTCCATTGCAGGACTTTCCGAACAATTGATTGCCATTTCTACAGCAAAAACCATTGAATTTGTGATGGTTCGAGACATTCTTTATTTGGAAGCCGAAGGGAAGTATACCCTCTTTCACCTCACCAATGGAGACAGCAAAGTAGTCTCTAAAAACATTGGCGAATACGAGAAAATTTTACCCCAACAAGTTTTTTATCGCATTCATCACAAATTTATTGTCAACCTTCAAAAGGTCCAAAACATCAACAAAACGGAAGGAAGTTATTGCCAATTGGTCAATGGCATTTCTTTGACCATTGCCAAAAGAAGGCACGATTTGCTGCGCAAGTTTTTAAACATTTAACGGCAATCCTTCTCCCATTTCCCCTCTTTTTTGAGTCTCCAGTGCCAACCCCAAAAAGCGATTTGGACGCTGGGTTTTTTTTTAAAGATGCAAAGGTACATCGCTTCAAAATCGCTCGCAATCCCCATTTACAGGGATATTTTGCGCCTCCCTACAAATGGGGAGGGACTCCCTATTTCTGGGGATACGACCAGGTCTAAGATACTGATTTTAAGGAGATTGAAAATTTAAAAAAATACGTTTTTTCAAGCAATTTCTTTGAGGAAACCCCAAAAAAGCTATTGCTCTGCGGAAGAAAGTTGCCTAAAAGGCAGAATTTTTCACCAAAAAAAGCACTTTTTTCTCAAAAAAACACACTTTTTTAGGCTAAAAAAAAACCACTTATTCCAAAAATGGGTACAGTTATTCCCTATATCGCCCACTTATTTATTTGTAGCTTATAAAGGGCTTCTTGTTTGTTAACTTTACAAAAAAAAAGAACATGCATTGCCCCTACTGTAGCTCGAATGACAAACTGCAAGTTCGAATTCCAAGGAATTTTATCTTTAAATGGTTGCCTTCCGGAAAATCGTTTGTTTGTTATTTTTGCGGGCGCAAATATTTTTTTTGGAAATCGATCTACATTCCTTATTCCTGGTATTTTTTATTTTTTTGGAAGTCAAAAAAATAAAAGCAGTTTTCTATAAATATTTCCCAACTTTTTTTGGGGCGCGGCAGTTGATTTTTGGACAGCGTATCGCTCCTTAGGTCCTATATGCTAGCGCTGTTTTTTTGGGTTTTAAGATTCTCTTGAAACAATGCATTAAAAAACTATATTTTTTTGTTAGAAAAACAATATATTTGGAAACTTATATATAATCTGTACTCAATGAAGCAATTTTATACAAAGCTTAGTTTTTTGTTCTCTCTTTTTATTGCGATGAATTCTTTTTCTCAAGAGACCCTTCCAATCTATTGGGATTATTTAACTGACAATGTATACTTACTTCACCCGGCAGCTGCAGGAATTGGAAATTCATCCAAAGTAAGGTTTACAGCGAGACAGCAATGGCAAGGCATTCCCAATGCTCCTGCACTACAGACGTTAAGTTTTCATACCAAAATGGGCGAAGAAACCAATGCGGGTTATGGTTTTGTGCTGTTCAACGATCAAAACGGATTCCATTCTCAACAAGGACTGCAAGGTACCTATGCTTACCATTTGCCGCTAAGTGACGGCCGCTTGTTTGAACAACTTTCTTTTGGATTGTCTTTTACTTTTGTTCAAAACCAGTCCGATCAAAGGTCCTTTTTTGGAGATCCTGCGATTTCACAAATTATTGAAAGTACGAGTTATTACAATGCAGATTTTGGAATGTCCTATCATTTGGGAGGATTCTCTTCCTATTTTACGGTAAAAAATTTGTTACTCACCGCAAAGAACAATCTAAATATTAGTGAGCCCCTCGACTTAAGGAATTACATCTTTACAGCAGGATATTATTTTGGTGAAGAAAATGCAGTACAGTTGGAGCCTTCGGTGATGCTACAGTTTCGAGAAGGTACGGGCGAACGTTTTGCCGATCTGAACTTGAAAGCCTACAAGACTTTTGGAAATACACAATTATGGGCTGCATTGTCCTACAGAAAAAGTTTTGATACGGGTGCTATTGAGAATGCACAATACATTACACCCATTGTTGGGTTGAATTTTAAAAACTTCATGTTTTCATACACCTATACACGTCAATTGAATGATATTGTGCTTAGCAGTGCTGGCTTCAATCAATTAAGTGTTGGTTTAAATCTCTTTACAAGAGCACCTCGAGGTGCTGCCTGTCCAAATATTAATGCAGCTTTTAACGGCTTTTAGAAATCCGTTTCTAAAATTGTCATCGCTTTTGCTTGCTCGTGCTGTTCCAGTAGTTGGGCTAAGGTACTTGGGTCCTTGTTAATTAAAAATTGAAACGCGCTTTTGTTTTTGTCACGTGTGGTCCTTAGTAGTCCTGCTTCTGACAATACTTTATGGGTTTGTTTTGCAACGGCGAGTCCCGAATCGATGATTTGGATTTTTGGACCAATCATCTTTCGAATTTGCGGAATTAAATAGGGATAATGCGTGCACCCCAAGACCAAACAATCTATATTTTGGGCCACCATAGGTAGGAGGTGCTGCTGCAGTAACTGTGTCATTTCTTCGGACTCTAGTTTTCCATTTTCAATGGCGGTAACCAGGCCGGTGCCAATTTGTTCTATGATTTTAATATTGCGCCCTAGTTTTTGAGAAGTTTGTGCAAACAGCGCACTGTTTAGGGTGCCTTTGGTTGCCAGAATACCAATGGTATTGGTTTTTGTTTGGAGTGCTGCGGGTTTTATTGCGGGCTCTATGCCAATAAATGGGACGGAATAGTGGGCTCTAAGGTGGGCAATGGCGTTTGTGGTTGCTGTGTTGCAGGCAACGACAATAATTTTACAGTTTCTCTGAAGTAGGTATTCTGTATTTTTAATGGCCAGTGCAATAATTTCTTCTTTGCTTTTCGCTCCGTAGGGAGCATGCTTAGTGTCCGAGAGGTAGAGGGTGTGCTCTAAGGGCATTTGCCGGTTGATTTCTTTCCAGATTGAAGTGCCACCCACACCAGAATCAAAGATGCCAATCGAAAAGTCTTTTTGTTTCATTGTGGTAAAAATAAAAAAAACCTACTCAAAAAGAGTAGGTTTTTTTTATTTAATAAAAGAAGTGCTTAGTTTCTTGGTTGTGGATCTGCCAACAAACCTAACTTTGCTTTTACGGCTTCGTAAAGGTCTTCTCCTCTTTTAACGATTAACATATTGGATGTAAATACATATAAAATTCCTTTTGCAGCGGCTACTTCGTTGATAGCATCAATTGCTTTTTTGTTGATTGGCTCAAGACCTTTGCTCTGAATTTGTTGCAATTCTTGCGGTGCCATTTGCTGAGCATTTTGAAGTCTTTGATAGTCTCCTTGCAATTCTGCTTTTCTTTTTTGATTGGTTTCTTCTGTTTGAGTTGTCGCTTCAGCATCGTATTTCTTTGCTTTGTTCTCAAACTTTTTCTTCATCCCTTCAATATCATCTTTCATTGTCTTTGCTTTTTTGTCTAAATCTGCAAACAATGCTCTTGTTTCAGACATATTGGCAACTACTCTTTCAAAATCAACATGAGCTACTTTTTGTGCATTTGTGATTCCACCAAATCCTAATGTAAATACAGCAATTAATAGTAACGTTTTAAAATTCTTCATCCTTGGTTTAATTTAATTAATTATTATTGTTTTTGTGCTTCTTTTTTCTTTTTTGCAGCTTCTTGTTTTTGTTTTAAAAGCAATCTTTTAGCTTCTTTTTTGGCTAATAATGCTGCTTTTCTTTCTGCAATCTGTTGTTTTTTCTTTTCTTGTTTCGCTAGTAATGCTTCTCTTTTTTTCTTTTTTGCGGCCAAAAGTGCTTTCTGTCGGTCACTTAATTCTTTGGAAGCTGTTTTCTTTTCTTGTTGTTTTGCGAGTCGATCTGCCACTTTTCGGGTCTTGTCAATCGATGCCAAAACAATTTCGCTAATATCGTATTTTTTATTTGAATATAGCAAAATCAATTCGCTAGATTTATCAAAAACAAAATCATATTTTTTTGCTTTCACAATTTTTTGAATGGCATTGTACACTTGATCTTGTATTGGCTTGACCAATTGCTTTCTAACGAGAAACATGTCTCCATTCGGGCCAAAGTACAAAGATTCTAACCTTCGTAATTCTTCTTGTTTTAGAAGAATGTCTTCTTCTTTTTCTTCAATTATATCTTTGGTAAGAATTGCTTTTTCGTTGGCCAAATCTGTTTTAAGCACTTCTATATGCCTCGCTTCTACGTCTAGGTTTTTCTTCCATTTTGCAATTTTGGCGTTCAATGTGTTTTGTGCTTCTAGATATTCTGGAAGATTCTCTAGAATGTACTCCATGTCTATATAGGCAATTCGTTGGATTTTTTGGGCATAAGTTCCCACTGCGATAAGGGAAAGAACGATATAAAAAACTATTTTTTTCATTGCTATTAGGTATTTATAAAAAACCGTGCCAAAAAAGGTTATTTTACAAATATACGCTTTCTTAGAACTGTCTTCCGATTATAAAGTGTGTTTGCCAACCCGATTTTATTACTTGTCCTGGCAATGGATCAAATCCATGTGCAAAATCGATCCCTAAAAGACCAAATGCAGGCATAAATACGCGAATTCCCAATCCGGCTGACCTCTTTACTTCAAACGGTTTAAATTCATCAAAAGTATCATAGGAGTTTCCAGCTTCTAAAAATCCAACTGTATAGATCGAGGCAGAAGGGGTGTCTGTAATTGAGTATCTTAGTTCTAATTGGTATTTGGTATATAAGGTTCCACCGCCATTTTCTAAGGGGGTCAAACGGCTGTTTTCATACCCTCTTAGTCCAATGGTTTCTCTTCCATCTAGTTGGAAGGCAGCAACTCCATCTCCTCCCACAAAATACCTTTCAAAGGGAGTATGTCCAACGGCTTCATTGTAATAGCCCAAATAACCAATTTCTATATTCTTCATCAGGACCAGTTTGTCGGTAAATCCGGTAAACCATTTTCCTTTCATAGAAAGCTTATAGTATTCTAGCCATTTGTAGTTTTCAGCAATTTTATCATTCTTTTCTTCTGGGGTCAATGTTTCTGAAACCGTATAGTCTCTTCCGTTTATGAGCGAGTAGGGTAGGGTTGCTTTTACACCAACAGAAAATTCAGATCCGTAGGTAGGGAAAATTAAGCTGGGTCCCGAGGAGTTTCTTGTTAAACTCACATTGTAGGCCAAGTTGTTTAAGGTTCCATTGCTTAATACATCGCTTCCTACTCTAAAGCCATAGTTGTTGAGGTTGAAACTTTGGTAGCTAATGCTTTGTGATAACTGAAAGAAATCATCGGGCCATTGCAGACGTTGCCCCAACCCTAAGGAGGCTCCAATGATTCCCAAACTTTGATTTCTGTCCACTTCAAAAGTTTGCGGATTGATTTGATATTGGTTTGAAGAATAAATGGAGAAGGATAATGATTTCGGTTTCTTTCCTCCTAGCCAAGGCTCTGAGAATGAAAAACTATAGGTGTTAAAGGTTCTGCTGGATTGTAAACGAATGGAAAGGGTTTGACCGTCTCCCATTGGTAAAGGTTTGTAAGCCTCTTTGTTAAACATGTTTCGGAACGAGAAGTTGTTAAACGACAATCCGAGGGTTCCAATAAAGGATCCTCCCCCGTAACCTCCTTGGAGTTCAATTTGACTTCCACCCTTTTCAACCACATTGAAATTTATGTCGGCTGTTTTGTTTTGGTAATCTGGATTCACATCTGGGGTTACATTTTGATCAAAAAACCCAAGTTGACCAATTTCACGTATGGATCTAATAATGGCACTTCTGCTAAACAAATCGCCTGGCTTTACGCGCAATTCTCGGAACAATACATGATCGTTTGTTTTGTCGTTTCCGGCAACGGATACTTTTTTTATGGTTGCTTTCTCGTCTTCTCGAATTCTAATTTCTACGGTAATAGAATCATTTTCTACTTTGGTTTCGACAGCATTTACGGAAGAAAACAAAAATCCATTGTCTTGATACAGGGTCGATAAATCTTGTGATGTTGGCGTTCCGTCTCCGCTAACACGTTCTTTTAAAACCACTCCATTGTATACATCGCCATTTTCGATGCGTAAGAATTGTCTTAAGTAATCATCGGTATATTCTTTATTTCCAACAAATAAAATTTCTGAAAAACGGTATTGTTTCCCTTCTTCCAATTCAATTTCTAAGTTGATGGTGTTGTCGTCGTTCCAAGTAAGTTTGTCACTTAAAATACGGGCATCTCGGTAGCCCAATTCGCTGTACATCTTTAAGATGTTCTCCAAATCTTCTCGATAATCCTCTTCAATGTATTTCGATGCTTTCCAAAAACGTCCAAAGAATTTTCTTTTGGTATTTTTCATTGCTTTTCGCAACTTGTAGTTGGAAAGGGATGCATTTCCAATGAAATCAATATTTTTAATTTTAATTTTATTTCCCTTGTCAATTTGAATGGACATGTTGACCGTATTGACATCCGTGGTATCGTTTTGAACCATTAAATTCACCTTCGTTTTTAAATATCCTTTGTCGGTATATTTCTTTTGGAAGTAATTTTTGGTGGTCACAATGAGGTTGTCGGTCACCATGGCTCCAATCTTTAATTCGGCATCATCAATGAGTGTTTTTGCTTTGGATTTTTTAACACCAGTTACTTTTACAGTATTTAGTTGGGGCAACTCTTTTACATCAAATTGAAGGTAAACAGCGCTGCTGTCTACTTTTTCTAGATACACATCTACGTTGCTAAATTGTTTGCTCTCGTATAATTTTTTGATGGCACTTGTGAGTTTATCTCCGGGAAGTTTGATTTTCAAACCGGGTCTTAATCCTGTAAAAACACGAACAGTTTCTTCACTAAACTTTTTTAAACCTTTTACACTAATGCCTCCTAAAACATATTCTTTTCCTTCTACGAAAGAAATGTTTTGTGTGAGGGTGTCTTTTTTAATGGGAGCAATACTGTCTACTTTTGTTTGCGAATTTGCAATCAAAGTAAAAAAAAGTGCAGTACATACTGATACAACAGAAATGCTATTCTGTAATCTGTTCGCTTGTTTTTCCAAATCTTCGTTCTCTATTCTGATATTCTATTATTGCATCATAAAAATGCGCTTCTCTAAAGTCTGGCCAAAGAATATCTGTAAAATATAATTCGGCATATGCCATTTGCCATAATAAGAAATTACTAATGCGTTGTTCTCCACTGGTTCTTATCATTAAATCAACGTCGGGCAAATTAAATGTATATAAATGGTTATTTATAGTATTTTCGTTAATTTCTTTTATTAAAAGTTCTTTATTAACAACTTTTTTAGATATGTTTTTGATAGTATTAACAATTTCTTCTCGAGATCCATAACTCAATGCTAGGGTCAGGATGATATTGGTATTGTTTTTGGTATCGGCAATAACTCCCTGCAATACTTTTTGTGCTTTGGTAGGAAGGTTCTCAATTCCACCAATGGCATGGACGCGAACCCCATTTTTTTGAAAATCTTTTAGCTCTTTGTTCAGCGAATGTACCAACAGACTCATCAAGGCATCTACTTCAAGTTTGGGGCGGTTCCAGTTTTCGGTTGAAAAGGCATAGAGGGTAATTGCTTCGACTCCAATCTCAGCAGCTGCTTTTACCGATTCGCGAACTGAGGTAAGGGCATTTTTATGGCCGAAAACTCTTGTCATCCCTTTACTTTTTGCCCAGCGACCATTTCCATCCATAATGATGGCAACGTGTTTTGGAACCTTGTGTAAATTGATTTGTAGCTTTTTCTCCATAAATTACAATCCTTTTGTGTAACAGGCGGGTCGCCCAAATGTATATACGAGTGAAATCCCTGTAAAGGCATACCAATCGTTTCCGTTGCTTCCAAAATCCAATGCGGGAAACCTTCCGGTTGTATAATCCAAATCGTCTTCAAAGGTATACCTTACTTTGGCTTCTATGGCAAAGGCAAAGGCACCGCTGAGTTTTGATTTGTATCCGACACCAAATGGAATTGCATAGGAGGTTTTATTGGTGTAACTGATCTTGCCGTTGGCAGCAATAGCTGCTACAGATTTGTATTGAAATGAAGCCAATTCAACTAGAATATAGGGAGTTGCCGATTTTCCTGGAGAAGAAATTTCGTACTCATAAAAATTATATTCTAAGCCCACTGCAAATTCATTTATAGTATTGTTAAACTGATAACCTCTTTCTTTTTGGAAATCGGTACTCGCATCTTTGTCATCTCCAGCGATTGGGAGGATACTCAAAGTGCCTCTTAGTGCCATTCTTGGATTCCAGTTCCATTTGTAAATCAATCCCCCTGCAAGTTGGTTGGGGTAGAGGTAGTGGGTACGTCCAATATCTCCCACATAGTTAGACCCTCCTGCAAAGAACCCAATTTCATTAATTTGACCCAATGAAATGGATGAAAAACCGATGCAAATGATGTAGAATATACATTTTTTCATGTTCAAAAATAGCGTGCAAATATATGGATTTCAATTTGCTTTAAAAAGTTAATATCCAGTCTTTTTTGAATAACAAGGAATTTGCTTATTTATTGTGGGAATTTGTAGAAAAAGGGGTTTCATTTCGAATGTCTTCTCCCCAAAGTAATTTGCTTCGTAGCGTTTGTAAAAAAGATTGATTATTTGGCAACATACTTTTTACCGTAAATGCGGCTTTCTTGATAAAAATTTTCGTTCCTCTTGGTACCGTAACGATCCGAGAATCTAATGAAATTAAAAATTCTTTTTCTCTTGCGTCTACTGCCAACTCAATGCTGGTATCATCTGGAATGACCATTGGCCGGGCATTTAAATTGTGGGGTGCAATGGGCGTAATGATTAAACTTTTTGAAGCAGGTAAAATTACAGGGCCATTGCAACTAAGCGAATATCCAGTAGAGCCAGTTGGGGTCGCAATAATTAAACCATCTGCCCAATAATTGTTGAGGTATTCTTTGTTCAAATGGGTTTGCACACCGATCATGGAAGTGGTGTTTTTTCGAGCGATTGTAATTTCGTTTAAAGCAAAATTTAACTCTTTAAGTGCTTGTATTTCTGGCTCGGTTCGAATGCTTAAAAGGCTGCGTTCTTGAATGGTATAATCGCCATTTACAACACAGGCTATACTCTCTTGAATGGTGTCTTTTTTAATAGATGCCAGAAAGCCCATCCGCCCTATATTGATTCCTAAAATTGGAATGTTTAAGTCTCTGATATAGGTAATTGCTCTCAGTATAGTGCCGTCACCACCAATGGTAAACATCAAATTGAACGAACTGTTTAAGTCATTGAAATGCTCGAATGTCGAATATTTTTTTGCTAAAACATTGTGCTGGTTTAAAAGGGTATAAAATTGTTTTTCAAAAAAAATCACCACCTGCTGTTCTTCCAACACTTTGAGAAGAAGTTGAACTTCTTTTTCTGCTGTTAAAGAATAAGATTGCCCGTAAATTGCTATTTTTTTCATCAAATATTGAGGTATTTTTGAAGGTATTGCGATCTGTTTTTTAAATCGTCTAAATACAAATCATCTTCATTAGAAGATACAATAATATATTCATATCTTCGAAACGTTTGGGTAATTTCTGTAATTTCTTGGGCAACCACTTTTAAGGTTGCTTGTACATTGCCTGCTTTTTTTTCTGAGAGGTAACTTCCTAATAATTTTCCTCCATTCGTTTCCACAATTTGTGCAATTCGCGCCATTGAGAAATTCTTTTCTACGGTTTCTACCACTAAGGTTTCACTTTCTTCCTGCATAAACGGACTGGAAGCAAAAACATCTAAAACGTCGCACAGGTCGTAATATCCTAGGTATTTTTTTTGGGAATCTAAAACCGGAATTACTGTAGCATCATTGTTTGCAAAAATTTGTAACAATCCCAAAACAGTTGTTTTTTCCTCTGCAAAAAAACCAGACAAAAGATGTTTGTAGTCCGATAACAGCGCTGTTTTATCCTCGATCGTTTGGATATCACTTTCAGAAAATGATCCCAAAAAAAGGCCGTTTTCTACCACATTGAAATGCGTAATCGGATAATCATTGAACAACTTTTGAGCCTTTTCTACCGAGCTTTTAGGTGTTAATGATTTGATTTCTTTTAAGATGTAATCTGTAATGTTCATGTACTACGAATATAGGATAAAATCATTTAATGCGTTATCTTTGCAACCTAATTTAAAACCATGACAAAGTTAAGTGTAAATATCAATAAAATAGCAACTTTACGCAATTCTAGAGGGGGAAATGTTCCCAACCTCTTACAGGTTGCTTCGGATCTTCAATATTTTGGTGCTCAAGGCATTACCATTCACCCGAGGCCCGATGAACGGCATATCAAATATCAAGACGCGAGAGACTTGGTTTCTGTGGTGAATACAGAATATAATATTGAAGGAAATCCAATCCAATCTTTTGTCGATTTGGTCTTAGAAACAAAACCGACCCAAGTTACCTTGGTGCCCGATGCCGTAGATGCCTTAACCTCAAATGCTGGGTGGGATACCCTACAACACCAGTCTTTTTTGAAAGAAGTGATTGGGGAGTTTCAACAAAATGGAATTCGTACATCAATATTTATTGGCACCGATTTACAACTGATTGAAGCGGCTGCAAAAACAGGAACAGATCGCATAGAGCTTTATACAGAGGATTTTGCCACCCACTATGAAAAGGGAAACAAAGCCGCTATAAAGCCTTATACTGAAGCTGCTATTTTAGCGCATGCTTTAGGATTGGGAATCAATGCAGGACACGATTTAAGTTTGGAAAACATTCAGTTTTTTAAAGCGCACATTCCCAATTTAGCAGAAGTTTCCATTGGGCATGCCTTGATTGCAGAGAGCCTGTATTTAGGCCTTGAAAATGTTGTAAATATGTACCTTGACCGATTGCAATAATATGGAAATTTTACATGCAACCGTCAAAGGAACTGGCAAACCCTTGCTCATTTTACACGGGTATTTTGGAATGAGTGACAACTGGAAAACCCTTGGGAATCAGTTTGCAGAAAATTACCAAGTGCATTTAATTGATCAAAGAAATCACGGACGTAGTTTTCATGCTTCGGAGTTTACTTATGCATTGCTGGTTGAAGATCTATACCGTTATATTCAACACCATCAACTGGAAGCAGTGCATCTTTTGGGACACTCCATGGGTGGTAAAACAGCCATGCTTTTTGCCGTTACGCATCCTCAAATGATTGCGAAATTAATGATTGCAGACATTTCTCCAAGAAAATACGAACCGCATCACAATGCCATTTTAGCGGGATTGAATTCCATTGATTTTTCCATACAAACCACCAGAAGTTTGGTGGATGCAAAATTGGCGGAACTGATTCCAGAGGTGGGTATTCGACAATTTTTGTTAAAAAACGTCTATTGGATAGAAAAAGGAAAATTGGCATTTCGTTTTCACCTAGCATCCTTAACTGCCAACAATGTTTATATCGGTGAGCCCTTGCCAAACGGGACTTCTTTTGAAGGGGAAACCTTATTCCTAAAGGGCGCAAAATCGGGATATATTACCAACCAAGAATTGCCCATTATAGCTCGTCATTTTCCAAATGCAAATGTGTTGACTATCGCCAACGCAGGGCATTGGTTACACGCAGAAAATCCGAAAGATTTTTACAGCGCAGTTCTCAATTTTTTAACTCTTTAATGGATCCGATACCTCAAAAAAAACCCAAGCATGCACTTGGGTTTTTTGAGATTGTATGGGTAGCAGTTTAAAAGGTCAACGTTACCCCTATTAAAAAGTTTCGGGTGGCTTGTGGGTAATAACCCGCCCCATCTACTGTCATTATTTCTCCCGGAGTAGACCAGTCATCTTCATAGGTATAATAGTAGCCTCTGTCTACATATTCTTTGTTGAAAATATTATTGATCAATGCAGAAAATACGACGGATTTAAAAACCGAGGTAGCCTTCATTGCATATACAAGGTTGATGTCTGAAGTGAAAAAACCTTTTAATACATCATTGGTTGAAATGGCACTGCTAAAATTGCTCATGTATTGTTTGCCAACATATTTAGATAAAAAGGAAATTTGTAGATTTTCTTCGGGTTGGTAAGTAAATACATTTCCTAAAATGATATCTGGTGAAAAGGACAAATGGGTGTCTCCGAGAGCGACGGGTGTTTCTTCTCCATATCTGGTAATAAAAAATGCCCTGTTTTTGTTGCTGCTAAAAGCTGCATTGGGACGTATGGAAAATGCATCACTCAAACGAATGTCTGCATCAATTTCTAAACCCAATCGATAACTGCTCCCTGAAGTTGCTCTTACTGGAGCTCCTACATCATCAATTGCACCGGTGAGTACCAATTGATTTTTATAGTCCATAAAATAAAGGTTGGTATTTAACTTGAAATTTTCATTTTTTAAACGCCAACCCAATTCGAAATCGTATAAGGTTTCTGGCGTATCAATACCACTTTCAAAATCATTTCTGTTGGGTTCTCTATTGGCTACAGCAAAAGAGGTGTAGAGGTTGTTGCGGTCGTTGACTGAATAGGTGAATCCAAATTTTGGATTGAAAAAATCAAAGGATGCATCTACATCAATGGCTTCTATATCGGAAGTAATACCTTGTGTTTGGTAACCGACAAATCTCCCTTGTAAATCTAAATATCCTGATAATTTGTTGGAAAGTGAAAAGGTGGCTTTTGCAAATACTGAAAAGTCAGTTTTGGTAGCATCTGAAAAGTAATACCGATCTCGAATACTGGTGTTGGGTGCTAAATCTGCTCCCCAAATGACTTCGCCAAAATGATCTCCACTATAGTTTGAAGCGGAAATTCCAGCAATGAAATTTAGCTTGTCTGTTTTGTAGTTGGTGTTGAAATTAAAAACATAAAAATCATTTTCCAACCAGCGTCTTACAATCACATCGCTTCCGTCGACAATTAAATTGTTAAAATTTTCCGCATTTTCTTCGGCTTTATATTGCTCGAAAAATCCCGCTCCTCTGGTGTAGTTGAGTCCTAAGGTTGTTGTCCATTGTGCATTTAGTTTTTGATTCCAATGCAATTGGTAATGGTTTTGTTTGTAGTCATCTACTTCATTGTCGTAGGTGTATGGATTCTGTCTTCGGTCTTCCATCAATTGTGTTGCAGTAAGTCCATACCAAGCTTGGTAAGTTTTTTCTTTACCACCAAAAGCTACTGCTTTTATCAGGGTGTTTTCATCGGTATAACTGGCTTGTAAATAGTAGGATTTTAAATCTGCTGAGGCTCTGTCTACATAGCCATCGGAAGCAATTGTTGACAAGCGTCCTGCAATTTCTATGCTTTGACCACTTGTTGAAGGATTTAGTTTTCCGGTACTGAATTTTAGGGTGTTTTTTTGAGTATTAAAAGATCCAAAAGAATTTGAAAGTTCTCCGTATGCCTCTTCAGCAATTCCATCGGTTAAAATATTTAAACTCGCACCAAAAGTGCCCGATCCATTGGTAGAAGTACCCACTCCTCTTTGCAATTGTAGGTTTTGTGTAGAGGAAGCAAAATCACCCAAATTCACCCAAAAGGTTCCATGACTTTCTGCATCGTTGTATGGAATTCCGTTCACGGTTACATTAATGCGCTCTCCATTTGAACCTCGAACACTCATGTAAGTATAGCCAATACCTGCACCTGCATCAGAGGAAGAAACAACAGCAGGCATGTAGTTTAATAAAATGGGAATGTCTTGCCCTAAGTTTCGTTTTGCAATTTCTTTTTTTGATAAGTTGGAGAAGGTAACGGGAACTTCGCTATTTACCCGGACTGCAGAAACCAGTACTTCTTCTAAAATAGTTTCTTCCAAAAATAATTCGATAGTAATATTTTCGTTTTGGGTTATTTTTTGATCCAAATAACGCGTTTTAAACCCCAGATAAGAAATAGCTACTTTGTAGGTTCCTTTGGGGATGTTTAAAGAAAATTTCCCTGCAACATCGGTAGTCGCTCCCTGGTTCAATGAGCGAATTTGAATGGTGGCTCCCGATAAGGGTTCTTGGTTTTCATCTACAACTTTCCCAGACAATGTTACCAATTGTGCATTGACAAGAACACTTGTAAAGAAGCATAAAAAAAGTAAATTTTTTTTCATTTTAAAAAATTTAAAACGAATAAAAAGAGGTAATTATTCTTTAAAGTTAGTATTGAATAATTAATTTTTGTGTGCATTAAATACACACGATTGTATCCGCGAAAAGACGCTCAGGTCTGTTTCGAATTTACGGTTCCTAAACAGCATTACCTGTTCTAGGTTCAATGGGTATGATCTCAGCCGATTAAAGCACCCCTTTATGAGAACATGGCAAAATTAAGTTGCTTTTTTGTAATGAGAAACTAAAAAAGGTTTTTTTTTAATCGAGGGTAGGTTTTTTTCGTAATGCTTTTTTTACGGCGTTTCTTTGTTTGGTTTCAGAACTTTTTTGTACCGATGCCCTGCTTGGTTTGGTAGGTCTTCTTTTTTTGGGACGAATCAGATTATCTGCAATTAATTTCAAGAATTTTTGAAGGGCAATTTCTTTGTTTCTGTGTTGCGATCTTGTTGTTTCACAGGAGATAATAAGGCAATTTTCTTTGGTGAGTTTTGAGGCTACTTTTTGCTTTAAAAGCTGTTTTTCATTTTCAGACAATGCAGTTGAATGCTCTAGATCAAAATATAACTCGACCCGAGAAGAGACTTTGTTTACATGCTGCCCTCCTGCGCCTGAGCTTCGACTTGCTTTAAAATGGACTTCTTTAAAGATGTTTTCTTTGTTCATGTACCTGCAATTTTTAAGCCGAGCAAACGTGCACTAATTTTAAAAGCCTCCTATGAAAAGGGTGTTGAATTTTATTTTTTGGCGGCTACTTTTTGTTCCTTTGCTGTTAAGGACTCAGAAAAAGAGAACAAGTGTTCTTTCTGACGGATAATGTTATCAATAGCTGCTGTTGCTGCTTTTAAGCGTGTTTCTTTATCTCCTTTTAATAAAATATAATTTTTTTTATTCTTTTTTAAAGCATTTTCAAAAGCGGTGAACATCTCCAAACGTCTTCCTGGTCGGTCTCTTAAATCATCTTCTTCCCAAGGCGTATCTATATAGGTGAGTAGGTACAAATCATACTGGTTTTCTTCAGAGGCGCTGTTGAGTTTTTCGTCTACAAAGCCGCCATAATACTCTTCTGAATACACTTTTGTTTCTAGCAAATCAGTATCGCAAATAAGCAGTTTGTCGGCTCTTTTGGCCAACCTGTTTTCCAAACGCATTTGTCCAATTGCTATGGGAACTAAGTCTGAAACCTCACAAGTTTTTCGTTCATTGTTCCATTTTTTCTGCAAGTACTCTCTTGCAAATTCGGGGGTCCAAACGGTATTGTAATGGCGTGCCAGTTGTTTGGAAAGTGTTGTTTTTCCGGTAGATTCTGGGCCAAATAAAACAACTTTTACTAAGTTGATAGGGTCTTGTTTAAGTTCTTTTTCCATGCGTAATAGCCAAAAATGGCAATAAGTGTGAATCCTAAATATTGAAAACTTGTAAATGTAAATCCTTTGTAAAAGTACAAGGGTACTGAAATGATGTCGCCCACAATCCAAAAGAGCCAATTTTCGATTTTCCGCTTGGCCATTAACCACATTCCTACAAAGAAAATGGCCGTGGTTATGGTATCTACATAGGCAATCCAGTGCGTCCACTTATTAAAAGCGGTGTAAACCATGTATACAAAGAGTAGGGTGACAATAAATATAGCGAGGGCAATTTTTTGCTCTTTGAAAGTGGTTTTTGAAATTTTTGTAATAGGAATATTGTCTACTTTTCGGGTCCATAAATACCAACCATATACACTCATGATAAAGTAGTAACCGTTAATCATCATATCGCCCAAAAGCTCCCATTGAACCAAAAGGTATACGAAGATAGCGGTGCTAATCATTCCAGTGGGGAATACCAAGATGTTGTTTTTCTTTGAATACCACACCGATAAGAATCCGAAGACCACGGCAATAATTTCCAAAGCAGTCTCTGTTGTTGAGTAGGTTTTGTATTGTGCGAAAAAGAAGTCAAAAATTTCTGACATGGTTGTTTTTAAACAGATTTTTGTTAAGCAAAAGTAAGAAGTTCTTGTGGAACTTTAGGTTCTTTTTTAAAGCGATTCGCTGGGTGATAGGTTGGTGATGAAAGGGCTGTTTTTGTGCGTTTTTTTTAATAAGCGAATACGCAGGTAAAGTCTTCAAATTCTAAAAATTCAATTTGGTAGGTTTTAGAAGTTCCATGGTAACGAATTGCTCCCGTTGTTTTTTTATCTTCAAATTTAAAATCTGCGATGGGTAGGTGATGTAAGAATAAAAGTTTTTTCTTTCCGTATATCTTGTACAAACTTTCTTTGGCTCCCCAAACAATAGTGAGCTTTCGAATTAAGGCGGCTGCATTTGCAATGGTCTTGTATTCTTCTAAGGGAGTAAATTTATGAGCGATTTTTAAAATTTTCTCACGTTGTTTTTCAATATCTATTCCAACAGGTTGGTTTTCAGAGAGAATAATTCCAGTAAATGTAAATGAGTGGGTGATGGAAATAAAGGGCCCATTTTTTAGATGGGGTTTGCCAAATGGATCATAAATAAGATCAAAATCAGAAAATCCAATTTCCTTCAATAAATGGCGAATGCTTAAAAATCCCTTTTGATGCAATTCCGATTTCATTGATTGCAAGCGCGTTGCACTATTTTCTGACAAAGAAATTCCTTTCTTTAATTCTGAAATCGATTCTTCAATCTTCCAAATCAGGACTTTAGTGGTTTTATTTACGGATACTATTTTATAAAGAGGCATATTTTTTAAAATGGATGTTGTAACTTTGCACCTTGAAAATTTAGAACATAAAGATACAAAAATATGAGTGCAACTACAGCGTACGTTCCGTTCAAAGTTAAGGATATTTCTTTAGCAGATTGGGGAAGAAAAGAAATGGATTTGGCAGAAGCAGAAATGCCAGGATTAATGAGTTTAAGAGAAGAATATCGCGATTCCCAGCCCTTAAAAGGGGCAAGAATTGCAGGTTGTTTGCACATGACCATTCAAACGGCAATTTTAATTGAAACCCTACAAGCTTTGGGCGCGGAAGTTACTTGGAGTTCTTGTAATATTTTTTCGACACAAGATCAAGCTGCTGCTGCGATTGCTGCGACAGGAACGTCTGTTTATGCTTGGAAAGGGATGAACGAAGAAGAATTTGATTGGTGTATTGAACAAACGTTATTTTTTGGTGAAGACAAAAAACCATTGAACATGATTTTAGATGATGGTGGCGATTTAACCAACATGGTTTTGGATCGTTATCCAGAATTGGCGGAAGGGATCAATGGGTTGTCTGAAGAAACAACTACGGGAGTGCACAGGTTGTACGAACGCGTTAAAAACGGAACCTTGCCAATGCCAGCCATTAACATCAATGATTCTGTAACTAAATCGAAATTTGACAACAAATACGGTTGTAAAGAATCTGCGGTTGATGCTATTCGAAGAGCTACTGATATCATGTTGGCTGGAAAACGAGTTACCGTATGTGGCTATGGTGATGTAGGTAAAGGTACTGCAGCCTCTTTTAAAGGTGCTGGTTCTATTGTTACTGTTACAGAAATTGATCCTATTTGTGCCCTACAAGCGGCCATGGATGGATTTGAAGTAAAGCGATTGGAAACCGTTGTTGGAAATTCAGATATTATAATTACCACCACTGGAAACAAAGACATTGTTCGCGGAGAGCATTTTGAAGCCATGAAAGACAAGGTGATTGTGGCTAATATTGGTCATTTTGACAATGAAATAGATGTTGCTTATTTGAACAACAACAGTGAGAAAGTAGAAATAAAACCTCAAGTTGACAAGTACAATATTAACGGCAACGATATTATTTTATTAGCTGAAGGACGTTTGGTGAATTTAGGTTGTGCAACGGGACACCCTAGTTTTGTAATGTCCAATTCATTTACCAACCAAACCTTGGCACAAATAGAACTTTGGAACAACGCCAAAGCCTACAACAATGAAGTATATATGTTGCCAAAACATTTGGATGAAAAAGTAGCCCTTTTGCACTTGAAAAAAATTGGTGTTGAGCTAACAGAGTTGCGCCAAGATCAAGCAGATTATATTGGTGTTACCCAAGCCGGACCTTTTAAGCCAGCACATTATAGATACTAGAAATTTAATTTTTGGGATGCTTGTCACAAGAATTTCCAACGACTCGAAAACCCTTACAATTCTTTGTAAGGGTTTTTTGTTTTGCTAGCTAAGAAACAATTCCTTTAAAAACAGCACAATTAGTACTATCTTTCTAAAAATTTAAATCCCTTATGTCACCACGAAAGATTATTGCTTTAGAGAATTGCTTAAAAGACTTGGAGCGTTACCTCCCCAATTTAGAACAGCGAAATCTAAAAATTTCTAAAGCAAATGTTGCTTGGCAGTTGGACCATAGCTTGAAAGTATTCAATGGGGTTATAACTGTCTTGGAAGCATCAGACCCAAAAATGTATGTAAATAATTTCAGTCTCTTGGGAAAGATACTCCTGCGAATAAATTTTATTCCAAGAGGAAAAGCAAAAGTGCCTAAATACCTGGCCTCTCCTGAAACAATCTCAAAAGAGAGTCTTTTAGCACAATTGGCACTCGCAAAAACACAGGTAGCTAGAATTGAAAAGCTAGATGCACATGCTTTTTTTAAGCACCCACTCTTTGGCAATGTTAATAAAAAGAGGGCATTGCGTTTTTTGATGGTTCATACACAACATCATTTGAAAATTATAAAGGCTATTTTGAAATAGCGAATTCTTTAAAAAAGGGAGCAACACTCAAAATTATGAGTTGGATATTACCTTTTTTTTAGAGCGGTTGCTCTTTTTTTCTTTATGAAGCATTCTAAAATAATACACCATATAAAAAATTGTTAAGGACACATACATGCTGGGCTTTCTGAGTTCATTAAAAGTATTCGCATCCATATTTTCATTTCCCAAATCGACTCCACTTAATGAATATCCCGACACGATGGCCATTAAAATCATTAAGAATAAGGCCGTTATTTTAGCTACTTTGATTATTATTATTTTTTGTAATTTGAAATTCAACAAAACAGAAAATTTTAATCATTTATTATTGTTATTTATAATTTTACGTCTAATGATGTTATAAATGTAACTCAAAGTAGTCGCTTTTTTTCACGCAAATAAATAAGTGGGCGATCTAGGGAATAAGTGGGGTTATTTGGGAATAAGTGTTTTTTTTAATAGAAAGATTTTACCAATTTCGGGCTTCTTTCTTTGATAATGGCAAAGAGAAAGCCCCTGTAAGTTGTTCACTTATAGGGGCTTTTGTTATACCTTTGGCAATGTAAAATCTTATGCAGAATTTCTACTTGCATTGATGTTTCCAAATAAAGATCGGGTAACCATTTTTTCAAAAACAGCAAGTTCTTCGGTATTTCCTGTTTCTTTTTGTAGTTCTTGAATCCTCTTTAAGGCATATTGCTGAATGGTCAATAATGGCAATACGATGTTTTCTCTCACGGCTATAGAAGCTTTCCCTTCTGGGAAATTCTCCATCAATTGGGTTTGTCCAGAGAGTTTTAATAACAATCGTTTTGTCGTATTGTACTCTTCATAAATCAGTTTCCAGAAGTCGCCATATACCGGATCTTCTGCCATATAGGCGGTCAATCCGAAAAAGGACTTTGTCAAACTCATCATGCTGTTTTCGAGCAAAGTTTTAAAGAAATCGGAGGCATTGTAAAATGCGACTACTTCATCAAAACGATTGGCATCCTCGTATTTTTTCAATGCGGTTCCAACCCCAAAAAAACCAGGGACGTTTTGTTTCAACTGGCTCCAACTTCCTACAAAAGGGATGGCTCTAAGTGCTGAGAAATCTAAGCTTGCTGAAGAAGATCGCTTGCTAGGTCGGCTACCGATATTTGTTTTCGCATAGTATTTTAAGGTACTCATCTCTTCGAGATAGGGTAAAAATTGTGGATGATTTTTAAAGTCTACATAGGCTTGATAGCTCGTAGTTGCTAAATCATCGATGATGCTTCTGTGCGCATCGTTCAATTGATCTTTGGTAAATACTTCATTTTTAATTCCAGAACTCAATAATTGTTCGAGGTTGTATTGTGATGAGTTTAAGGTTCCAAAATTGGAACTTATGGTTTGTCCTTGAATGGTTAATTGAATTTCTTTATCTTCAATAGTAGGGCCTAAAGATGCATAGAACTGGTGTGTTTTTCCACCACCTCGTGCAGGGGGGCCTCCACGACCATCAAAGAAAATAACTTCAATTCCAAATTCCCGTGAGATTTTGGTAAGGGCTTCTTTTGCTTTAAAGATTCCCCAGTTTGCCATCAAATAACCACCATCTTTTGTTCCGTCAGAAAAACCTAACATGATGGTTTGTTTGTTATTGCGTGTTGTTAAATGTGCTCTGTAAGTCTGGTTTGAGTAAATCGTACGCATAACTTCCTCTGCATTCTGTAAATCATCTACGGTCTCAAAAAGTGGTATGACATCTACGGGGAGACGCTCTTCAAAATCACACAAATTAAGCATCGCAAAGGCTTGCATGACATGCAAAGCGGTTTGATTATTGCTGATGATGTATCGGTTGGCACCTCGTTCGCCATTTCTAGCTTGGATGGTTTTAATCGCATACATCGATTCAATGGTTTTTACCGACATTTCATCGGTTAAAATAGTTGGATCTATTTTTCCTTTGACGGTGGCTAAAAATGCAAGCTGTTCTTTTTCTGAAAAGCTGAAGTAATCTTCTGGGAATGTGGTGTCTCCACTCGCCAAAAGATCTTTAACTAGCTGGGTAAAAGCACTGTGATGCACGCGACTGTCTTGTCGAATATCGAGCGTTGCAAAGTGAAAACCAAAAATGCGGATTTTATTAATTACATCGTTAAGTTCGTCAAGAAACAAGGATTGATGCTTGTTGATGACAATTTCTTTGGCAGTTTCTAATTCGTCTAAAAGTATTTTTTGAGAAAAGTTTACGTTGGCATAACTACGAACTACGTGTTTGTAGAGTCTTTTTTCGAGACGTACTAAGATTTCTTGTACACCACTGAAAGTAAAACGCCTTTTTAAACGTTTGATATCTCTGTAATAGTTTCTTAGGATAGATTGCCGCAATCGTTCTGCAACATCTAAGGTTATTTGAGTAGTTACAAAAGGATTCCCATCGCGATCACCTCCTGGCCAAAAACCAAGATCAATAATCTGATTGTCCACTTTTTTACCATCAAAAATATTTGTTTCAATGTAGTTGTGAATCTTACTAACGGAGTGATAAAAAACATTTTCTAAATACCAAATAAGGCTTACTGCCTCATCGTATGGTGTTGGTTTTTGTTTTTTAAAGAAAGGTGTTTTTCCTAATTGCGACAACAGGTTTTTAATTAACAACAAGTCGTTATTTTGTATGGCATGGTCAAGATCTGTGATAATACCCAATACTTCTCCTGGATAAAATTGTGTTGGATGTGCCGTTAAAACAATCCGTACTTTAAAATCTTCTAAATGTTTTTGGAGGGCTTCTTTCTTGTCTTTGGAAAACGCAATTTCTTTTGAATTTCGGAGGGTTCCAATACCATCCATGTTGTTCACAATTGGAAAGGAAGCATCTTCAATGGCGTCAAACAGTACCACCTGACGTTCGATGTATTGAATAAATTGAAACAACAAGTCTTTTTTCTGGCTCTCGGAGGGGCTCTCTTGGTACTTTTCAAAGAAGGTTTCTACAATTTCTGTTGGATGTTTTCCAGCTGCAAATCCTTTTTCACAAACCGCATGGAATAAAGGCAATAAAACACCCGTATTGCTAATGGTATCAAAAGGAAGTGTCATGAAAATACTGTTGTAAATTTGGTATCTAGACAACACGTTTTCGTTGAAGCGCGCTAATTTTGGAAGTGTAGACATTTTGATGAATTTTAAGTTTGGAAATTACAAAAAATGGAAATTATAGGGCCTGTTTTTTTGCTAATAATCGGACGATTATTTGAAGAAATGATAGAAATTTAAGTTGATTTTAGAGAAAATCGAAATTTAGGATGAATAAAAATCACTAAAAAAATCGCACTAATGCTATTTTTAAAGGAACTTAAAATTGGCAATAGTCCCAAAATTCGCCTATAATTTTTTTAACGATTTGTTGGTTTTACTGTCTAAATGTTGTGTGTCTTTTTGTAAAAAATAAGGTTGAATTCTATTCTCTTTTCGATGAAGATTCCATTGGGAAGGGTCGTTTCTGTAATTAATTTCTCGGGCCAATTTATTGTTTTGATAGCGCACTAGATCGTCTAGTTTATAGATCTCAGGTTTCTTCTTCATTCCTTTAAATTCAAAAACACTTCTTCTATTTCCACCAAAACCTCCAAAAAATCCGCCTACACTATTAAAATCCAAATCGGGCAGGTAAACTTGAAAGAACTCAAAGGATAAAAAACCGAGCTTTTTTTTCAAAGAAACAGCACTGTGTAAATCATCATTATAGGAAGGGTTAAATGTATACACACTTTGTGGTATTTTTTGAAGTATGTTGCTTTCTTGTTGCGCATAGCTTGCAATACTGCCACCTAGTGATATTAGAAAAAGTAAGGTTTTTGTTTTCATAAAAAATAAGACAACTTCATGTTTTTCATCTAATTACAGTACAATATACATTATTTTTTGAAATTACGAATTCCCTTTTGCAACCAATCAAAATAAGTATCTTCATCGGTATATTGTTGTGGCGTGTTTAAGATTTCTAAATTGGCATTCATTAAGATGTAATACGGTTGTGATGCATTTTTAAAATTCACAATCTGAAATGTAGACCATTTGTCTCCGTATGTTTTAATTTTTTTTGCATTCCCATTGGCTTTTAAGTAGGTAAATTGTTCTTCTTCTGGGAGCTCTTTTTCATAGTCATCGACATACAAAGAAATAAGAATGTATTCTTTTTTTAGTAGGGTGTAAATATTATTTTTACTCCAAACGTTTTCTTCCATTTTTCGACAGTTAACACAGGCCCAGCCCGTAAAGTCCAACAAAATGGGTTTGTTAGCTTTTTTTGCGGCTGCCAGACCTTCTTCAAAATCTTTGTAGCAATCGAGCCCCAGGGGACAATCTGATTCTTGTTCGTAGATACTATAGAATTGTGGCGGTGGAAAACCACTTAATAGGTTTAGTTCCCACGCCGGTGTTTTGAATAGCCCAGGAATAAGATAGACAACAAATGCTCCCACTATTATTCCAAATGAAATACGTGAAAATGAAAGTTTTCGAACAGGTGCATCGTGCGGGAATTTTATTTTTGCAAACAGGTACAATGTGAGTCCTGTAAAGATGAGGATCCAGATACCTATAAAGAGTTCTCTTTTAAAAATTCCCCAGTGTCCTACTAAATCGGAATTTGATAAGAATTTAAAGGCAAAAGCCAATTCTAAAAACCCTAAAATAACTTTAGTCGTATTCAACCAACCGCCCGATTTTGGCAATGAGTTTAGCCAACTTGGAAAGAGTGCAAACAAGGCAAAAGGGAAGGCCAAAGCTACGCCAAAACCACTCATTCCTGCGGTCAGTTGATTTGCAGTTTCTCCGGTTGCCGTAATCGATCCTGCCAATAAAGATCCTAAAATAGGGCCTGTACACGAAAAAGAAATGATGGCTAAGGTTAAGGCCATAAAAAAGATTCCAGAAATTCCTCCTGTATTGGATGCTGTGTCCATCTTATTTCCCCAAGAACTTGGTAGGGTAATTTCATAATACCCAAAGAAGGATCCAGCGAAAAAAACCAAGACCACAAAAAAGAAAATATTGAGCCAGATATTTGTTGAAATTGTGTTCAAAACATTGGGGTCTAAGCCGTCAATTAAATGAAATGGAACACTTAATAGTACATAGGTTACCACGATAAAAAGACCGTATAAAATAGCATTTGCAATTCCTTTGCTTTTTGATTGTGACTGCTTTGTGAAAAAGGAAACCGTTAATGGTATCATTGGAAAAACACAAGGTGTTAGCAGTGCTAATAGGCCTCCTGCGAAACCAAGTAAGAAAATATTGAACCAACTACTATCTTCGGCATCGTTGGTTGTCTCTTTTAAGAAGGTGGTATTTTTTAAATCTAACTTTAATTTATTGGAGCGTAATTTGCTTTTTTCATCGAGAACAACCTCTTGTTTTTTTAGGGTGGAACCATTTAAAGAAAAGCGATAGTTGTCTTCAAACTGGATACAGGAAGTTTTACAAACTTGTCCAAACAAATTTAATGTTACTTGTGTAATTTCTTTGTCTGTAAGTTGAATTCTTTGGGTTACAACTGCACTCTTTTTAAAAATAATTTCATCTTTTCCCCAGGTTTCAGAATACTTTTTATATGTTTTCCCTTCGCTAGCCTTTCCAATCAGTTGAAATCCTGTTTGTCCTTCCGGGATGGTAATTTCCATTGGTAAAGATGCATCTTCTGGATTGTATTGAGAATATACATACCAATTTTCTAAGATACTTCCGGTAAAGGTTAGATCATATTCGGTGTCAGATATTTTTTCTACAGATGTTTCCCAAACAACAGGATTGGCTTCGGTTTGCGCATTTGCAGACGCAGAAAGAAAGAAAATTAATATAAATAATAAGTGCTTCATGTTTTCTTTTTTTTTTAAAAGTACAATTTTTTTATTCGATATTTAGGCTAATTTGAATTGTGGTTTTACCCGCTGTTGTCGCCAAAAAACGATTGTCTTGACGCTTTCCAATAATCCAAATTATTTCCTGATTATTGTTGCAAAGCAACCATGCTTCTTTCTTTTCAAGCAGGGAATATTTTTCGTCTTTAAAGTATTTGCTTAATTTTTTGCATCCCTTCATTCCAGTAGGATAAAAAGAATCTCCATTTTTCCACTTTCGGATGATCAATGGGAAAGTCAATTTTTCTTTTGAAACGTAGATTGTGTTTTTATCTTTTTCGATTCTTTCGAAATCTTTTTTTAAATGCAAAGAAATGGGTTGCGAAATCGCTGTTGTATTTTCTTCTAGATGATAGATCTGTTGTGTTGGCTTCTGGTCAATTTTTGAAAGCAGCAAAGAAGTTCTATTTTTTAATAGTTGGTGTGTTTTAGAAACTATTTTTTTTCCAGATTGGGCCTTCAATAAATCTACAATATCATTAAATTCTGTGAAATGATAAGGTTTCAAAAGAGGAAATAAATACGCTTTTGGATTTGATAATTTCGTAATTTCTTGAATATTTAATTCAAAAGATTCTTCCGATTTTGTCCCAAAAGGGCGACATATTTTTGATTGTATTTCCTGTATTTGATCTGCAAGAATTTGCTGCGTTCCTTGAAGGTTTTCAATGGTTTTTGAAAAGCTGTTTAAAAGACTTGGATTGATTTCTTTGAGTATAGGAACAACTTGGTGCCTTATTTTATTTCGAGTATATTTTAAGGATGTGTTGCTTTGATCTTCTCTCCAAACAATTCTATTTTCCATGGCAAAATGGAGAATCTCATCTCTAGAAAAAATCAACAGGGGACGCACGATGTTTTTATGCACTTTTGGGATGCCCGTAAAACCATCCAATCCCGAGCCTCGAGTAAGGTTTATTAAAAAAGTTTCTAGGCTATCATCTGCATGATGTGCTGTTAAAATATAATCAAACTTATTTTGATTACACAACTCTTGAAACCACTCATAGCGAAGATTTCTTGCTGCAATTTGTGTAGATTGTTTGTGCTCTTTTGCATATTTTTTGGTGTCAAATGACTTTGAAAAATAAGTAATTCTCCGTTTTTTTGCAAGGTCTTTAACAAACAAAGCATCCAATTCACTTTCTTGATCACGCAATTTAAAATTGCAGTGTGCTAATGAAATATCAAACTTCAAATCAAAGAATAATTGTGTTAAAACCACAGAATCTACACCGCCAGAAATGGCAATTAATAATTTTTTTTCCTGTAAGAAAGGAAAATTAGTGGAAATATGTTGTTCTAGTTTGTGCTGCATTTCATTTCAAAAGTACTACTTTAAAACTTGCGATTTTAACCAAGAGCGAAGCTCTTTTCTCAATTGCTGTTCTGGCCTTGGTAATGGAATTGTTTTGCCAAATTGCTTGCTTCTATTGAATTTTGAAAAAGTAACTTTTTGTAACTTCCAATCTGCAGGATACAGCGCTAAAAATTGATTGAACATATTTTGTTCATTTGGTCTTTCGTCTAAATGCGCTAAGGTGTTTTTGAATTTTTCTTCCAAGTGCTGAATCATAGCTGCAAATATAAAAAATAGATTGCTGCCGAGGTTCGATTGCTGTGAAAATCATTCTATAGTCTGAAGCAAAGACACTCTCGCATTCATTAACACATATTGCATCGCTTTTGCCTTTAATAAGCATTCTTCATATTCCTTCTCTGGGATTGATTTTGCAGTAATGGCACCACCAACAGTGTAGGAAACGTATTTTGTTTCTTGATTGTATAAAATACTTCGAATGACAACATTAAAATCAAAATCATGCTCAGGGGTAAAATAACCCACAGCACCAGAATATAGGCCTCGTTTGGTTTCTTCAAGGTTTTCTATGATGTTCATTGCAGATACCTTGGGGGCTCCAGTCATACTTCCCATGGGAAATGTGCTTCGTATAATTTCTACAGGATGCAATTTTTCATCCACTTCAGAAACCACTGTTGAAATCATTTGATGGACTTGCTTGAAGGAATGTACTTTGCACAATTCTTCTACCTTAACGGTTCCTATTTTGGCTGTTTTAGACAGGTCATTTCGTACCAAATCTACAATCATTACATTCTCTGCACGCTCTTTTTCATCTCTCGACAGATCGGTAGCAATTTTTTTATCATCCTTATTGTTGACGACTCTTTTTGCAGTTCCTTTAATGGGTTGAGAAATCACTTTTATTCCCTCTTTTTTTAAGTATCTTTCGGGGGATGCTGAAAGTAGATAGTGCGCATCCATTTTTAAAAAGGCAGCAAATGGAGGGCTTGAAATGTCGTTTAGATGCCCATAAACTTCAAAGGGGTCTATTGTGACGTTTTCTGCATAAAATTCTTGACAAAAATTGGCTTCGTAAATGTCTCCTCTTTTGATGTGTTCAATTACTTGTGTAACCTTTTGAAGGTACTGCGCTTTTGGAGTACGCCGTTTTATTTCAAGGGCTGTTTTTGGCGGTTCCGTTGAGGCCTGCACTCCCAGTTTTATTTCCTTAAAATCACCCTCAATTTCATCCGCGATCATTTTTAAATAGTGAAATTCAACTTGAGTTCCTTTGATGAAAATTAATTTTTGCGGTTGAAAAAAATATAGATCAGCAAAATTCAAAGAATCCAAATTGTTGGAGGTCATTTGTTCTACATCATTTTTAACATCATAAGAGAGGTAGCCAAAAATATAATCTTTTGTATTGGTTTGATATTCTTTGAGTTTTTCAAACGCATGCTGATAATCCGTCTTTATTGCGGTGAATTCCTCAACGGCCAATGCACAATCAAAGGCACTGTATGGTTGTTTGTAGTTGTTCGAATCTAGCCAAACAATCGTTTCAAATTGCCGAGACCATGCAAGCAAGTATTGCTTAAAATCATTGATGTTATCAATCGAAAATGTGCGAACGGTTCTTTGAGTCATTGTTGCAAAAATACAATTCTTATTTCTTAGAAATTACAATTTTTAAATAGATTCCTGTTTGTTTTTTTAAGGAACAGAAAAGGTGTCTAAAAAGAACAAATCAACCCCGAGGGATTGCTTTGTAGGCCTATTTTTAAATCTTGTAACCAAATTTAAGGAGGGTATTATGCATTTAATGGCATTCCATCCCATGCAGCTTTGGCGGCTTCTTTCACAGCTTCAGAATAGGTAGGATGTCCATGACAAATTCTTGCCAAGTCTTCGGCCGATGCTCTAAACTCCATGGCAACAGCAGCTTCCATGATCAAATCTGCTACACGAGCACCCACCATGTGAACGCCAAGAATTTCATCGGTATTTTTATCTGCCAATACTTTTACAAATCCGTCAATATCACCACTTGCACGTGATCTACCCAGTGCACGCATTGAGAACTTTCCAGATTTGTAGGCAACCTTCGCCGCTTTTAATTCTTGCTCTGTTTTTCCAACAGCAGCAGCTTCCGGCCAGGTATATACGATTCCGGGAATCAGGTTATAATCAATGTGGGGTTTTTGTCCCGCTAAAAATTCGGCAACAATTACCCCTTCTTCTTCTGCTTTATGTGCCAACATTGCACCTTGTACAACATCACCAATCGCGTAGATCGAAGCAACATTGGTTTGTAAATGACTGTTGGTTTCTATTTGTCCTCTTTCATTTACTTGAACCCCTACTTTTTCCAATCCTAAGCCTTCCGTATAAGGCTTTCTACCTACAGAAACCAAACAATAGTCTCCATTAAATTCTACTTCGCGGTCTTTTTTGTCTGTTGCTTTTACAACCACCTTGTCTCCGTTTTTTTGAACCGAGGTTACTTTATGACTTGTTGCAAATTTAATTCCTTGTTTCTTGAATACTTTTTGGAGTTCTTTAGAAACATCTACATCCATACCAGGCACAATCTTGTCCATGTATTCAATAACAGTCACTTCTGCACCCAGTCTTTTATACACAGAACCCAATTCCAATCCAATAACTCCTCCACCAATAACAAGCAAATGTTTGGGTACTTCTTTCAGTTTTAAGGCTTCTGTTGAGGTAATAACGCGTTCTTTGTCAATGTTGATAAAAGGCAAACTTGACGGTTTCGAACCGGTAGCAATAATGATATTGGTTCCTTCAATAACGACAGCGGTACCATCGTTTTTAGAAACTTTTACATGCGTTTTGTCTTCAAAAGAACCCAAACCTTCATATACTTCGATGTTGTTTTTGTCCATCAAATATTTGATTCCGCCAGTCGTAGTTTCTACTACGCTAGCTTTTCTGTCTACCATTTTCTTAAAATCGAAAGAAGGCTTTTCCACCGAAATACCATGCGCTTCAAAATGATGCACTGCATCGTAATAATGGTGTGATGAATCTAACAATGCTTTTGATGGAATGCATCCAACATTTAAACAGGTTCCTCCTAGGGTTGGGTATTTTTCTATAAGTGCTACTTTTTTACCTAGTTGAGAGGCTCTAACTGCTGCAATATATCCTCCTGGGCCAGAACCAATAACGATTAAATCGTATTTCATGTGTATGATAGTTTTAGAATTCTTTGAAAACAATTTTGTTTTCTTTTTTCTTAAAATTGAAAAACAAAAATACACATATTTTTAGAAAAAATTAATAGAAATGCGTAGTTTTACTATCTTTAAAATCTAAAAACAATTCGTATGAAAATTTTTAAAAAAATAGGTGCTATGTTATTACTGTTGCTACTGGTAGCTCAGTTTTTTGGACCGGAAAAAAATGAAGGAAATTTGATAGCTGTGGTCCCTTTTTTAAACGAAACGAATCCGCCAGAAAATGTAAAAATTATTCTAGAAACAACTTGTTTCGATTGTCATTCTAATAAAACCAATTATCCTTGGTACAATTCCATTACTCCTGTAAATTATTGGTTAGAAAGTCATGTGAATGATGGGAAAAAACACTTGGATTTCTCTAAATGGTCGAGCTATTCCTTAAAAAGAAAAGAGCATAAAATGGATGAACTTCATGAAGAGGTTTCGGAAGGAGAAATGCCTTTAAAATCGTATACTTGGACGCATGCAGATGCCAATTTAACCTCGGAGGAAATTGCCGCCGTTGTTGCTTGGGGAAAAAAAGTGCAAGGAGATTATCAACAACAACTCAACGCAAATTAGTTGTCAAAAAATACCGTACTTATTCTTGGTGCTGTCTGGGTAGCACCCAATTCTTCAGCAGCAGGCTCAAGAATGTTGCAGTTGATTCAGCAGTTTTTGCAACAACAGTGGGAGGTTATTTTTGCTACTACTGCCACCAAGGGTGAAAAAGCAATGGATCTAAAATCCATTGGTGTGACAGAAGCTACCATTGCATTGAACCAGCCTTCTTTTGATGTTTTTTTAAAAAAAGTGAACCCAACAATTGTTTTGTTTGATCGTTTTATGATTGAAGAACAATTTGGTTGGAGAGTCGCAGAAAATTGCCCCAATGCATTGCGGATTTTAGATACGGAAGATTTACATTGTTTGCGTAAAGTACGACACAAAGCGTTGAAAGAAAAGCGTATCTTTTCCAAAAATGATCTCCTGGGAGAAGCTATTACCAAAAGAGAAATTGCAGCCATTTTACGCTGCGATTTGTCATTAATAATATCCACTTTTGAAATGGATCTGCTTCAAAACTTTTTTAAGATTGATTACAAACTATTGTATCATTTGCCTTTTTTACTTTCTCAAATTGAGCAAACACATGTATCGCGTTGGAAGTGTTTTGATGAGCGAAAGCATTTTACCATGATCGGTAATTTTTTACATGCACCGAATGTGGATGCTGTTTTGGTTTTGAAAAATACAATTTGGAAGCAAGTTCGGAAGCAACTTCCAGCAGCGGAGTTGCATATTTATGGGGCCTATCCAACCCAACAAATTTTAGAAATGCATAATGAAAAGCAAGGATTCATTGTCAAAGGCTATGTGTCAAGTCCTGAAGATGTAGTTCGTAACACAAAAATAGTTTTGGCACCTTTGCGTTTTGGTGCAGGAATTAAAGGGAAACTAACCGAAGCCATGGTTTTTGGGGCACCAAGTGTAACCACATCTATTGGTGCGGAGGGCATGCATGGGCAGTTGCCGTGGAATGGATTTGTGACCGATGATTTTGAAGATTTTGCACAAAAAGCAGTCGCATTGTATACGGATGAAAAGCTATGGAAAACTGCGCAGGAAAACGGAGTTACTATTCTTAATACGCACTATAATAAAGACAAATACGGTCCTTTGTTGATTGCTAAAATCATTGAAATTCAAGAAAAAATAACGGAACACAGGCTTGCAAATTTCTTGGGGAGTATGCTGCAGCACCAAACCTTACAAAGCACCAAATACATGAGCAAGTGGATTGAAGCTAAAAATAAGGCCTAGGTGTATTTTGTAGAATCTTTGTTACTTACAACAACCCAGCTCTCTTTAATAATGCCTCGGGCTTTGGTTCCTTTCCTCGGAATCTTTTGTAAAGGATCATCGGTTTTTCTGTCCCTCCTTTTGACAATATGTTTTCTTTAAATTTATGCGCCACTTCTTTGTTGAAGATTCCTTTTTCTAGAAAATACTCGAAAGCGTCTGCATCTAAAACCTCTGCCCATTTGTAGGAATAATATCCTGCAGAATACCCTCCCTGAAAGATGTGCGAAAAGGCAGTGCTCATGCAATTTTCTTCAACATCTGGATAGAGTTTGGTGTTTTCAAAAGCGCTTTTTTCAAAATCTTTAATACTGCTTATTGTGGAAGGGTCTTGAGAGTGCCAACTCATATCCAGGAGGCCAAAACTTAATTGTCGTAAAGTTTGCATTCCTTCGTGAAAACTGGCAGATTCTTTTATTTTTTCTACATATTCCATTGGAAGCACTTCTCCTGTTTGATAATGTTTTGCAAACAACGCCAAAGCCTCTTTTTCATAACACCAATTTTCTAAAATTTGACTGGGCAATTCAACAAAATCCCAAGAAACGGAAGTTCCAGACAAGCTATTGTAAGTAGTGTTTGCTAACATGCCATGTAAAGCATGTCCAAATTCATGAAACAAAGTGGTAACCTCATTGAAGGTGAGTAATGACGGTTTGGAAGCTGTTGGTTTTGTAAAATTACACACGATCGAAACATGAGGTCTTTCGTTTATAGAATCTTTAATTTGCTGTGGTTTGTAGCTGGTCATCCAAGCACCATTTCTTTTGCCTTTTCGAGGGTGAAAATCAGCATAAAAAACAGCAATAAAGTCGCCATTCGTATTCGTGACATTGTAGGTTTTTACATCCTCATGGTATTTGTCAATGGTTGCTACGGTTTCGAAGTTTAAATCAAATAATTTATGAGCAATGGCAAAGGCACCAGCGATGACATTTTCTAATTCAAAATAAGGTTTTAAAATTTCTTGGTCTAAATCAAAAATTTCCTTCTTGAGCTTTTCAGAATAATAGGCTCCGTCCCACTTTTGAAGTTGTGAAATCCCGTCTAATTTTTTTGCGTAGTTTTCTAAATTTGTAAATTCTTTTTCTGCGGCTGGCTTTGCTTTCTTTAAAAGATCTTTAGAAAAGGCAATTACTTTTTCGGGTGTTTCTGCCATTCTTTCTTCTAGAACAAAATGTGCATGGGTTTTGTAACCTAACAAGAGGGCTCTTTGGTGACGCAATTTTACAATATCTAAAACAATTTGTTCGTTATTATACGCATTGTTTTGAAATCCTTTTTTACCAGCAGCAATGGCCATTTCTTTTCGCAATGCTCGATTGTCTGCATAGGTTAAAAAAGGAATATAGCTTGGGTAGTCTAGTGTAAAAATCCATCCTTCTTTTCCTCTTTCTGTGGCCAGTTGAAGGGCCGCTTCTTTTGCAGAATCTGGCAATCCGGAAAGCTGCTTTTCATCTACTAGGTGCATTTCATAAGCATTGGTTTCTGTCAAAACATTTTCACCAAATTTTAAAGATAATTTAGAAAGTGAAGTATCAATTTTTCGAAGTGCTGCCTTATCAATATCATTCAAATTTGCGCCATTTCTTGCAAATCCTTTGTACTGTTTTTCCAGTAGTGTTTTTTGCTCTGGAGAGCATGTCAAATGATTTCGATTCTCAAAAACAGTCTTTACTCTTTGAAACAGGGCTTGGTTTAAAGTAATATCATTCCTAAATTCACTGAGCCAAGGCGAAACTTCTTGAGCAATTTTTTGAATTTCATCATTGGTTTCTGCCGAATTTAAATTGAAAAAGATACTGGTAATTCGGTTGAGTTTTTCTCCGGTAAAATCCAGTGATACTGTGGTGTTTTCAAAAGTAGGTTTTGCCTTGTTCTCAACAATTTCTTCAATCTCTTTTCTCGCCAATTCAATGGCTTTTTTGATCGCAGGTTTGTAATGCTCAGTAGAGATTTTTGAAAATGGAGCAGTATCAAAAGGCTGTAAAAGTGGATTCATTGAGGTTGTGATTCTTTAAGTTTCTTACTGAGATACTCGGTATTGGTTTATTTCTTCACGCGTTCTGAAGCTTTTTCAACCTTCAATTTCAGTCCGTCTTTATACGCAATAATTCGGTCTAAGACACAGGGGTCTGAGGCCGCAATAATTTGTGCTGCTAAAATACCAGCATTCTTTGCACCATCGAGTGCAACGGTTGCAACAGGAACCCCTCCAGGCATTTGTAAAATAGATAAAACAGAGTCCCAGCCATCGATCGAATTTCTGCTTTTTACGGGAACACCAATAATGGGCAATGGACTCATTGCTGCTACCATTCCTGGTAAGTGTGCAGCTCCACCGGCACCGGCAATAATTACTTTTAAGCCACGTTTGTGGGCATTGGTTGCATAATCAAATAATTTTTCAGGGGTTCTGTGAGCAGAAACAATATCTACTTCAATTTCAATGTCAAAACTTTCTAAGATGTCGATTGCTTCTTGCATGATTGGAAGATCTGAATCACTTCCCATTATTATTCCTACCATAATTTTTGCTGTTTTCTCGAATGCACGATGTTGTTTAAGGATGCTATTATTTTGAAATTACTCGAATTGTTTCTTTTACTTTTTGTGCAATTTCTCTTGCTTTGGCAAGATCGTTATTGACAATTGTAACATGTCCCATTTTACGAAATGGGCGCGTTTCTTTTTTACCATAAATATGAGGCGTAACCCCATCTATTTTTATAATATCCGTCATATTTTCATATACAACTTCTCCCGTATACCCTTCTTCTCCAACTAAATTTACCATAATACCAGCTACTGTACTTTCTGTATTTCCTAAAGGAAGGTTTAAAATACTTCTCAAGTGTTGTTCAAACTGACTGGTATAACTTGCTTCTATTGAACAATGCCCTGAATTGTGTGGTCTTGGCGCCACTTCATTCACCAAAATGGTATCCGCTTCTGTTTGAAACATTTCAACAGCCAAAAGACCTGTAAAATCTAAGTCTTTGACCACCTTTAAAGCAATTTCTTGTGCTTTTTGTGCCACCGTATCTTCTATTCTTGCAGGACAAATTACATATTCTACTTGATTTGCTTCTGGATTAAACTCCATTTCTACAACGGGATAGGTCTTTGTTTCTCCTGCTTTATTCCTGGCAACAATGACCGCCAATTCGTTTTTAAAGGGGATTAATTTTTCTGTGATGCATTCCACATTGGGCAAACTTTCTAGATCTGCAATGGTTCTCACAATTTTTACTCCATTACCGTCATATCCAAAACGCGCGGCTTTCCATACAAATGGAAAATCGATGATGTTGTTTTCATAGGAGTGCTGAAGCTCTTCTAAATAGGCATAGTGAGTATAGGTTGCAGTAGGAATTTGATGCGCTACATAAAAATTTTTTTGACTCGCTTTGCTTTGTATGACTCGAAGTGTTTTAGGGGTTGGAAATATGGTCAAACCTTCTGATTCGAGCTGGTCTAGAGCGTCTAAGTTTACATTTTCTATTTCAATGGTCAACAAATCTACTTGTTTGCCAAAGCGATATACAGTCTCGTAATCCAACAAATCTCCTTGTACAAATTGGTTGCAAATTTGCGCGCAGGGAGCGTTTTCATTTCCATCTAAAATACTCGTAAAAATATCGTATTTTTGGGTTTCTGCAAGGAGCATTCGGCCGAGTTGGCCGCCACCAAGAACGCCCAATTTAAAGTCTGAAGAGAAATAATTTTTCAAGATGTAATTTTAGTTGTATCCCACAAAAATAACAATCTAATTGGATTTAAGCTACTAAAAATTTGTGATTCGTATACTCGTGCCGTTTTTTAAAACGCGGTATTCTCTAGCTGGACAATTTGAGCCATTTGTTTGAGGAGCACCTCCTAAGTGGACACTGTATTCGCTCTCGTCACAAACACACTTTAATGTCAGTCCATTTTCAAAAGTCATGGGCGAACTACAGTCATTGTTTGGACAAAGTAAATCGAACGCAACAAAGGAGCTGTTGTTGATGTTAAAGAGTAAAATGCCTTTGTTACCCCCATTTAAAATTGTAAAACCTCCTGGAGTTTGTGCATTAATATTAACGGGGTTGTTTAAATCGGTAGATACCTCGATGTTAATATTTGGCAAACAATTGCCAACCTGAGTATTGTCTGCGCAAGCAAAAAATAACAAAGTAGCCAACAAGAAAAAGCTTTTTTTAATCAAATTAAAACTGGGGTTTGAATGAAAACGTTTGCAATCTACAAATATTTTGTACATTTGTAGTCCAATCTCATTGCTGTTTTCAGTTATGGGATTTTTTAAATTTAAGTCCTTATTATTTATTGCCAAGGAGATACAAGAGTGTTTTTTTAAATAAATAACAGGGATTGGTTTGAGAAAGGAACTAAATTTTAAACAAAAAAAATGAGCAATATATCCTATTATTCGGCGGAAGGGTTAAAGAAATTAAAAGAAGAATTGTTTCAATTGGAACAATATGAAAGACCCAGAGTTACCCAAGAAATTGCGGATGCACGTGATAAAGGCGATTTGAGTGAAAACGCTGAATATCATGCAGCAAAAGAAGAGCAGTCTCATTTGGAATTCAAGATTGCAAAGTTGAAAAATGTAATTGCCAATGCACGTATTTTAGATGAAAGCCAATTAGATACATCCAAAGTCTTGATTCACTCAAATGTTGTAATTAAAAACACGACCAATGGTATGGAGTTTTCGTATCGATTGGTTGCAGATTCTGAGACAGATGTAAGAAATGGAAAACTCTCTGTAAACTCTCCTATAGGAAAAGGTTTGTTGGGGAAACAAGTGGGAGACATTGCAGAAATTCAGGTGCCAAACGGAATTATGAAGTTTGAAATCATGAAAGTTTTTAGATAATTCTTTTTTAAAAATCATCCACAATGAGTCTTTTTACGAAAATAATTACTGGCGAAATCCCAAGTTATAAAGTTGCAGAAAATACGGATTTTATTGCTTTTTTAGACATCAATCCAAATGCAAAAGGACATACACTTGTGGTGCCGAAAAAAGAAGAAAACAAAATTTTTGATTTGTCAAAAGAGGCCTATACAAGTTTAATGGAATTTTCATATCAGGTAGCAAAAGCTATCGAAAAAACATTGCCTTGTAAGCGTGTTGGAATGAGTGTTATTGGACTGGAGGTACCTCATGTACATGTGCACTTAGTGCCACTGAATTCGATGGCAGACATTCAATTCGTGCAAAAAGTAAGTTTGTCAAAGGAGGAGTTTATTGATTTGGCTGAAGCGATTTCAAAGAATTTTTAAAAAGACTTTTTTTAGATTTCGAATAAGTACTTAAACACTTTCTAATAAAATTTCAAAAGTAGTTCCTTTACCGATTTCCGATTTTTGCACACTTATTTTTCCTTTGTGGTAATCTTCCACAATTCTTTTAGAAAGTGACAAGCCCAATCCCCAACCTCTTTTTTTTGTGGTAAAACCCGGTTTGAAAATTTGCTTAAATAACGATTTGTGCATCCCTTTTCCTGAATCTGAAATACAAATTTTTACCTTTTTCCCAATCGGGGCAATTTCTAGCTTTAAAGCACCTTCTTTTTGCATTGCGTCGATAGCATTTTTGATAAGGTTTTCAATTACCCATCCAAAAAGTTCATGATTTAAATTGACAAAAAGTTCTTTTTTCTCGGAATAAAAGGTAAATAAAATTTGTTTTGAACTTCGAGATTCTAAATAATCATATGCTTGTTTTGTAATATGAACAATGTTTTCCTTTTTAAGTTCTGGAACAGAACCAATTTTAGAAAATCGATTGGCGATGGTGTTTAAACGATGGACATCATTTTCAATTTCTGACACATATTTTTCATTTAGTTGTTCCATTTTTAGAATGGCAATCCATCCTAGTAAAGAAGAGAGGGGTGTGCCAATTTGATGCGCAGTTTCTTTCGCCATTCCTGTCCATAATTTATTCGTTTCGGCGGCTTTATTGGAACTAAAAAATAGATAAATCACACTAAGGAATAAAACCAGAATAAGGATAAGTGCGAGTGGATAATAGGTGAGTTTGTTTAAAAGATCTGAATCTCTGTAATAGATGAATTTTTTGTTTTTTCCGTTATAACTGATTTCGATGGGGGCATTTTCAGATCTCATTTTTTGCAATTGATCTTGCACATATATTGGATCTTGCCCTTTTGTAGCATCTAAATTCTTATATTCAATTTCACCCGCTTCATTGACTAAAATCATTGGAATATCGGTACTGTTTTTAATGATTTTTAGCGGTAAATCTACATTAGCATTCAAATCTTCATTCGTAGAAAGTTCTCTTTGTGCGGTTGCGAAGATCTCTATTTTGGCACGTTCTTCTTGTTTGAATTTTTGAAAAAATACTGCCGTGTTCCAAAGAATCAATGACACAATAATTAAAGAAATTAGAATGGCAATTCGCTTAAATAAAAGGGTGTTTGTAAGAAAGTTCATCAAAACAAATATAAAGGTTTCTTGGATATAACTCGTTTATGATTTTGATAGTATCTTTACATATCAATTAATTTTAGTCTGCGAGCAGACTATCAAAAAGTATAAACATCTCAATTGCGTGCAAGGCAATTGTTTCTAAAAAAAGTAAGAATGCTTTCAATAGATCCAAAAAAAATTTCAACCAATAAATTACACGGTTATTTATTAGGCGCTGTTGCGCCAAGACCCATCGCTTTTGCAAGTACCATGGATGCAGAAGGAAATCCAAATTTATCTCCATTTAGTTTTTTTAATGTTTTTGGTGCCAATCCGCCCACGCTTATTTTTTCTCCTGCAAGAAGAGTTCGTGACAATACCACAAAACATACTTTAGAAAATGCATTGGCTACAAAAGAAGTGGTCATTAATGTGGTCAACTATGACATCGTGCAACAAATGTCATTAAGCAGTTCCGAATATCCAGCAGGGGTAAATGAGTTTGATAAAGCTGGTTTTACCATGTTGTCATCTGAAAATATTAAGCCCTTTAGAGTGGCAGAATCTCCTGTGCAATTTGAATGCAAAGTGACCGATGTAATTGAGACTGGTAGTGAAGGTGGTGCTGGAAATTTGATCATTTGCGAAGTTTTAAAAATGCATATTTCTGAAGCTGTTTTGGATGCGCATGGAGCGATAGATCAGCATAAAATTGATTTAGTAGCAAGAGCTGGTGGTAGTTATTATTCGAGAGCAAGAACTGGTTTCTTTGAAATTTCAAAACCAATAAGTAGTTTGGGAATTGGTGTAGATGCCATTCCAGCGGATATTCGAAATAGCCCTATTTTAACTGGAAACAACTTAGGAATGTTGGGCAATGTAGCACAATTGCCAAGCAAGAGTGCTGTTGATAACTTTGCAAAAGAACATCCAGAATTTATTGGGCTAGAAACCGTAAAAAAACATACATTTGCGCAAGAGTTTTTAAACAAAAAAGAGGTAGCGAGTGCTTGGAAAGCGCTTTTAATTAAATAGTTAAGAATATATTATGGAAGTAATCGGTAAAGTAAAGTTAATTGGAGAGGTGCAAACTTTTGGATCCAATGGATTTAGAAAAAGAGAATTGGTTGTTACAACAGACGAGCAATACCCTCAAATGATTATGGTAGAATTTGTACAAGATAAATGTGATTTATTAAACAATTTTGCAGTGGGTCAAGATGTAAAAGTTGCTATCAATTTGAGAGGTAGAGAATGGATCAACCCACAGGGAGAAGCAAAATACTTTAACTCGATACAAGGTTGGAGAATTGAAGGATTGTCACAAGCTGCCACAAGCAACTTGCCACCAGTAGATCAGTTTCAACCTGCAGCAAATATAACTGATGCAGAACCAGACGATTTACCTTTCTAGGGTTTCGTAAAGTTTTTAGCAATTACACAAAAGAGTGTTCATTTTTAAATGAACACTCTTTTGTTTTTTCACTCAATATAGTGTAAAATAAAGTAGTTTAAAGAATTACTTTTTTTCTTCTTTTTTTGGCATTGGTCCTCGTAAATGAATGATCAATCCGTTTAAGAAATTGCGTAGAATTTGATCGCCACATTCTACATATTTTTCATGCGCTTCGTTTCTGAACAAAGCCCCTAATTCTGCTTTACTTACCCTAAAGTCTACCAATGCGCAGATTGCTACAATATCGGTATCACGCAATTTATGCGCTACCCGTAATTTTTTTAAAATATCGTTATTTGTGAGTCCCATATTGCAAATGTAAGAGAAATTAATGGACTACTTTAAAAATTGCCCAAGCATAAATGGCAAATCGAAGAAAACGAAATAAACCGAAGATGACAACGTTTCTAAAAGAGTATTTAATCATTCCGGCAGCAAGGCAGGCGATTGAAAATGGCAGTGGTAATAAAGCCCCTACTAAAATTAAGAAACCACCCCATTTGCGGGTGTTTTTTAAATTTTCAGCCATTTTTACTTCCAAGTAATTTTTTACTATTTTTATTCTTAGCGTCATTCGACCCAAAAAGTAAGAAATTAATCCACCTCCGTATGATAGCGTTGCCAAAAGCATTAAATTGACAATGGGATCTGTTGTTTTTTTTGACCAAGCAATAAATATTTCTGGGGGGATTAAACCTAGTAGCGTTTCGGAGATAAAAAATGTGGTTAACACACCGATTCGAGAAAAGGTTTCGGTTAAGTTTTCTAGACCCTCATTGATGTCATAAACGTATTCATTGAACAAAAACAAACAAATAACGACCAATACGATGGGTAGAAAGGCTTTTTTAAGACTTTCCCAAACAAACAAATAAAAGCCAGTTCTTCCATAATAGTTGTGGAGTCTCTTGGCTATAAATGCAGTATTCTTTTTTCTTTTCTTTGCTTTTTTTTCCAATCGGAAAGTATATTATTGTTTTGCAAAAATAAGAACTAATTTTGTGGAAACTGCTATGAAATTAATATTAACACTTTTTTGTGATTGTACAATCTCATAAAGTAATAAACCAACAAAATTGATTTGGCTTTCTGAAAAAATCGCTTTTCCTTCTTATGAGCATGCAACTCATGATGGGGTGCTTGCTTTGGGTGGAGATCTTTCTGAAAAAAGACTAATTCACGCATATAAAAACGGAATTTTCCCATGGTTTTCCGATGGAGAACCTATTGTATGGTATTGTCCAGCAAAAAGGATGGTTTTATATCCTGAAGCGTTGAAAGTTTCAAAATCCATGCGACAAGTTCTAAAAAAACATCCCTACGTTCTCACAGAAAATAGGGCTTTTAAAGAAGTCATTTTTAATTGCAAGCATATTGATAGGAAGGAGGGGCTCGGAACTTGGATTACCAATGATATGGAGCAAGCCTATCTGAAACTACATACTATGGGGATTGCAAAATCGATTGAAGTTTGGCATGGAGAGGAATTGGTTGGTGGTTTGTATGGTGTTGAAATTGGCAATGTATTTTGTGGAGAAAGTATGTTTTCAAAAATTTCAAATACATCGAAATTGGCATTCATTCATTTGGTGAAAAATGGGGGATACAGGTTGATTGATTGTCAGGTATACAATCCACATTTGGAAAGTTTAGGAGCAAAAGAAATTTCAAGAAATCTATTTTTACAGCTTTTAAAATCTTAAATATCTGGAAGACTTTGTAACTTTACACGCACAGAAAACTGAAATATGAATATAGAAAACGCTCAGAAGCAAGTAGACAATTGGATCAAAGCCCATGGTGTTCGTTATTTTAACGAGTTAACCAACATGGCACAACTTACGGAAGAGGTTGGCGAAGTAGCCAGAATTATCGCCCGAAGGTATGGGGAGCAAAGTGAGAAAGCATCGGATAAAGACAAGGATCTAGGGGAGGAGTTGGCAGATGTACTTTTTGTAGTGCTTTGTTTGGCAAATCAAACAGGGATTGACTTAAAAGATGCATTCAATAAAAAATTAGCTATAAAAACACAACGTGATCACGATCGTCATCACAACAATCAAAAATTAAAATAAATGAATTTTTCACAAAAAATAAAACAACAAGAATTTTGGACCAATGTACTTAAAGTGGCGATTCCCTTCTTTCTCATTGTTACATTATTCTCTCTTTTTTTTAATAGTTGGGAAGCCATTTTTGCTGGAGATTGGGCTATAGTTTCTGAAATTAACTTTGCTGCTGGGAAATGGAAAATTTTCTGGGGAACGAAAGTGGTTGTCTGCTTTCTCTACGGAATCTATGTTACCAATAAGAATATGAAGTAATTGGTTACACTTCAAACCTCTTTTTTGTAGATTTTTATCCATAGTTAGAGAGCACTTGTTTTTCCATAAGTGCTTCTTGTTATACTTTAGTTTGCTGGAATACTGTCGTTTCCAACAAGCCTAGTGAGCTACAATAAAATCAATCCAATTGAATAAAGTCGATCGTACTTTCTTTTACCTTTTTATTCAATGTTTGTACTTTGTTTTCAAACAAGGTGTATAATTTTGTCAATTCGATGTCAATCTTTTTTGTGATCTCATTTTTAAAATCAATTTCTTGCTGGGTGGGCTTGTAGTTTCCAACTCGGGTTAGTGAATTGATATGTGCTAATTTATTATTCAAACGAATCGGATAATTTAAAGGATCTTGTCCGCTTTTACTTTTGGTCTGATACAATGTTTCTTCTATTGCCGTCATTTCTTTGACCAATGTATTTGCGAAATCTATCAATTCTTTGTGCTTTGTCTTATCCGCAATTGATTTTTTTAAGATTGCAATTTGTGCGCTTACTTTTTTTACATTCTTCAGGGCAATATGAATTTCACTTACTTTTTTATTGATTTCATTGATGAAATCAAATTGTGCTTTCATGTCTGCTTCGGAAGCTTCAGAAACAGGATTTCTTACTAATGAAAAGGATTGTTTTTTGGTAATCTCGTTTACCGACAATTCAACGGTGTAATTCCCAGGTAAAGCCATTGGTCCATTTAAAGAAGCCCACCATAAAATCATTCCTTTTACTTTTTCTGCACCCTCATACATCATGTTCCAATAGAAAATATTATTTCCTTCTTTTACCTTGAGTAGGCTTTCTTTTTTGTCTTTATTTGGTTGGGTACTAAATGTTTTTACCAACTGATTTTCCGCATCAAAAATACGGAGTGAAATGCGGTCTTTTTCTTCAATTTTTTTGATAAAAAAATTGAAGGCAGCCCCTCCTGGGTGATTGGTTCCTGCGGTTCTTGAGGTGCGTCCGTTTCCTCCTCCCATTCGATATGTGTCTTGGGGTTTGAAGAGTACCACTTCTTGTTGCATCAACTCTTGATTTAGTTGATGTAAGGGTGTTAAGTCATCTATAATCCATAAAGATCTTCCTTGAGTAGCGGCAATTAAATTGTCATTTTTAATGGCCAAATCGGTAATGGGTACAATGGGTAAATTTTGTTGGAATTGTTGCCAGTTTTTGCCATCATTAAAAGAAACATACATGCCACGTTCTGTTCCGGCATATAACAGCCCCTTTCTTTTAGGATCTGCTTTCAATGCTCTTGTAAAAGCTTCTTCAGGAATCCCGTTAACTATTAATTTCCAAGACTTCCCATAGTTTTCGGTTTTGTAAATATAGGGTCTGTAATCTCCTGTTTTGTATTTTGTACCAACTACATAAGCGCCTCCTTTTGTAAAGGGATCTATCGCAATGTTATTGATCATCATCCATTCTGGCATTTTTTTTGGGGTAATGTTTGTCCAAGTCTTACCGCCATTTTTTGTAATATGTACCAATCCATCATCAGAACCTACCCAAATTAGATTTTTTTCATATTCGGATTCTACTGCTGCGAAAATGGTTCCATAATATTCTACACTGGTATTGTCTTTGGTAATTGGACCTCCAGAGGGGCCTAAAGTTTTTGGATCGTTTCGTGTTAAGTCTGGACTGATCACTTCCCAAGACTGTCCTTCATTTTCTGTTCTATGTAAATGATTTGATGCTGCATACAAACGATTTGTTGTATTGGGTGAAAAGAAGATTGGGAAATTCCACTGAAAACGGTATTTCGAATCGATGGCACCGTGGCCCATAGGATCGTCTGGCCATACATTGATGGCTCTTGTTTCTCCTGTTTTATGGTTTCTTCTTGTAAGTAAACCACTATAACTTCCACCATAAACAATATCGTTGTTCGTGGGATCTACAGCAATATGTGCGCTTTCACCACCTGCTGTAGTTTCCCAATCACGCTCGTTGATAAAACGACCATTTGTTCGATGGGGAATTCGTAATGTTGAATTGTCTTGTTGAGCGACATAAATTCGATAGGGAAAATGATTGTCTGTGGTTACTCTGTAAAACTGCGAGGTTGGTTGGTTCATATACGTACTCCAATTTTCTCCTGCATCAAAAGAAACTTGGGCTCCACCGTCGTCTGCAATTACCATTTGTTGGTTGTCCTCGGGTGCAATCCACAAATCGTGATGATCGCCATGGGGTGCATTAAATGTGGTATAGGTTTTTCCTCCGTCTGTAGATTTGTGATACCGAACATTCAATACATATAAAATGTCTTCATCCTCTGTATCTGCATACAAACGGGTATAGTACCAGGCTCTTTGTCTTAATTTACGCTCTGCATTAATTAATTTCCAAGTTTTTCCTGCATCGATAGATTTATAAACGCCCCCTTTTTCGTTTTCGATAAGTGCCCACACAATATCAGAATTTACGGGCGAAACGGTGACACCACTTATACCCCAGGTTCCTTTTGGGAGTCCTTTGTGACTGCTGATGTTTGCCCAAGTTTCACCACCATCAGTACTCTTGTAGAGTGCAGATCCTTTTCCGCCAGAAGATAAACTGTAGGGTGTTCTTCTTACATCCCAAGTGGTTGCATATAAAATTCTAGGATTGTTTGGATCAATAATTAAATCAATAGCTCCAGAATTTTCATCGGCAAAAAGTACGTGTTTCCAATTTTTTCCTCCATCCATTGATTTGTAAACACCTCTTTCTTTGGTTGGTTTGTAGAGGTCGCCCAAGACTGCTGCAAAAACAATTTCAGCATTTTTAGGGTGAATTCTCATTCTAGGAATGTGTCTTGAATTTTTTAATCCGATATGTTTCCAGGTTTTTCCAGCATTTTCAGATTTCCAAATTCCGTCTCCGGAAGAAACATTTCCTCGTACGGTTTTTTCTCCCATTCCAACGTAGATTACATTGTTGTCACTTTCAGAAACTGCTACTGCACCCACAGATCCTCCAAAGAATCCATCAGAAATGTTTGTCCAAGTGTTCCCCGCATCGGTAGTTTTCCAAACTCCACCTCCAGTGCTGCCCATATAAAATAGATTGGCTTTTCCCGAAACACCAGTTACAGCTGCACTTCGGCCACCTCTATGGGGTCCAATATTTCGCCATTTTGTTGCGCTAAAATATTCCGAAGAAATTTTGTTAGCTTTTTTTTGTGCAGTAACTTTGGCGCTTAAGGAAAGAACTAGGCAAATTGCCAGCAGTAGGTATTTTTTCATGGGGCTCGTTATCAATTTCGAGCTAAAAATAAGAATTAAAATTAGCTTTTAGAATGGACATCTTGTTAAATGTGATTACGAATGAAAAAATTATTGAGGAAATAACAATTTCTGGATCTAAAAGTGAGTCCAATCGATTGCTCATTTTACAACAATTGTTCCCGGAAATTTCGATTGCAAATTTATCAGATTCAGATGATTCGGTGCACTTGCAGCAGGCTCTTTCTACAAAAGGATCTACCATAGATATTGGTCATGCTGGAACTGCCATGCGTTTTTTGGTTGGTTATTTTGCCTCGAAAAAAAACAGCGAGGTGGTATTATCAGGTTCTGAGAGAATGCAGCAAAGGCCTATTGGTATTTTAGTGGAAGCTTTACGAGATCTGGGAGCGAAAATTTCTTATGAAGAAAAGGAAGGATATCCACCCGTAAGAATTACAGGACAAACGATTGCAAAAGACAAAGTACAAATAAATGGAAACGTGAGTAGTCAATACATTTCCTCTTTACTCCTAATGGGAACTCACTTAGCAAAAGGGATTACCATTTCGTTGATTGGAAAAGTTACCTCGATTCCATATATAAAAATGACTTTGAGTTTGTTGAATCAATTGGGAATTTCAACACGTTTTGAAGGCAATACCATTCAGGTTTTTCCTGTAAAACAGCTTCAAAAACAAACGGTGGTTGTAGAATCTGATTGGAGTTCTGCTTCTTATTTTTATTCAGTTGCAGCTTTTAGTGAAATTGGTTCTACAATTCAATTGTCGGCCTACAAAAAAGAAAGTTTACAAGGAGATTCATGTTTGGCAGAAATTTATAGCCACTTTGGTGTTGAAACGGTTTTTGATCAAAATACAATTAGCTTAAAGAAAATAAGACCCACAGATGCGGGACCTTTAACGCTAGACCTAAAGAATGCTCCAGATATTGCGCAAACCATTGCTGTTACTTGCTTCGGACTGGGAGTTGCTTGTCACTTAACGGGACTTCATACTTTAAAAATTAAAGAGACTGATCGATTGGAAGCATTGGAAGCAGAATTAAAAAAATTAGGTGCGGTTCTTACCATCACCAATGAAAGTTTATCGCTGTCAGCCTCAACGAAAATAGAAGAAAATATTGCTATTAAAACTTACAACGATCACCGAATGGCCATGGCTTTTGCACCGCTGGCTTTCAAGGTGCCCATCGCTATTTTAGATGCTGAAGTGGTTTCTAAATCCTATCAAAAATTCTGGAAGGACATGCAGCAAATTGGGATTCAAATTAAAGAACTGTAAATTAAACTGTCAAACACTTGACAACGCCTATCTCTATATTGTATCTTTGCCACCTTTACATTAAATAAAACTTATGAAACTATCCCAGTTCGAATTTGAATTACCAGAAGAATTAATTTCAAAATACCCATCAGATCATCGAGATGAGTCTCGTTTGATGGTAGTGAATCGAAAAGATGGTACTATAGAACACAAGCTTTTTAAAGACGTTATTGATTACTTCGAAGAAGGTGATGTAATGATGTTGAATGATACCAAAGTATTTCCGGCCAGAATGTATGGTAATAAGGAAAAAACGGGTGCAAGAATTGAAGTTTTCTTGTTAAGAGAACTCAATGCAGAGAACAGACTTTGGGATGTGTTGGTAGATCCAGCAAGAAAGATTAGAATAGGGAACAAATTATTTTTTGGAGAAGATGATAGTTTAGTTGCTGAAGTCATTGACAATACAACATCTCGTGGAAGAACATTGCGTTTCTTGTTTGACGGAAGTTACGAGGAATTTAGAGCGAAGTTACTGAAACTAGGAGAAACTCCTTTGCCAAAAATAATTGGTAGGGACGTTGAAGAATTAGATAAAGAAAGATACCAAACCATTTTTGCAAAAAATGAGGGGGCCGTAGCTGCACCTTCAGCAGGGTTGCATTTTTCTAAACACTTGCTCAAACGTTTAGAAATTAAAGGTGTCGATTTTGCAGAAACAACACTGCATGTTGGTTTAGGAACTTTTGCCCCGGTTGAGGTAGAAGATTTGTCAAAGCATAAAATGGATTCTGAGCAAATTATCATTTCTGCAAATTCTGCAGACAAAATAAATGCTGCCAAACTAGCTAAAAAAAGAGTTTGTGCGGTAGGAACCACCGTTATGAGAACTGTGGAGTCTTCGGTTTCTGCGAGTCAGCAGTTGAATCCATATACCGGTTGGACCAATAAATTTCTTTTTCCACCTCATGAGTTCAGCATTGCGAACAGTATGATTTCAAACTTTCACAAACCAAAATCTACCTTATTGATGTCTGTTGCCGCTTTTGGAGGATATGATTTAATCATGGAAGCCTACAAAGTTGCCATTGAAGAAAAGTATAAATTTTATGCATACGGAGATGCAATGTTGATTCTCTAAGATATTGAACAATTTAAGAATTAAAAACTGGTACTTCGAAGTACCAGTTTTTTTATGCATATTTTTGCAACAGTTCTATTTTTTAACCGTTTAACCATTTTACATTGAATAAAAAGAAAGACATCAGAGCATTAACAAAAGAAGCATTAAGAGATTTTTTTGTTGAAAATGGCGATAAAGCATTTCGTGGAAATCAAGTGTACGAATGGTTGTGGAGTAAAGCATCTCACACTTTTGAAAACATGACCAATGTTTCTAAAGCGACCAGAGTAATGTTAGAAGAAAACTTTGTCATCAATCATATTAAGGTAGATTCGATGCAAAGAAGTAAAGATGGGACCATTAAAAATGGGATCAAATTACACGACGGTTTTATTGTAGAATCTGTTTTGATACCTACGCCAAAAAGAACAACAGCCTGCGTATCTAGTCAAGTTGGCTGTAGTTTAGATTGTAAATTCTGTGCAACTTCTCGTTTGAAAAGAATGCGAAACTTAAATCCCGATGAAATTTACGATCAAGTGGTTGCAATAGATAAGCAAAGTCGGTTGTATCACAATCACAAGTTGTCTAATATTGTTTTTATGGGGATGGGTGAACCTTTAATGAACTACAACAATGTCATTAAATCCATCGAAAAAATTACGTCACCAGAAGGCCTAGGGATGTCTCCAAAAAGAATCACCGTATCCACTTCTGGCATTCCAAAAATTATTAAAAAAATGGCAGATGATGCTGTGAAATTCAATTTAGCGGTATCATTACACTCTGCAATAGACGAAGTTCGAACTTCAATTATGCCTTTTAATACGAATTTCCCTTTAGATGATTTAAGAGCATCTTTGGAGTATTGGTATGAAAAAACGGAGCGCATCATCACTTATGAATATGTTGTTTGGGAAGGGATTAACGACCGAAAAGAAGACATTCAAGCCTTGGTGAAGTTTTGTAGTTATGTGCCTTGTAAAGTTAATTTAATAGAATACAATCCTATTGATGATGGGGAATTTCAACAGGCAAGTTCTGCTGCGATTAACAGTTATATTTCCAATCTGGAAATGCATGACATTACTGTAAATGTTCGTCGTTCTCGAGGAAAAGATATTGATGCTGCTTGTGGTCAATTGGCCAACAAATCGTAAAGAAATAATCGCGTATAGCGCATCCAAAAACCAGTTAGGTCTTGTTTAAATTTCGTAATTTTGTGAACATGAATACTGTCGAGCAAATTAAACGCCCCATTTTAGCTGAAATGGAACTTTTTGAAGAAAAATTCAAAGATGCGATGCTGTCTAAAGTGCCACTTTTAAACAGAATTACTTATTATATTGTTCGAAGAAAAGGAAAACAAATGCGTCCGATGTTTGTTTTTTTAGTAGCAAAAATGGTCTCCAATGGTGGTTTTGATGAACGAACTTATCGGGGTGCCGCTATTGTAGAATTAATTCATACCGCTACTTTGGTGCATGATGATGTGGTAGACGATAGCAATAGAAGGCGTGGATTTTTCTCTATAAATGCACTTTGGAAAAATAAAATCGCGGTACTTGTTGGCGATTTTTTATTATCGAAAGGATTGTTATTGTCCATAGACAATGGAGATTTTGATTTATTAAAATTGATTTCTATTGCCGTTCGCGAAATGAGTGAAGGTGAGTTGCTCCAAATAGAAAAAGCTCGAAAATTAGACATTACTGAAGGGGTTTATTTCGATATTATTCGTAAAAAAACAGCCACACTAATTGCTACTTGCTGTGGAATTGGCGCAGCATCTGTTGGTGCAAATCAAGAGAAGATTCATCAAATGAGAAAATTTGGTGAATATATTGGGATCGCTTTTCAAATAAAAGATGATTTATTTGATTATTCGGATGCGAAAATTGGCAAGCCCACTGGGATAGATATTAAAGAACAAAAAATGACCTTGCCTTTAATTTATACCCTAAATAATTGTTCTAAAAAAGAGCGATCTTGGTTGATTAATTCCATCAAAAAGCACAACAAGGATAAAAAGCGTGTGAAAGAAATCATCAGTTTTGTAAAAAGTAACGGCGGAATAGAATATACGACCCTTAAAATGGAGGAGTACATCCAAAAAGCTACTGCGCTCCTGGAAAATTTCCCAACTTCTAAATATAAAACCTCATTACTTAAAATGATTGGTTACGTTGTAGAACGTAAGATTTAATAAATTGTAACGGGGAGTGTCATCAAGATAAGATTTTTTTTCTAGAATTGTCTCCTGTTTATATTGCCAATAATTCCTCCACAAACGCTCTGGAATTTGACAATCTGGGTACTTTATGTTGTCCGCCTAATTTCCCTTTTTTCTTGAGCCAGCTATAGAACAATCCTTTTTTTGCTTTGTGAACTTTGGGTAGCATTAAGGTCATGTTTGAATACCGTTTTGCCTCATAATCGGAGTTGATTGTTTTTAATGCTTCGTCCAAAATTTCAGTAAACTTTGCCATTACTTTGGGGGCTTTTGTAAATTCTATAATCCACTCATGGCCTCCTTTTTCTTTGCCTTCCATGAAAATGGGGCCTACGGTATACTCGGAAATGCTTGCATTTGTTTTTTCACAGGCAATGCGCAAAGCCTCTTCTGCATTTTCAATGATTAATTCTTCACCGAAAACATTAATGTGGTGTTTTGTGCGTCCTGTAATTTTAATTCGATAGGGATCTGTGGAAGTAAACTTCACGGTGTCACCAATTAAATACCGCCACAAACCGCCATTGGTGGTGATTAAAATGGCATAATTAATTCCTTTTTCCACTTCAGCCAATGGGATGGCAGTTGAATTTTCACCGGTATAATGTTCCATTGGGATAAATTCATAAAAGATGCCATAGTCCAACATTAATAACAATTCTTTGGAACCCGGCTTGTCTTGAATGGCAAAAAAACCTTCGGAGGCATTGTAAATTTCATAATAGTTGAAATCGGCTTTTGGGATCAATTTTTTGTATTGTTCTCTGTAAGGGTTGAAGTTTACTCCCCCGTGAAAATAGACCTCCAAATTTGGCCAAACCTCCAAGATGTTTTCTTTTCCTGTTTTCTCTAAAACTCGATTTAATAAAACCAACATCCAAGAAGGAACGCCAACCAAACTGGTAATATTTTCATTGATAGTCTCGTTGACAATGGCTTCCATTTTAGTTTCCCACTCTGCCATTAGGGCGACTTGCTGACTTGGTGCTGAACTAAAATCTGCCCAAAAAGGGAGGTTTTCGGTAATGATAGCGGACAAATCACCAAAGTGAGAACCATTGTCTTTATAGACTTCCGAGCTACCACCCAATCGCAAACCTTTGCCCGTAAAAAGTTGGGTCTTGGGGTTGTTGTTAATGTATAAACACAACATGTCTTTTCCTGCTTTTAAGTGGCAATATTCTAGCGCATCCTCAGAGACAGGAATAAATTTACTTTTTGCATTGGTGGTCCCACTACTTTTTGCAAACCATTTTATTGAGGTTGGCCAAAATAAATTTTGGGCGCCATTTCGACATCGTTCAATGAAGGGTTCAAAAGTTTCGTATTGCTGTATGGGTACTTTGTTTCGGAAATCTGTGTATTTGTGTATGGTAGCAAAATCCTTTTCTATTCCATACTCGGTATTTTTAGCAGTATTTATGAGCTTCAATAACAGTTCTTCTTGAACATCGTTTGGGTATTTCTTAAACAGCTCAATTTGGTGTATCCGTTTCTTTAAGAACCAAGATATTATAGAATTGATGATCTGAAACGCCATAGAATTTTTGTAAATTTGTTTGGTGCTATTTTCTTATTTAAAAAAGCAAGAAATCTTCCTCTAAAGTAATAAAATCTTTTATATGACCTATCAAGGAGTTTTAAAAAAAATGATGACCGAGAATTCAGATCAAATTCAGTATTATCTCGATATGAATGATGATTTTATCAATATGAATCAATTATTGAATACCACCATAACTATTGATTTTGTGACCTATGAATGCCTTCACTGCCATTTAGAAAAAGAAATTTATAGGCAAGGTTTCTGTAAATCTTGTTTTTTTGATACTCCAAATGCAGGAGATTGGATCATGCGACCTGAATTAAGTACTGCACATTTAGGGATAGAAGATCGAGATTTGGCTTATGAAAAAAGTGTGCAATTAAAACCACATATTGTGTATTTGGCAAATTCAAGTAATGTGAAAGTGGGTGTTACCCGAAAACAACAAGTTCCTACTCGTTGGATAGATCAGGGGGCACATGAAGCCATTGAAATTGTAGAAGTACCCAATAGGTACTTAGCTGGAATTACCGAAGTAGCGCTAAAAGCCCACGTAGCCGATAAAACCAATTGGCGAAAAATGTTAAAGAATGACAGTACCAATGAAAATCTTATCGAATGGAGAGATCAATTAGAGCCATACATCCCAACTGAAGCCAAAGCCTATTTTATAGCGAACAACAAAGCGACCAAGTTGCATTTTCCCGTGGTGAAATATCCAGAAAAACCAAAAAGTTTGAACCTCAAAAAAACCAATCATTTTACAGGAACATTGGTAGGAATTAAAGGGCAATATTTAATTTTTGAGGATGAAACTGTTTTTAATGTAAGGGCTAATGAAGGCCTTCTCGTTTCGATTAAAATCTAATATTTAAAGGTTTTTTTTGAAAATTTACAATGAATTAATAAAGCAATGATGACCAAAAACTTATTAAAAGTAGCCTTAGCACAAATATCACCAGTCTGGCTCAACAAAGAAAAAACCCTTAAGAAAATAGAAAAATCTATTTTAGATGCTGCCAAAGAAAATTGTGAGCTCATTGTTTTTGGTGAAGCTCTTTTGCCAGGATATCCTTTTTGGATTGCTTTAACAAACGGTTCAGCTTGGAATTCTAAAACTCAAAAAGAATTGCATGCACATTATGTTCGAAATTCTGTTACCATTGAAAAAGGGGAGTTGGAAGGTGTTTGTAAATTGGCAAAAGAACACAGCATTGCGATTTATTTGGGCATTATCGAGCGCGCACAAAATAGGGGAGGTCACAGTATTTACGCTTCTTTGGTCTATATCAATGCAGTTGGAGAAATAAAGTCGGTACATCGTAAATTACAGCCTACTTTTGACGAACGTTTAACTTGGTCGCCAGGAGACGGAAATGGTTTGCAGGTTCACCCGTTAAAAGAATTTACTGTTGGTGGATTGAATTGTTGGGAAAATTGGATGCCTTTACCAAGAACTGCGTTGTATGGTTTGGGTGAAAATTTACACATCGCGGTGTGGCCTGGAAGTGATCATAACACCAAAGATATTACCCGTTTTATAGCGAGAGAATCGCGTTCTTTTGTGATTTCAGTTTCTAGTTTAATGGCAACATCAGATTTTCCGCAAGAGACGCCTCATTTAGATAAAATTTTAGAAAATGCCCCAGAAACTCTAGCAAATGGTGGCTCGTGTATAGCTGCACCTGATGGAGAATGGTTGGTAGCTCCTGTGTTGTTTAAAGAAGGATTAATTATTGAAACCCTGGATTTTAATCGTGTGTTGGAAGAACGACAAAATTTTGACTGTGTAGGTCACTATTCAAGACCCGATGTAACAAGGTTATCGGTAAATAGGGAGCGCCAAAGCACGGTTTCTTACGAGGATTAAAGCGCGAATTTTTTTGTGGAGTTTCGTTCGACCAAATTTGTTTTAATTACAACTGTTTTTGGTTTTTCTGAGGTATTTTTTTTCTCTAATTTGTTGATTAAAATTTCTGCTGCAGTGGCACCCATTAGTTCTCCGTGTTGACTTATCGTGGTCATTTTTGGACTTGAGTGTCTTGCTAAAATTCCATTTGAAAAAGAAATCACAGAAAAATTTTGAGGAACTTTGTATCCTTTCCTAATGGCAACTTTCATTGCAGCAATTGCTGAAGATTCATCTGTGGCAATGACAGCATCAATGGTGTTGTTGTCAAAAATTGGAGTTAAAATATTTTCATATTCTTTATAATCATCCTCTAAAATATCGATGATTAAATTTCTATTTACCTGGATTTTATTTTCTTCCAACCCTTTTAAGTATCCGTGTTTTCTTTTTTCGCCAATTTTTAACTTACTGATGGTCGAAATAAAGGCAATGTTTTTACTTCCGGTTTTTACAAGGTGATTTACTGTGTTTACGATACCGATAAAATCATCTGTAATTACTTTGTCACAATCAATGTCGTCAGCAACCCGATCAAACATTACAATAGGGGTGTTATCATTGAGCATCTCTTGCAAATGCGAAAAATCATTTTTCAAAATGGTTTCTTCTGCCAAAGAAAGAATAAAACCATCTATAATTCCATTGGAAAGCATTTCTATCGTTTCTACTTCCTTAGTGTACGATTCATTGGAAATACAAGATATAATTTTATATCCTCGATCATTTGCCACTTTTTCGATGCCTTTGAAAACTTGTGCAAAGAAATAATTGAGCATATTTGGAATAATAATTCCAATCGTTTTTGTTTGTCTGTTTTTTAGACTTAACGCATTAAAATTGGGTTTGTAGTTGTTCTCTTTTGCAAATTTCTGAATCCTTTCTTTGGTATTAGTACTAATCTCATAACTGTTATTCAATGCCTTAGAAACGGTTGAAATTGAAACATTGAATTCTTTAGCGATGTCTTTTATAGTAAGTCTTTTCATTGAAAAAATTATAAGTCTCTAAAGTACAAAAAACTACGAACATCTAGGTTAACTGAATGTTTTTTTTCCTTTTAAGCTCAAAAATCAGGCAGCATAAAACAATGAAATATTCGAATCCTACAAACCAAAGATTTTCTTCCCAAGGGCTATTTGCATAGACTTGATAGCTTAAAACAATAACAAAACTCCAGACGATTGTAAATCGGTATCTTGTAAAAACACTTAAAATAACTAATGTCGCTAAATACCAAGGGTGCATCGTTGTGGTGGTCATATAATAGAAAAAACCTCCAAATAAAAGTGCTGTTATGAGCTGGGAGATTGTGCCATTTTTTCTAAAAAAACTAAGACATCCAATAAAAATCAGGGTTAGTATGGGTGTTATTTTGCCAATGATTGCAATTTCATTCCAGCCTCTAAAAAGATATCCAATTTCTCGAAAGAGGTAGTGAAAACTAGCGTTAAATTCAAATTTCTGAAACCATAACCCTACTGATTTCAAGTAATTTGGAACTAATTCAGGCGAATAAAATGGTAAGAAAAGGGCAATTATTGTAGTAATTACAATACTGTAAAAGGCAATCAAATTTTTGATTCCTTTGCCGCTTGGAAGCCACTTTTTTCTTTGGAGTTTGTTGCTGTTTTTGTCCTCTGTGCCTACTAAATTTTTTTCAAGGTTTTTTGGTTTTACAAACCATTGGTAAAAAAGGGGTAAAAATAAAAGTGGAATCAGTTTCACAGAGATAGCGGCTGCGAGTAATACCCCAGCTAAGCACCATTTTTTTTGCGCTAGTTTGTACAATGCACTGACCAAGAAAAATAACATGATGGACTCGAAATGGAGGTTCCCTGTCATTTCAATAATGACAAAAGGATTGAGTACGTACCAAAAAATATTTTGAATTGGTAAGTTCATTTTTTTCAAAAGTTTTTTTCCAAAATAAAGAATCCCTATATCTGCTAGAATGCTAAGGACTCGAAGGGCAACTATAGAGCCCAAAATATTCTTGCTAGAAAAAAGGGCTGCAATTAAAAAGCCAATTTGGTGCAATGGAGGGTAATTGGTATAATGACTTCCATTCAATGTACCCATTCCTTCATACAAAGTTACTGCTTCAGCTATTGGTTTTAATCCTTGTTGAATGTAGGTTTGTGGTATTGAAAGATAGGGATTTAGTCCTTCAAAAATCATTCTTCCATCCCAAATAAAACGGTAGAAATCTTGCGATAGATTTGGCGTTTGGAATAAGAGTACCAGTCTAAAAAGGATGGAAATACCCGCTAAATAGTAAAAATTGAAAGGCTTGCTTTTCATCAGAAAATAAAAGCAAACAAATAAAGCGGACCAAACTACTAGCAAAGTGTTAAAAGCAGTTCTCTCAAAAAAATAGCCAATATACAAATAGAGGATGCTGCTGATAAGGACTAGGAAAATAGCTTTGTATTTATCCCAAGCAATCATTAAGCTCTCGAAAAAATAGACTTAAAAAAGACATATCCAAAACCTATAAAAAGCATTAAGTGGAATGGGAACAATCCAAAATCGCCCCCTTGATCTCCAACAATAAATGCACTGTACATTCCAAAAGCAAAGTAGCCTACGAGTGCTCCTTCAGCTATTACATTTAATGAAGGTTTTTTCTTGATATACTTGTTGTTTTTCCAGCCGTCTTTTAGCGTTTTAATATTGAATTTTGGGGTTCTTACAAAGGCACTCTTTTTTCCAAAGTGCCCTTCCAAAACCGCAATCGAGTTGTGTAATGAAAAGCCCATTGCTATTGAGAAAAATGTAAAAAACATACCAATAAAATTAAAGAATTTCACAAGTCCACCCCCATACATTCTCTTGTACATCTGCCAATAACAGATAAAGAAAATTAATGAGCTAATGACAAAGAAACTCATCATGTAGAAGTAGTTCTTTAGATGTGCATATTCATTTTTAATATACAACATAGGAATGCTCAATACCGCAACAATAAATACATTTAAAAACATTGAACTATTTAATAAATGCAAGACACTGTGAATTTTAGTTCTTAGTGGCAAATCTTTTGTTTTTAAAACTCGCTTGGTCATTTTTTGAAAATTCTCTGCTCCACCTTTGTTCCAGCGAAATTGTTGCGAGCGTGCAGCACTAATAATGACCGGCAATTCTGCAGGTGTTTCTACATTTTCAAGATATTTAAATTGCCATTTTTTTAATTGTGCTCTATAGCTTAAATCCAAATCTTCGGTAAGGGTATCTCCTTCCCAATTACCAGCATCATAGATACATTCTTTTCTCCAAAGGCCAGCTGTTCCATTAAAGTTTATGAAATGTCCCTTAATATTTCTACCCACTTGTTCTAGGGTAAAATGTGCGTCCAGTGCAAATGCCTGGATCTTTGTAAGGGTTGAATAATTTCGATTAATATGCCCCCAACGAGTTTGAACAACGCCAATTTTTTCATCCTTAAAATAAGGAACTGTTTTTAGCAACCAGTCTTCCTCAGGTAAAAAATCGGCATCAAAAATGGCAATAATTTCTCCTTTTGTCCTTTCTAACCCCTCTTTTAACGCACCAGCTTTAAAACCTTGTCTGTTGGTTCTGCAGATATGTTGTATATCGACGCCTTGCTCTTGTAACTTTTTAATATGCGCGGCAGTTGTTTCTACAGATTCATCTGTAGAGTCATCTAGCACTTGAATTTCTAATTTTTCTTTAGGATATTTAAGTTTTACAATGTTTTCCAATAAACGTTCCATTACATACATTTCGTTAAAAACGGGAAGTTGTATCGTTACAAACGGAACCTCTGCTGGTTTCGACAAATCGAATTGAGGAGAACGATCTTCTTTTTTTTGTGCCGATAGGTAATTAAACAATAAATTTAATTGTGCTAATGCGTATAGGAAAATAAGCACTAGTGAGATCGAGTAAATGGCAATAATAATGTATTCTAGAATCATTTTTTAAAACTGTATTTAAAAATCCAGCTAAGAATTTTAATCCCTGCAAATATAGCACCTTTTATGGTTCCTGAAACTTTGGATACTCCAATTCTATTTCGATATTTAACCGGGATTTCGAGGTAGGTAAATTTATTTCTTAAGACTTTTAATTGCATCTCAACAGTCCATCCATAGGTTTTGTCTTCCATTTTTAAAGCCATTAACTTTTCGTATTTGATAGCTCTAAAAGGCCCTAGATCTGTATAGGTAGCTCCAAAAAATAATTTCATTAAAGCAGTTGCGAGCCAATTTCCGAAAATTTGTTGCGGGGTCATTGCTCCATATTCTCGCTGTTCTTTTACTCTTGCGCCCAGAACAAAATCAATATTTTCATTAATAATGGGTGCGATCAATTCCGATAATTGCGCTGGATAATCCGAATAATCTCCATCTAAAAACACCACAATTTCTGTTTTCTCTTTTTGATTTGCGATATACTCCAATCCTTTTAAACAAGCATGTCCATAACCTTTTTTACGTTCATGCAAAACGGTAGCACCGGCATTTTTGGCGTTTATTGCGGTATTGTCGGTTGAGTTGTTGCTGATCACAATTACCTCATCAACAATTTTGGGAATGTCATTTACAACATTTGCAATCGAGTCTTGTTCATTATAGGCTGGGATAATCACTTTTATAATTGCCAGCATCTACTACAAATTTTTAAATGAGTGTTGTTTTACTTTCTCTGAAAAGTTTGTAGCAACAAAAGTACTAAGATTCCATTTATTTTCGATGGACATACTGCATTAAGTCCACATCATTGCCCAATAAGATCTCAGTTGGATTAATTCTTCCCTGCGTTGGTCCGTTTTCTAATTTTAAAACTCCTCTTGGGCAGACTGCTGCACATATCCCACAGCCGACACAACTAGAACGCACAATATTTTCTCCTTTTTGCGCGTAGGCACGAACATCAATCCCTTGCTCACAATAGGTAGCGCAATTCCCACAAGAGATACATTGTCCCCCATTTGTGGTAATTCTAAAGCGAGACTTAAATCGTTGAACAAAACCCATATAAGCAGCCAAAGGACAGCCAAAACGACACCAAACCCGATTGCCTAGTATGGGGTAAAATCCTGTTCCGATTACTCCAGAGAAAATAGCACCTATTAAAAACCCATAAGAACTTTGCACATCGTAAACAGAGATTCCAAAAGCAATGTTTCTCCAACTTTCAATTTCGGCAAAATAAGTGTACAAAGTGATGAGGGTCATTATGATGGCAAAACCCAAAACACTATGAATTAGCCAACGTTCTACTTTCCATGACAACAAGGATTTACTAGATAGTTGCCTGTAGGGATCCCCCAAAGTTTCTGCCAATCCCCCACAACCACAGACCCAAGAACAATACCATCTTTTCCCATAGAAATAGACCATAATAGGGACAATGACTACAGTGAGTAGGATCCCCCACACCAACATAAAGACCCCCATGTTGCCGCTTGCCAATAAATTGTCAATATTCCAATCAAAGAAAAACGTATAATTGAGTGGAAATGCATTTTTAAAATCAAACCAAGGTTTGTTAAATGCCACTAAAATTTCTGGAATGATAAATGCAAAGGCTATTTGGAAAAATAAGACAACTGCAGTTCTTAAAATTTGATAATTATTATGTCTGTATTTGATGAACATTCTGATAGCGAAAACGCCCATGACTGCACAATACATAAATCCATAGAGAAACCATTGACTAGCTTCGTTACCACTTAAACTCTTACTTAGTGGGTTTACAGCGGTAATGGGATTGATTAAAAAATTTGGAAAGAAATATAAAACCACATAAAAGCTTACAAAGAATAGAAAGGCAATAATACCAAGGGGTCCTCTATTTGTGGCCGAATGTTGGAAAATTCCATTGTTTTTAATTCCTGCTTTGCCTAGTAATTTATAATCGGCTGCAAATGCAATGGTACCTCCAAAAATTGCCAACCCAAAAGTAATCCAGAAAAACAGTTCTGGATGTTGTTGTGGCCATCCTGATGCAGATGCTCTGACGAGTGGATATATGAAATCTTTGGACGTTTTATTCCATTTCAAAGGAATGATTTTATGCCACGCTATTTTCTTTTGGCTTTTGTGATGCCTATTTGATGCTTTTGCAATTTCTAGAATTCGATGTGAGAGTTCAAAAGCACTTAATTCGATTGCTACAAGCTCTTTTTGTGCCTTTTCAATAAAAAACGCACTTTTTACTTTTTGTTTCGTCCAAGTATCAAAGGTTTCTTGAGAGACTTTGTTTTTTCCGGTAAATATACTTCCTGTAAAAATGGTAAATCCAATAAAACAGAGTATCAATCCGATGTTTTTAATTGCTTTCATGTTTTATTTGCTAAATATTCGTTTCCAACTCTTTTTTCTTACAGTGATATTGGTGTTAAATTCTGTATTGAATTTTGCCACAATAGCTGTTTCATGCAGTTTGTAAAATTCAGGATCAAAATTGGCGTCTGCGAAATGTTCCAAAATAAATTCAATTGATTTTTTTTCTGACAACCATTTGTCAAAAACCTGATGACGCATTCGAATCCCAAAGGTGTTAATTCCCAAGAAAAGATGGTTTTTTTTGTCGTATGAAATGGTAACGCATTTTGCCTCCTTTGGATGTTTCCACTGAAAATAACCCTCGTTTTCTGTTTTGTTTTGTTCACTAAAAACCCAACCATAAGTCTGGTATTCAATATCTAAGAATTTTGCAGAATTAAACCAATGGCCTGGTTTGTATGCTGTTTTATTTCCGCAAATTGTTTGAGCAACTGTTTCTCCCATCATTCTTCCCGTATACCAAACAGCTTCTATGTTTCTTCTTTGCCCAATAGCTTCTCGTTGTTCTGCACAATCGCCAATGGCATATACATCTTCAACATTGGTTTCTAGGAATCGATTCACTTTAACACCTCGTCCAGTTTCTATAGAAGATGCTTTAATGAAATCAATGTTTGGTGTTACTCCTGCTGTTAAACCAACAACATTACAGTCAATTTCTTCCCCGGTTTCTTCTATGATAATTGAGGAAACCTGTCCGTTTTGGTCCGATTTTATTTCTTTCAAATGAACGCCTAGCCGCAAATCAATTTGATGTTCTAGAATGTGTTTGTTAATCATTTCAGATTCTTGAGCGGGCAATACTCCATTCCAAAAACTTTGTTCTCTCACTAAAAAAGTAACTGGAATATTTCTACTTCTAAGCATTTCGGCCAATTCTATTCCAATTAAACCACCCCCTACAATGACTGCCCTTTTACACACTTTGTTGTTGGGAGCATATTTTTCTAATTGTTCTAAATCTTGTTTGTGATAAAGGCCCATGACTCCCTTTAAATCTTGACCAGGCCACCCAAATTTATGAGGCTTAGAGCCCGTAGCAATTATTAGTTTGTCATAATTTATGGAGGTGCTGTCCATAAATTGAAGTGTTTTATTTGTTGTGTTTACTGAAATGACCAAGCCTTCTTTTAGGTCAATTTTGTTTTTTTTCCAAAACCAATCTTCATAAGGTTGTGTATGCTTAAAAGTAAGATGTCCCATGTACACATACATGAGTGCTGTTCTTGAAAAAAAGTATTTATTTTCTGCAGAAATAATTGTGATTTTCACATCCGAATTTTTTCGAATGTGTCTTGCAGCAGTAACACCCGCAATTCCGTTTCCAATAATAACAATATGGTTCATGTGTAGATGATTGTAATATTTTTGTTGAAATTTAAAAACAGCCTGAACAAAGAGGGAAATTACAATTTTAAAATTACTTTTCGGTGCTTGCCCTAAGAATAAGACAAAGTTCTTTTTAAAAAAAAAGAATCTGTACTTTTGAAAAATCTTCAGAATAATTTTTTAACAATGCCCTGTATGGGTACTCTGGTTAAAAAGTTTATTTTTGATCTATGATGCAACAAATTCACTCTTTTTTTTTACTCTTGATCGTCTGCTTATCTTGTCAAACGCAATCAAAAAAAATTAATGGTGTTAGTTTTGTAGCCGCTCGAGATTCCATAAACAGTTCTCACATTAAGCCTGTACAAAATTTAGGAAGCAATTCTGTTGCTTTAATGCCTTTTGGTTTTGTTGGGGCGCTATCATCTCCCCAAATAATGTACAATGCAGATTGGCAATGGTTTGGCGAAACAGAAAAAGGGGTATTGCAATACGCGAAAAGTTTTCAAAAAGAAAACATTGGCATTATGGTAAAACCTCAAATCTGGGTTCGGAACGGTCTATTTACAGGTAATATAAAAATGAATTCTGAAGCAAATTGGATTGCATTAGAAGCTTCTTACAGCGCGTTTATTTTAACCTATGCTGCGGTAGCTGAAGATGTAAATGCTGAACTGTTTTGCATTGGGACCGAATTGGAAGAATTTGTAAAAAATAGACCAGAATATTGGCGAAAACTCATTCAAGAAATTCGGGGGGTTTATACCGGAAAACTTACATATGCAGCGAACTGGGATGAATATCAACGCGTACCCTTTTGGGATGCTTTAGATTATATAGGGATTGATGCCTATTTTCCTTTGAGTGCTGTTAAAACTCCAACAGTTGCCAATTACGAGCAAGGCTGGAAACCTCATAAAAAACAAATAGTACGACTTCAAAAACGAGTTCAGAAACCTATTTTATTTACAGAGTTTGGGTATCGAAGCGTAGATTTTTCAGGGAAAAAACCCTGGGACTCCAAGCGCATCGAAGCGGGAGTGAATTTAGAAGCACAAACAAATGCCTTACAAGCGATTTACAATCAATTTTGGAAAGAAGATTGGTTTGCGGGAGGTTTTGTCTGGAAATGGTTTCATTTACATGATCGTGCTGGTGGAGAACAAAATAATCGATTTACACCGCAAAATAAACCTGCAGCGCGATTGCTAAAGGAATTGTATGGGCATTGAATCATCGAAAAATACTGGTTATTTTTTTCCAAAAGGATAGATGCCTTGCTGGAAAAAGTTTTTTGGGAATTTTTCATCATCCTCAAACCCGAGTTCAATATTTTTTCCAGAATATGGAATGTAATTTGTTTGAAACAAATAGTCCCAGATACTCAGGGTTAACGCAAAATTCACACCATATTTTCGGTTTTCTGGTAATTCTTTTGCATGATGCCAAATATGCATTTTTGGATTGTTTAAAATGTATTTTAAAAAACCGTAATTCAAATTAACATTGGCATGGTTAAGATGACCAATTGTAATGGCGAAGAAATGCACAAATGCTACATCCTGTGCAGAAAATCCTCCAATAATTGCCAACGGAATATAGCGGAACGAATTATAAATGATGGGTTCCATCCAGTGATACCTCAGGTGTGCAGCAAACCCCATTTGTTTCACAGAATGGTGTACTTTGTGAAAATTCCACAAAAATTCAAATCGGTGTAACAATCGGTGTGTCCACCATTGTGTAAAATCGACCACCACAAAAAAGAGGAGTATTCTTGCAGCAAAAGGAAGCTTGTTAATATCTAGCAGCTGAAAATTTGAAATGGACATTCCAACAAGTCCCAAAAGATCATTGAAAACTTCGGCTGCTGAATTTGACAATGCAATTAAAACAATAAGATTTAAGATAAAGAAATTAAAAAACATGTAAAAAATATCCAACCAAAAACCTTTTCGAAAGCGAGGTTGGTTTTTTCTCCAAGGGAAAGCCATTTCTAGTGTCCAAACAACGATAGAAATAAGCAGCAATCCATAGAAATAATTCTCCCAATTTAAATCCATCAAAATAGATTTTTTGAGATAACTCCAGTAACTGGAATAGGAGTTTTTGATGATTTCTAGATATTTTTCCATTTTCTTACGACTTTAATTTTTTTTGGACACGTTGAGAGATTGCAGTTAATGTTTCGTATGGAATGGTAGCCGTCACATCTGCAATTTCTTGAATCATTTCTTGGCTATTAAAGACAATAACTTCGTCACCTTCAGTACAATCAATTGTTGTGACATCGACCATAATCATATCCATACAGACATTTCCAATAATGCTTGCTTTTTGACCATTGATGCGCACATGTCCCTTACCCTTTCCTAGTTTTCTTGAAATTCCATCTGCATGGCCAATAGGAATGGTTGCCGTTATGGTTTTCTTTTGTGCGATAAAAGCTCTGTTGTATCCTACTGATTCTTCAGGTTTAATGGTGTGAATTTGTGAAATAATTGATTTTAAATTATGTGTATTTTGTAATCGATTTGTTTCCTTTGTATCATTACCAAAACCATATAAACCAATCCCAATCCGAACCATGTCAAACTGTGCTTTTGGATAATTAATAACACCAGAGGTGTTTAAAATATGCAAGATGGGTTTGTATCCGAGTCCTGTCTGAAATTGCTGAACGCTCTCTGAAAATATGGTTATTTGTTGATTGGTAAATGCTTGTTCTTTAATTTCTTCACTGACTGCCAAATGAGAAAATAACGATTGTACTTTTAGTCGCTTCGTTGCTTTTAACCGAGCTAATAGTGATGGAACATCGTTTGTAGAAAACCCCAATCGATTTAATCCAGTATTCAATTTTATATGAATTGGATATGCTTGCAAGGCAGTTTGAGATGCTACTTTTAAAAAGGCATTAAAAATTTTAAAATTATAAATGTTGGGCTCTAAACAGTAGTTTACAATTGCGACAAGATTTGGTATTTGAGGATGCAAGACGAGAATGGGTGCTTTTATTCCTGCTTCTCGCAAGGCTATTCCTTCATGGGCATAGGCAACTGCAAAATAATCCACTTTTTTTTCTAGAAAAGTTGCAATTTGAATCCCATCACTTCCATAGCCAAATGCTTTTACAACGGCTAATATTTTGGTTGTTGGATGTAGCTGCTTTTTGAAATGAGAAAGATTGTGCGAGAGTGCACTTCCATCAATTTCCAAAACAGTTACATGATTGTTCATCTTTAATCGCCCTTTGGTTGTGTATCTTCTGAAAGAGGCGTAGCTTCTTTTGAAGAATTAGTTGCTTCTTGTTTTTGCTGAAGGGCATTGTAATAGGCAGCTCTACTTAACGGTTCGTATTCTTGCGTTTCACCCAGCATTACGATATCCTCATTCTTAGCTTTTCTAAAACTATAATGCGCTAAATTCCCGGTATGCGTACATACTGCGTGTACTTTTGTAACATATTCAGCCGTAGCCATCAAGGCAGGCATAGGTCCAAAAGGATTTCCTTTAAAGTCCATATCCAATCCAGCAACAATAACACGAATTCCTCGATTTGCCAAGTCGTTGCAAACGGCAACAATTTCATTGTCAAAAAACTGTGCTTCATCGATCCCAACCACATCTACATCATTTGCCAGCAATCGAATGTTTGACGCAATTGGAACGGGTGTTGAACGTATTCGACTGTCATTATGAGAAACAACCTCTTCCTCGTCGTAGCGGGTGTCTATAGCTGGTTTAAATATCTCAATTCGTTGTTTTGCAAATTGTGCTCGCTTCAACCGTCGGATTAATTCTTCGGTTTTGCCAGAAAACATGGAACCACAAATTACTTCGATCCAACCAAATTGTTCTGTATGATTTACTGTGTTTTCGAGAAACATTTTGTAGTTTTAGGCATTCGTTTTTTTAAATTTTGCATTATTTTTACAAATAACAAATTTAAGAATATTTATAAGTAAAAAATAAATTCAAGACACAACTTATGCACAAAAAATTAGAAGCCGATTTAATGAGTTTAGCGCATAGTATTTTGCAGATGAAAAACAGAGATGATGTTTTTGCTTTGGAAGAAAAGGCAAAAGTAATTTCGAGTAAATTATCCATGCTGGCTTTTGTTGAAACTTACATAAATACGACACCAAATTTAAAAGAAACCAAAGAAGAGTTAATTGATTCGGTAGAAAAGGCTTTTGAAACTAAAGAACTACAAACAGTTGTTGAAGACATCGTAGAAGTCGTTGAAGCGCACGAAGTTCCTGAACAAGTACCCTTAGACGTGCAAGTAGAAAAAGAAGTGTTGGACCAAGACCAAAAGTTCGCTCCAGGAGAAATTGATATTGATTTGTCTATTGAAGCGGAAGAAAACCCACTAATCGAACCACCTTTTGACGCATTGGAAGAAACCTTATTCGCTTCAGAAGCATTGGAGGAAACTCCTGAGGCGCAAGCAGCGGACAATCAAGAAATAAAAATGCACACGCTAGAAGAAGAATTAAAAGATACAATTCCTGTTGATGTGATGGCAAATTTATTTGAAATGGCTCATCCAGTTTCTTTGAATGATGCACTCACGAAAAATATTCAAATCGGTTTGAATGACCGAATTGCATTTGTAAAAAATTTATTTGATGGGAGCCAAGAAGATTTTAATAGAGTGGTTTCACAATTAAACTCCTTTAAGACCGAAAAGGAAGCTATTAAATTTATCAATAAAATGGTGAAACCAGACTACAATTGGAGCGAGCAAGAAGCATTGGAAACTCGTTTCATGGAAATCATTCAAAGAAAATTCGTTTAAGAAATCATTGACAATGGCACAGAAAGAAATACCTACCAAATATATTTTTTGCATGAAGTGGGGAACGCTCTACGGAGCGGAATATGTAAATCGATTGTTTTCAATGGTGCAGCAGCACCTAACTAGCGATTTTAAAATGGTTTGTTTTACAGACGATCCAACAGGTATTAACGAAGCTGTTAGCTGTTATGACATTCCTGAAATGGGGATTCGGACAGACATTCCAGAACGCATGTGGAAAAAATTGACAACCCTTAAGAAAGACTTATATGGTTTAAAAGGAACGGCATTGTTTTTAGATTTGGATATTGTTATTGTAGACAATATCGATTGTTTCTTTGAAGTTGAAGGTTCATTTCGAATTATTAAAGATCATGGCTGGAGAAGCTGGAGAATTACGGGGAACTCCTCAGTATATCGCTTTGAAATTGGAAAACATGGCTATGTTTTTGATGATTTTCTATCCAATTTTGAAGACATCAGAAAACAACATAGAAACGAACAAGAATATCTTACCCATGCCATTCATGACCATGATGATCTTCAATACTGGGACAAAGCTTGGTGCCCTAGCTTTAAGTATGATTGTGTATCAAGGTTTCCACTGGCTTTTTGGAAAAAACCAACCATCCCAAAAGGAGCCAAGATCATTATTTTTCATGGAGAAATAAACCCTCATAAAGCCGTGAAAGGGGGAAGAGGGAAATGGTATCGCTATGTAAGAGCTGCGCCTTGGGTGGCAGACTATTGGAAATAATAGAAAAGATGAAAAATTGTATTTTCATATTCACTGCAGTTTGTTTTTTGATGAGTTGTAAATCTGCCTACAAAACACAGGAATTTTTAGTGGAAGAAATTCCCTTAGCGCCCAATTACAATGAAGAAAAAAATTGGGCAGTGTTACCGTCCACCTATACCAAAGAATTGGCCGCTTTTTCATCTCAAGAAAGCGATACCTTACAAGCAGATGTTTTTTATGTGTATCCAACTTTAAATACAGAAAAAGAAGATGCCCGTTGGAATGTACCTATTGAAGATGTCATTCAACAACAGAAGGTTGTTCATAAAGCCGTACTCTTTCAAGCATCCGCTTTTACAACAGCGGGTAAATTATATGTACCCTTTTACAGACAAGCACACGTACGTTCCTATCAAATGCTCGAAAGTGGTGGAGAAAAAGCACTATTATTAGCCTACTCAGATGTGAAAAGAGCTTTTGAAACCTATTTAAAAAAATACAATAATGGCCGACCAATTATCCTAGCAAGTCACAGTCAAGGTTCAACACATACCAAGTTTTTATTACGCGATTTTTTTGATCAGAAACCATTGCAAAAACAACTCATTGCTGCCTATGTTGTGGGTACTGTTTTAAAACCAGATTTATTTAAGTCGATTCAACCAATGACAGCGCCCAATGAAGTTGGCGGTCTTGTGGGGTGGAATACTTTTAAAAGAGGTCATTATCCAAAAGGGAAAAACATTTATATTGGAAGTGTAACCACAAATCCAATCACCTGGAACACCGAAAAAACAACAGAATTGGACCAACACAAAGGCTTTCTGTATTCCAATAAAAAGATCTACAAAAAAGCATTGAAAATTGAAGTTAAAGATGGCCTTATTTGGGCTACAAATCCTAAATTTCCAATGCGATTTTTCATGTCTTTTATGAAAAATTATCATGTAGGGGATCTCAATCTTTTTTGGGAAGACATCAGAGATAATGCTGTTTTAAGAACCCAAACTTTTTTAGAGAATTCTAATTAATTTTTTCTTTGAGTGCCGCAATAACATTTTTGCTATTTCCTATAAAGATGTTGTTTTCAACCATAAATACCGGGCGTTTTAAAAAGGTGTATTCCTCCAGAATAAACTTTCGATAATCTTCTTCAGAAAGTGTTTTATTTTTCAAATCTAAGGATTTGTATAATCTTGCACGTTTGTTAAACAATGCTTCATAACTTCCAGAGCGTTTGCGCATTTCTTCTAATTGCGAAACATTTATCAGATTCGACTTTATTTCTTGGCGTTCAAAATCGGTGATATTTACTTCGTTTAAAATTCTTCTACACGTATCACAAGTTTGTAAAAAATAGACTTTCCTCATTCATTTATAGTATTATATTTACATTTCAAAATTAAACATAAAAATGAAAATACAATTCGATGTTTTAAGAAAATCACGCGCATTAGTTTTAAAAGAATTAGAGGGATTAACATTGGAACAACTCCATGCCATTCCAGAGGGTTTTAAAAACAATATTGCTTGGAATGTTGCACATTTAGTGGTAACACAACAACTGTTGCATTATAAATTATCGGGATTAAATTACTTATGTCCAGATGATTTAATTGAGGCCCATACCAAAGGAACCTTACCAACAAAAACGTTTTCAAAAGAAGCATTTGAAGAGGTGAAAGAATTGTTAGTGGGCTTGCCAGATACGCTAGAAGAAGATTTTGAAGCGGGTATTTTTGTGAATTATCATGAATACCCAACCAGTACCGGTTTTGTTTTAAATTCTTTTGAATCAGCATTGATGTTTAATAATTTCCACGAAGGCATTCATTATGGAATTATTAGATCGATTAAGCGATTTGTGTAATCATTTTTCGGAATCTAAAAAATACAAGTGGTATCAAGACCACATCCAAAAAGCAGGCAAAATGTGCCTGCTTTTTTATTGGTTTACTTTAAATACCGGATTTAAATAATAGTTGGGTCTTACACTTAAATCTTCGTCCTTAAAATAGATGATTTTTTCAGGAAGTCTTTTTTCTAAATAGTTTCCAGTATCCCAAACATTGTTTTGGTTCCGGTCTTCAATAGCCCTGAGGGTATATGCTTCTGGGACTAATAAATCATAGACAATCGTAGCTGTTTCTTGTACGAAGTTTCGTTGCACTAATTCCAATTTGGCATCCAACAATTCGATAATGTAATTTTTTGAAGCTGGATTTTCTACTTTCAAGGTTATTCGGCCATAATCCTCAATTTCCTGAGTTCGTACCTGATAGGTTAGCGAATCATTTTTAAAGGTATAAATGTCTGATATGGCTTCCGGTAGCATAGAAATTTGGTACAGCTGAACAGGTTCTTTATCAAAAACAATTGCTAATTTATTTTCTCTTTGGTCAATAATACTCTTAAAGCTTACCGCTATTGAATCCTTATTCATAATCGCTATTTTTGTAGTATCGATGTCTATAACAGGATTGTTGGTTCTAAGGAAAAAGGTATCTCTGAAATGAATAATCCCTGTAGTACCTGTAATACTTATACTATCTAATTTCTTTTTTCGAAGCTTTACTGTTACAGTATCTTTTATAGCTGCATTTGAGACGATGAAGTTTAATGAATCTGTCTCAAAAGGGGAAAACCAGTAATTTAGGGTATCCTTTTGCTGTTCAAATTTTGAAATGCTTTTGAAATCTGTGGGCGCCTTTGAAAGAAGGGTCACTTTTAGGTCTTCTTTTTTTCCATAATAAGGAAAAATTAATTGTCCTTTTTTAAGTTCTTTTGCCCTTCCAAATTTAAAAGGTAGTGTTTCTTTAAATACGACAATATCTTTTTGAAGAATACTGTCTCTAGGCAATTGAATGGTATCAGTATAAAAACCAATTTGATCTGTTTTAGGATCAAATAGGTAATCGTTAGTTGCTTCTTGTAAGGCAATCATTATGTAGTTTCCATCTTTCAAATTCGAAAAATTAAAGTGTACAGAATCCGTAGTTGTTGTTACATAATTTGGTTTTTTTCGATACACAATAGAATCTGTGTAAGCACTGTCTATTTTGTAAAGTAAAACATTGAAATCTTTATTGGGTTTGTTGTCCAAAACATCTTTTACGGTTCCTTTAGATTCGAGAGAATCAATATACGAACCCGTAGAAAAAACATATTTAAAACGCTCTAATGGATTGCTTTCGTTATTATCTTCGATAGCATTTCCAAAATTGAAAATATAGGTGGTATTTTTGGACAAGGTGTCAACAATCTCTATTTCTAGATATTTACTAGCAAAGCCCTGTGGTGTAATTAATGGAGGATATTTCATTGGCGGAGAAACCACCAGTTGCTTATTTAGGTTTTTAAGTTTTATAAATTCATTGAAAGATAATTTAATTTTTGCTGCATCAAAATTTGTATTTTCATAGGGCGGGGTAGCGGTTACCATCAATGGTGCAGCTTCATCTCTTGGACCACCATCCGGTCTGCTTGTTCTTGCACAGTTTCCTAAAACGAGTGAAATGACTGTGAAAAATAAAATGTTAAACGTGTTTTTCAAGAGGTGTAATTTAATTACAAATAAACAATTTATTTTTCAGTTTTTAGTGTTAAAATTACCGGGTAAGTGACATTGTTAAAATACTGATTTTAATGTTGGAAGTCTTTTGTAATTCCTTGCTGCAAGCTTCTAAAGTTGCCCCCGTTGTAAGTACGTCATCTATTAATAGAATGTGTTTGTTTGCGAAAATACGAGTATCCTGTATTGAGAATTTCAATTCGTTGTCTTCAAACCTTTCAAAACGCTGTTTGAAAGTCTGTGTTTTTGTAGGATCTACTTTTAAAAGAATATTTTCTTTTAGTGGTTTTTTCAAATAGCTACTCAAACGCTCTCCAAACTTTGTAAGTTGATTGTATCCTCTTTTTTTTAATTTCTTGGTGTGCAGTGGAACAGGAACAATAAAATCGACTCCGGTAAATTGTTTGTTTTCTGTAAGAAGTTCGCCAGTCCAATTGCCTAGAAAGATTCCTATATTTTCATTTCCATTGTATTTCAATGCATGAATTAGTTCTTTAACTTTTCCTTCTTTATGGAAAGTTAACAAGGTATTTGCTTCTTCTAAAGGAATTCTGCCATAAAATTTTCTTATAATTTCATTGTTAGTCGAATCTTTAAAGAATAATACAGGCAAATCATATCTGCAGAATAAGCATACAAAAGGTTCATTTTGTAAAAGGATATCCTCACAAATTAAACAGAGTTGTGGATAAAAAATTTGAAGGAGGTCTTTTATAATTTGTAATTTCACTACGCTTTTTTATTCAAGGTACAAAAAAGTTAAAAAAATCAAGTGTTTGCCTCTAATAATTAAGTGCTTATTAATGTTTTTTCAAGGGATCAAAGAAGTAATTTCAACACCACCTTCTTTCTATTTAGAAAATCCAATAAAACCAAAATATGCTTTTGATATTGTAGGTGTTATCCTATAAAATTCTAACTGTTTTTGAGTCCTTCGATTGCCCTAAAATTTAAATTTCTAATGTTCTGTTTCACTTTCATTTATTTATGTAAGAAAGTAGACTGATTTTTCTTGATAACTTTTTAGATTCGTTTATATTTGCCTTAATTATGGCAAAACAAGAAGATCAATTTAAAAAAGTACTATCCCACGCAAAAGAATACGGTTATGTATTTCAATCAAGTGAAATCTATGACGGTTTAAGTGCGGTGTATGACTACGCTCAAAACGGCGTTGAGTTAAAAAAGAATATTAGAGATTATTGGTGGAAAGCAATGGTGCAAATGCACGAAAATATTGTAGGGGTCGATGCCTCCATTTTAATGCATCCTACTACTTGGAAAGCTTCTGGTCATGTAGATGCTTTTAACGATCCGTTAATCGACAACAAAGATTCAAAAAAACGATACAGAGCCGATGTTTTAATTGAAGATTACTGTGCCAAAATTGAAGCAAAAATCAACAAAGAAGTAGCCAAAGCGGCAAAACGTTTTGGAGCAGCTTTTAACAAAGAAGAATTTTTAGCAACCAACGGGCGCGTTGTAGGTTATCAAGAAAAAATAAATACCGTTCTTTCTAGAATGGGAGCTTCCTTAGAAAAGGAAGATTTATTGGATGTAAAAGCTTTGATTGAAGAGTTAGAAATTGCAGATCCTTTAACAGGGTCAAGAAATTGGACAGAGGTAAAACAGTTCAATTTAATGTTTGGTACCAAGTTAGGCGCTTCTGCAGATACCGCTATGGATTTGTATTTGCGTCCAGAAACCGCACAAGGTATTTTTGTGAATTTTCTAAACGTTCAAAAAACGGGTAGAATGAAAATTCCTTTTGGAATTGCACAAACTGGAAAAGCTTTTAGAAATGAAATTGTTGCCCGACAATTTATTTTTAGAATGCGTGAGTTTGAACAAATGGAAATGCAATTTTTTGTAAAACCAGGAACCCAAAAAGAATGGTATGATCAGTGGAAAGAAACCCGATTAAAATGGCACCTTTCTTTAGGAATGGGCCCAGAAAACTATCGTTTTCACGACCATGATAAATTAGCACATTATGCAGATGCAGCAGCAGATATTGAGTTTAAATTTCCATTTGGTTTTAAAGAATTAGAAGGAATTCACTCGCGTACTGATTTTGATTTAAAAGCACACGAAGCGTATTCTGGTAAAAAATTGCAGTACTTTGATCACGAAGAAAATAAAAGTTATACTCCCTATGTTGTAGAAACTTCGATTGGTTTGGATCGAATGTTCTTAGCCGTTTTTTCCAATTCATTACAAGAAGAAGCATTAGAAAATGGAACTTCACGTACAGTTTTAAAATTACCCGTAATTTTAGCACCCTATAAAGCAGCAATTCTTCCGCTGGTGAAAAAAGACGGATTGCCAGAAGTTGCTCGTAAAATCATGGACGATTTAAAATGGGATTTCAACGTTTTTTATGACGAAAAAGATGCCGTTGGAAAACGTTATAGAAGACAAGATGCAGCAGGAACTCCTTTTTGTATTACCGTAGATCACCAGACCCTTGAAGACAAATCTGTTACAATTCGTCATCGAGATACAATGGAACAAAAAAGAGTTAAAATTACAGAATTAAAAGAATTGATACACGCAGAAGTTGCCGTGAAAAATTGGCTTCAAAGAATGTAGTTTTACAAGACTTATAAAGTTAAAAAACCTCACGAATTTCGTGAGGTTTTTTTTTAAATTCTTTATAAAATTAAAATTTCCATCCAACATTTATACCCACTCTTGGTACTAAAATTGGTGAGTTAGCACTAAATAAATTTCGAGCAATACCTACATAAGCATCTACAAGGAAGCCGCTTTCTGAAATGTATTTTGCTCCAAATGAAATCCCCAAAGCACTGTCGGAATATTTTTCATAAATATTGGGTTCTACGATTTCAATTTTTTTATACCCAGTTGCAATTCCGAAGAACCCTTCTCCAAAAAGATTCCATACCCTATCAGCGGTGAAATAATGACGTAGGTAAGGGGTTACCATACTTTCTTCATAGTATCTGAAGTCTTTAGATTTTTGTTCAAAATTATACAAACCAGAAATTCCAATCGAAGTATCTCCACTGAGATAATATTCATAGGAAATATCAATGGTTTTAAAAACCAAAGCATTTGCAATATTTAATTTTACTTCCTGTTGTGCAAGTGCAATTGTAGAAATGAAAAGCGTAAAAATTAAAAGTATTTTTTTCATGTAATCTTATTTTTATCAAATTTACAAAAATAAGATGACTTAAAATCGATAGCCAAGTGAGATTCCTCCTCTCCCCCCGGCTTCAATAGAATCGCTTTCACCTCCTATGTTTCTTCCAATTCCTAAATAGATTTCGGCTGTAAATCCTCTTTTCGTTATAAATTTTGCTCCAGCAGAAATTCCAACGGCAAAATCGGTTTGATTTTCTTGCCTGCTAGAACCATTTCCCACAAAATCATACGTTTCATTCTCATAAGTGTGCAACATCCCAAAACCTTCTACAAAAAAACCTCTCGCATAATGGGTTGAAAAATATCTTCTGTAAAAAGAAGTGAGAGAGGAATTTCTATAATAACTGAATACTTCGCTTTCATCAATAGCTACCAGTGCAGCTATTCCGAAAGAAGATTCTTCATTTATTAAGTACTCATAAGAAACATCCAACCATTCAAAAGCCAGCAAGCTCAATCCATTAATTTTCACTTCATGTTTTTTGTTTACATCTTAAGGGAATTCAGGTGTTTCTTTTGTTGTTGCTTCTTGGCCAAGAGCGAGTCTACTAACGAATAGGCAAATAAATAAGGTGTATTTTTTCATTTTTTTCATTTTTTTTGTGCATCATTTATGCAACAACAAGTGTACCAAAAAAAAACTAAAAAAGTGCTTTTAGTTGAATACTACCTGTATGAATTGTTTTCGAATTTTCACTTTTTCTTCCCAAGTAACTTACACTTAAGTTTAGAAAAGCATTTAGTTTCTGACTGTAAAGTAAGTTCCAGGTATAATTTTTCCCTGGTTGCAAGCCTTCTAACATTTGGTAAGCAACCGGCGTATTTATATTTCCAGTAAAGGTGTTTAAAAAAACCGTGGCATTTGCACTTAGTTGATTTTTGTTTTTTCGGATATGAAAATAATCCAATCCAAATTTCTGCTGGTTTAAAGACTCAAAATCTTCCAAGGTATTTACTTTGTTTTTAAAATGGTAAAAGGCAGAAAAACGATGATTATTAGTATACGAAAATGAGATTTTGGGATGTATTTCTTTTGCGATAATTTCATAATTTCGGTTGTTGAAATTTTCTGTTTTTAAATTGTTTTCAGACCGTTTTACCATCAAATCAAGCACCCAGAAATCCGCAAATTTGTGGTTAAAATCTATTTGTGTTTGCTGGAGGGTGTTTTCTTGATTTCCTATAAAATATTGTTGCAAGTTCTTCGAATTTCCAACCGTAAAAGTGGTACTGTATTTTTGTAGGTTTCGATTAAAATAAAGTTGATTTCTAAAATTGTAATTCAGTCCAATTAGTTTGTTTTCATCAAAATCAAAAGGATTGAAATTAAAAGAATTCCCAATGCGTTCTTGCTCGTTGTCGGTCACTAAAAAAGTTTGATTACTCCAATGAGAAAGCAGTTTTTTAAGGCCATTTTTAACTTTCCATTTTGCAAAATTAATTCCTATCGATTGTTGCCATTTCGCACGTTGTGTTGCAATAAAACGTAAGTTAGGTAACGGAATTCTTAAATAATTGGCTTGGTCCTGAAACTGTGCGATTTCAAATTCATCAAAATCCTGTACACTATCATTATTATAATCGATCCAGGTATAAAAACCTTGGCCAATTTCTGTCTTTACATAGAGGTAATCTTGCCGAGCAACATTCCCTGAAGAAGTTTCATAGGCAATATTCAGGTTTAGGAAATCGTTCAGTAGTTTTTGATGGTATACGACTTTAGAATTCAGCGACTTTTTATCTGAAGTGAAATTGTTTTGTGTAACCCTATAATTTGCATAGACCAACAAGTTTGTCTTTTTGGTATCGACTAATTTCGAGTTGAGGTAGATCGTTTTTCGATTATTAATTTCTGTGAACCGATTCGATTTGATACTGTCGTTGGTTCTAAAATTAACTCCAAATTTTGCAAACACCTTTGCGGTATCTCCAATCCCCAGATAGGCCTCGTATTCTTTGAATCGATGACTGGTGTTGATGTATTCTTGGTTGCTGTCTTTTCTGTCATTGATTTCTGCGTTTGTAAAAGCACCCACCCAACTGCTCGAAAAGTAGTGATTTAAACTCGCTCTGGCTCTAAAAAAGGAATTGTCTTCTACAGATGAAGTATTCTCTAGTAGAGATATCTTCGTAGAAAAATTCGTTTTATCAAATCTGAGCTTGGATATAATTTCGTGTTTATTTCCTTTAAAAGCGTTGTTGTACCTTAGACTGTTATAGCGATAGCTAACAAAATCTGCTTTTTTATTCTGAAGTGTAAATGCGGATTGAAAGTAGTTTTTTGTAGCATTGTTTGTTAAAATATTCCAATCTCTATTAAATTCTACAGGCTCCCATCCTTGTTCTGTATTGAAGTTTTGCTGCACATATTCGTGATTAATATCACTTTTTAATTGCCACTTTTTATCAATTAATATTTCTTGCCAACCTATTTTAGCTGCCAGGGCTGTATTTTGATTATCGTCAATGGTAGAAAATAAATTCGCATCATTATTACTAACTGCAATTTCTGAATTGAACCTTGTTTTTTCCGAAGACTTATAGTCAGATTTTACAACAAAAACCTGAACTTTAGAGGGGGCAATTAATTTTATAATGGGGCTGTAATTTCCCAATTGCGCTCCTACATATTCAAAAATGGGTCCCGAAGCTACGGTTCTCAGTAGGCTGTACTCGCCATTATTCAACCCCACATTTGTAAATGTTACTGTATAGAGTTCTTCTGTTGCATCGGTTGAATATTCAAAAACTGCTACACCTCCGTTTACAACTTTTTTGTACAATAATTTGTTTTCATTGAAGGTGTCTATAAAAGCGCTTTCAGAAAACATTAAATCGGTATTGTTTCCCGCGTTGGCTAAGGTTTGTTTTTGTGCTTCCGACAATATCTGTTGTAAGGGTTGGTTTTTTGCGTCATTTTCACTGTAAAAATAACCGCTTACATTTAGTTTTTCACTGGTATAGCCGACTTCTTCATAGGTTATGAATCGTGTGTAATTTCGATCGGAATATTGAAATTCAATCCAAATACGCATGTCATTGGTAATGGGAAAGGTAGTGTTAAAGGTAATTTCCGACAAGTTATAATCAATCGTATAAGCCTTGTTTTCGCCCGCTTCAAGAAGTACGCCATTTACATATACACTTTCACTGCCAGCAATGATAACAATAGCAGGCTCATTGTTGGGACCCACAATTTTGTATGGTCCCTGATTTCCTTCAATACCTACTACTGTAAAAGTGCTAAATTTTCCTCTAGAAATTGCTCCTGAAGCGGCAATGTTTACATTTTCATTTAGGGATGCTGCTACTTGTAAACCTGCAATCTGCTTGTTAAAATTTAAGAAATAGCTCTCTTGATTTTGCAAACGGATGTCTCCCGCTTTTACACGCCAATTGTTGCTATACAATTCAATGAAAATTCGATCGAAGTCCGTAATATTTTGGGAATATCCATTTTCTTGTAATGGAATGTTGGTATCAAAAATATTGGCTCTGAGGCTAACAGCACTTGATATTTTACCAGATATTTCTAAATCCAATGCTGCGTTGGTTACTGTATTCTGATTGTTTCCAGAAGTAACCCCCCTGGTTAAAAACCCCTTGGTTTTTAATCCTTCAAAAAGTTGAATGTCGTCTGTTTTTTTGGTCGTTGTAAAACTGTACAGTGGTCCGGTGTTTGTACGATTCGGAACTATCAATTTTTTATCAAAGGGTGCATACACTTTAGTAACGAATTCGGGAAATCGAAAATAGTTGACTGTAATTTCGGGATATTTTTCAGCATCAATCATTAAGATTGCCTTTAAAAAATCGACCTGATATTCTTGTGGATTGATTCTTTGTTGAAACTTGTTTCGCACTTCAAAACGTTGCGAATTAATAGGAATTGTATCTATTTGAACACTGTCTTTTTGAATGCGAAATGTCTTGGTTCTATATTCTTTAGATACTTTTTGCCCTTGGATCTTCGATCCAATAAGTAGCAGTACTAAGAACAAAAAACTTTTATACATCTCGTATTTAGGATACTAACGTTGAATTTTCTTTTTTAATATTTTAAAAGTTAAAAAAGCGATTGTTGTTTTACGGGGTTTTCGTGATCTAAAAGCCATTTTTTTCGCCAGACACCACCAGCATAACCAGTTAGTGATCCGTCGGAGCCTATCACTCGATGACAAGGAATGATGATCCAAATTGGATTTTTGCCATTGGCAGCAGCAATGGCACGAATGGCCTTAACATCTCCAAAAGCTTTGCTCTGCGCCCTATAACTCTTCGTTTCTCCGTAGCCAATTTTCAGTAAAGATTTCCATACTTTTATTTGAAATGGAGTTCCTTTTGGATTCACCGTTAAGTCGAAATGATTTCTTGTTCCCTCAAAATATTCTTGCAACTGAGCAACACATACCTGCAAACATTTGGGCACATTTGTAGAGGTTTCTATGGCATCGTCTATGACCACAATTGACTGAATGCCATTTTCATCGCCAACAATTTTTGCGGTTCCAATGGGTGTTTTGTAGAATGCTGTTTTAGATTCCAAAGACGTCTTTTGAATTTTGTGTTGTTATTGCTGCAATTTCATTGAAAGACAAACCATAGAGGTCTACCAACTTATCGATGACCCTTGTAATAAAGCTGCTTTCATTTCTTTTTCCTCGGTAAGGTACTGGTGCTAAATAAGGCGCATCGGTCTCAAGGACAATGTGTTGAATGTCAATTTCGTTTAAAAAAGTATCGATCTTCCCATTTTTAAAAGTAACCACGCCGCCAATGCCTAATTTCATATTGTAAGAAATAGCTTTTTTTGCCTGCTGCAACGTACCAGAAAAACAATGAAAAATCCCGAACAAATCAGCTCCTTTTTCAGTTTCTAAAACTTCAAAAATTTCATCAAAGGCTTCTCTGCAGTGAATTACAATGGGTAGCTTCTTTTCTTTTGCCCATTGTATCTGTGTTCTAAAAGCCTCTTTTTGTTGTTCTAGAAAGGTTTGGTCCCAGTACAAATCAATACCGATTTCACCGATAGCAAAAAAGTTTCGTTGATCAATCCATTTTTTTACCAGTGCCAATTCTTCTTTGTAGTTTTCTTTTACTGAAGTAGGGTGTAAGCCCATCATCAAATACACCTCATTGGGGTATTTTTTCTCTAAGTCGAACATCCTTTCGGTGTAGCTACTGTCTATCGCTGGAATAAAAAACCGGGAAACACCAGCGTCTTTCGCACGTTGTAGCATTGCAGCTTGATCCGTATCAAATTGTTCAGAATATAAATGGGTGTGTGTATCTGTAATCATTAAAAATGTACTTTTGTCAAACGATCTCTTCTGCAAAAATACAGTAAATGGCAAGTTTAAAAAAAATACTAAAAAAAAAGAATTACCTAAAAATTAAATTGAAGAAAATGACCACAAATCATTTAGAGCTCAAAGCTTCTATTAATGGTGTCCAAGGGCGTTTTATTTTAGATACGGGTGCTTCCAACTCTTGTGTAGGATTGGATTTAATCGCTTTTTTTAATTTGGAGGCGCAGGAAAGTGAAACGAAAGCTGCGGGTGCGGGTGCTACAGACATGGAAACACTACAATCAGAACACAATACGCTTAAAATTGGTGCTTGGCAACATAAAAATTGCCATTTGGTTTTATTTAATTTAGCACATGTAAACACTGCTTTAACGCAACACCATGGAAAAGAAGTACATGGAATTATTGGGGCAGATATTTTAGAGAAAGGAAAAGCAATTATTGACTACCAAAAGCATTTTTTGTACCTAAAGAAACCTAAAAAATGGCATTGAGTTCGTATCTTTGAACAATTATAAAAAGAAAAATATGAGTTTGCAGCAACAGATAATGGATCAAATGAAAGTATCCATGAAGGCTAAAGATACAATTGCTTTGCGAGCCTTAAGAGCGGTAAAAGCTGCTTTCTTGTTGGCCAGTACAGAAACGGGTGCTACTGAGGAGCTGTCTGAAGCGCAGGCAATGAAGATCATTCAGAAGCAAGTAAAACAAAGAAAAGATAGTGCTGCCATTTTTTTAGCACAGGGAAGAAAAGATTTGGCCGACCCAGAATTGGAAGAGATTGCTATTTTAGAGCAATTTCTACCTGCAGCTTTGTCTGAAGCGGCATTGGAAGCTATTGTTGTTGCTGCCATTGCGAAGGTGGGCGCTGCGGGAATGAAAGACATGGGGAAGGTCATGGGAATGGTTTCTAAAGAAGTAGCCGGTCAAGCAGATGGAAAACTAATTTCACAAGTAGTAAAAAAGCATTTGATGCCATAAAATTTTAAAAGGCCCAGTAGTTCAACTGGATAGAATATCAGATTTCGGCTCTGACGGTTGGGGGTTCGAATCCCTTCTGGGTCACTCTAACGGAGAATTGATTCATTTGAATTGATTTTCCGTTTTTTGTTTTTAAGATTTCCCTTTGTATCATTGGTATTGTTGAGAATAATTGGTTGGTTCTTAAAGTTCGAACTAGGTCATTTTGCTAGAAAGAATTATTCACAAGAATCTAATTACGTTATAACTGTTGTTGCAGCAGTTTTGATTACAACATTAGTTGCGGTTTTCATTGTTAACAATCAAAAAGAAACTTCGAAAGATGAAATTGAAGCTTAATGTTCTTGTTTCAAAATAAATAAACTTTTATTTATTTGACCTAAAAGTTTAATACTACTTAAAAATCACTTCAAAACGAAAGTGTTAAACATTCATGTCTTTTCTTTAAAATTATTAATAATTATTATTTCTAAAAATAAGAATAGCCTATTAGCTTTAAATATAAAAAAAGAGCAAAAAATAGATGTTATGAATTGTAAAACAATGAGAAACAACTGAAAACGGTGTTTTACGTTTTTTTACACTTTTTTTATTTAATTAGTTTACAATGAAAATTTATGTTATTGCATAAAAAAATATAATAAAAATATAATTTACATTTGAAAAAGCTGAGTTCAACCCATAAGTGCAACAAACTTATTATTTAAGATTTCAATTGGGTTATAATAATTAAACTTTCTAATTGGTCTGTAATTTAGTAATTTTTCTACTTCTTTTATTCTTTTGTTTGAGATCTCTCTAAGGTCTGTTTTCTTCGAAAAAAACCTTCTTATAACACCTATTCTGTAACCTCTAACCATTTATCAAAAAATGAATTTTTGTATTGCTCTCCATATCTACGCTCCAAATTTGATCTATAAAAACTATAAGTTTGACCGTGTTCAATTGGCCCAAAATGAGATTCTCTTCTATAGCTATAGTGATTTGCTAAAGGGTCATCTAACTTTGGTAACTCAAGAAACATATCGTTTCGTAGTTTATTAACAACATGACCCGTTTTCATGGTTTCTATTGGAATGTCTATAATTCCCTTAGAGTCTTCTGGAGTAACATCTTCTGGGTCTCTATGGTATAGGCTTTCATCTGTGTAATCAATGCCTGTGTAAGTTGTAGAGTTTGCCATACGAACATTTGCCAACCCTATGGAGAAATATAAATGACCGTCAGGACAAACAAGTCCCCATTTTCCATTTACTTTTTCTTTTCTAAAGAAACCTGTTGCTTCTAATTTTGGACCATCTATCCATCCACCATATTCACATCTATCAGGCATTAAGGTGTATTCTGCTAAAGACTTTAATTCTTCATCTGCAAGTGTCTTTAATTCTTCATCTGAGTGTACTTTTGTAGGGAAATCACTTTTTGCATTTTGCCCAAATTTATCTACTATACCTTTCAAGAAATTTGGGTCTCTTTCTGGGCCACTTAAGCTTAATGGCTTAGGTAAATTTACAAAAACAGCTTCTGCATTATTAATTATGGTAATTTCTGGTGGCGAAAAAATTATAGAAAAAAATACTTTACTTAATTATATAAGTTAAATTTTAGAGTAAAAATATTTTCATATTTTTATCCAATAAACAAAACAAATGGCAAGAAAAGCAGAATTTTCAATCAATGGGCTAAGTATTTTGGCAGAGCTGAAAAAAGTAGACAGAAAAAAAATCTATGGCTGGTCTACCATAGAGGTGTTTGATCAAAACGGTAGCAAGTGTACCCTAGCAGGTTTGGTAGAAGGACAGTATGTGATTACTTCTGGTTCTTCTGCACTAGTTTCCTTAAATGCAAAAGGGGAGGCGGTTTCAAAAAGCACATTGGTGGGTGTAGATAGCGAAGGAAATAAGGTAGAAAAAGTACCTTCTATTTATGAGCAAAAAGTGATGTTAAGAGAAGCCTCTGTAGATGAATATTTGTCTATGGCAGTTAAATCTGTGTATCAATTGCAGATGGATGAGAATAAGGAAGCCTTGCTCGCAGACCTTAATAGCGGAAAACTTTACTACTTTGTTTTTAATTACAGAGCAGATTATGAGGGTGATGATGCTTTTTTAATTAGTAATGGTACCGAGGTATTTGCCATCACAGGGATGAAGTCTGACCTTGAATTTATAGGCCTTGAAGATAATGAGCAGGAATTAGTCCCTGAAGAGACCCAGGTAGAAGAAGACGATATGGATTTTGCAATGTTTTAATTAAAATAAATATGATTAGATATATAAAATTAGCCAACGATAAAAAAAGAGATGCCGAGATCACCTTTAGATCTCTCAACCCAAAGCCATCAGTTACTATGGTAATGGAATCTGGAGATAAGGTGATTACTAGACGTGTGGTAAAAGGCACCTCCCAGACCAGTACAAAAACCCTTCTTGCCAACTATAATGAAAAACCCAAAGAGGGTGTAGATTTTCAGATGCAACTGGCGTCAAAATTAGCAGAAGACCTTATTGCCACAGATCCAGAATCTGATTTTGAACTTACTGGTAAATTCATTGAAGATGTATCTAGAGTGTATATAAACGAAGATGAAAAGCCAGTGTTTAGTGTTAAAAAAATTGAAAAGATTTTTTCTCCCACCGCCGAGCTCAAAGAAGAGCGAGAACCCAAGTACAACGATAGTAATATCACAGGCGAGAGTATTGTTAACTGGACGGGTAAACTGATGCCCAAGGCTAAGGTTTACAACAAGCTGGTATTTCATAAAAAATACCAATTAAAGCACATAAATGGCCTTACGTATGATTTTCTGTTTGACATGGCCAAACAACTCGCCGATAAAGACGCTATGATGATGATGGGCGGTGGAGCATCAGGAAAAGAACCTCTTGTCATGAATGATGGAGGAAAGCCCTACAGAGCCTTTTTAGAGGGTAGAATAAAAGGAGATAAATACTGTTTAATCCTTCACCTTACCGATCAGGAGTTAAAACCATTACCAACAGAATAATTTTTTATTGAAATGAAAGAAATCGCACAAAAATACAAACGCCAAACAGCATCCAGGTATCTGCCTGTTGGAGCTCAGGAGATTACCTCAAAGATTATGGAGGCAGAATGTTATGGTGTTTCTACCAAACACGACGGCCACTTTTATCTTCTAAGTTTTGATGGTAAAAAAGCAACACTTACAAACCATGGAGGTACTGTTATTGATGATTTACCGCTACTAAAAGAGGCCTCAGCGCTACTTAAAGGCAAATGCAAAGATGTAGTATTAGCAGGAGAATTATATCTGCACAAAGAAGGAGGGCGTACCCGTTCTTTTGATATGACAGCAGCCTTAGATGATACCTCTGCAGCTATTTACTTTGCAGCATTTGATTTGCTTAGCCTTGATGGGGAGGATATATCTATGGATATTAAGGCACTGGACCAAAAGCTTAACACGGTGTTGTCTTCAGGGAAATCTATACATGCAGTTAAAAACAGCTTTGTAGAAAGCAGAAAAGACATTGCTGCGCTCTACAAAGAAATTGTAGAAGACGGCGGTCAAGAAGGTGTTGTAGTGCGTTCTGAAAACGGCCCAACCTACAAAGTAAAACCACTAATTACCCTAGATGCTGTTATTTTAGGATTTGCAAAAGGCCAGGGTAGTAGAGCCGGAATGCTCAAAGAAGTGCTGGTAGGCTTATGTGTAGCAAAAGATGAGTACATCTTGCTTACTAAAGTAGGGAATGGCTACAGCGAAGAAGAGCGTAAAAACCTATTAAAAGATTTAGAAAAGAAAAAGGTAGATTCTGGATATATAGAGGTATCTGGATCTAACGTGGCTTTTACTATGGTAGAACCCAACCAGGTGGTAGAGTTTAGTTGTTTGGATGTGTTTGGAGAAAACTCAAAAGGGACTATTTCTAAAATGTGTTTGAGCTATAAAGACGGCACCTACACAGCCATGGGTAAACAGCCAATGGCCAGTGTAATTTCTCCGGTATATGTTAAGATGAGAACAGATAAAAAATCCAATACAGATGATGCGGGCTTGTCTCAAATCACGAAGATTATTTCTTTGGACAAAAATGCTGCTGAAAAAGTAGATTTGAAGAAAAGCGAAATTCTTTCCAGAGAAGTCTATGTAAAACAAAGCAAGGGCACCAAGATGGTACGCAAGTTTATGGTATGGAAAACCAATAAGGAAGCCACTGGCGAGTATCCAGCCTATGTATATCATTATACAGACTTTAGTGCTGGTAGGGCAGAAATGCTTAAAAAAGAGATTAAAGTATCAGATTCTAAAAAGCAGATCGAAGAGATTTTAGCTGCTGAGGTATTAAAAAATGTTAAGAAGGGGTGGGAGAAGGTTTGTTATTGAAAGTAAAAGAGATTTCTTAGAATTACAAAATACGGACTTAAAAAAAAGCCTTATCTTTTTGATTTGGCTTTTCAAACTTATGTCACACAACGTTGTTTACCTACTCATACAATTACTCCTTGTTTATGTTTGGTTGATAAAACAAAATCTGCAACTGTAGATGGCTTAAATC
>JAHEET010000010.1:0-644 GCA_024640565.1 Flavobacteriaceae bacterium
AATTTTTTTATTTTGTGATTAATTGAAATATAACATAGATCAAACCGCTGATCAATGCACCAGAAGTAATTAGTAATATACTTTCTATTCTTTGTATTTGAGTTTCAATAGAATGTATTTTATCATGAGTTTGCTTTTGCATTATTCTGCATAGCTTTTCATGTGATTCAATTTTTTGTAATGCTTCGTCTTTTCTAGCCATTATGTTCTACTTGCTATTACCTTTTCTGTTGGAGATAATAACGCTTCCTCATTACGTGTCAAGTTAGTAACTGGATTTTTTTGTGTTGTATTACTAGCCATTTTCATAGGCATAGGTGTGTCACCTAATGGTGGTGTTTTTGGTTTACTTGTAAAACCAGGTGAACCAGGAAGTATTAAATCTTTAATTGCTCCAGGTATTTTTTTAATATTTCTTTGTATAAACCCTTCTTCTTTAACTGGTTTACCATTTTGATCATAAATTAATCTACCTTCTTTATCTGTTTGATAGTTTTCTTTATCAGGATAATAACCACCTTCTAATTCATTTTTTTCTTCATTGTATGTTTCAGGAAAAAATTTAATTCCATCGTAGTTTCTAATAACTTGATCTAATTCACGTCTTGGAAATAAAAAATCTTTATTTATAGTGTAAATAAATT
>JAHEET010000010.1:654-4768 GCA_024640565.1 Flavobacteriaceae bacterium
TTCAAATCTAGGTTTAGAATAATTAACAGGCGTAAATTTTCCTCTTAATAAATTATTAATAATTTTTTTAGAAGCTCCCGCTTTTTTCATAATTTCATATATTTGCCTGTTGGATAAATCTAATAATTTTAAATCTTCTATTCTAATGTACATATCTTTTTGTATTCTAAATGCTTCTTGTTGCATTTGATTAAATGTACGCACAGTATCTGATGGTGTTTTTTGTGCAAAGTTTTGTACGCTGTAAAATTTTTCTGTTTCGTCGACTGATCTCAACAATCTATTCATTGTAGATGTAAAATATCTAAGGTCTTTTTTAACATCAATTCTAATGATCCGTGTTCCAGTAAACAAGGCTAGTAATTCGTCTTGTAAGTTTACAGGTTTACCACCTTTCGTTAAGTCTAATGATAACGCATCACCAATTTTTTGACCGCTTGATACAAATCCTGGTTTAACACCATCTAACACGTGTACTAATGATTTTAAAAATTTATCTCCAAGGTCATCTGATTGTGTATACACAGATCCACCACCATCTTTTTTACCATTTCTTGTAGTTACATCTATAAACCTATCAAACCCTAATGGTTCTGATATAAATGGTTCTAAAAATTTAGATACAGGTCCATTTTCTCCAAACATTAAATTCATTACAAACTGTTCTGTTTCCTGTGGGTTTAAATTTTGCATTCGTGCTTGTGCTACAGCTGCTTCTAATGGTTGATATAAACTATCATAAGGACTGAAGTATGAAAAATTAATTGCAGCGCTCTCACCATTTTTCCAACCTTTAACAGCTAGCAAATTTGATGTTGCATCCCATGATGCAGCAGATGATCTTTTATATGCATCCCATTGAGAACTTGTAGAATTAGTTAAGAATTGTGCAAGTTCATTAAATCCTTTTCCAATAGCAAAACTAGTCATAAAAGCACCTGTTAATCTTCTTATACCCATTTGTTGTATGGCTCTGTTAGGGTGCGCAGCTTCTTTTAAACCTATGCCAATAATATTTGCACCTGTTCTAAGAATTTCTGCAGGGAAAGATATAAAGTTTCCAAGTGGTAATTTTCTTAATTGTTGAATAATAGGTGGTACTTTACTATATGTTGGATAAGTATTTCTTAATAAAAATGCTGACGCTTCTTCTATTGCATCGTCAAATGTTTTCTTTTGACCTGTAATAGTATTAATTGGATCAAACTCTTTACCCATGTATCTAAACCATTGTTTAACATCGTCTAAACTTTTTAACGCTTGATACAATTGTGATTTACCAAACTCAAAACCATAACCTTTCCATAAGTTATCACCACCTGCGTATAGTCTTGCAACTTTATCTGTAGGTGCCATTTTCATTAACCGGTCAAACAATTGGTCAGTCGTATTTATTACATTATTTTTTATATCTTGTGTTACAGCTTTTAGTTCTGCAGCTACAACGTTTTCATCCCACACACCAAGTCTAATTAATTTTTCTACATAATTATTAAATTCTACTTCATCAATTTTGTTACCACCTGCTTTAAATATATCCCTTGCAACAATTTGCATAGCGTCGGTTACACTAGCTCTACCACCGATGTGTCCATTCATTAATGCAAAGAAAGAAGCTGACGTTACGTTTCTAACTTGTGTTTGTGGTGAGTATAATGTTTTACCAATCTGTACACCTACTTTAGATTGTAACATGAAACGATAAAAAGCATTTTCAACAAGTTTATCTAAAGAACCACCTACACCTGCAAAACCTTCTACATACTCAGGTGATGCCCATTTGTTTAATAAATCTGATTTCATTATACCAAGTCTTGGTACACTTTTAATTTGTTGTGCTCCGATAAAACCTGCATTAGTTGCATCTTCTACAGTATTAAATAACCAACCATTTTTTAATCCGGAGTTTGTAATATAATCAGCTGCTCTTTTGTTAGCCATAGATGATATGGCTTCTGCGGTTGTGTAACCAACAGATGCTTTTAAATTTCTTTCAGGTCCTAATAAATTTTTTATTGCATCTGGTAATTCTTCACCTGTTTTTAAATATCTAAATTTATCGTTTAATAATATACGAGTTCCTATATCTCTTAACTGTGTTATTGGTGATTTACCTTCAGCTCTACCTGTTCTTAATATATCTTCTGCGTGCATTTTAGCAGATTCTCTGTAAGCTTGATCTGGTTTTAATTTTGGAAAAGAATTTTTTGCAGATTCTTTTAAACTTGTATTTTTTTTAATTACTTTTTCAACTAAAAAATCAACGGCTTTATTCATAACCTTTTCATCTGGAACATACTCAGGGTTTCTAAATGTTTTAAAAGATCTAACTAGATAGTTACTAATATTATTTATTTCTAAATTACCTAATTCTTTTGCTAGTCCATCAGCTTCTTTTCCTTTAGGTAACACTTTCTTAAATTCAGTCATAATAGTTTTAATATCTTTTGCTAAATCTTTTGCACCTGCTTGTAATTCTACTGGTATATCATCTAATTTTCTTTGACCTTTTAAATATTCATCTATCATATCTAGATAATATTTTTGCATTGGTGATGATGTGGTTGCTGCGTTGTAATCGTTTTGAAATTTTTTAGCTAAATTATATGCAGTTTTTTCTAAACCTTCGTAAGTTCTATCTATTTTTCTAGCTCTACCTTTTATATATAATTTAACTTGTTCACTTACACCTTCTATATCTTTAGGTTGTTTACCATAAGATCTAAACCAAGATAAAACATTATCTATTTTTTTAACACTAGAATCTATTTTGTTAGGGGATGTTACAGATTTTAGTCTCCAATCTTTAAATGGTGGTAATTGTGTTTTAAATCTACTTGCTGTAAAATTTTTTGCTACAGCATTAACTAATAAAGGTGCTACCACTTTATTAATTGTAAACTTACTTGCTTTTTGTAAACCTTCTGTACCTGCTTTTGTCAAAGGAGCCACAAGTTTATTACCTAATACCAACTCTACAGGTTTTACTACAGCTGTGTTAATTGCTTTTGTTCCTAACTGGGCTGCACCTAAACCATATTTATTAGCTATTAGTGGAGACAATCCATATTTATAACCTAGCTGTGTAAACTTACCCATTAGTGGAAAACCACCACCAACTAAAACTCCTTCCGCACCATATTTAATTTTATTTCTAAGTTCTGCTGCTGCTTTTTTTCTACCTGTTAAACCTTTTGTGTCTTCTGGATTTACAAAAAAAGATGCTCGACCAGGATTAGATGCTAAAAAATCTGTAGCTCCTACAATACCAGCACCTTCAACCATTCTTGTTGCTACCTGACTAGTTTTTCTAAGTTTACCACCTTTAACAGCGTCAGCTGCTTTTTTCATTTTAACTACTGCAGGTATTCTTCCTGTAATTTTTGCAATAGCTGTACCGGGTACGCCGTATTGTGTAAGTAAAGATGTAACCTCACCTCTCCATGTTTCAGGACGAGTGGGTTCATTTCTTTTCATAACTTTTTCAAAGTCAGACATAAAGTCTGTATTTAAAACTAAGTCTGTTCCTGCAAATAATAATGAACCTATACTGTTTTGTAAGTTATACACACCAGTGCTAATACCTTTTGCTATTTCATCTAAGCCAGTTGTGTAATCTCTTTCTTGTGTAATTTCTTCGTTGTTAATTTTAAAACTAGGGGCTTTTGCATCAGGTAACGCTTTAATTGCTTCCATTGATGTCATGTTTATTTTACCTTTAGTCATGGCTGTTATAGCCTGTCCAATTGCATCGTTAGGACTTAATGTATAGTACAATTCTAAAATACTTTTAGGGTCAGGCATAGCCAACCACTTCACAGGTTTTTTAGGTTCTGATTGTCCTGCTAGTTCTTCTTGTATTTTAAATTTAATTTGATCTAAGTCTAAAGGTTTTTGATCTTTTATATCTATTTTGACAGCTTCATCTTTGTTAGGATCTTTAAGAAACCGTTCGTAGGCTGTTTCTGCCATGTTACGCTCCTGATGGTAATACTAAATTAACGCTATATTTTTGGTTAAACAGATCTACATCTTGTTGTGATGAAATCATAGCAAAGTCTTCTAATGCTTCTGCACTGTTAGCCATTAACTCTACAATGTCATCTGTAATCTC
>JAHEET010000009.1 GCA_024640565.1 Flavobacteriaceae bacterium
GTTGATGTTCTCACCGTCATTGGAGGAACCTGAATCAAAATCATCACACAATGAAAGCGGTTGTGCCAAGTTGTTTGCAGTAGGAACTCGGTCTACTTGTAAAAAGATATTTGCAGTTCCAAAGCAAGCGTTGCTATTTTCATCCGTTATTTTTACATAAATGGTTTGGTTGTTTGCAAAACTTGGATCGTTGTTGTTTCTATGATTTGCGATTTGACTGTTGATGTCATTTGCATTACTCGCTCTGTCTAGTTCTGATTCATAATATGAGACGCTTAAATTGGGTCTGGTTGCTATAGGGTAGAAACTCTTTATTTCATCCGTAGCAGTGCTAAAGTCAAAAGTAGCAATTCCATCCGTATCATCATTATTGGCATTGTCGTTCCCATCCATATCTAAGAAATCATCACAGACGGTATAGGTTTTGTTATAAGCTAAATCGGCACTAAAATTAATGGTAATATTAATTTTTCCAATACGGTAACAACCTTGATCAGAAAAGACCCGAACCCAAGCTTCTCCTGTTCCAGTAACAGGATAGGTTTGTAAATCTGTTCCTGTAATTTCAGAGGTTCCAGCATTGGCATCAGCTTCTGTGGCATAAAATTCAAAAACTTCACCATTTGCAATGTAATTCGGGGAGAGCATCGACATAGCGTCTGTTAAAATAACAGTGGTACTAAGGTCTAGATCATTGTGGCATTGAATAAATTCAGCTGGATTTGTTAAGGTTGGTAAGGGGTCTACTTTTACTTCAAAAGAAGTAAATGTACTGCCCATACTGTCATCGGCAGCGATAAAACAATCTGGATTGTTTCTGTTTTCAATACGAACAAATACATTTTGGGTGTCTGTTACTGTATAGGGAACTGTTTTATCAATCACATCGGTTGTTGCACTTGTTTGGGCACCCACAGAAGTTGTATGGTAAGAAATTGAAAAATCCAAATTCGAATTTGTCAAGCCCAATATTTCATTGTCTTTGGTGTTTAGTAAAAAACTAGTCGTAGTTAAGTCTGAGTTAGAACCACTTAATTCATCATCACAAAGGCGATAAATTGTGGGTTGATTTGGACTAGGAACATCATTTACATTGATGGTAAATGCGACAATATCGCTACATGCTGAATTTGCATTGTTTTGAATTCGTACATAGATTGTTTCTTGAGTGAAAGCAGTTGTATTGGTGTAACTTGAACTGCTAATATTTGTGCCTGCTACATTTGCTTGCGCATCGGCAAGGCTTGTAAAATAGCGCACTTCGTATTCAGTATCCGATTGGGTACCTAGCACTTGCGGAGTGATGTCTGTGTCAAAATCAAAAGCATGGAATCCATCTCGATCTGCGTCACAGATTTCGATATTTGTTGGCGTATTTGCAATAGGGTTGTCAAAAACTTGAATGGTGAATTCTTCAATATCGCTACAGGAAGTGTTTGCATTATTTTGAATTCTAACAAAGATTGATTCAATTCCAAATGCGCTTGTGTTTGTATAACTTGTGTCGTCTAAATTTGTGCCTGCAATATTATCCTGCGCTGCAGTAAGGCTCGAGAAATAAGAAACCGTAAAATTTGCATCCGATTGAGTTCCTAGGACTTGAGGTGTAATATCGACATCAAAGTTAAAAGTATGAAACCCATCGCTGTCAATATCACAAATTTCAATATCTAAAGGGTCATTTGCAGTGGGAGAATCAAACACTTGAATGGTAAAATCTACAATATTTCCACAGCTTGTGTTGTTTCTATTTTGAATTCTAGCGAAGATCGTTTCTAGTGTAAAGGCAGCAGCGTTTGTGTAGCTACTTCCATTAATATTGCTTCCTGCTACATTTGCTTGCGCATCGGCAAGGCTTGTAAAATAGCGCACTTCGTATTCAGTATCCGATTGGGTACCTAACACTTGCGGAGTGATGTCTGTGTCAAAATCAAAAGCATGGAATCCATCTCGATCTGCGTCACAGATTTCGATATTTGTTGGCGTATTTGCAATGGGTTCATCAATTACGTCAATGGTAAATTCGATGGTATTGAAACAGCTTGTATTGGCGTTGTTTTGAATTCTAGCAAAGATAGATTCAACAGAAAATGCAGTTGTGTTTGTGTAGTTGGTATCGTCCAAATTTGTGCCTGCGATATTGTCCTGAGCAGCAACCAAACTTTTGAAATAAAGGACCTCATAGTCCGTGTCGGATTGACCATTTAAAATAAGTGGTGTGATAGCTGCCTTAAAATTAAATGTATGGAATCCATCTCCATTGTCATCACAAATCACAAGATTTCCAGGGTCGTTGGCCGTAGGTTCATCAAATACTTGAATGGTAAATTCGACAATTTCCGCACAGTCTTCTACACCGATGTTTTGGATTCTAGCGAAGATCGTTTCTAGTGTAAAGGCAGCAGTGTTTGTGAAGCTGCTCCCACTAATATTGCTTCCTGCTACATTTGCTTGTGCATCGGCAAGGCTTGTAAAATAGCGTACTTCGAAATCAGTGTCCGATTGAGTGCCCAACACTTGCGGAGTAATATCGGTATCAAAATCAAAAGCATGAAATCCATCTCGATCTGGGTCACAGATTTCGAGATTATCTGGAGTGGTAGCAGTCGGAACGTCAAAGAAGGTGATTTCTACTTCATCTTGTCCAATATTTCCGTCAGTATCCGTAACAATTGCCTTATATATTCCAGAGACATTGTTTGTAATATTTAAAGTAGCGCTTGTTTCTCCAGCAAGAGTATTGAACCCAGAGCCAGTATCCAATTGCCATTCGTAAGTATCTACAGTTCCGGTAGTTGGAGTTGCATCTAATTCAACATCTGTTCCAACACATACATCTTGATCTAACCCCAATTCACCTACCACAATGGTACAATCTGTGACACCAGCACCGGCCTCTCCAAAATTAGTTTGAACTAGTTTGATAAAACCCTCAGCGTTCGAAAAGTTTGTTACCAACAATACATAGTAATCACCGGCATTTGCATTTGGAATTCTAAAAGTTTCTATAAATCGACTTGAATAACTACAATCAATAACATTTGACATGTCTTGATTGTCAATATAGTAGTTGTTGAGTACTCCGGATTCAGAAGTGTTACTCTGACCAATTCCTGCATTGTACTCCAAACTAGAACAGTTATTCTCAGCAGTACGGAAAGGCCCCCATGCAATAAAATCAACATCCAAGTCGGTTCCGTTTGGATTTCCATCTACATCAAATGAGCTATTTTGAATAATATCAAATTCTAATGAGCCCGTTTGATCAATTTTTATAAAAAACCAAGCCTGATTTGGTGTTTGTCCTAAACATCCGATGGTTCCACCATCTGGAGATCCTGTTACGTTTGGAAATATTTTAACACCGTTTTCATCAGAACAAGAAGGTTCAGCACCTTCACAATTGGAAGCACCGTTTTGTGAAAAGGCCGTTGCAAAAGATAAAATTATAAGTAGCGTAAGAAGTTTTTTCATGGTAAAAAGTACATGTTGTATCTGCTAAAATAAGAATATTATGAAATGAACAATATCAAAATTAACAATTTATTAAAAGAGTTGTAAAACAAATTAATTGTATTTAAAATAGATTCCTTGGAAAATAAGTAAACAATACTGTATTTTTGCCAAGTGTTTCAAAAAAATAAAGACTAAAAATCGGTTAAATGATAAGCAAACAGACAGCTTTACGAGCTCTCAAAATGTAGGTGTACTGTTTTTGAATGAATGCAATACAATGGTGAAAAATTTAATGATAAAAGGGTAGTTATGGGGAATATTGGTACAGACATTCAGTCTCAGTTTGAATCTGAAAAAATAAAAGCACTCGTCAACATAAAATATACCGCAAGTTGGTTAAATAGCAAAGAGAATGATTTTTTTAAACCCTATGGAATCTCACCTCAGCAGTACAATATTTTGAGAATTTTAAGAGGTGCAAAAAAAGAAATCAAGGTACAACTCATTAAAAGTAGGATGATAGAACGTGCACCAAATGCCACCCGTTTGATGGATAAGTTGTGTGAAAAAGAATTGATAAAAAGAACACGCTGTAAAGAAGATCGAAGGGTTGTTTATGTAGCCATTACCAAAACAGGTTTGTCTCTATTAACCAAGATTGATTTGCATGGAAATATTTCCTTTTTAGATAAATTATCCGAAGAAGAAGCCGCAGTTTTAAGTGATTTATTAGATAAGATCAGATAAAAATATCCTCCCCAAAAAAAAATAAAATGAACACACTCAAATCCATACAGCATTGCATTGCGAGCCCCTTTGTAAATATGGGTCCCATTCGATTGCGACAACCTTTACCCTCAGCAGGAGTTGAAAATGTAGATCCATTCATCTTGTTACATCATTATGGGCCTTATGTTATTTCAGAATTTAACAATCCGTTTGATTTAGGGCCGCATCCACACAGAGGTTTTGAGCCCATTACATTGCTTTTTAAAGGCGAACAATTTCACAGAGATTCTCTTGGAAATGAGATGGTTGTAAAGGCAGGTGGCGTTCAATGGACTACCGCAGGACACGGAATTGTACATGCAGAAGCACCTACCAAAGAATTTGTTCAACGAGGCGGTGAGTTGGAAGGTATTCAGTTGTGGTTAAATTTACCTGCAAAGGATAAATTAATGCCTCCAAATTATCAACATTTAGAAGCAGCTCAAATTCCAAAATTAGTATCAGAAGACCAAAAAGTGCAATTAAATATAATTGCAGGAAGTCAAAAAGAGCAAACCGGATTGATCAAAACTCAAACAGCGGTGAATGTTTTTTCAGCTTTCGCAGAAGAAAATGGAACACTTGAAGTTGAAATTCCACAGCACCACCAGTCGTTGCTTTATGTTTTGGAGGGGTCCGTTTTAGTAAACGATACTACCGTTTTACAAAAGGGTGAAAATCAAATGATTGTTTTTAATCAAGATGGAAATTCAATTCAATTCGAAGCAAAAACCGCTAGTACAATTTTAATCTTATCGGGTGAGCCAATTCTTGAGAAAGTGACGCAATATGGCCCTTTTGTTATGAATACGCAAACTGAAATATTAGAAGCAATGCGTGATTATCAACAAGGTAAAATGGGATATTTGTACTAAGGCGGAAACCAAATTTCCTTTTTTTTGCAACTTGCTTTTCAAAGAATGCTAATTTAAGTTGCTTTTAAGAACGATTTATAGTTCGATTTTTTCCATTCATTTTTTCATTCAAGAAATAAAAGGTATCTTGCTAATTGTTATGCATGCATAACAAATTTAACTTGAATAAAAATGAAATACAAACATATTTTTGAGCCTTTAGACTTGGGGTTTACTACCCTAAAAAATAGAATCCTGATGGGCTCTATGCATACAGGATTGGAGGAGGAGAAGAACGGAATTGATAAAATAGCTGCCTATTATGCAGAACGCGCTAAAGGAGGGGTGGGGCTTATTGTGACAGGTGGAATTTCACCCAATATACAGGGTTGGACCGGACCTTTTGCCGCGAGAATGTCTACCAAGAAACACGCTAAAGAACATCAAAAAATAACCAACGCAGTTCATAAAGAAGGGGGGAAGATTTGTATGCAAATTTTACATTCTGGTCGTTATGGATACCACCCATTTAATGTTGCTCCTTCCAACATAAAATCACCCATAACCCCTTTTAAACCCTTTAAGTTAACCCAGTCGGGAATACAAAGAACAATACTTGACTTTGTAAATTGTGCAACATTATCAAAAACAGCAGGCTATGATGGTGTCGAAATTATGGGCTCTGAAGGGTATTTAATCAATCAGTTTATAGCAAAGAGAACCAACAAAAGAACCGATGATTGGGGTGGTGCATATGAAAATAGAATGCGCTTGCCCATTGCATTGGTGGCGAAAATAAGAGAAGCTGTTGGTCCCAATTTTATTATAATCTATCGATTATCGATGTTAGATTTAGTAGAAAATGGAAGTTCTTGGGATGAAGTTGTACAATTAGGAAAAGCAATAGAAAAAGCGGGTGCTACCATTATTAATACAGGTATTGGTTGGCATGAATCACGAATTCCAACCATTGCTACTACTGTTCCAAGAGCAGCATTTACTTGGGTGACCAAAAAAATGAAAGCAGAAATTACGATTCCGTTAGTAACAACCAATAGAATTAATATGCCAGAAACTGCAGAGAAAGTATTGTCTGATGGAGATGCAGATATTATTTCTATGGCCAGACCTTTTTTAGCAGATCCAGAATGGGTAAATAAAGCTGCAGCAGAAAAGGTAGATGAAATAAATACATGTATTGGTTGTAATCAAGCGTGTCTGGATCATGTTTTTGAGCAAAAAGTAGCAAGTTGTTTGGTAAATCCAAGAGCATGCCACGAAACAGAATTAAATTATTTTCCTACCAAAAATAAAAAGAAAATTGCCGTTATTGGCGCTGGTCCCGCAGGACTAGCAGCAGCAACGATTTCAGCACAACGAGGACATGCAGTTACTTTATTTGATGCAGATAAAGAAATTGGAGGACAATTCAACATGGCAAAACTGATTCCAGGAAAGGAGGAGTTTTATGAAACCCTTCGTTACTTTAACAAACAAATCGAATTGCATCGAGTTGAACTCAAATTAAATACGCGAGTAACCAAGGAAGACTTAATAAATTCAGAATTTGATGAAATAATTTTAGCCACTGGAATTCAACCAAGAGCACTAAAAATTGAAGGCATTGAACATCAAAAAGTTTTGAGTTATCTGGATGTTTTAAAATCCAAAAAATCTGTTGGTAAACGGGTTGCAGTTATTGGTGCTGGCGGAATTGGTTTTGATGTTTCCGAATATTTGTCACATGACGGAGCTGTGACCTCACAAAATATAGATGCATGGTTAAAAGAATGGGGAATTGACAAAACGCTTGCGGCACGTAGCGGTATCGAAAACGTAAAAACTGAATTTCATCCCTCACCAAGAGAAATTTTTATGTTCAAAAGAAGTAAAGGTAAGTTTGGAGGGAATTTAGGTAAAACTACAGGTTGGATTCATAGATCTACTTTAAAGAAGAAAAAAGTTCAATTTATAGGAGCTGTTACGTATTCGAAAATAGATGATCAAGGACTGCATTACATTCAAAATGATGAAGCCAAAGTTCTGGAGGTAGATTCTATTGTAATTTGTGCAGGTCAAATTCCATTTAAAGAACTCCATCAACCGCTAATAGATGCCGGGAAAACGGTGCATGTTATAGGTGGAGCTGACTTTGCATCGGAATTGGATGCAAAAAGAGCCATCAATCAAGGGGCAAGATTAGCTGCTCGTTTATAGATTTTTAATTACTTTTACGGAACAATTTTATTTTTATAGATAAAGCGCTCTAGATCTCAAAACCATGAAAAAAACAATCCTATTACTTTTAGTGTTTCAAAGTTTTTTACTGATTGCTCAGGAACCTCCTAAAATGTTAAAATACAATGCCAAAAATGCAGCAAATATTTTTTATTACAACATAGATGAAATACCAAAAAAAATAAAGGTAAAAAGTGAAGCATTAAAAAAAATCACCATCAAAGAACTCCGAAATTACAATAGTAAAATCAAAAACATTTCTTTTTTAAACTTTCAAGAGTTACGCGAATTGGAAGTCTTGGTCAACACAATTGGAGAACAATCTAGAACCAATCCAGATCTCAGAAGAAGGCTTCGTAAAAATATAGAATTGGTGATTTTACCTATCAGAGATTCTGTTGCAAAATTTGAAGAAACTGTTAATAGCGCTTTCAAAAATGTTTTCTCAAAAAAACAGTACAAGAAGTGGATAAAGTATCAGAAAAATGTCAAAAGAGAATTGTTGCCAAAACGTCCTAGAAACACCAGTGCTAGAACACCTAGTAATGGTATGGGAAGAGGGGGTAGAGGAAGAAATCGAAGATTTTAAAAATAGAATGATTTGATTTTTAAGTTCTAATAAAAAAACAATATTTTACACTAAAAAATAAAGAAAATGATGAACAAAAATACAGTCCTTTCGTGGGCAACTCTTATAATGATAATTGTAGGATTGGGTTTAATAGCTTTAGGACTTCTTAAGTATAGAGAAGTATCAGCTTGGGGCTTCGGTGCTGTTGGTGGTGGTTTTTTTGCCATTGCATGGGTTTTTAATGCATTGAAAGGAAGAGTATAAGTATTCAAGGTTAAATTTTACATTCATATAAAATGTCAGACGATAAAAAAGTAATTTTCTCGATGAATAAGGTTTCAAAAACCTATCAATCTACCGGGAAACAAGTATTAAAGGATATCTATTTAAGTTTTTTTTATGGAGCAAAAATTGGAATTCTTGGTTTAAACGGGTCCGGTAAATCTACCCTGTTAAAAATTATAGCTGGTGCAGAGAAAAATTTTCAAGGAGAGGTTACTTTTTCTCCTGGATATCGTGTTGGTTATTTAGAACAAGAGCCACAGTTAGACCCAGAAAAAACAGTTCTAGAAATTGTAAAAGAAGGGGTTGCTGAAACTGTTGCAATATTAGAGGAGTACAACAAAATTAATGACATGTTTGGCTTGGAAGAAGTCTATTCTGATGCAGATAAGATGGAGAAACTAATGAACCAACAAGCAGAGTTGCAAGATAAAATTGACGCAGCAAATGCCTGGGAATTAGACACCAAATTAGAGATTGCCATGGATGCTTTAAGAACACCAGATTCAGACAAGAAAATTGCTGTTTTATCGGGTGGAGAAAAAAGACGTGTTGCCCTTTGTAGATTGTTGTTGCAAGAGCCAGAAATTCTATTATTAGATGAGCCTACCAATCATTTAGATGCAGAATCGGTGCATTGGTTAGAGCATCATTTGGCTCAATACAAAGGTACTGTAATCGCAGTAACTCATGATCGATATTTCTTGGACAATGTAGCAGGATGGATCTTAGAATTGGATCGGGGAGAAGGGATTCCTTGGAAAGGAAATTATTCTTCTTGGTTGGATCAAAAATCGCAAAGAATGGCAAAAGAAAGCAAGAGTGCTTCTAAGCGCCAGAAAACATTGGAGCGAGAATTGGAGTGGGTTCGTCAAGGAGCAAAAGGACGTCAAACAAAGCAAAAAGCACGTTTGAAGAATTATGACAAATTGATGAGTCAAGATCAAAAGCAAGTAGATGAAAAGCTGGAAATATACATTCCCAATGGTCCTCGTTTGGGAACCAATGTCATTGAAGCCGCAGGGGTCTCGAAAGCCTATGGAGATAAATTACTGTATGAAAATCTAGAATTTAATTTACCCCAAGCTGGAATTGTTGGGATTATTGGTCCAAACGGAGCAGGAAAAACAACTATTTTTAAAATGATCATGGGAGAAGAGCATCCAGATGGAGGAACATTTAAGCTAGGAGAAACCGCAAAATTGGCTTATGTAGATCAGGCTCACAGCAATATTGATACTGAAAAGTCAATTTGGCAAAACTTTTCCGATGGGCAAGACTTAGTTATGATGGGGGGCAAGCAAGTAAATTCTCGTGCCTATTTAAGTCGTTTTAATTTTTCTGGAAGTGAGCAAAACAAAAAGGTTTCAACACTTTCTGGAGGAGAACGTAACCGTTTGCATTTGGCAATGACTCTCAAAGAAGAAGGAAATGTATTGCTTTTGGATGAACCAACAAACGACTTGGATGTCAATACATTAAGAGCCTTGGAAGAAGGGCTAGAAAACTTTGCAGGCTGTGCAGTAGTAATTAGTCATGATCGATGGTTTTTAGATAGAGTATGTACGCATATTCTAGCCTTTGAAGGAGACAGTCAAGTCTATTTTTTCGAAGGATCTTTTTCAGATTATGAAGAAAATAAGAAAAAACGTTTGGGTGGTGATTTAATGCCGAAACGAATAAAATACAAGAAATTAATACGTTAATGTATTTTGATTTTATAAATTAGACCCCCCACACAAAGAGATGGGGGTTTTTTATTTTATGAAAATTACATAAAAAATAGGGATGCTGCATTCATTTAGAACAGGCAATCAAGTAAAAGAAAAGAATATTTTTATGATAAATGAAATAGCGAAAAACTTAGAACGTGGTATTCAATTGTTGAATTCAATTACAGACAGTGAGTACAGTGACGAAACACTTCCTCCCTATTTTTCTAGTATTGGTTGCAACATAAGGCATGTTTTAGATGCTTTTACAGCTATCATTAAGGGTTTTGAAAGTGGACATGTAGATTTTACGGATCGAAAAAGAAATACAATTTGTGAAAAGGAAACGAAAGAAGGAATTCGTTATATTGAAGAAACCATTCGAAAATTGCATGGGATTAAAAAGGAAGATTTTTCAAAAATAATTTCGGTGACTGATAATCTGGGAAACGGAGATATTACTATTAATTATACCTTAGAGAGTACTCTGGCCTATGCGCACTCGCATGCAATTCATCATTTTGCAAGTGTTGGATTTTTGGTTCATCAATTAGGAATAGAATTGCAAGATGCCGATTTTGGATACAATCCTACCACACCCAAAAAGTAATATTTAGAACCCTATTTTTCTCAAGGTAAACGTCTTTTCTTTTTGAAGAATAATAGCTTCTAGACAATTTGTGGGATACGTAAATTGATACTTTACATCCACATCAAAATCAGTCTCAGACATCTCAAAAACATCTTCGAAATCTTTCTCGCCCTCAAAGGTATATCTTGCAACTTTGTAAGTTGTTGTATTTATTTTTTCTTCAATTGTAAACCAAGCACCACTTCCACAACCAGCGAGCCAAGTTCCTTTTTTTGACAACACTCTTCGTTTGTTTTGATTTTTATTCTCCATTATCGAAGGAGTAATTTCAAATTTATTAAAAAAACAAGATGCATATTCTTTCAGAATAGACCTGTTAGTATAGTGCTTTATTTCATTTTTATGTACTTGATACACCGAGCTTTTTGTTCTTCCTTTTAAAACATTGCCAATTGGACTAGGAGTGCATATGTAGGAAATGGTAAGTTTTGTTTTAATTTTTTTCTGAAGGGTGGAAGTTCTTAGTGTTTCGGTGACAAATCTGGCACAATTGCTGCCATTTTTAACAAATGCACCGTATGGAATTTCTTTTCGGTTGATACAACTATTTATAAAACTCAATGCTTTTTCATATTCGATTTCTTCATTTACACTTGCAATCATTCTTCCAATCCCATGTGTTTTTTCGGGATGTCTTTCGATCCATATTAAAATCTCTTCTAGGTTTGTTAAAGATGATTTTTTAAATTTTGCTGAAATTGGAATGTGGAGTTCAACGTCTGTTTCCTTCGAGCGTACGCGCCCATTTTTATAGGTTGTGATGTACCGACCAAAGTCGAAGTAATTAATTTCGGGTTTGTCTTTTTTAATTAATAATAAAGCAGCATGCCCAGCTTGAATTCCGTTTTTAGTTCCTATGCCTAAATAAGGCAAAAAAGCACTTATCACATCTCTCCTAGAGGGTTTAACTACGGTGTCTGGATAGGCTAATATGATTATAATTCCGTTAGATGTAGACATTTTCTAATGAAAAAAGGGATTATTTTTTGAAAATAGCTTCAGAAATTTTAAGAAATGTTTTAAAAGCAAAATAGATCGTAAAAATAAGTAAACTCCCAGCCAAGAGTAAGCTAAGACTAGCCAGCCCATGGGCAAAACCTTCAGGATATCGTTTGATCGCTTTAAAAGCGATTGTTAACGAAATAGGGGAGATAATGAATAAGAGAATCAAGATGCCCAATCTGATTAGCGCTTTACCTAGAAGGTTTACATCGGTGCTCATAAGTTGAATTTTAGAATAGCATTTCTAACACTACCGTGTTTTTTTAATAAAGTACTTGCTGTTTTTAGATCGATGTCCAACTCTAACATGAGCATCCGAACCCCTCGTTCTACCAGTTTGTTATTTGAAAGCTGCATGTCAATCATTTTGTTCCCCTTTACTTTGCCCAACTGCACCATTGTTGTTGTAGACAGCATGTTTAATACCATCTTTTGTGCAGTGCCTGCCTTCATTCTCGAACTTCCAGTTACAAATTCGGGACCTACAACTACTTCAATCGGAAATTTTGATACCAATGCTAAGGGACTGTTTTTGTTGCATGTAATACATCCTGTAACTATGTTTTCTTGGTTGCATTTTTCTAAGGTTGCTATTACATATGGAGTGGTTCCTGAAGCTGCAATTCCAACAACGACATCCTTGTTTGTAATCCCGTGTTTTTTTAAATCTTTCCATCCTTGTTCTGTTGCATCTTCGGCAAATTCCACTGCATCCCGTATTGCAGTATCACCACCTGCAATTAAACCATGTACTAGATCTGGTGAAACACCAAATGTTGGTGGGCATTCTGAGGCATCCAAAATTCCCAATCGGCCACTCGTTCCAGCACCAATATAGAAAAGTCGTCCGCCTTCTTTGAGTTGAAGAACGATCGCACTGGTGAGTGCTGCTATCTGGGGAATTCCTTTCTCGATAGCAAAAGCCACTGTTTTATCTTCATTGTTGATGTTTGTCAATACCTCAGTGATTGACATTTTCTCTAAATGATTGTAATTCGAGTCCTGTTCGGTTGTTTTTATAAAAGACATGCCTCAAAAATACACTTTTTAAAGTAATTTTTTGAGGCATGTAACGACGATTGTCTGTATTGTTTACTCTGTCAAGCTCAAGGTATATGTAACCGTTTCAGAGATGTTAAAATAGCCCAAAGGAAAATTATCTTGATGGGAGGTGTTTACAATATTTCCAAGTAATGAACTTGGGATTGTTTGAAAAGGCCCCCCTCCATTTTGTCCACTCTGGTTGGTTAGAACTCTAAAATACGTGTAATAATCTTTAGAAACTCCGGACATTTTGATCAAAACATCAGATGGAATTTCAACTTCATCTTCTTGGTAGAAAAAGGAGAAATTATAATCAGAACCGTTAAAAAAACGGTCTTCTATCGATAAATACAAGTTGTTTGAAAAGTCAAATAAATAAAAATTATCCTCCAATGCAGCATCTGAGAATTCTACAATGACCTCTGTTTCATTGCCCGAAAAGAGTGTTTTAGTTCCTTGTTCAACATTGATAAATAAGGGAGTTTTTGTCCTTGTAGCTTTTCCCTTGTAAACTTCATTGTTGTAAGTTACAGACAATTCATAGACAACATCATCTTCTGGGATAAAAGCATTAGTTGGAAGGTAATTTCCATCTAAGTCATTATCCTCAAAAGAAATTATGGTATTGGTTGATAGATTTTCTAAGGTCACAACTGCATTGGTTACAACAGGAAGTGTTTCGTCAAAGTAACCCGCAGATAAGCGGAGTTTTACAATGGTATTTGTGGTTAGGGGAACTTCGTCAAAATAGACTTCAAAGAGTGCTTCAATGACTAATTTTGGTGTTCCTGTTGGAAGGTCAATTTCAACAACTTCTTCACAGTTAACAAGAAAGATTGTGCAACAGAATAGTAGGGCTATTTTTTTCATTTTTCTTTAGAATTTAAAGTTGTAGGTTACAGAAGGTACCATTCCAAAAATGGATGTTTTTATAGCTTCATTTCGATAAGTTTCTTGGTTTTGCTTAAATGAAATAGAGGCAGCGTTTTTACGATTGTAGAGATTGTACAAACCAAAAACCCATTCCCCTTTCCAGCTTCTACTTTTGTTTTTGCTGGGGGTTAAAGTAGCTGAAATATCCAATCGGTGATAGGCAGGTAATCTGTCCGAATTTCTACGATTGTCATTGTAGATTGGAACATTCAAGCCTTGAAATTGGAATTGACCTACTGGGTAATTGGTAGGTTGTCCGGTTTGCAGAAGAAAGTTGCTGCTAAAGGTCCATTTTTCATTCAGCTCATAACTCGCATTTATAGATATGTCATGTGTTTTGTCAAAGGGTGTATGGTACCACTTACCATTATTAATTCCAGGTTCATTTTCGTTCCTTCCTGCAGTTAATTGTTCAGATTTAGAGAGTGTATAAGCAATCCATCCTTTCACATTACCTTCATTTTTTTTGAGTAAAAACTCAAGACCATACGCTCTTGCTTTTCCATTTAAAATAACAGTTTCAATTTCATTATTCGCGACTAAGTTTGCGCCATTAATATAGTCAATCCGATTTTGAATGTCCTTATAAAAAATTTCAGTTTCCAATGAATAATCTCCTTCCTTTATGTTTTTGAAATATCCAATAGCGAATTGATCTAGTAATTGTGGCTTGATATAAGTTCCACTTGGTGCCCAAATATCTAATGGAGTAGGAGAGGCGGTGTTGGAGAGTAAATGTAAATACTGCGCCATTCTATTATAACTTGCTTTGACAGCACTGTCATCATTCAGTAAATAAGAAAAGGATATCCGAGGTTCAAAATTTCCGAAATTAGCAAGAACATCACTCCGCTTATAGGTGGTTTCGCTCGATGCAACAGCAGATTCATACTTTTGTAATTCTTGATTATAAAGAACAGGCATGTCATTTGCATAGGTGTTTAATTCATCTTGCCCCAATCTTTTAAAGTTGCTATAACGGATTCCATATTTAAGCGTGAAATTGCTATTGATCTTGTGATTGGCTTCTATATAGGCTGCAAATTCATTGGCATACTTGTTCGTTAATTTTTCTGGCAAAATTCCAGAATCCTCTCTGTTTGGAATAATTTTTCCAGGATTAAATTGAGTATAAATGTTGTTGATACCAAAACTCAGTTTATAATCATCCCTTACATAATAATCAAAATCGTACTTGATGTTGTAGTTTGTAATTCCCGAATCCCATTCAAAACCAACAAAATCGAGTAGGAGTCCGTAGAAGTAATCCGAGTAAATTAATGATAAATTAGAGAACAATTTGTCAGAGAAAAGGTGATTCCAGCGTAGGTTTGCAACCGTGTTTCCGTAAGTATTTACAAAACTTTCATTGATGCCAAACACATCTTTTCCAAAATAAGTAGAAAAGAAAAGATTGTTATTTTTATCAAAGCGATAATTTATCTTACTATTTAAGTCATAAAAATAGGCCTTGTTGTCATTGTCTACAAGTGGTAGAAAAAGGTGCGCATAAGAAGCTCTTCCACCAATTAGAAAAGAACTTTTTTCTTTTTTAATAGGTCCTTCTGCTAAAAGCCTGCTTGAGACCAATCCAACACCACCTGTTAGCTTAAAGTCTTTATTATTTCCTTCTTTTTGGTAAATATCTAATACCGAAGAAAGCCGTCCTCCATACTTTGCAGGAATTCCACCTTTGTAAAGCTGTACGTCTTTAATTACATCAGGATTGAACACAGAGAAAAAACCAAAAACATGAGAAGAATTAAAAACAATAGCCTCATCCAGTAAGATTAAGTTTTGATCTGCGGACCCTCCTCGAACATTAAATCCAGAGGCTCCCTCTCCCGCACTTGTTACACCAGGCAATAGGATGATCGATTTTATAATATCTGATTCCCCTAAAACAACTGGAATCTGCTTAATTGTTTTGACCGACAATTTATTGACACTCATTTGAGCGGTCTTGATATTGGTTTTTTCAATGTTACTTTCTATGATGATCTCATCTAAATTTTCAGCATCTTCAAAAAGATAGAAATTTTTTGTGCTTTTTTTTGTTAAATCGATTGTTTCAGTTGTCGTTTTATACCCCAAGTAACTTATATAAACTTCATGTTTTCCTGCGGGAATGGTAATCGAGTAAAAACCATATTCATTTGTACTCGTTCCCGAGTTTAAAGTTGGAAAATATACTGAGACACCAATGAGTGTTTCATTACTACTTTGATCGTAAACAGTCCCACTAAGGGTGAAATTTTCTTGACCAAAAATTGTGGTGGATAGTAAAAATATGAAAAGGAATAGAATGTTATTTTGATATTTCATGTACATTTCTTTTGTGAAGCAAAAATAGGAAAATGTTAAACAACTCAGTGGGAATTCTTAGTTAATTTAAAACACTTTTACTATTTTCTATACGAAAAACTACCTATTGATAACTAAAAAAGAGCACCAACGGGTGCTCTTTTTTAGAAATACAAACGATTTAGATTGTAGCTAAAATTGATTTTAAGGTGTTGCTTACACGCATCTCTGCAATAACCATGTCTTCGTTAGGAAGGTAGTACCCGTCGAGGTTAACAGGGTTTCCTTGTACTGATTTCAATTCGCTTACAATGCGGTTTTCATTTTCCATCAGGCTTTTAGCTACTGGAGTAAATTGCGACTTTAACGCTAAGTTTTTGCTTTGTGAAGCCAATTTTTGTGCCCAGTACAATGCTAAATAGAAGTGACTTCCTCGGTTGTCTAATTCTCCCACTTTTCTTGAGGGCGATTTTTTATTTTCTAAGAATTTGCCTGTTGCATCGTCCAGCGTTTCCGAGAGTACGATTGCTTTCGGGTTGTTTGTAGTAGCTCCTAAATGTTCTAAAGAAACAGCGAGGGCCAAAAACTCACCCAAAGAATCCCATCGTAAATGATTTTCTTTTTCGAATTGTTGTACATGTTTTGGAGCAGAACCTCCTGCACCCGTTTCAAACAATCCTCCACCATTCATTAATGGAACAATGGATAACATTTTGGCTGAAGTTCCTAATTCTAAAATTGGAAACAAATCAGTTAAATAGTCACGCAATACATTCCCAGAAACAGAAATTGTATCCTTTCCGTCTTTGATTCTTTCAAGTGTAAATTCAGTTGCTTTTATAGGTGATAAAATACGAATATCTAATCCCTCTGTATCGTGGTTTGGTAAATAAGCAGTTACCTTTTTAATGATTTCAACATCGTGTGCTCTATTTTCATCCAACCAGAAAACAGTAGGAGTTTGAGATGCTTTTGCTCGTGTAACAGCAAGCTTTACCCAATCTTGAATTGGTGCGTCTTTTACTTGACACATTCTCCAAATATCACCAGCTTCAACAGTATGTTCAATTAGCGTAGTACCTTGTGCATCGATTATACAAACTTTACCATCGGTGGCAATTTCAAATGTTTTGTCGTGTGAACCGTATTCTTCCGCTTTTTGGGCCATCAAACCAACATTGGGAACCGTTCCCATTGTTGTTGGGTCAAATGCCCCATGTTTCTTGCAAAAGTCAATTGTTGCAGTATAAATTCCTGCATAGGAACTATCCGGAATCACCGCTTTGGTGTCTTGTAGTTCGCCAGCGGCATTCCACATTTGACCAGAAGTACGTATCATTGCAGGCATTGAAGCATCAATAATGACATCAGAAGGAACGTGTAGGTTGGTAATTCCTTTATCAGAATCCACCATAGCTACTGCTGGATTGTTGGAGAATATTGTTGCTATATCTGCCAAAATTTCATTTTTCTTCTCCGCTGGTAAGGCTTCTAGGCTACTTGTCAAATGGCCAAAACCATTATTTACATTGACTCCAATTTCATCAAAAACATCTTGGTGCTTTGCAAACAAGTCTTTAAAGAAAACTTTGACTGCATGTCCAAAAATAATAGGATCAGAAACCTTCATCATCGTTGCTTTCATGTGTAATGAAAACAATACGTTTTGTTTTTTTGCATCGGCAATTTCTGTTTCCAAGAAGGACAACAATGCCTTTTTGCTCAGGGTGGTTGCATCAATAATTTCTCCTGCTAAAAGAGAAATATTTTCTTTTAATACTGTTGATTCACCGTTTGAAGCAATGTGTTCAATACGAACAGTTGTTGCATTTGTTACTGTTATTGATTTTTCATTGTGCGCAAAATCACCTGCAGTCATTGTAGCCACATGCGTTTTTGAATCTGACGTCCAAACACCCATGGAATGTGGGTTCTTTTTAGCGTAATTCTTTACGGCTTTTGGAGCTCTCCTGTCAGAGTTTCCTTCTCGTAAAACAGGATTTACAGCAGACCCTTTCACTTTGTTATAAGAAGCCAAAATCGCTTTATCTTCTACTGTTTTTATTTCTTCAGGAAAATCTGGCACGGCATAGCCCAACGCCTGTAGCTCGGCAATTGCTGATTTTAATTGGGGTACTGAGGCACTAATGTTAGGGAGTTTAATAATGTTTGCTTCCGGTTTTTTTGCCAATTCTCCCAATTGAGACAATGCATCCTCTACTTTTTGATCCTCTTTTAAGTATGCTGGGAAATTTGCTAATATTCTGGCAGCTAAAGAGATGTCTTTTGTTTCAATTTCTATGTCCGAAGAATTCGTAAACGCTTTTACAATAGGTAAAAAAGAACGTGTTGCCAAAGCGGGTGCTTCGTCTGTTTTGGTATAAATAATCTTAGCCATTATTGGATGTATTTTTTAAAAAGTCTGTTAGCTCGAAATCGATTGAATTTTGCTTAAAATTAAGCTGCGCAAATTTAAGAATTAAGACTGATATTTTTACTGTTAAATCCTTATTAATTAAAAGGTTTAATTGCGATAAATACAAAAAGAAGTATGAAAATGGGGTTCTTTGAAAAAGATAAAAGCCATATTTAATAATTTCTTATAAAATATGGCTTTTTTGAAATAGCATTTAGCGATTTTTTGTTGCTTATAAGAAAATAAGATTTAGAGCTTATCTTTCTTTTTAGAACTATCAATAAATACTGTTTCATTTTGAATTCTCCTTTTAAATTGCGTTCACAATATTCATTAAGGACAATTCAATTGTTTTCATTTCATTCGATGCTAAATTTACTAATTGTATATTTTTAGCATTGCCTATTACTTTCATAATAACTGCAAACACCTCTTTAAAAATTTTCATTTTAGTAAAGAATTCAAAAAAAACAAGATATAAAGAACGTTACTTTATGAAGTTTGTCAGCGTTTTTTGTAAAATATCAGCGGACCGTTTTTTGTAAAACCTGATTAACTACACATCAAATATAAAACAGCTTTTTGTTTTTTTAAAATTTTTAAGGAATTAGAAATCAACACTTTATTAACTGTTGTTGTTCACAATTGTTTATAAAAAAAGCGTTGTGAGAGTTCACAACGCTTTTAAACACTTTTATGTAAGAGTGGTTATCTTCTTTTTTCAGTAATCCTTGCTTTTTTACCTGTAAGGCCTCTAAAGTAAAAGATACGAGCTCTACGTACTTTACCTCTTTTGTTCACTTCAATTTTTTGAATCGAAGGTAAGTTCACTGGGAAAATTCTCTCAACACCTACTGTTCCAGACATTTTTCTGATGGTAAAAGTTTCAGAAAGACCTGTCCCTCTTCTTTGAATTACAACACCTCTAAAAAACTGAGTTCTTACTTTTTCTCCCTCTTTAATTTCGTAGTATACTGTGATTGTATCACCAGCAGCAAATTCTGCAAATTCTTTTTTTGTTACAAATTCGTCTTGAACAAATTTTATTAAAGCTTCCATATTTTAATTTAATAGTTTTTTGTAAAACAACATTCACGATTTCTTCGTCAGAGGTTAATTTAGCGAGTGCAAAAATAGGTTTTTTTTTCGATTACTAAAATTAAAAAGATTATTTTTTTGGTTGATAATCTGTACAAAAGAAAACCCAAAATTTTCTGCGCTCTCGCTCATTTATTTTAATAATAATTGGGGCTAATTGTGTGACTGTTGCAAAGTAATTACTCAAGAGCGGATTTGCTTTCTCTAAAAGGTATTCATTTTTAAAACGTTTGTCAGAATCTATAAAGAGGGCATTTTGTCCCTTTAATGCACTTAGATCATCTTCCAAATAATCAAAATGTAAAGCAGGCAAACCGATAATATTTTGCGCATATACCTTTTCATTCATAAAGAAATTTAACGCTGCAGAGGTTTTGTAATTGTCGTTAGAGAATACAAACGTACTTGCTTTTTTTTCTTTTAGAGCACTTATTTCTTCCCCCAATTCTTTCCAGCCTACCCAGGTATCATCACTCTTAATTGGAACTAGGTAGAAGAGAATTTGAAGGCTTACTAACAGATGGAAAACAATGGAAAAGTATATTTGAACCTTTAAGAATTTCTTACTAACAAACATTCCCGCTAAGATGATTCCAGTGATATAGGAAGGCATCATCCAATTTAATTTTACCCAATAAATTGGAGTTAACGCGAAAAATCCTACAAAAGTTGGTATAAAAAATGCCAACAAAAATAGTGTTTTCGCTTGCGGTAGTTTAAACTGTAGGAGTACTCGTTTGCTGTATTTATAAGTAAAGCTCACAAAAATTAAAAACAATACGGGGAGTAATAGCAATATTTGATGACCAATGGCTCCAAAAAAGTATTTGGGCGAAATGTTAAATTCAGAAATCGATTCGGTTCTTTTTGAAGATTGAAATGTAAATGAAGCAAAATCATGCTGATAGTTCCAATACCACACTGGAAAAGTTACCGCAATGGATACTAGGATAGCCCCCCAAAGCCAAGGGGAAATTAATAATTTTCTGTGTTTCTTTGAGAATAGCAGGAATAAGAGCAATCCTATTTGTAATAACAAAGCAGTGTATTTGCTATTAAATGCCAACCCCATTGCAATGCCTCCTAAAATAAAAAACCATTTTTTGTTTTCAAAAATAGCCTTGTAAAGACAGATTAAACTGAGTGTCCAAAACAACAAAAGCGGGACGTCTGGTGTGGAGTTGAATGATAAGATAGAGATAAATATGGTCGACGAAATGAGTACAAGTGCACGTGCCAGTTTATGTGCTGATAAGAAATAAGAAGCTAATTTGTAAAAACTTAGTAGGGTAATGGAGGTGATAAAAAAATCTGTAAATTTTACAACGAATACGGAAGTCCCAAAAACTTCAGTAAAAAAACGTAAGAGATAGCCAATCATTCCAGGATGATCAAAATAGGAAAGCGATAAATTTTGTCCGTATAAGTAATAGTAGGCATCTTGGGGCATTAAGCCCATAAAAGGCAATAATACCAATCGAAAGAGTTGGAATCCGATTAACCAAATTAATATTTTATAATTGTGTATTGACAGTTTTAGTATTTTAAAAATAAAAATTATTTTTTTTTTCAATGAGAATGCTACACATTTTTATCTAATAAATCAGGTCTTATCTGTGCTGTTCTTTCAAAAGCTTTGTCACTTCTCCAATCCTCGATTTTGGGGAAATTACCCGATAACAAGATTTCTGGAACTTTTGTGCCTTCAAAGTTCGATGGTCTTGTATACACGGGGGGAGCTAATAAGTTGTCTTGAAATGAATCTGTTAATGCAGATTGTTCATCGCCAATGACACCTGGGATTAAACGTACAACAGCATCAACTAAAACCGCGGCTGCCAACTCTCCACCAGTCAATACATAATCTCCTATCGAAATTTCTTTGGTGATGTATAGGTCTCTAATTCGCTGGTCAACCCCTTTGTAGTGTCCTGTTAAAATTAAGATATTTTCCTTCAATGAAAGTGCATTTGCGCCAGATTGGTTCAATGTTTTGGCATCAGGGGTCATGTATATAATTTCATCATAAACACGCGCTTCTTGAAGTTTTTTGATGCAATTTGCAATCGGTTCTATCATTAGTACCATTCCAGCTCCACCACCAAATTGTGTGTCGTCTATCTGTTTGTAGTTTCCCAAACCAAAATCGCGTAAATCATGTAAATGAATTTCAGCCAAGCCTTTTTGTTGGGCTCTTTTTAGGATAGAATGGTTAAAAGGGCTTTCTAATAATTCGGGTGAAACAGTAATGATATCTATTCGCATGCTGCAAATGTACCATTTTTGTGAGGGAATAAAAATGGAAGTATTTAAAAAAAATAAAAAAGCTCTGTTTGTAAAAACAGAGCTTTGATAACGATGTATTGGAGCATGTAACTTATTTTACCCCCATTAATTCTACGTCAAAAATTAAGGTGGCATTTGGTGGAATGACTCCTCCGGCACCTGCTGCGCCATAAGCTAAATTCGAAGGGATGACAAAACGTGCTTTGTCACCTACTTTTAACAACTGGATTCCTTCATCCCAACCTGCAATCACTTGACCAATTCCAACATTAAATTCGATTGGTTCTTTTCTTTTGTAGGAAGAATCGAATACCGTTCCATCCAACAATTGCCCTTTGTAATGCACAGAAACACCTGCTCCTTTTGTGGCTTGTTTTCCGGTTCCTTTTTGTAAGATTTGGTAGCGCAATCCGCTTGCAGTTTCTTCATAGCCAGCTGCAACGCTATCTAACAAGGCTTTTTGAGCTGCTTTTTCTGCTGCCTCACGTGCTTCTCTAGCACCTTCAAAAGTTCTAAATGCTTCTACCGCATTAAACTTTTCAGCCGCTTCTCCAACTCGAATAATTTCTACTGATGTAAGGGTGTCTCCTTGCATAACAGCATCTACAACATTTTGACCTTCTACAACACTCCCAAAAACAGTATGTTTGTTGTCTAACCATGGAGTAGGAACGTGGGTAATGTAAAACTGACTCCCGTTTGTCGCGGGACCCGAATTAGCCATGGCTAATTTTCCAGGCGCATCATGCTTTAAATCAGGATGAAATTCATCATCAAATTTATATCCTGGATTTCCGGTTCCAGTTCCTTGAGGACATCCTCCTTGGATCATAAAATCTGGAATTACCCGGTGAAATTTCAAACCATCATAATATGGGGTTCCTTGAGGTTTTACTTGGTTTTCTAAATTCCCTTCAGACAAAGCAACAAAGTTACCAACGGTTCCGGGTGTTTTTTCATCTTCTAATCGTACCAAAATCTCACCTTTTGAGGTCGTAAATTTTGCGTATATTCCATTATTCATAATTAATTGTTTAGTGTTTAAATTCGCTTGTGAAATGTAATTTTACGGTGGGGTATTTGCTTTGTGTCATTTGAATGGTAAAAGCAGAATCTGCTAAAAACACCAATTGACCTTCTTTATCTTTTGCTAAAAATCGTTGTTTGACCCTCTTGAAATCAAGAAATTCTTCATTTTTACTGTTTTCGGGTTCTACCCAACATGCCTTGTGAACTTGAAGGTTTTCATAGCTACATTTAGCACCATATTCATGTTCAAGTCGATATTGAATTACCTCATATTGAAGGGCGCCAACAGTTCCAATCACTTTTCTTCCATTGGTATCCAGGGTAAATAACTGTGCCACTCCCTCGTCCATTAATTGATCCAAACCCTTGAATAGTTGTTTGGATTTCATCGGGTCGGCATTGTTTACATAACGGAAGTGCTCTGGAGAGAAACTTGGAATGCCCTTAAAATTTAATTGCTCCCCCTCTGTTAAAGTATCTCCAATTTTAAAGTTTCCAGTATCGTGGATCCCTACAATATCTCCGGGGTATGAAATGTCTACGATTTCTTTCTTTTCAGCAAAGAAAGCATTCGGACTTGAGAACTTCACCTTTTTACCATTTCGAACATGGAGGTAGGGAGCATTTCTTTTAAAAGTTCCTGAAACTATTTTTATAAAGGCCAGTCTATCTCTGTGTTTAGGATCCATGTTGGCATGAATTTTAAACACAAAACCGGTCATTTTTTCTTCTTTTGAATCTACCAGGCGTTCTTCTGAGCTCTTAGGAAGTGGTGCCGGTGCAATTTCAATAAATGCATCTAACAATTCTTTAACACCAAAATTATTTAGCGCCGAACCAAAGAAAACCGGTTGGAGTTCTCCTGCCAAGTAGGCTTCCTGATTGAATGCTGGATATACTTCATCCACTAATTCAACTTCTTCACGCAATGTCTCGGCAGCAGTTTCCCCGACAATCGCATCGAGTTTAGGATTTGATAAATCGTCAAATTCTATCCCTTCAGAAATGGAAGTTTTATTCTCACCTGAGAAAAGGTTTAATTTCTTTTCCCAAATATTATAAATCCCTTTAAAATCATATCCCATTCCAATAGGGAAACTCATTGGCGTTACATGCAATCCTAACTTTTGTTCAACTTCATCCAATAAATCAAATGCATCTTTACCTTCCCTATCCAATTTATTAATAAAGACCAGCATGGGAATGCTTCGCATTCTACAGACTTCTACTAATTTTTCAGTCTGTGGTTCTACGCCTTTTGCCACATCAATGACAACAATAACGCTGTCTACAGCTGTGAGTGTCCTAAAAGTATCTTCAGCAAAATCTTTGTGACCGGGGGTGTCAAGAATATTGATTTTTTTGTCTTTGTAAATAAACGCTAAAACAGAGGTTGCAACAGAAATCCCTCGCTGACGCTCTATTTCCATGAAATCGGAAGTAGCCCCTTTTTTTATTTTATTATTTTTTACGGCCCCTGCTTCTTGGATGGCCCCTCCAAAAAGTAATAATTTTTCTGTTAAGGTTGTCTTTCCTGCATCGGGATGCGAAATAATCCCAAATGTTCTTCTACGTTTAATTTCTTCTAAAAAACTCATTAATGAAAATTAGGCTGCAAAGATACGTTTTACAATGGCAAATATCAATCTAAAATTTCAACTTTCATATGTACGTCTTCTTCTGGCCATTCGTCTTCTCCGACCTTTATTTTTGCAATTTTATCCATGGTGTCAAAACCAGAAATTACTTCCCCAAAAACGGTGTGTTCGTTGTTTAGATGATGAGCCCCTTTTCTATTTTGAACAATGTAAAATTCGAATGGACTGGATAATTTCTTTGGGTTTTTTTTCCAATCCCGAGCTGCTGCCAGGGCCCCATAGGTATGTCTTCTGTTTCTTCTAAATTCGGGAGGTAGTTTATAGTTTCCATACTTATACCGGTCTTTAACTGTTTGAAAATTGTCTGAATTTCCACCTTGTAGAACAAAGTTTTTTGCAACTCGATAAAACACCGTCGTATTGAAATACTTAATTTTTGTTAGAAAAATAAAATTGGCTCTGTGCAATGGAGTATCATTGAATAATCGAATTTTTATAGTTCCATAGGCTGTTCTTATAAGAACTTTTGTTTCATTATTTTGCTCACCATAAGCATTTAGAAAAGTTGTGACATTGTGCTTGTTTAGGCTATCCCAAGTTTTTTCAATCCTTTTTTCATTTTTTTGCAACTTTAAAGGCTCTTTTTTTATTGCTGCTTTCTTTTCTTTTTCACATTGAAAAAAAATAAGAAAAAATAGTAGCAATGATGTTTTGAAAACGTTTTTCATGAATAAGTAACATTTCTTACAAATATAACTTTTCGCTGCTATCGGAAAAGTGATTGTGTTTTTTATGAATTGAAACCTCATAATAGAGATGGTTCTCCGCTCCGACAATCTTAAAGGTTTAAAAAAAAACTTACCGAGAATTTTTTTATTTGGTTAATGTGATAAATAGCGCTGCATTTACTGTTAAGCTATCAAGGGGTAGATTCAAAGTAGCATTTAGTTGTTGCATTTGTGTAGCATCCAATTGATCTAAAATATTTTCGTTAATCGCACTTTTTAGACGTAAAGTATCGTTGTTAAAATAAACAATATTGGATACCATAGTTTCACCTTCCCTTGAAAATGTAAGAGTGTTATTCTGCAGTGACCAAGATGCTGGAGACAGAATACTTATAATAGAATCTACGACTTGTTGGGTTGTAAATTGTTCATTTAAAAATGAAATAGTACCATTAAAAGTAAAACTTCCTGAAGTGTAAAAATTGTTTGGGTTTCCTTCAAACAAAGCATTCATGTTAAAATCGCTCCCAACCCCAAGATAAGCTCCTGTAATACTCTGTCCGTTAAAGTATACTCCGGTAGTACCGTTTTCAGTGTAAAGTTCAGAAACCTCCCAGGAACCCCATAAATCTTCTTCTGTAATACTTTGATCTACCACATCGTTGCCCGTGCATGAAGTAAAATTGGCAACTAGGAGTATCAAAATGTAATAAATTGTTTTTTTCATTCGATTGGTCTTATCCATTTTCGAGTCTAAATTAATCAAAAAATCATATTTGACTAAAAAAACAGCTTTAATTTAATAATTGCGATCGATTAAAAAGTTAGTGTCAGTTGATTTTACTATTTTTGTGAGTATGGAAGAACAAGTTATTTTGGTAGATGAAAACGACAATCAAATTGGATTGATGCCAAAAATGGAAGCGCATGAAAAAGCTGTTTTACACAGAGCATTTTCTGTATTTATTTTTAACAAAAAAGGAGAATTAATGCTTCAGCAAAGAGCTGCACACAAATATCATTCTCCATTACTTTGGACAAATACTTGCTGTTCGCATCAAAGGGATGGCGAAACCAATATTGAAGCTGGAACTCGAAGATTACAAGAAGAAATGGGATTTACAACCGATCTCAAGGAAGTGTTTTCATTCGTTTATAAAGCCCCCTTTGACAATGGTCTTACCGAGCATGAATTGGATCATGTGATGGTGGGCGCTTTTGAAGAAGCCCCAGAAATCAATATCGAAGAAGTACAAAGTTACAAATGGATGCCATTGGAAGCCGTAAAGAAGGATATTGAAAAGTCTCCAGAAATTTATACAGAATGGTTTAAAATTATTTTCAAAGAATCTTATCAAAAACTAAAAAATGCCTAAAGTTACCGTACATAGAAAAGCACATTTTAACAGTGCACACCGCCTACATAGAAAAGATTGGTCTGATGCAAAAAACTTTGAAGTTTTTAATAAATGTAGCAATCCTAATTTTCACGGACACAACTATGAATTAATTGTTTCCTTAACCGGCGAAATTGATCCTGAAACAGGTTATGTTTATGATCTTGGTATTTTAAAGAATTATATAAAATCTGAAATTGAAGAAGCTTTTGATCATAAAAATCTGAACATAGAAGTTCCTGAATTTAAAGACCTAAATCCAACAGCCGAAAATATAGCGGTTGTTATCTATGAGAAATTAAGAAAGTTATTACCACAGCACCTTGACTTAAAAGTAACATTATACGAAACCCCTAGGAATTTTGTAACCTATGCAGGGGCATAAAGGAGTACAATCAGCGCATGAGTATGTATCAATTTTTAAAGTTTGAACCCATTCTGAAAAACAAAATTTGGGGTGGAGAAAAACTCACTTCGCTATTGGGTAAAAAATCTGCCCTTAAAAATATTGGAGAAAGTTGGGAGATCTCTGGGATAAAGGAAGCAATATCCATTGTTGTAAATAAAGAATTGAAAGGAATTCCTTTAGACGAATTAATAACAAAGTACAAAAACAAGTTACTAGGAGATAAGGTATATGAGCAGTTTGGAAATGACTTTCCATTACTCATAAAATTTATAGATGCTAAAGAGGCATTGAGCATTCAGGTTCACCCAAACAACGATTTGGCCAAAAAACGCCATCAATCCTTTGGGAAAAATGAAATGTGGTATGTATTGCAAGCAGAAGAAAATGCAAATCTAGTGATCGGTTTCAAAAAAGATTCTTCAATAGAAGAGTTTGATTTTCATCTGAAAAATAAGACGCTTTTAAGCATTTTAAACACAGAATCAATTAATGAAGGGGATGCCTTTTACATTCCAACGGGTACCATTCATGCAATAGGAGCAGGAGTTCTTCTAGCTGAAATTCAACAAACTTCAGATATTACGTATAGAATTTATGATTGGGAACGAAAAAATGCGGAGGGCACTTTTCGAGAACTGCATACTGAAGCAGCAAAAGATGCAATTGATTATCATGCTAAGGATGCTTACAAGGCTGCCTACTCAGAAGAAGAAAATAGTCCTTCCGAAATTATATCCAGTCCTTACTTTACAACCAGTATAGTGCCTTTAGTTGGAACGCTTGAAATCAACCACCAAGAGAAAGATAGTTTTGTTGTTTATATGTGTGTTGCAGGAGGTGTGACTTTTCAATACGAAGAACAAAAAGAAAGCTTACACATAGGGGAGACACTTTTAGTGCCAGCTAGCATGAAGGAATTTAAAATTGTAGCCAAAGAAAAATCAAAATTACTAGAAGTTTATATCAAATAGTAAATTCATATGAAAATAATTGCAATGATTCCTGCACGCTACAGTGCAACTCGCTTTCCAGGTAAATTAATGAAAGATTTAGGCGGGAAGTCAGTGATTTTAAGAACTTATGAAGCCGCGATAAGTACCGCTTTGTTTGAGGAGGTATACGTGGTTACTGATTCAAAAGTGATTGCTGAAAATATTTCGAATGCAGGAGGGAAGGTGCTCATGAGTAAAAAGGAACACGAATGTGGTTCGGATAGAATTGCAGAAGCTGTTCAGGACTTGGATGCAGATATCGTAGTCAATGTACAAGGCGATGAACCATTTATTGACAGCGATTCGTTATCAAAGTTGATTGCTGCTTTTAAAAATGATGTTCCAAAAGAAATTGACTTGGCTTCACTGAAAGTTGAAATAACCACTAAAAAGGCCATTGAAGATCCAAACAATGTAAAAGTAATTACAGATAATAACGGATTTGCTTTGTACTTCTCAAGAAGTGTAATTCCCTTTCAAAGAGACCAAGGATTGCCTGTAAAATACTACAAACATAAGGGAGTTTATGCTTTTAGAAAGCAGGCATTAATTGATTTTTATCATTTAGATGTAACCCCGCTTGAAGCATCAGAGAAAATTGAAGCGATCCGGTATTTAGAAGTTGGAAAAAAAATTAAAATGATCGAAACAGACATTGAAGCTGTCGGAATAGATACTCCAGAAGATCTAGAAAACGCAAAGAAATATTTAAATCAATCATAAAAATATCAAAATGTACAAAGACATAAAAGTCATTGCTTTTGATGCCGATGATACCTTATGGGTCAATGAAACTTATTTTAGAGAAGCAGAGCATGAATTTGCAAAACTGCTCTCTAACTACGAAACTGAAAACAAAATTGATCAAGAACTTTTTAAGAAAGAAATAGCAAACTTAAAATACTACGGGTACGGAATAAAGGGTTTTGTATTGTCTATGATCGAATGCGCATTAGAACTTTCGAACAATCAAACGAGTCCAATAACGATTGGAAAAATCATAACAATCGGTAAAGAAATGCTCGACAAACCCATAGAATTGCTATCGGGTATCGAAGAAGTATTACAGGCACTACAAAATGATTATAAATTAATAGTTGCCACCAAAGGAGATTTATTAGATCAGGAAAAGAAGTTAGAAAAATCAGGATTGTTAAAGTATTTCCACCACATAGAGGTAATGAGCGACAAAAAACCGAAAGACTATTTGAAGTTAATTCAACATTTAGAAATACAGCCCAAGGAATTGTTAATGATCGGAAACTCTTTGAAGTCCGATATTTTACCCTTGTTAAAAATTGGTGCAACTGCAATTCATGTCCCTTTCCATACCACTTGGGTGCATGAAGAAGTTTCCGAAAAAGAAAAGGCAGGGGCTACTTATAAAACTGTTTCAAATATAAAAGAAGTTATAGCGCTCTTTTAAATAAATAAACTATTTTTGCATCAATAAATAAATAAGATTATGGCAAGTATAAAAAACTTAAAAAAAGATATTAATTACACTTTAGGAGACTTAATTGAAGAATGTTACGTTTATCAATTACTAAACCCTAAAGCAGATGTAAAAGCTTCTGAAGCACTTATTGACGAGGCAATTGCTACTTTCGATGATTTAATTGCAAAATTAAATGCTAAAAATGTAGAGAATAAAAAAGCACATTATAAAGGAATCAGTTTAGAATTAGAAACAAAAGCTTCTACTCTAGTTAACAAAATAAACGCTTTATAAAGTTTACAATTTTTAATTATATTTTAACGATTCTCTAACAAGGGCGTCGTTTTTTTTTGCCCAATTTTTATATATCTTTAGTATACTATTTTTAGAAAGATAACGTTAACTAGGTAAATGAACTTTAATTATGGCAAGAGCAATGTTTGAGTACACAAAAACGATACTGAAAAAAGTCAGCTTTAGTTCAGATTTGTTCTGTAAAGAATTAGAAAAGGCATTAACCAGATTGCTGCCTTATGAAGTGAAAGAATTAACAATATGGTTAAAAGTTTTCACAAGTAACAAACCCGAACTATTCATTTGTATGAATTTAATTAAATAAAAAAAGGAAGCTATTCGCTTCCTTTTTTTTGTTGGCTCATGTGTTTTTTGTGTCGATATTTTCGCATCAATACCCTACTAAACTCTTTTTCAGCAATATGCAATTTCAAGATTTTTTTAATCGGGAGTACTGTTTTTAATTTGTTGATGTAATGCTGATTTTTTTCAAATTTTTTCCTATCAAGGAGTTGTGTTAAATTAAAAAGATCTAGCGCTTTTCTTTCATCGATGTTGTCAATTTTTTTTGCAATCCGTAGCTCTTTTTTTATCGCATCATATTCTTTGGTCATCAACCCGTGGAGCTTCTTATGATGTCCATTATAGATTGGCCAAAATTTTTCTGCTTCCAAAGCAGTTAAATCCATCTGTTCAGTCAAGTAGGAAATTTTTAAAAGTTTTATTTTTTCTTTATGTTCTTCTTTTTTTTGGGCGTTTGTAGCGAAGCAAAAAGTAAGCACTACAAAAAGACTGAATAGATATTTTTTCATATTAGTAAAGTTCATTTAGAATTGTTAAATCATCATTCGTGGATATATAATGCTCAATATTGATTTCTTCAATCTCTGTAAATACAAAATCAATGTTCAAAAAATCGTCTTCAGCTAACATGATTCCCAGTTCTTCTGTGATGGTATTGTTTGCATTGTGATCCAGCCAATTTTCCATTTCTACCGCTGTAATCGCCTCAAATGTCGGTGATGCTTGTTCTTCAAAATTAAAAACGTTTAAACCAATAAATAAAACAACTACTGCGGCTGCGATTAATGGGACTCTTTTGAGAATACGTTGTTTGAGTGAAATAACTTTCACCGGGTTTTTAGGTACAATTACTTTTTGTAAGATACTATCCTCTAGGGTATTGAAATAATTAGTAGGAATTTCAAAGTTTGTTTTCTTCGTGTTTTTTTCTTCAAACAAATACAAAGAAAAATGATCTTCAATTTTTTCAAAGTAATTCTTTGGAACAGCAAAGCCAGTATCCTTTCCAACTACTTGGTGGATCATTTTTTCGCTATTTTCAAATTCTTTTTTCATTTGTTGTTTTAGACCTCAAAAATTGGAGAAGGTTTAATTGTTATGCTGTTGGATATACGTTTCTATTTTTTTTACTGCATGAAAATACGATGCCTTTAATGCGCCTACAGAAGTGTTCAATATTTCAGATATTTGACTGTATTTTAATTCATCAAAATACTTCATGTTGAAGACCAATTGTTGTTTGGTCGGTAATGTTGCAATTGCTTTTTGTAAGATGTGTTGGATTTCGTCACCAGAGAAATAAACATCACTTTGAAGTGTTGTCGCTAATTCTGAATGAATTTCTGAAATCGAAACTTTTCTTTCTTTGGCCCTTTTATTGATGAATGAAATTGACTCATTGGTAGCAATTCGATACATCCAAGAATACAATTTACTAGCTCCTTTAAATCCCTCAATATTTTTAAAAACTTTAATAAAAGTGTTTTGCAATACATCGTCTGCATCGTCATGAGAAATTACAATTTTACGAATGTGCCAATACAATCGCTCTTTGTATTGCGAAATTAATTCACGAAAAGCAGCCTCTTTGCTTTTTGGTTCTTTTAATTGTTGTAGTAAAGTGACTTCGTCTGTCAATTAAATCATTTTAAGTTTTAGACGACTCCTTCAAGAAAAGGTTTAAAAATTATCTTCTGGCTTTAGATTTGGAGTACCCAAAGAGTTTTTTTGCTTTGATCGTTTCAGCAATTCCCTTTGGCAACATATGCTCCCAACCATCGTCTCCTTTGATAATCATTTTTAAAACTGTCCTAGAAAAAATATCTAAAATTTCAGGATCGAAATCATCAATATTTACAAGTTTTCCATTGTTATTGAAGAACTTATACAATTCTTTCATTCTTGGCGGAACTTTTAAATTTTTACTATTGATGTATTCTCCAGTTTCTTGATCGTGATAGGGGTACATGTATACTTTCAAGTCTCTGTAGAAAAGTTTTCCAAAAGCTTCCAAAATACCGCCACTTAGGTTACGGTAATATTTTTCGTCAAAAATTTGAATTAAGTTATGCACACCCATTGAGAGTCCCATTCTTTCTTTTGTAAACTCACTAAAATATTCAACCAATTTAAAATACTGCTGAAAATTGGTAATCATAACATTCTGGCCTAAAGAGCACAATAATTCTGCTCTATCTAAGAAATCACGTTCGTTAATTTCCCCTTCGGCACGAAGATTACTAAGTGTAATTTCAAAAATGACTTGTGTGTTTTCTTCTTTTACTTTTTTTTCTGCTAAGAAAAGCTTTTTCGACTTTTCATACATGTCCATATTTACCTTTGTTACGGGTCTAAAACTTCCACGTAACGCTAAAATATTCTTTTTGTAAAGTACTTGTGCAGGCAAAAGATTGATTCCATCTGGGCCAAACATAACCGCATTTGTCATTCCGTTTTTAAGGAGTTGTAAACTCATTAAACGATTGTCTACATACATAAAACGAGGTCCAGAGAAATTAATCATGTCAATTTCTAATTGATCTCCATCTAAATTGTCATAGAATGATTTTACCAATTCTTTTGGGTTGTCATTTAAATAAAATGCTCCATGAATTAGATTTACCCCTAAAATACCTAAAGTTTCTTGTTGTAAGCGGGCATCAGTTTCTTTAAAACGAAGGTGTAAAATAATTTCATTATAATCTTCTAAAGGATCGAGCTGGAATCGAATTCCGACCCAACCATGGCCCTTAAATTTTTTAGCGAAATCGATAGTGGCCACGGTGTTTGCGTAAGAGAAGAATAATTTGTCAGGATGTTTACTTCTGCTCAAACGATCTTCAATTAAGTCAATTTCATGGCGTAACATTCTTTTTAATCGAGGCTCCGTTACATAACGTTTGTCTTCTTCAATCCCATATATGGCATCCGAAAAATCTTTATCATAAGCACTCATGGCTTTTGCAATGGTTCCAGAAGATGCACCCGCTCTAAAAAAATTTCGAACCGTTTCTTGACCAGCACCAATCTCTGCGAAGGTACCGTATATGTCTGTATTTAAGTTGATTCGTAAAGCTTTGCTTTTTGTAGCAGGGATTGTGCTTATTTTTTGGTCTCCTTTTAAAGAAATTGCCATGTTTTGTTTTTATAAAGTAGTACAAATGTACTAAAATAGAATGCTATCAGTCAATTTTTATACTATTTTTGTTCACTGATGAAGCAAGCTGAAAAAAAATTTAAAATTACCTTTTTAGGAACCGGTACATCTACCGGAGTCCCTATGTTAGCAAACGACCATCCTGTTTGTTTATCTCAAAATGAGAAAGACAAACGCTTGCGCGCCTCGATCATGATTTCATGGGATAACTTCACCTATGTGATTGATTGTGGTCCGGATTTTAGACAGCAAATGTTGCGAGAAAATGTACGTGCAATTCACGGAGTCCTATTTACTCACGAACATTCAGATCATACCGCCGGTATCGATGATTTGAGACCCTATTGTTTTCAAATGGGTGCCGTACCTGTTTACTTAGATGCACAAACATTAAAAAGTTTAGAACAACGCTTTGCGTATGTATTTAAAACTGAAAATAGATACCCTGGAGCACCAAGAATTCATGTCAATTTGGTAGCTCAAGCCAAGTTTATACTCAATAATGTAACCGTCACTCCCATAAAAGCTTTTCACGGTTCTTTGTCAATTACTTGCTATCGATTTAACGATATTGCTTACTTAACCGATGTGAAAACGATTGATTATTCCGAAAAAGAGAAGCTCAAGAATTTAGATGTCTTAATAGTGAATGCACTAAGAATAGAAATACACCCTACACATTTTAATCTTGAAGAAGCCCTGTCATTTGTAGAAGAGATTCAGCCCAAAAAAACTTATTTCACTCACATAAGTCATAAATTAGGGTTGCATGACACGGTGCAAAAGAAATTGCCAGAAAATGTTTTTCTAGCTTTTGATGGACTAAAAATTGAAGTTTAGAGACCTACACATCCCTTTTTTTTGAAAAGTAATTTTTGGATCAATTCATGTTGGCATAAGAATTGAAATACTATCAAGAGATAAATTATGAATAATAGTTATATCTATGATTATCAGATAATTAGTATAAATAAGCACATATTGAATTTTCAATATATAAAAATAAATGTCAGTTTGACATACAAATAACCTATGAGTAAGCCAAAAATAACCACTTTAGACAGTTTGTCTTTACACAGTGTTTTAAATGAAGATTCCGAGTTAATTCCATTAATGACTCCAGAAGACGAAGCGATCATAAATAAAGAAAGTGTTCCAGAAACATTGTCCATTCTACCTTTAAGAAATACAGTGCTTTTTCCAGGTGTAGTAATCCCAATTACTGCTGGGAGGGACAAATCAATTCAGTTAATTAAAGATGCAAATCATGGAGCAAAGGTTATTGGAGTCGTTGCTCAAAGAGATGAAGATGTAGAAGAACCAGGACTAAAAGACATTCATACAACAGGAGTTGTAGCACAAATATTACGTGTTTTAAAAATGCCTGATGGGAATACAACCGTAATCATACAAGGGAAGAAACGATTTAAAATTGATACAATCATTCAAGATGAACCTTATTTAAAAGCAACAGTTATAGAAGCTGCAGATGATAAGATTGTTGAAGATAAGAAAGAATTTAAAGCAATTATCCAAGACATTCAAGAACAAGCTTTAGAGGTAATCAAAGAAAACCCAATGTTGCCTTCGGAAGCATCATTTGCAATTAAAAATATAAAATCGGATTCTTTTTTGGTGAATTTTATTTCATCAAATATGGACTTAAGTGTGTCTCAAAAACAAGTTATTTTAGAAAAAGACAACTTGAAAGAACGGGCTTTGTTGGCTTTGAAGAATTTAAATAAAGAGCTTCAGAAATTACAATTGCGAAATGATATTCAATCTAAAACAAGAGAAGATTTAGACCAACAACAAAGAGAATATTATCTCAATCAGCAATTAAAAACCATTCAAGAAGAATTGGGTGGTGTTTCTAACGATCAAGAGTTAGAAGAGATGCGTTTAAAAGGGAAAACTAAAAAATGGAATAAGGAGGTCCATGAAACCTTTAAAAAAGAATTGGCACGTTTGCGAAGGATGAATCCTCAAATGGCAGATTATGGCGTGCAACGCAATTACTTAGAGTTACTTTTAGATTTACCTTGGGGAGCGTTTTCTGAAGATAAATTCGATTTAAAACGCGCTGGAAAAATATTAAATCGAGATCACTTTGGGTTGGAAAAAGTGAAAGAAAGAATCATCGAACACTTGGCAGTTTTAAAATTGAGAAACGATATGAAATCGCCAATTATCTGTTTGTATGGTCCTCCTGGAGTTGGTAAAACTTCTTTGGGGAAATCTGTTGCCGAAGCCTTGGGGCGTAAGTATGTGAGAATGTCTTTAGGGGGGCTACGAGATGAATCTGAGATTCGTGGACATCGAAAGACATACATCGGTGCCATGCCAGGGAGATTAATTCAAAACTTGAAAAAGGCAGGAACATCGAACCCCGTTTTTGTTCTGGATGAAATTGATAAACTAGCAAAAGGACATCAAGGAGATCCCTCTTCTGCCATGTTAGAAGTTTTAGATCCTGAGCAAAATACAGCGTTTTACGACAATTATTTAGAAGTTGGTTACGACCTTTCGAAAGTGCTTTTTATAGCAACGGCAAACAATATAGGAGAGGTTCCGTGGGCGCTAAGAGATCGTATGGAATTAATAAATGTATCTGGGTATACCATCGAAGAAAAGATTGAGATTGCCAAGAAATATTTGTTACCAAAACAATTAAAAGAGCATGGTTTAAGTGTAGCACATTTAAAGTTAGGCAAAGCACAAATAGAGAAAATAGTGGTGGGGTATACCCGAGAATCTGGGGTGAGAGGTTTGGAAAAACAAATTGCAAAAGTAGTTCGTTTTGTGGCAAAATCAATTGCGCTCGAAGAAGCCTATGAAATTATAGTTTCTACAGATAAAATTGAAGACATTCTAGGACCACCAAGACTCGAAAGAGACAAATATGAAAACAACGGTGTCGCGGGCGTTGTCACAGGATTGGCATGGACCGCTGTTGGAGGTGATATTTTATTTATTGAGTCGATTCTCTCTAAAGGAAAAGGCACCTTATCGATTACAGGTAACTTAGGAAAGGTAATGAAAGAGTCGGCAACCATTGCCATGGAATATATCAAAGCAAATGCTGTTGATTTTGGAGTAGCACCTGAGATTTTAGAAAAATACAATTTACACATTCATGTACCTGAAGGAGCAACCCCCAAAGATGGCCCAAGTGCAGGGATCACGATGTTAACTTCTTTGTTATCCTCATTTACACAACGGAAAGTAAAAAGTAAATTAGCCATGACAGGAGAAATTACTTTGCGAGGAAAAGTATTGCCTGTTGGCGGAATTAAAGAAAAAATATTAGCAGCAAAAAGAGCAAATATCAAAGAGATAATTTTATGTGAAGACAATCGAAAAGATGTTTTAGAAATTAAAGCTTCTTATTTAAAAGGACTTACTTTTCATTATGTCTCAGAAATGAAAGAAGTCATTGATATCGCTTTGACAAAACAAAAAGTAAAAAACGCTAAGAAATTAGTTTTTTAAAAATAAATAGCCTCTTTTAATTCTGATTTTTTCAGATAAAAGAGGTTTTTTTTAAGTAGTACTTAGCCTTTTTTCTATCCATTTTAATTCTCTGTTCGGAAACCCGATTGCTGGATCCTGTAAAAGTTGGAATCTCATGATCTTGGAGCCAATCGATCAATTCTTGGGTGGTAAATTCTCAAAGGATTGGCGCCATAAAACTTATTGCTGAAGACGCGTCTTTCAACGCTTCCGTTGAAGAATTATAAGTTAAATTCAATCCCACTTCACCAGCGAATACGAATTTTCTTCCCCTGTTTTTTTACAAAGGGTGTACTTGATCTTTTTTTTGTGTTAGTTTGTGTTGCAAGCATTGATGCAGCGGGTCCTCTTCCGATAATTGTTCTTTTTTTCATTTTAAAAAATAAAGAATAACCAAGAAGGAAATGGTAGCTATTAAGAATTGACTTAATTGTTTATTTAAAGTATTCTTTGGATTTTTCCCAAAACACATCCATTTCAGTTAAAGTCATCTCAGAAAGGTTTTTTCCTTCCTTTTTGGCAGCATTTTCTAAAAATTGAAAACGGTTGATGAATTTTTTATTTGTTTTTTCCAATGCATTTTCAGGATTTACATCAATGAATCGAGCATAATTAATCATTGAAAATAAAACGTCACCAAATTCTTTTTCGGTACTTTCTTTATTTCCTTTTTTAATTTCTTCGTTAAGTTCTCCCATTTCTTCTTGTACTTTTTCCCACACTTGTTCGGGTTTTTCCCAATCAAAACCAACACCTGCTACTTTTTCTTGAATTCGAGATGCTTTTACAACAGCAGGCAAGTTTTTAGGCACCCCTTCCAAGACAGATTTTTTTCCTTCTTTGAGTTTTAGTTGTTCCCAATTTCTTTTGACATCTTCTTCGTTTTCAACTGTTAGGTCCCCATAGATATGAGGATGTCTGCTAATTAGTTTGTCTGAAATTGTATTGGCTACATCGCCAATGTCAAATGCCTTTTTTTCACTGGCTATTTTTGCATAAAAAACAAGATGTAACAATACATCACCCAATTCTTTTTTTATTTCTTGTAAATCATTCTCAAGAATGGCATCAGCAAGTTCATAGGTTTCTTCAATTGTAAGATGACGAAGGCTCTCCAAAGTTTGCTTTTTATCCCAAGGACACTTCTCGCGAAGCTCATCCATAATGTCTAACAATCGATTAAAAGCTGCTAATTGTTCTTTTCTAGAATTCATTTTGTTGAGTTTCAGTATTTCTATGCGCTAACCCAAGGGCCCACAAATGCACTCGCACAGTAGCGGGAAAGTTTGGGATTTGAGTTGTTGGCTATGGTTCAAAAAGATGAAAACTATGCCATTTCTGTATTTTCTGTGGAACTAGCCTCAACTTTAGAGAAATCGAAACCTGCATCCACCAATATATTATACCATTGAATGATTTTTTTTATGTTGGAAGCATACACTCTTTCTTCATCATATTCTGGTAATATTTCAGAAAAGTAACTCTTAAGTTGGGTGCCACTCTCTTTGTGAGAAATACTTTTTTTACCGGCTTCCTTTTCAAATATTTTTTTAAAAATATTGAGCAATAAAACTTCTTCTTCATAAGTATAAATGGCAATGTTTTCTAACATGCTTATATTTTGAGTTGAAGTAATTGGGAATCTTTTTTTATCGTGTAAAGAGGCGACGATAACACCTGTTTTTGTTTGTGAAACCACTTCGAATAATCCTGGTTTACCAGTAACTGCAATAATTTTACTAAATTCCATGTGTGTCTTTTTTATCTTAATTAAAAGCTTATTTACCTTTTTTTAAATTTGGAAAACGCATTCTATAGTCTGCTCTGATCTTTCCTTTTGAAATGTTTTCTAATTTCTTTTTTATAATTCTTTTCTTTAATGAGGAAAGTTTATCTGTAAATAAAACGCCTTCGATATGATCATATTCATGCTGAAAAACTCTTGCTGATAATCCATCTAAAACTTCCGTGTGTTTTGTGAAGTTTTCATCTTGATATTCTATGGTTATTTTTTCTTTACGCAAAACATCTTCTCGAACATCAGGAATGCTTAGGCAGCCTTCATTAAAAACCCATTCTTCGCCCTCTTCCTTAATTATTTGCGGATTTATAAAAACACGATTAAAATTCTTTAAAGTTATGCGCTCTTTTTCAGATAAGTCTTTATCATCTGCAAAAGGAGAAGCATCAATTAAAAAAACACGAATTGCTTTTCCAATTTGTGGAGCTGCCAAACCAACACCAGAAGCATTGTACATGGTTTCTTTCATGTTGGAGATTAAGGTTTCTAACTCTGGATAATCTGGGGTTATGGGAGTTCCTACCTTCCTTAAAACAGGATCTCCGTAAGCAATAATGGGTAATATCATTTCTTTGATTTTAAGGCTCCAAAAGTACGATTTACAATTGCGAATCGCCAATTTTAGAATATAAATTTATCCGTAAAAATAGATTTAATTTCTTTTTTTACTGGTTGTATAAGTAGGATTGTAAAATTATTGTGGCGCTTATTTCATCTACCAGCGCTTTGTTTTTTCGTTGGTTTTTCCTCAGGCCACTATCAATCATCGTTTGAAAAGCCATTTTTGAAGTAAAGCGCTCATCAACTCTATGGATTGGAATTTTTGGAATTTGTTCTTCAAGTTTTTTTAAAAAAGGAACAATTAATGCCTCACTTTCACTGTCCGTATTATTCATTTGTTTTGGTTTTCCTACCAAAATGAGATCTACTTTCTCTTTAGACGTATATGTTTTTAAAAAGCTTATTAACGTTTTAGTATCCACCGTTGTTAATCCTGAAGCAATAATTTTCATCTGGTCTGTAACCGCAATTCCTGTTCGTTTTTTTCCAAAATCAATGGCTAAAATTCTTCCCAAAGTGTACTGTTTTTTACAAAAATACGAAATTAAACAACGATCGGTAATATGTTTAAAAAATGTATATTTGTTTCGGTATATAACCTTAGTTTTATATTTGTAGAAACGAAACAATATAGATGAAAGAAATTAGAGAAATTATAGAAGCAGCTTGGGACAATCGAGATTTGTTAAAAGAAGCAAAAACAATTCAAACAATCCAGCAGGTTGTTGATTTATTAGATAAAGGTACCCTTAGAGTTGCAGAGCCAACAACTTCTGGTTGGCAAGTGAATGAATGGGTAAAAAAAGCAGTTGTTTTATATTTTCCAATTCAGAAAATGGACACTTTAGAAGCAGGGATTTTTGAATACCACGATAAAATACCACTAAAAAGAAATTTTGCAGAAAGAGGAATACGAGTAGTACCCAATGCCGTGGCTCGTCATGGATCTTTTATTGCCCCGGGCACAATATTAATGCCAAGTTACGTTAATATAGGAGCCTATGTTGACGAAGGCACTATGGTAGATACATGGGCAACAGTTGGTTCTTGTGCACAAATTGGTAAAAACGTTCATTTGTCTGGAGGTGTTGGTATTGGAGGTGTTTTAGAACCTTTGCAAGCCGCTCCAGTGATCATTGAAGATGGTGCTTTTATCGGGTCTCGATGTATTGTGGTAGAAGGTGTTCGCGTAGAAAAGGAAGCTGTTTTGGGGGCAAATGTAGTATTGACAATGAGTACCAAGATTATTGATGTTACCGGAGATACACCAGTAGAAATGAAAGGAATTGTGCCTGCAAGATCTGTAGTCATTCCCGGAAGTTATACAAAAAAGTTTGCCGCAGGAGAATACAATGTTCCTTGTGCATTAATTATTGGAAAAAGAAAAGAGAGTACAAATAAAAAAACATCCTTAAATGATGCCTTGAGAGAATATGATGTAGCTGTTTAAAATAAAAAAAATTGATGAAAAAGATTACTGCAATTATTCCTACATTAAATGAAGAAATACATATTGAAGAAGCAATAAATTCGGTAAGTTTTGCCGACGAAATTATTGTTATAGATTCTTTTAGTAGTGATCAAACAGTAGAATTGGCCCAAAAGCACAATGTAAAAATCATCAAGCGAAAGTTTGATGATTTTTCTTCTCAAAAAAACTTTGCCATCGATCAGGCGCAACATGAGTGGATTTATATTTTGGATGCAGACGAAAGGGTTACACCAGAAGTAGAAAGGGAGGTGTTGGAAGCCGTGAATGATCCTGGCAATTATGTTGGCTTTTATGTGCGGAGATCCTTTTATCTTTCCGGTAAAACTGTCAAATACGGTGGTTTTCAAAGAGACAAAGTAGTTCGTTTATTTTTAAAAGAATTTTGCAGATACAATGGAAATCCTGTTCATGAAACCATCTTAGCGGATGGAAAATTAGGTTTTTTCAAACACAAAATAGATCATTATTCCTATCGAAATTACAACCACTACATCGAAAAACTTAATCATTATGCTGCTCTAAGGGCAAAACAATTGCACAGCCAAGGTAAAACGGTGAGCTTGTACCATATTTTAATAAAGCCCCCGGTACGTTTTTTTGTGCATTATGTAGTTCGTTTGGGATTTTTAGACGGTTTTTCAGGTTTTTTAATAGCAAAAACACATGCATATGGTGTTTTGACTAGGTATATTAAACTCTGGTTGTTCAATCAAAAAATTTCCTAAATGAAAAAAAATGAAGTACCCGCGATAGATGCTGTAATTATGTGGGTAGATGGGAATGATCCTTTTCATAAGTCAAAAATGGAAACCTATTTAGCACCTACCCATTCTGTAAATAATAAATCTTTAAGAACCCGTTATGATCAGGTAAATGAAATAGAATTCTGTGTAAAGTCAATTTTAAAATATGCAACTTTTATTAGAAATATTTATATAGTTACAGACAATCAGACTCCAGATTTTTTAAAAGATCAAGCCAAAGCACAACAAGCATTTCCAAATGTTTTTATTGTAGATCACAAAGTTATTTTTGAGGGCTATACACACTATTTACCAACATTTAATTCAAGATCAATAGCGACTATGATTCATAGGATACCGGATCTTTCTTCATCTTTTATCATTTTTAATGACGATGTGTTTTTAATAAAAAAGGTAATTCCAACCGATTTCTTTATCAATGATAAGCCAGTAATTCGTGGCCTTTGGAAGTCTTTTGATGAAAATGTGTTTTTTAAGAAAGTAAAACGAGTTTTTTTACAACGATTCAATAAAATAAAATTAGAGAGAGCAGGACACTACAAGGCACAACAATTGATTGCAAAGAAAACAGGGTTTCATCAATATTTTAAATCCCATCACGTTCCGCTTCCAATCAGAAAAATGACCATAGCGACCTATTTAAAGGACCACCAGGAGGACCATCTCAATAATATATCACACCGGTTTAGGCATGTAACCCAGTTTTTACCTGAATCATTATCAAATCATCTCGAAATAAAAAATAATACGGCTATTTTGTCAAATGATTATAAACTATCTTACATTCAAAACTATAAAAAACCTTTTTTATGGTTGAAATATAAGTTGAGAAGCGCAGTTAAGGATGAAGATAAATTATTTTTATGTTTGCAAAGCTTAGACCAATGTCCACCTGAGAAATTGGATTTCATTAAAAAGTGGCTACAAGAAAAGTACAATTAAGCAATCATGAGTGAGCTAATAAAAGAAACATCCCAGCATTTAATAGCCGGAAATACAATATTGTATCCAACAGATACCGTATGGGGAATTGGTTGTGATGCCACCAATTTTGAAGCAATTACCAAAGTATATCAGCTAAAAAAAAGATCTGAAAGCAAAAGTTTGATCGTTTTGGTAAGTTCCCTTTCGATGTTAAAAAAATATGTTTCTGTTTCGAAAAGTATTTGTGAACTTCTTAAAAAATCAAACCAACCAACAACCATTATTTATGAAAATCCAACAGGATTTGCAAAAAATGCAATCGCCTCCGATGGTACCATTGCCATTCGCGTTGTACTAGATCCTTTTTGTAGAAAATTGATAAAAAAATTTCAAAAGCCAATTATTTCTACTTCTGCAAATATAAGCGGAGATGAAACCCCAAAATCATTTCAAGAAATTAGCCAACCAATTTTGGAAGGTGTTGATTATATAGTAAATTTGCACGAGAATCGAGCCTGTACAAAACCCTCTACAATTTTAAAAGTCGTAGGCAGCAAAGTTCAGGTTTTAAGAGCATAAGAATCAATCTAAAAGAGGCGTCAATCCGTGACCAATAGCAATACAAATTTCAAAGCGGCAATTTCATCAGAAATTTTCACCGTAATTTCAAAAGCATCAAGATTATTATCCATAGACAGTTATGTGATTGGAGGTTTTGTTCGTGATTTTTTTTTAAAAAGAGGTACTGTCAAAGACATCGATATTGTAGCCATTGGAAGTGGGATTGAATTGGCTGAAAAAGTAGCCAGTTTATTGCCAAATAAACCAAAAGTGCAAGTTTTTAAAACCTACGGAACTGCTATGTTGCGTTATAAAGATGTTGAAATTGAATTTGTAGGTGCCCGCAAAGAGTCGTATTCAGAAGAAAGTAGAAACCCCAAAGTTTCAGAAGGAAGTTTGGCAGATGATCAAAATAGGCGCGATTTTACAATTAATGCATTGGCCTTGAGTTTAAATGAGTCGAATTTTGGCGATTTGTTGGACCCATTCAATGGGTTAGAAGATCTAGCAAACAAGAAGATCAAGACTCCTTTAGATCCAAACATTACTTATTGTGATGATCCTTTGAGAATGATGCGAGCCATTCGATTCGCCACCCAATTAAATTTTACAATAGAATCGAATTCCCTCGAAGCCATTGCAAAAAATTCTGAAAGACTACAGATTATTACTCGCGAACGTATTGTTGACGAATTGCATAAAATCCTATTGTCAGCAAAGCCCTCAATCGGTTTTTTACATCTAGAAGAAACAGGATTATTGAATCAGATCTTACCAGAGTTAATTGACTTAAAAGGCGTAGAAGAGGTCGAAGGACAAAAACACAAAGATAATTTTTACCACACACTGGAAGTGGTTGACAATATTTCAAAAAACACAGCGGATGTTTGGTTGCGATGGGCCGCACTATTTCATGATATTGGCAAAGCACCCACCAAAAAGTTCAGTAAAAAAGTAGGTTGGACGTTTCATTCTCATGAATTTGTAGGCGCTAAAATGGTTTACAAACTTTTTAGGCGATTAAAAATGCCTCTAAATAACAAAATGAAGTTTGTACAGAAAATGGTCTTATTAAGTTCTCGACCAATTGTATTGGCAAGCCAAGTTACCGATGCCGCAGTGAGACGTTTGGTCTTTGACGCTGGTGATGATATAAACTCTTTGATGACGCTTTGCGAAGCAGATATTACTACTAAAAATCCAAAAAAATTCAAACGCTACCATCAAAATTTTGAGTTGGTTCGGGACAAAATCAAAGATGTTGAAGAAAGAGATCGGGTACGTAATTTTCAACCACCCGTTTCCGGTGAAGAAATTATGAAAACGTTTAACTTAAAACCGTGTAAAGAAATTGGTCAAATCAAAGAAGCAATTAAAGAAGCGATTTTAGATGGTAAAATACCAAATGAGCATCAGGCCTCATATGCTTTCATGATTGAAAAAGGGAAACAACTTGGACTTCAAAGACAACAATTACTCTAAAAAGACATAGTGATGTTTGCAGAAATCCCTGTACTCTCGGGTACATTTCTACAAACTCCACCAATACAAATTAAACCTCCACGTTGTCTTCCGTAATTCAATGCAAATCGATGTGCACCCACAGTGTAACTTCCACCTACATTGTAGTAATGAATTTGCTGGTCTACATCGTCATTTCCATAATTGTAAATATCATTAATATAGACAGCTAATTTTGAGGTAGCATTAAATTCAACAGTGGCACCTGCCCAATTTTTTCGATCATCATCGGTTGCTAAAAGCTGTGCTTCAAAACGCAATGACTTTCCTTTCCCCATTTTATAGGTAGCTTCACTTACAAAGATATTTGCATTGATTTCTCCAAAAGTTTCTTCAATATATCTTTTATTGTAGGATTGATTTACATAATAAAATATTGTGTTCCATTGCTTAGACCATTTTTTACGAACTTCAAGACTCAGGTCTGAAAAATATTTTTGACCAAAACCAAAGAGCTCCGTTTCATAATCAAAACCAGCAAAGTCATAATCTGCCTTTAATCCATGCCAAGAGGAAAAGTTTAAGGCAACTTTTGCCCCATATTTACCACCCAAGAAAGTACCTTTTTTTAACTTATAAAAAACATCAATTTGCCCTCCAATTTCACCCGATTTAACGAGTGTTGGGTCTTGAAAGGATACTTGAGGTTGTGCTTGATACACGTAGATGTTTGTTAGTAGATAGTCGTGCTGTTTCGTTAAAGCGGGCAGGTAGTTTACTACACTTTCGTTGAAAATGTTTCCATTGGCTTCTCTGTCAGAAAAAAGATTCATGTTTTCCATCCTTCTAAACGTAGCATTGATTCCGAGTCCTTTTTTTGCATATCCAAAATTCGCTAACAGTGCAGCTCCTTTTTTTGCATTCTTGATTTGGTTTTGAATGATCACCGCATCTTTACCTTTTGACACATACTCAACATTGGAATAGAAATTATCTTTTGAGAACTCTAATCTTGAAGAAAATAAATCAGTGTTGTTATTGTAGTCAAAATTTGTTTCAGTTTTTTCTTGTGAACGACCTACATAACTAAATCCTGCACTGAAAGAAGAATTTTCAAAACCAAGGGCTGAGGAGATGTCAAAGTCCGAATTAAAACCAATAATATTCCCATTAGAAACAGCAAATCCTTTTCGTTGATTTGCGTAAAAACTCGTAAAGTGTAGGTATTCTTTTGGACTATATTTGAAGCGTCCACCTCGTAAGGCATTGTTAATACCCAATTGGCGATCTTCCCAAGATCGTAAAATAAGGCCACTTCCAAACTGTTCATAAAAATGCCCCAACGTAAATTCTATTTTATCTGTTTTATACCCCAGATAGTACAATCCCAGATTTGTTTTGTCTAAGTTTGGAGAATAATTTAACATCGCCTTTGGTTCATAACTTTCTACTTGCAAACCCGCATAAAAGTTTTTGTAAGAATAGTCGATTTTAAAAAAGTTATTCGATCGGAATCGGTTTGAATCTAAGAAATCACCTGTTTTGGAATCGTCCATGTAATATTGAGAATTCGATTCAAACCCATAGGAAATACCATGGTCTTCTTGTGAAAATGAAACGAAAGAAATTAGTAGGATAATAATCGGTATTGATTTTTTCATCAGTAATAAATTATGATTATTTAGAATGCTTTTTTATAACTTCATACAATTCATCTTCTGCACCTGGAGCATATCCTGTATGTCTGAATACAATTTCATTGCCTTTTAGAACCACTACATGTGGAATTAAAGTAATATTCAGAGCCCTTTTTAATTCCTGATTTTTATCCAATAAAATTTGATAGTCCCATCCCTTTCCATTAATCATAGGTTTAATTCTTTTTTGGGTACGAGAGTCGTCCGTAGACATCGCAATAATCGCAACACCTGTCTCCTCTTGCCAATCTTCATAGACATCACTTATTGCATCCAGCTCATTAATACATGGAACACACCAAGTAGCCCAAAAAGCTAAAACGGTCACTTTGTCTTTTGAAAGTTGACTTTCTATGGATACCGATTTGCCCTTTAATGTTGTTACATTTATGTTGGGAATGTTTTTTTGAGAGAAACAAGTTGCCGAAAAGGCAACAAGAAAAAGAAATACTATTTTTTTCATCATTGGGAGCTTTTGTGATTAATGGAAAGATAATTATGAAGCATGAAGAGATTTAAAATGTGATTTTTAACTTAATTACTATTCTTTTCTATTAATATTTGTTAATTGAAATTTGTTTTTCTCTGAAAATTTAGTGTTATTTACACAGTAATTTAGGAACTATTTTAAAATCTCAATCCAAATATAAATAATTAACTTATGAAATCCTTCAAGTCAGCTTATTTTATTGCAGTTATTACAACTCTTTTTTTATTTTCATGTGGTTCTTCCGAAGAGCCAGGAGGTACAGTAACGCCACCACCATCACCAACAGTAACCTCAATAGTACTTTCCTCTGATAAAACTACCTTTGATGAAGGTGAATCCGTTGTTTTTGCTGTAAAAACCAATTTAAATACTACTGTTACTTCAGCATCTTCTTTTAAAGTAAATGGGACTAGTATTTCTGGAAACTCCTATACACCACCATCACCTGGAACTTATACGGTAGTAGCTACACACAATTCACTTACAAGTAATCAAGTTACGCTTACCGTAAATGAAGTTGCTACGGTAACCGCTATCGAAATTTCTTCAAGTGAACTCGCATTGGCAATTGGACAAGTAACTAACTTTTCGGTTGCTGCTACTTACAGTGATGGTTCTACACAAGATGTAACTGCCGACTGTCAGTATGTTGTTAATAATACGGTTTTTAATGGCAGTAGCTATTTAGCTACCGCGGCAGGATCAATAACTGCAAAAGCCACTTTCTCTTCCATAAACAGTAATGAAATTACCATACAAGTATCGGATGTTTCCTTACCAACAACTTATACCAAAAAAGCAATTATAGAAGATTACACAGGAACCTGGTGTGGATGGTGTCCACGAGTTTCTTATGCCATTGGTTTGGTTGAAGCAGAAACTGACAAAGTTTTTGCAGTAGGAGCTCATATTGGTGATGCTATGGAAAACACATATTCAACGGCATTAAAAAATGCCTTTGAAGTTACAGGATATCCAACAGCCTATGTCAATAGAGAAGCAGAGTGGAGCTACCCAGAACCAAGTAATGTAGCGCAGGCCGTCAATGCTGCACAAGGAGATACCAATGTAGGTTTGGCAGTAGGAGCTGCTTTAGATGGATCTACAATGAATATTTTAGTGAGTACAGGTTTTGCAGAAAGTGTAAGTGGAACTAAAATAGTAGTTTTTGTTTTAGAAGATGGAATTCTTGCCAATCAGGCGAACTATACAAGTTATTATGGGGGAGGGAGCAACCTTTCAAACTTTGAACACAATCATGTTTTAAGGTACTCAGCAACAGCTGTGTTGGGAGATGATACCGAATCAGCAGTGGGTTTAACACACAAGCCGTACACGGTCAATCTTTCTTCTTACGGAGTTTCTAATGTTGAGAATACTGCAGTTCTTGCTTTGCTGGTAGATGCTACAGGGAAAGTAGTTCTAAACGCCCAGTACACAAAAGTAAACCAAAGTACCTCCTTTGATTAATTGTGAGGATACCAATTTTTTAAAAAAAAAACTGTCTTTTAAGGCAGTTTTTTTGCTTAAAATTTTGCCACTTATTCAAGGAAGCTATCAAAGAATCGATTCAAGAAACAACAGAAATGAAACCCTCGATTGTTTCTAGTTTCTTTAGAAAATTTGACCAGAGGACTCCCTATACAGAAAGTGGTTTTTAACTGGGCTACAGTCCTTGTTTCGTAGACATTCAGCTAGTGGTATCTTTTTGGAAGTAATTTGCTTAGAGCAGCTCATTTTGAACAAATAAAAAGAACTTTGCTTTTGTATTTACCCAAGGGATTGCATGTTTACCAATTTGAAGTATTCCCCTTTCTTGGCAAGTAAATCTTGGTGTTTTCCCTCTTCCACAATTTCTCCTTTTTTTAGCACCACAATTTTATCTGCTTTTTGAATGGTAGACAATCGGTGTGCTATGACTAAAGAAGTTCTGTTTTGCATCATTTTTTCTAAAGCAACTTGAACCAGCTGTTCCGATTCGGTGTCTAGCGCAGAAGTTGCTTCATCTAAGATCATGATTGGTGGATTCTTTAAAACGGCTCTGGCTATTGACAACCGTTGTTTTTGACCTCCAGAAAGCGTGTTTCCACTATCCCCAATATTCGTGTCAAATTTCTTTGGTAACTGTTGAATAAACTCATTTGCATTTGCAATTTCTGAGGCTTCTAATACGGCCGAGTCTGTTGCATGTTGAGCCCCTAGTTTTATGTTGTTTGCAATGGTATCATTGAATAGGATAGAGTCTTGTGAAACAATACCCATTAGCGCTCGCAATGATTTTTTGGTAACCGATTTAATATTTATGCCATCAATAAATATTGCGCCTTCATTTACATCATAAAAACGAGTTACTAAATTGGCCAATGTAGATTTTCCACTTCCAGACTGTCCTACCAAAGCAACTGTTTCACCTTTTTTGATGGTGAGTGAAAAGTTTTTCAAAACATAGTCATCTTTATATTTAAAAGAAATGTTTTTAAATACTATTTCATTTGTAAATTCATTTTTCACAAGTGCATTTTCGAGATCTTTAATACCGTTTTTAGCATTCAAAACCGCCATAATTCTTTCTGCAGAAGCTTCTCCCTTTTGTATTTTGTAAAATGCCGTTGTAATTAATTTTATAGGATTCAAAACCGTATAAAACAACACAATATAACCAAAGAATTCATCGGGTTGTAAATTGCTGGTTTTGGATAAAACCTCCGAACCTCCATACCATAAAATGGCAATGATGGTGGCAGAACCTAAAAACTCACTCATTGGAGATGCGAGTGTTTGTCTATGAAAAACACTGGTCATCAAGGTCTTGAATTTTTGTGTAGAGTCGTTAAACTTTGAAGCGATTATTTTTTCTGCATTGAAACCTTTTATGATTCTCAAACCGGTTAGGGTTTCTTCTATAAAGGATAAGAAATTACCGGTTTCTTTTTGTGCTTTTACAGATTTTGCCTTTAATTTTTTACTGATTGAGGAAATGATAAATCCAGAAACTGGCAATAAAATAAACACAAAAAGTGTCAATTTTAAACTCATGAAAAACATGATGGAGATTGCTATAATCACAGTTAATGGTTCTCTTACGATTGTTTCTATTGAGGTAAGAATCGAAGCCTCCACCTCTTGCACATCAGCGGTCATTCTTGCGATAATGTCTCCTTTTCTTTTTTCGGAAAAATAGGCAATGGGCAAGGTGACAATTTTATGATAGAGTTCATCACGCAATTCTCTAACGATTCCAGTTCTTAAAAAAGTAATGGCGTAGGAAGCCAAATAGCGAAATAAATTTTTCAAGAAAAATAATGTCAATGCTAATAAACAAATGAATAACAAGGTGTTGATTGTTCCTTCCGTCTCTATTTTTATAGAGATGTAATGATAAAAACGATCTTTCAAATAGCTACCCATTTGGGTAATACCCTCGTAAGTGGGCATGGTGGTGACTTTATTTTCTGTGCCAAATAAAATGCCTAACACAGGAATAAAAGCAAGAACAGACAGTACATTGAAAATCGCGTATAAAATATTAAATACCACGTTTAGCACGGTGTATTTTCGATACCCTTTTTCGTAATTTAAAATGTCCTTAAAATAACTCATTAATTCAGCTTCATTTCTTTAATAATACGTTGAATCTTCGCATCTAACGCTGCTTCAGTTTTTTCTGCATTATGAGCAGCATCTAGAGGAGTATTGACACTAAAATAAAACTTAATTTTAGGTTCCGTTCCACTTGGTCTTGCTGCAATTCTAGTTCCGTTTTCTGTTTGGTAAATTAAGACATTCGATTTTGGCAACTCAATATTGGTTTCTTTACCCGTGATTAAATTCTTTTCAGTAGAGGCATTGTAGTCTGAAAGCGTAACAACCCTTTCTCCATCTATTTCTGTTAGCGGATTGTTTCGCATGTCACTCAAAATCTGCTGGATTTGTGCAGCACCATCCATTCCTTTCTTAACGATTGCAATTAAATGTTCCTTGTAAAAGTTGTTTTCCACATAAATTGCTAACAATTCTTTGTAAAAAGAACTGCTATTTTTCTTCGCATATGCAGCAACTTCACAGGCCAATAGCGTCGCCGTAACAGCATCTTTATCTCTTACAAAATCACCAACCATGTAGCCAAAACTCTCTTCACCACCTCCAATAAAATCCATGGTTTTAAAATCTTGAATCATTTTGGCAATCCATTTAAAACCTGTTAAACCTACTTTGGTTTCTACTCCAAAGTTTGTAGCAATTTTATTAACCAATTCTGAAGAAACAATGGTCGATCCTATGAATTGATTTCCATTGATGCGACCTTCTTCTTTCCATTTTTTCAATAAAAATTGTGTCATCACAACCATGGTTTGGTTCCCATTCATCAATTTCATTTTCCCATCAATATCTCTGACAGCCACTCCCAATCGATCACAATCTGGATCGGTACCAATCACAATATCTGCCCCTATTTTGTTTGCCAAATCAATCGCCATTTTCAAGGCTTCTGGTTCTTCTGGATTTGGGGATGCAACTGTTGGGAAATCGCCATTAGGAACGCTTTGCGCTTCAACAATGTGCACATCTGTATATCCTGCTTTTTCCAGTGCTTCTGGAACTGAAACAATAGAAGTACCGTGCAAAGAAGTAAAAACAATTTTTAAACTTTTACGATCAATATTTTCGGATAAACAACCATTTTTCACAGCACCTTCCACAAATGCATCGTCAACAGTTTTTCCAATTTCCTCGAGAAGCGCATCGTTTGCATTAAAGTTTATTTCAGAAAAATCAATCGCTTTTACCATGCTGATAATTCCATGATCATGAGGAGGGACAATTTGTCCTCCATCTGCCCAATATACTTTATAACCATTGTATTCAGGTGGATTGTGAGAAGCTGTTAAAACAATACCCGCATCACAATCTAGATGACGAACTGCAAAAGACAGTTCGGGAGTTGCCCGTAAATCTTCAAACAAAAACACTTTGATATTGTTTGCGGTGAATACATCGGCAACGAGTTTTGCAAATTTTTTACTATTGTGTCTGCAATCATAGGCAATGACAACTTTTAGTTGCTCTTTCTGAACGTTTTTGATCAAATAATTACAAAGTCCTTGAGTAGCTCTACCGAGTGTGTACTTATTGATTCTGTTGGTTCCAGCACCCATGACACCCCTCATTCCACCCGTACCAAATTCGGTGTCTTTATAAAATCGGTCTTCCAAGTCTGCTGCATTACTATCTATGAGTTGCTGAATTTCTTGTTGTGTTTCAGTATCAAAAGTTGCAGAAAGCCATTGCTTTGCGTTCTCTAAAATTTTGTTCATTTTCGTTTTTTTATCAATTGCAAAGATACAGTTTAGGAATTGAGTTTTTCTTTTATTGTATAGTGTTTTATTGTGTCTTTAGATTTTATGATGAGTTCCCCAATAAAACCAGATAGAAACAATAAGGTTCCCAAAATCATAGCGGTTAGTGCGATGTAAAACCATGGGTTTTCGGTCACTAAAATAGTACTCGATCCCTTGTATAATTTATACAATTTTACGGCACCAATGTAAAGTGCTGAGGTGGTACCAAATAAAAACATTAAAGTTCCCAAAAGCCCAAAAAAGTGCATGGGTCTTTTTCCGAATTTTGAAAGAAAAGAGATGGTAATTAAATCTAAAAAACCATTAACAAAACGTTCCATACCAAACTTGGTAACTCCATATTTTCTTGCTTGATGCTGTACTATTTTCTCTCCAATTTTAGTAAAACCCTCGTTTTTAGCTAAAACAGGAATGTAGCGATGCATCTCTCCGCTTACTTTTACGGTTTTGATAACGCTATTTTTATAGGCTTTTAATCCGCAATTAAAATCGTGTAATTTTAATCCAGATGTTTTTCTGGCTGCTGCGTTAAATAATTTTGAAGGGATGTTTTTAGTGATAATATTGTCGTAGCGTTTCTTTTTCCATCCCGAAATTAAATCGAAATCTTCTTTGATGATTAAATCGTAGAATTCAGGAATTTCATCGGGGTTGTCTTGTAAGTCGGCATCCATGGTAATGACTACATCACCTTGAGCCAATTCAAAACCAGCATCCAAAGCCTGTGATTTCCCGAAGTTTTTCTGGAAGCGAATGCCTTTTACGGACTTGTTTTGTTGAGATAATTTTTCGATTACCTTCCAAGAATGATCGGTACTCCCATCATCAATAAAAATAATTTCATATATATAACGATTGGATTGCATGACTTTTGCAATCCAATCGTGTAATTCTTGTAAGGATTCGTCCTCGTTAAGAAGTGGTATGACTACCGAAATATCCATAGTTTGTAATTAAAGCTAATTTCTGAAGAAACAAAAGTAACCTTAATTCTACTTTTTACCTAAAAAGGAGTCTTTTTAACTTGAATTTTTAGTAATTGTCTTCTTCAGAGTGTTTCTTGATAGCTGCTACTATCGCAGAAACAACAAAACCAACAAATGCCATAAAAAGTAAGCCAACAGCATCACCAATAGCAGTGCCTTGAAATTTAGCTTGCATGGCTATTTGACTGTCTATTTGTTCTTCTGTTAAGCCTGCATCTTCCAGGCCAATTCTTGTAACTTCTTCTAACTGAGTGTAAAATTCAGGTTCAATAAATCCTGTAAATATGTGTTGGTATAGCACACCAATTACAGATCCAACAAGGACAATTCCAATACCAATCTTAACACCCTGACCCCAGGTCATAAATCCATTATTATTTTTCTTAAATGCCGACATTCCAAGAACTGGGAATAAAATGGTAGTTATTGCTAATACCGCAAAATTAAAATACCCACCTTTCGGATCAAAGTGCATGTTTAGTGCAAATATTATTAAACTTGATAATATGAGTATAATTCCATAGTACACTCCGTTGTTTAGAATAATTCCTTTACTGCTTGCTTGGTTTTCCATATTTTGTTATGATTAAGTTGATGTTTACAAATGTATCAAATTCCTTTTCATTTTTGGAGATTTGAAAAATCAATTTATTAGTAGACAAACTTTTATGTACGTTACATAAATTTTGACATTTTTTTAACGGTAGAATTAAAAATAGATTGTAAATTTGCCACGGCAAGTTCTACACAACTAGCTCCCTTTGAATCCTCCAGGGCGGGAACGCAGCAAAGGTATTAGGTTGTAGCAGTGTGATGTAGGTAGCTTGCCATTTTTTGTACCCCAGTATTTCCATTCAAATCAAGTAATTTTCCACTTCATTTTCCAAAACAATACGCCCAATTCTGGATGCTTTTAGTCTATCTTCTACAATTGTTTATAAAACATAAAAAATACTTTTTATTCCAGATATAAAATTGTGTTTGAGTGCCTATCTTTGCTTTTAATAGAGAAGCGATTTCTTTTTATGTAGCCCATGCAGTAATACATGGTGAAAACCGCTTTAAATCAAACAAAACATTGAATTTACAATTTTAAATACATTCCTATGAAATTTTTTATAGACACTGCAAATTTAGATCAAATACAAGAAGCACAAGCCCTAGGTATTTTAGATGGAGTCACCACCAATCCTTCCTTAATGGCCAAAGAAGGAATTACTGGACACGCAAACATTATTGACCATTACAAAGCAATTTGTGAATTGGTTGAAGGTGATGTGTCTGCAGAAGTAATAGCAACTGATTTTGACGGAATGGTGAAAGAAGGTGAAGCTTTGGCGGCCTTAAATCCGCAGATCGTGGTAAAATTGCCAATGATAAAAGATGGCATAAAAGCCTGTAAATATTTTTCATCAAAAGGAATCAAGACCAATGTAACCCTAGTGTTTTCAGCAGGACAAGCATTGTTAGCGGCCAAGGCAGGTGCTACCTATGTATCTCCATTCATTGGACGCTTGGATGATATTTCTACGGACGGATTAAATCTAATTTCAGAAATTCGTCTGATTTATGATAACTACGGATTTGAAACTCAAATTTTAGCCGCTTCTGTGCGTCACACCATGCACATTATTGATTGTGCAAAAATAGGTTCCGATGTAATGACAGGTCCACTAAGTGCTATTGAAGGTTTGCTGAAACACCCTTTGACAGATATTGGATTGGCAAAATTCTTGGCAGATTATAAAAAAGGAAACTAGAAAGTTTTTCGTTTTAAGTGACTCACTTCTAATTGATAACTTTTTAAATCTTTCAAAAAAGGTTTAAAAAAATGTACCCAAAAAAAGAATTAGCACAATTGGTTATTGCAGCCTGTCATCAATTTGAAATTGATACCGTTGTTATATCCCCAGGTTCGCGTAATGCGCCATTAACCGTTGGATTTTCGAATCATAAAGATTTTAAAACGATTAGTCTTGTTGATGAACGTTGTGCTGCTTTTTTTGCATTGGGTATTGCCCAACAAACCAAAAGACCTGTTGCTGTATTATGTACCTCAGGCTCTGCATTATTAAATTATTACCCTGCCATAGCCGAAGCTTTTTATAGTAATATTCCTTTAGTTGTTCTCTCTGCCGATCGTCCGAAACATTTAATTGATATTGGCGATGGACAAACAATTCGCCAAGAAAATGTCTTTGAAAATCACATTTTATTTTCAGCAAACTTAATCGAGAATCCAAGATTCAAAGCTCGGAACTCTCAGTTACTAGGAGAAGCCTTACAAGTTGCAACATCCAATCAAGGTCCTGTACATATAAATATTCCTTTTGACGAGCCGCTGTATGAAACCGTTAAGACTTTAAATACCTTTGATTTCCCTCATATTTCGATGAGTTCAGTAGATAATTCACACGTAAATTATACTTTTTTTGGCGATGTTTGGAATGCGGCTAAGAAGAAAATTATATTAGTAGGTGTCAATTATCCCAATGAACAACTAAATACACTCATTCAATTTTATGCCGACGATCCATCTGTTTTAATTCTTACGGAAACCACCTCAAATTTGCACCATGAAAATGTCGTAGACGCCATCGATCAATTGATATTTTCTCTGAATGATGAAGAGTTTAAAGCTTTGCAACCTGAAGTACTGATAACTTTTGGAGGGATGGTAATTTCCAAAAGAGTCAAGCAATTCTTACGAAAGTACCCTCCAAAACACCACTGGGATATAGCTACTAAAAAAGCGACAAATACCTTTTTTTGTCTCACAGAATTTATTCAACAAGATCCCATTGCTTTTTTCGAAACCTTTCACAAACAAGTTCGTAAAGTAGCAACCGATTACCAACAGAAATGGTTGCAGTTACGCGATGAAAAAAGAACCAAACATCAGAGCTACTTGTCCACCATAGCGCATTCAGATTTTAAAGTTTTCGAACAGGTTTTAGAGAGTATTCCGGCACATTCAAACCTACAGATAAGTAACAGTGCTGTCATTCGATATGCACAGTTGTTCTCTATAAAAAAATCCATCAATGTTTTTTGTAATCGCGGAACAAGTGGAATTGATGGGAGTACAAGTACGGCAATTGGCGCTGCTTTTTCAAGCGAAAAACAAACCGTTTTTATATCTGGTGATTTGAGTTTCTTTTATGATAGTAATGCCTTGTGGAATTCACACATTCCTGCAAATTTTAGAATTATCATCATTAATAATTCAGGCGGTGGTATTTTTAAAATCATTCCAGGTCCTTCCACTACCAATGCAACAGGTTATTTTGAAACCCCACATTGTTTAACTGCAGAAAATTTATGTAAAATGCACGGGTTTGAATATCAGGTTGCGGCAACTACCAAGAATGTACATAAAGAATTGCAAGGATTTTATGCACCCTCGGAAAAGCCAAAGATTTTAGAAATTTTTACGCCAAGTGAAAAAAATAATATAGTTTTAACAACCTATTTTAAATATATAAAGTAATGGATTTACAGGAAGGAGATAAAGTGCAGCTCATTATAGAGACCGAAACCAATTTAGGATATACGGTTTTAATTGATGAGGAATATGACGGTTTGCTATATCGAAATGAAATTTTTCAAGATTTGGAAGAAGGCATGGAAGTTACTGGCTATATAAAAACACTTCGAGAAGACGGTAAAATAGATGTTTCATTACGACCACAAGGTTTTAGAAATGTAATCGATTCGGATGTAGATAAACTCCTTCGTAAGTTGGAAGCAAGTAGTGAAGGGTTTGTTTTATTGACCGATAAAAGTTCCCCAGAAGCGATTCGATTTCAAATGCAAATGAGTAAAAAGGCATTTAAAAAAGCCGTTGGAAACTTATACAAGCAAAAACGAATAAGTATAGAGTCAGATCGAATTGTCTTAATAAAAGCGTAAAATATGATAAAAGCGGATTGGAAAACAGCGAAAGTATACGAAGATATTACCTATACAAAATCAAACGGAGTTGCAAGAATAGCCTTCAATAGACCCGATGTTCGAAATGCGTTTCGACCAAAAACCACCAAAGAATTATACGACGCTTTTTACGATGCAGGCGAAGATGTTACTATTGGTGTAGTGCTATTGTCTGCAGAAGGACCAAGTACCAAAGACGGAGTGTATTCCTTTTGTTCTGGTGGCGATCAAAAAGCCCGAGGGCATCAAGGCTATGTAGGAGATGATGGCTACCATCGTTTAAACATCCTAGAAGTTCAACGATTGATTCGTTTTATGCCAAAAGCAGTAATTGCCGTTGTTCCAGGTTGGGCAGTAGGTGGAGGTCATAGTTTGCATGTGGTTTGCGATTTAACATTGGCTTCAAAAGAACACGCTATTTTTAAACAAACAGATGCCGATGTTACCTCATTTGATGGGGGTTATGGTTCTGCGTATTTGGCAAAAATGGTCGGTCAAAAACGCGCAAGAGAAATTTTCTTTTTGGGGAGAAATTACTCGGCACAAGAAGCCTATGAAATGGGCATGGTAAACGCTGTAATTCCCCATGAGGAGTTGGAAGATACTGCCTATCAATGGGCTCAAGAAATTTTAGAAAAATCACCAACCTCCATAAAAATGTTAAAGTTTGCTATGAACTTAACCGATGATGGGATGGTAGGACAGCAAGTTTTTGCAGGAGAAGCGACACGATTGGCCTATATGACCGAAGAAGCCAAAGAAGGAAGAGATGCTTTTTTAGAGAAAAGAAAGCCCAACTTTCCAAAAAAGTGGATCCCATAGAGGGAGCAAATTTTTAAATCTTTTAATTTTTTACAAAGATGAAGATTATCTGTATTGGGCGCAATTACGCAAAACATATTGAAGAATTGGCCAACGAAAAACCCGAACACCCGGTAATTTTTCTAAAGCCAGATTCTGCCATTTTACCCAGAAAGAACCCTTTCTTTATTCCCCCTTTCTCAGATGATATTCATTATGAGGTAGAGGTTTTGGTGAAAATTAATAAAGTTGGAAAACACATTTCAGAAAAATTTGCGCACAAATATTATGATCAAATTGGTTTGGGAATCGACTTTACCGCTCGCGATGTGCAAGCAAAATGTAAAGAAAAAGGATTGCCATGGGAAAAAGCAAAAGCCTTTGACGGAAGTGCTGTCGTTGGTGAATTTTATTCAAAAGAAGACTTTGATTTAGAAAATTTAAAATTTCAATTGACCAAAAACAACCAACTAGTTCAAGATGGGAATACCAATGAAATGCTCTGGAAAATCGATCCATTGATTAGCTATGTATCTCAGTATTTTACCTTGAAAAAAGGGGATATTATTTTTACTGGTACGCCTGCAGGAGTAGGACGCGTTGTTGAAAACGATCTTTTAGTGGGAACGATCGATGGGCAAGAAGCTTTTCATATTCGAGTGAAATAGCGTTTACATTCATGAGGTCAACAAAGAAATACAGTAAGTGCCCTTTTAAGAAATTAAAAATAAAATGAAAGCAGAAATTATAACGATTGGCGACGAGATTTTAATCGGTCAGATTGTAGATACAAACTCACAATGGATTGGGACTGAATTGAACAAAATTGGCGTTTCTGTTCACCAAATAAGTTCCATTCAAGATGACAAACAGCATATTTTGAATGCCCTTAAAGAAGCACAAGAAAGAGCTGATATCGTGTTGATTACAGGGGGGTTGGGCCCTACAAAAGACGACATTACCAAACATACCATTGCTGAGTATTTTAAAGATACTTTGGTTTTAAATCAAGAAGTTGTTGCTCATATAGAGCAGTTGTTCCAAACCTACAACATACCTTTTGGCAATCTAAATCTTTTGCAAGGTATGCTGCCCACAAAGGCAACCTATCTTAAGAATGAAGTAGGAACTGCACCGGGAATGTGGTTTCAAGAAAACAATACTGTTTTTGTTTCGATGCCTGGGGTGCCCAATGAGATGAAACATTTAATGCGGAATTATGTACTGCCAAAAATTCAACAAGAATTTAAGCTGCCCTTTATTATTCATAAGACCATCATGACCTATGGACAAGGAGAAAGCATTGTTGCTGAACGAATCGAGGATTTTGAAAACAATTTACCCTCCTTTGTCAAACTAGCTTATTTACCAAATTATGGACGTGTTCGATTGCGATTGACGGCAAAAGGCAACGATGCACAAGTTTTAGAAGATACCCTAGCAGCCCTAATTGAACAATTGTATCAACGCATACCAGATATTATTGCAGGTTTGGATGAAACAGGTACCATTGAGAAAAAAGTGGGCGACTTATTGAAAGCGAGAAATCAAACAATTTGTACTGCAGAAAGTCTCACAGGAGGAAGTATTGCAGCACATTTAGTAGCCGTTCCTGGTGCCTCTGCCTATTTTATAGGGAGCTTGGTGGTATACTCAGCTTTGTTAAAGCAAACGCTTTTAGACATTCCAAAAGCACTCATTGAAAAACACAGTGTGGTAAGCCCCGAAGTTGCCCAGCAAATGGCGATCAATGCAAGGACCATCATGCAAACAGATTATGCAGTTTCTGTAACTGGAAATGCGGGTCCTACAACGGAAGTCAATTCGGAAGGAGTTGGATTGGTGTATATAAGTATTGCTTCGAAAAAGGGCGTTATAACCCAGGAGTTTAATTTCGGGCAGCCCCGGGATAAAGTCATCAAAAGAACTTTAAACAAAGCACTTGAATTATTATCGAAAGAAATTCAAAAAAATTAGCAAATATGTTTTGTTGGAACTTAAAAAAATGTGTAAATTTGCACCTCGTTTAGAGATAATACAATAAAAACGATCCAGAAGAGATGTCTAAAGTTTGTGAATTAACAGGAAAAAAAGCCATGGTAGGAAACAATGTTTCTCATGCTTTGAATAGAACAAAAAGAAAATTTAACGCGAATCTTATAACCAAGCGTTTCTACATACCAGAAGAAGATAAATGGGTACGCCTAAAAATATCTGCATCTGCATTAAAAAACATTAATCGATTGGGTATTTCTGCAGTTATCAAGAACGCGAAAGCGAACGGATTTTTAACGAAGTAAACGCAGCTCAATAAAAAGATACAGAGATGGCAAAAAAAGGAAACAGAGTTCAAGTAATATTAGAGTGTACAGAGCACAAAGCAACTGGTCAGCCAGGAACTTCAAGATATATCACAACCAAGAATAAGAAAAATTCTCCTGATAGAATGGAAATTAAGAAATTCAATCCTATCTTAAAGAAAATGACAGTTCATAAAGAAATTAAATAATTAGGACATGGCAAAGAAATCAGTAGCATCGTTACAGACAGGAGCAAAAAGACTAACCAAAGCTATAAAAATGGTAAAGTCTCCAAAAACAGGAGCTTACATGTTTGTAGAAACAATTTTAGATCCTTCTAAAGTAAATGACTTTTTAGCTAAAAAGTAACTACTTTACACACAAAATATTTAAAGCTACTTCCTGATACAGAAAGTAGCTTTTTTTATATCTTTACATTTCCTTCGATCCTTCGATTCTGAACTGCGTTTCCACGAGATTTGATGACCAAAGATGCAGTAGGCTTCAGGAGCTAGGATGTTTTTTAGGAAGTACGAAATAGCACAAATACAAACCATGAGTTTTTTTAAAAACATATTTTCAAAAGAAAAAAAAGAAACCTTAGACAAAGGATTGGAGAAAACAAAAACAAGTTTTTTTTCAAAACTATCTAAAGTTGTTGCAGGAAAATCCAAGGTAGACGATGATGTTTTAGACCATTTAGAAGAAGTTTTGGTTGCCTCAGACGTTGGCGTTGCAACTACCTTGAAAATTATTGAGAGAATTGAGGAACGTGTAGCCAAAGACAAATATGTGGGTACTGATGCACTGAATCAATTATTACGAGAAGAAATTGCCGGATTATTATCAGAAACCAATCTTGGCAATGAAACTGAATTTACAGTGCCTATTGCTAACAGTCCACACGTGATTATGGTAGTGGGTGTAAACGGAGTGGGAAAAACAACTACAATTGGTAAATTGGCCAGTCAGTTTAAAAAACAAGGCTTAAAAGTAGTCTTAGGCGCAGCAGATACTTTTAGGGCTGCCGCCATTGATCAACTTCAAATTTGGGCAGACCGAACTCAGGTGCCAATCGTTCGACAAGAAATGGGGTCCGATCCAGCCTCGGTAGCTTTTGATACGCTTAGTTCGGCCCTTACACAAAATGCTGATGTGGTGATTATAGACACTGCAGGACGTTTGCACAATAAGGTAAACTTGATGAACGAATTGACCAAAATAAAAAGGGTTATGCAAAAAGTTGTTGCCGACGCACCGCATGAAGTTTTGTTAGTTTTAGACGGTTCTACAGGACAAAATGCTTTTGAGCAAGCCAAACAATTTACCAAAGCAACCGAAGTTACCTCTTTGGCAGTTACAAAATTAGACGGGACTGCAAAAGGAGGCGTTGTGATTGGAATCTCAGACCAATTTCAAATTCCTGTTAAATACATTGGCGTGGGTGAAGGTATTGACGATCTACAAGTGTTTAACAAACACGAGTTTGTAGATTCTTTTTTCAAGTAAACTGCCAAAAATAAGATGCACCTTATTTTCCGATACTAAGAATCGCCCCATGCGGTTTTTTTTTATTCCTTATATTTGAGAATCAAATCTATTTTTATGAAAACGAGCCCACTTTTACTACTGATACTCCTTTTTTTAGTTGCTTGTCAACAAAAAGCGCCAACACCCATTTTTACAACATACAATGAAACCGTTGCTTTAGAAAAACAGCAAGCACATGAAAATAAACGCATGCGGTTTCAGCTTTTTCAATCGAAACACATCGATTTAAACGACGTTTTTAAGCCTTTCGAAAAAGAACTTTCTGCCTTTTCAGAAGCCCATTACGAAGCGTTAAAACCCTTAATTCTAGAACAGGACATTCCTACGCTTCAAAAAAGCGTGCGCGCAGGAAAGTTAACTTACGAGAAACTAACCTTGTTCTATTTGTATCGAATTCGGAAATTTGAAAGTGATTCAACCCTTTCATTAAATAGTATTATTTCATTAAATCCAAAAGTATTAGCGCAAGCTAGAGAGAAAGATAAAAACAACGTATCAGACTTGTTTTTTGATATCAGTGTGTATGGGATGCCTGTTTTGCTAAAAGACAATATCAATACCCAAGACATGGCCACCACAGCGGGTGCCGTTGCACTGCAATACAACGACACTCAAAAGGACGCTTTTATTGTTGAAAAATTAAAAGAACAGGGTGCGCTTATTTTAGGGAAAGTAAATTTAAGTGAATGGGCTTATTTCTTCTGTTCAGGTTGTCCTTTGGGTTATTCGGCAATAGGAGGGCAGACGCTAAATCCTTATGGTCGCGCTGTTTTTGAAACTGGAGGAAGCTCGGCTGGGAGTGGAGTATCGGTAGCGGCAAATTTTGCTGTGGCTGCTGTGGGAACCGAAACTTCAGGGTCTATAACATCACCTTCGAGTCTGAATTCAGTCGTAGGATTGAAACCAACAGTAGGGGTGTTAAGCAGAACCGGTATTGTACCCATTTCTTCTACTCTAGACACCCCTGGGCCCATGACCAAGAATGTCACCGATAACTACATTCTATTGAAGGCAATGTTAGGAAAAGACAATTTAGATGCTGCTTCAATTGACTACGAATTGGATGCGGAACTAGAAATGGATGCTCCTTTAAAAGGAAAAAGAGTTGGAGTTTTAAAACCCTTATTAACCGATTCAATATATGCAAAGACAATAGACATTTTGCGAAAGGCAGGTGCTGAATTGATTACAATGACACCACCAGAAGTTTCATTTGCTGGTTTTATTACCTTGCTGAATATTGAAATGAAACACGATTTACCAACCTATTTAGCTGCTCACGCCAGTTCATCTGTGAATATAAACAGCATACAAAGCGTACTGGATTTTAATAGAAAAGACAGTGTGCTGCGCGCACCCTATGGACAACAACTTTTTGAAGGCATTGTCAATGACACGACTACTTTGACACAGTTGGAAGTAATAAAGCAGCGATTACAATTGGAAGGAGCCACCTATTTTCAGGATTTGAATACCTTAAATTTAGAGGCGGTTTTATCCATAAATAACTATCATTCTGGCATGGCAGCAATGGCAAATCATCCTACTTTAACGGTGCCCATGGGGTATAAAGAATCTGGTGAGCCTATTAGTTTAACCTTTATTGGAAAACCTTTTACAGAGCTCAACTTATTGGCATTGGGCTATGCATTTGAGCAAATAACAAAAACAAGAAAAATGCCTGAGAAATATCAGTAATCAATAAATTATACAAAAAAAAGCGAAGTTGAACAACTTCGCTTTTTTTTGATCTTCATTGAGCTTTTTAAATTCCCAAAGAACGAAACAATTCTGTCAATCTTGGTTCCGAAGGTCTCGGTGCATTTGCATCGACAATATTTCCCTTTGGATCAATTAATATAAAACGAGGAATTCCATTGATTTTATAGGCTTTTTGAAAAGAAAAATCTTTTCCAGACCAAAGTTGAACGCCCCCCATTTGTCTAGCTTTTACAAAATCTCTCCATTTTTTTTCAGCAGCTTCCCAGGAACCACCATTTCTTCTTGATTCATCCGTGGAAATACTTACAAATTCAATGTTTTTGTTTTTGTAGGCGTCTTCTAATTTCTTTAAATAAGGAATTTGTTGAATGCAAGGTCCACACCAAGTTGCCCAAACATCAATATATACATATTTTCCCTTAAATGAAGCTAGGGATTTTGTGCCTCCTTTATAAGCAACATAATCTGTAAAAGCAGGGGAGGGTGTTCCAGGTGCATTTTGAAGATTTTCTGCATAAGCCTTTTGAAAGAAATTGACCATTTGCGCACTTTGATTTTTGGCATCTACAGACAAAATACTATCCAAATTTTTATAAGAACCAACTATGCTATCAAAATCTTTTTTTAAACTAGCTACTTTTTCTTCAAAGGATTGTTTGTCTAGTTTCAAAATCAATCCAGGATCTCCAATACTTTTACTCATTGCAATTTGAGCTAAGATATAGTTGCTGTTGTCGGCGCCAGTTCCTGTATAGGTAAAACTTTCCATGAATACCTCTGCATCTCCAGTTATCTGAATGTCAAATCCATTTTTAAGATACAAAGGAGCTCTTTTTGCAGCACTTGTTTGAAAAGTATAAATGTCTACTTTCGCTACTTTTAAAGTGTCGTTAAAAGAACCATCGGCGTTGATTTTAATCGTTTTAAGAATGCCTGTTCGGTTACTGATAGTAATTAAAGAATCTTTGTTGTTTTCTAATTTACCTGAAACTTTCGCATAGTCTTTAGGAGCTTCTTGTGCACATGATGTTAAGATAGTGATACTTAATAGTAATATTCCTAATTTTTTCATTCTTTAAAATTTAAATTTGTCAGCAAATATAGTACATTATTGAACAATAATACTTAAAATTAGTTGTGTATGCAGCTACAAATTTGCATTTTTGATAAACAATTCAACCGCTATGCGCACAATACATTATATCGATTCCCAGCCACTTGATTTAGAAAAAATCCAAGAAATTATTTCCTCGGACGCAAGATTAGCACTGTCAGATGTTGCCATTCAGAAAATCGAGAAATGCAGATTTTATTTGGATCAAAAAATGAAATCGATTTCGAAACCTATTTATGGAATTAATACTGGTTTTGGAGCCTTGTACAACGTAAAAATTGCGGGCAATAATTTACAAAGACTTCAAGAAAATCTTGTAATGAGTCATGCTTGTGGAACGGGTGAAGAGGTCGCTCAAGAGATTGTGAAAATGATGTTGCTTTTTAAAATTCAATCCCTAAGTTTTGGGCATTCGGGCGTGCAATTGATTACGGTAAATCGTTTGATTGATTTTTACAACAATGCCATCTTTCCAGTCGTGTACTCCCAAGGTTCTTTGGGAGCCTCCGGAGATTTATCGCCTTTGGCGCATATGTCGCTACCGCTAATTGGTTTGGGGGAAGTATGGTATAAAAATGAAAAAATTACAGGAGAAAAAGTATTGGAAATATTCGCTTGGGACAAAATAAATTTACAGTCCAAGGAAGGGCTGGCGCTGCTTAATGGAACCCAGTTCATGTCGGCCTTTGGAATTTATTGCTTGTTGCAATCTCATAAATTGTCGTATTTGGCGGATCTAATTGGAACGCTTTCTTTGGAAGGTTTTGATGGAAGAATCGAACCTTTTAATGAATTGATTCATTATGCTAGACCCCACAACGGACAACTCAAAACAGCGTCAAGAATTAAAGACTTTTTAGAAGGCAGTGCATTGATTTCACAAGAAAAAAAGCACGTTCAAGATCCCTATTCTTTTCGATGTATGCCACAAGTGCACGGTGCCACAAAAGATACCCTCCGCTTTGTAACCAAGACCTTTTTAACGGAGGTAAATTCAGTTACGGACAATCCAAATATTTTTGTAGATGAAGATGCTATTATTTCTGGCGGGAATTTTCACGGTCAGCCACTCGCTTTGGGACTTGACTTTTTAGCCATTGCGATCGCTGAGCTTGGGAATATCTCCGAGAGAAGAACCTATCAGTTGGTATCTGGTCACCGCCATTTACCGCCATTTTTAGTAGCAAACCCTGGCCTAAATTCAGGATTTATGATTCCTCAGTATACGGCTGCAAGTATTGTGAGTCAGAACAAACAGTTCGCTACACCTGCAAGTATCGATTCGATAGAATCGAGCAATGGGCAGGAGGATCATGTTTCTATGGGTGCAAATGCTGCTACAAAGTGTAAAAAAATAGTTGATAATTTACAAACTATTTTAGCAATTGAACTTTTTACAGCTTCGCAAGCACTCAGTTTTGGGAACGGAAAATCGTCTCCATTTTTAGAATCGATGGTGGGTTTATTTCGACAAGAAGTTTCGATTGTGCAAGAAGATAGGGTCTTACACAATGACATTGTGAATGCCTCAAAATTTATTGCTTCTTTCGAAATAGCTTCGAACGAATTGTTTGATTAAAAATAGCATAAAAAAATCCCAAACATTTGTTTGGGATTGTGATCTTAGGATTCAGAAGTTACTTCAGGGCTTGTTTCTGTTTCCGTTCTTATTTCAGGTTTTTTTTTTCCTTTTTTAATTTTGATGTTCAATGTACTTTTAGCTTTGTCCAGATCCATGGTAATCGTATCGCCTTCTGAGAGTTTTGAATTTACAATTTCTTCTGCCAAGGCATCTTCAATGTATTTCTGAATGGCTCTTTTAAGAGGTCTTGCTCCGTATTTTTTATCGAACCCTTTCTCAGCTATGTAATCTTTCGCTTTGTCACTTAGATGCAGCGTATACCCTAAATCTGAGATTCGCTGAAGCAATTTATCCAATTCGATATCGATGATGGAATGAATGTCTTCTTTTTCGAGTGCATTAAACACGATGACATCGTCGATTCGATTTAAAAATTCTGGAGCGAAAGATTTTTTCAATGCCCCTTCAATGACAGATTTTGCATAGGCATCTGCTTGTGCTGTTTTTGATGAGGTTCCAAAACCGACCCCGCCACCGAAATCTTTTAATTGGCGAGCACCTATGTTGGAGGTCATGATGATGATGGTATTTCTAAAATCAATTTTACGTCCCAAACTATCAGTAATGTGTCCGTCATCTAAAATTTGCAATAGGGTGTTAAATACATCGGGATGCGCTTTTTCAATTTCGTCTAATAAAATTACTGAATAGGGTTTTCTTCTTACTTTCTCTGTCAGTTGTCCACCTTCTTCATAACCTACATATCCTGGAGGCGCTCCAATTAAACGAGATATGGCAAATTTCTCCATGTATTCGCTCATGTCAATTCGAATTAAAGATTCGTCAGAATCAAAGAGTTCGCGTGCCAACACTTTTGCCAACTGTGTTTTTCCAACTCCAGTTTGCCCTAAGAAAATAAAAGAGCCAATTGGTTTGTTTGGGTCTTTTAAACCGACCCTGTTTCTTTGTATGGCTTTTACTACTTTAGCGACTGCTTCATCTTGTCCAATTACTTTTCCCTTGATGAGTTGAGGTAATTCGTGCAAGCGATTTGTTTCTGCTTCTGCAACTCTATTTACAGGAATTCCAGTCATCATAGAAACGACTTCTGCAACATTGTCTTCGGTGACTACTTCTCGATTTAATTTCGATTCATCTTCCCATTGTTTTTGTGCAGAATCCAATGCTGCTTCGAGATTTTTTTCATCATCACGTAATTTTGCAGCCTCCTCATATTTTTGCCCACTGACTGCCTTTGTTTTGCGGTCACGGATTGTTTCTAATTTTGTTTCAAGATCTAAAACTTGTTGTGGGACAACTATGTTTGTGATGTGAATTCTTGAACCCGCTTCGTCCAATGCATCGATTGCTTTGTCGGGCAGGTAGCGATCTGTCATGTATCTGTTGGTTAGCTTTACACATGCTTCAATGGCATTGTTGGTAAAGTTTACATGATGGTGGGCTTCGTATTTGCTTTTAATATTTTGTAAAATTTGAATGGTTTCTTCGACAGAGGTAGGTTCTACAATCACTTTTTGAAAACGTCGTTCTAGCGCACCGTCTTTTTCAATATTTGTTCTAAATTCATCCAATGTTGTTGCACCAATACATTGTATTTCTCCTCTTGCAAGGGCAGGTTTTAGCATGTTGGAGGCATCTAAAGATCCGGTGGCACCTCCTGCACCTACGATGGTATGAATTTCATCGATAAACAAAATAATGTCATCATTTTTTTCGAGTTCGTTCATGAGCGCTTTCATGCGTTCTTCAAATTGACCCCGGTATTTTGTTCCCGCAACCAAACTGGCCAAGTCTAAAGAAACCAGTCGTTTGTCGAATAAAATTCGAGAAACTTTTCGTTCAATGATTCTTAACGCCAATCCTTCTGCAATGGCAGATTTACCAACACCGGGCTCACCAATCAGCATTGGGTTATTTTTCTTTCTTCTACTTAAAATTTGAGAAACTCGTTCGATTTCTTTTTGTCGTCCAACTACAGGATCTAGCTTCCCCAATTCAGCAAGGGCTGTTAAATCTCTTCCAAAATTATCTAAAACGGGTGTTTTGGATTTTTTGGAAGCTTTCCCTTTTTGAGGTTGTTTGGGTTCAAATGGGTTTGACTTTTCTGATTCAAACTCATCGTCAGAAGGGGTTTCAGCAATTGGATTTGTAGGCAAGTCATTGTCTACATGTAGTTCTTTATAGAGGGCTTTTGTACCATCATAATTTACATTGTATTTGTGAAGTAGTTTTGTTGATGGGTCATTTTCATTGCGCAAAATGCAGAGCAATAAATGCGCGGTATCGATGGCTTCACTTTGATATAGTTTTGCTTCTAAAAAAGTGGTTTTAAGTGCTTTTTCAGCTTGTCTTGTAAGGTGTAGGTTGTTTGTGTTGGCACGAGTTTCAAGGGAAGGCTCCGCTGGGTTTAGTTGTTCTAGTTTTTTACGCAATAGTAGAAAGTCAACATCAAAAGCATTTAGAATTTCAATCGCTTTGCCAGTTCCATTTTTAATCAATCCTAAAAGAAGATGTTCTGTGCCAATAAAGTCGTTGCCCAAACGCAAAGCTTCTTCTTTACTAAATGTGATTACATCTCTAACCTTTGGTGAAAAATTCTCGTCCATATCTTTTTTCTTTTATTAGTGTAAATTTAATCCTTTTTTTACAAGAAAAATACAAAAAAATGCTTGATGCGAAGAAAAGTAGGTATTTAGGGCTTTAAATGGTTTAAAAGTCACTGAAAATCAGTAAGATAAATTAATGTTAAAAAATGCATAAAAATGTTGATAACTCTTGATGTATAGAAATGCGAAAACCTTTGTAAATACTGAGAGAAATAGTATCTTGCCTTGTTTAAAAAAAAGGACTAAAAATTAATAGGATATAAATATGGCAGACGGAGAAAAGTTAATTCCGATTAACATTGAAGAGCAGATGAAATCTGCGTACATCGATTACTCGATGTCAGTGATAGTTTCTAGAGCATTGCCCGATGTAAGAGATGGTTTAAAGCCCGTTCATAGAAGGGTATTGTTTGGGATGCATGAGTTGGGAATTAAAGCAACTGGATCGTATAAAAAATCGGCAAGAATTGTTGGAGAAGTTTTAGGAAAGTATCATCCACACGGAGATACTTCAGTATACGATTCTATGGTGCGTATGGCGCAAGATTGGAGTGTTCGATACATGATGGTTGATGGTCAAGGAAATTTTGGTTCTGTGGATGGAGATTCTCCTGCTGCAATGCGATATACAGAAGTTAGAATGCAGAAAATATCGGAAGATATGCTGGCTGATATCGAAAAGGAAACCGTAGACCATCGTTTGAATTTTGACGATACTTTGCAAGAGCCTACAGTGTTGCCAACTAGAATACCAAATCTATTGGTCAATGGTGCCTCTGGAATTGCGGTTGGTATGGCTACCAATATGGCGCCTCACAACCTTACGGAAGTGATTAACGGTACCATTGCCTATATTGATGATAACGATATTGATATAGATGGTTTGATGCAGCACATTACTGCCCCTGATTTTCCAACAGGGGGAACTATTTATGGCTATGATGGTGTAAGAGATGCTTTTCATACGGGTCGAGGACGGATTGTAATGCGTGCTAAAGCCGTTATTGAGGAGGTAAAGGGTAGAGAGTGTATCCTTGTTACAGAAATCCCTTACCAAGTGAATAAGGCGGAGATGATCAAAAAAACTGCTGAATTGGTCAATGATAAAAAATTAGAAGGAATTGCAAACATTCGCGATGAATCTGATAGAAATGGAATGCGAATTGTATATGTTTTAAAACGAGACGCAATCCCAAACATTGTTTTAAATAAATTATTTAAATACACCCAATTACAAACCTCTTTTAGTGTTAACAATATTGCGCTTGTCAAAGGGCGTCCAGAGCAATTAAACTTAAAGCAGTTGATTCACTATTTTGTTGAGCATCGACATGAGGTGGTTGTTCGAAGAACAGAATTCGAATTAAAGAAAGCAGAAGCGAGAGCTCATATTTTAGAGGGATTAATAATTGCATCAGACAATATTGATGAGGTGATAAAAATTATCCGAGGATCTAACAATGCAGATGCTGCCAAAGAGGCCTTGGTTGCTCGTTTTGAATTGTCTGAAATTCAAGCCAAAGCAATCGTAGAAATGCGTTTACGACAGCTGACAGGATTGGAGCAAGACAAATTGCGCGGTGAATATGATGCAATTGTGGAAACGATCGCAGATTTAAAAGATATTTTATCGAACGAACCACGACGTTATCAAATTATAAAAGATGAATTGATTCACATCAAAGAAAAATATGGTGATGAACGTAGATCTGCTATTGAATATGCGGGCGGAGATATGCGAATTGAAGACATGATTCCAAATACCAAAGTAGTCGTTACAATTTCAAATGCGGGTTATTTAAAGCGTACCAACCTTGAGGAATATAAGGTTCAGAATCGTGGAGGACGAGGTCAAAAAGGAGCAACCACTCGAAATGAAGATTTCTTAGAGCATTTATTTGTTGGAACCAACCACCAATATATGATGTTTTTTACCCAAAAAGGAAAAGTATTCTGGATGCGTGTCTATGAAATTCCTGAAGGGGGTAAAAACACCAAAGGAAGAGCCATGCAAAACTTAATCAATATCGAACATGATGATAAAGTTAAAGCATTCTTAGTAACACAGGATCTAAAAGACGAAGATTACATCAATAGCCATTATGTAATTATGGCCACCAAAAAAGGACAAGTTAAAAAGACCTCTTTAGAACAATATTCTCGTCCAAGAACCAACGGAATCAATGCCATTACTATTAAGGAGGGAGATGAATTGCTAGAAGCAAAATTAACGACCGGTGATAGCCAGGTAATGTTGGCATTGGCTTCTGGGAAATCAATTCGTTTTGAAGAAGCCAAAACCCGTCCAATGGGAAGAACCGCTTCTGGAGTTAGAGGAATTACTTTACAACATGAAAATGATGAGGTAATTGGTATGGTGGCTGTGAATGACATGGAAAGTAATATTCTAGTGGTTTCTGAAAAAGGTTATGGAAAACGCTCTAAATTAGAAGATTATCGAATCACCAATCGAGGCGGTAAAGGTGTAAAAACACTCAATATCTCAGAAAAAACAGGAAACTTGGTTGCTATTAAAAATGTAGATGACAGCAATGATTTAATGATTATCAACAAATCTGGATTGACAATTCGGATGGCTGTAGAAGATTTAAGAGTGATGGGACGTGCTACACAAGGGGTTCGTTTAATCAATATTAAAGATTCAGACAGTATAGCAGCCGTTGCAAAAGTAGCCCATGATGAAGATGCTGTAGAAGACCTTGAAGAAGGTATTGAAGATGGCACGGAAAATGATACGAATACCACAGAAAACCAAGAGTAGCAAACAACAAAATCTAAATACAATGAAAAAACAACTAATAGTATTCTCACTTTCTCTAATGTCAATGGGAATATTTGCACAAAAAAATGAATTAAAAGCAGCGGCTAAAGCACTTAAAAAACAAAATTATGCAGGAGCCGTTGCATCCATTTCCGCTGCAGAAGCCTTAATGAGCAATATGGATGTAAAATTAAAAGCAAAATTTTACTTTTTAAAAGCGCAAGCTTACGCAGGACAAAAAAAATACAGTACCGCAGCCGATGCTTTTAGCACTCTTTTTGCTTTTGAAAAACAAACTGGAAAACAAAAGTATACGAGTAAAGCAAAACCAATGCTAGGTCAACTCACCAAAGAAGTGTCTGAAAAAGCATTGAAATTATACAATAATGAGAAAGATTATAAGGGCGCTTCCGAGTTGTTTTACTTAACCTATAAGTTGAGTCCTGCAGATACTTCTTTTATGTACAATGCTGCAGTGAGTGCTACTCAAGCAAAAGAATTAGATATTGCCTTGACCTACTACAGAGATTTAAAAAGTATTGGATATACTGGAATTGTACTAGAGTATTTTGCGACCAATAAAGAAACTGGAGAGGAAGAGCGAATCGAATCTAAAAGCCAAAGAAATTTATATATAAAATCTGGACAATATACAAACCCTCAGGATAAGGGATCTAAATCTAAAAAAGCAACGATTGTTAAAAACATTGCTTTAATCTTAAAGGATCAAGGGAAAATAGATGAGGCAGTCACTGCAATTAAAGAAGCAAGAGTAGAAAATCCACAAGATTTAAACTTACTTCTAGCTGAAGCAGAATTGTATATTAAATTAGAAAAAATGGATCTGTTTGGTGAGCTTATGGAACAAGCGACTAAAATGGATCCAACGAATCCTATATTGTTTTTTAATTTGGGAGTAGTTAACTACAACCAAGATAAAGTTGAAGAAGCACAAGGGTACTACAAAAAAGCCATTGCGCTCGATCCAGCATACAGAGATGCATATCTTAATCTTGGTTTGTCAATCTTAAACAAAAGAGTTGCTATTGTTGAGGAAATGAATAAGAATTTAAATAATTTTGATAAGTATGATGCTTTGGAGCAAGAGCAAAAAGATGTTTGTAATGAAGCTTTGCCTTATTTGATCAAAGCAGATTCATTGAAAAGAACATTGGATACCGTAAAGACACTTTTAAACATCTATGATACCATAGAAAATGATGAAAAGTCAGATGAGTTCAGAGCTTTGTACAAGAGCATGAAATAAAGGTATTATTTTAAAATATAAAAAAACCGAAACAATTGTTTCGGTTTTTTTTGTGCTTAAATGATTTTTTTAATCACTCTTAATTTGTGGGTATGTTTTTGAAGATCAACATTGTAAATTCCACTATGATCTAGGCTATCTATGCGTATTTTTCCATGTGCGTGAATGATTTTATAATCCTTCATAATTATTCCAACATGGGTAATATTTCCTTCCTCGTTGTCAAAAAATGCCAAATCTCCTGGTTCACTTTCTTCAATAAAACTAAGAACTTCTCCTTGAGTGGCTTGCTCTTTTGCGTCTCTTAATAGTTGAAATCCACACAATCGGTAGACCATCTGTGTAAATCCAGAGCAATCAATTCCAAAAGGAGTTCTTCCTCCCCATAAATAAGGAGCATTTAGAAACAGTATTGCTTTTTTAACAAGGGCTGATTTGGGCAACTTTTCTTTAGAAACAGCACCATCATACGAAAATGGTTTTTCATTAATTGTAAAAGCATTTTTTTCCAAAAAAGGGAGTCGCGCTCCGAGTGGGATGGTCGTCAAACTGTTTTGAGTATCTGTAACGAAGTCGACATAGGCTTCAGAATACTTTTTTGGTTCTTGGGAGAGTTTACTGAAAAGTGTCTCTGAGATTTCCTCGTACTGTTTGTTGTCTATAAATCCTTCGTAACCATCATGCTGGAGTTTAATTTTACTCCATTTCTTCTCCTTTTCCAGGACTTCAAAAGATTCACCAAATAAAACTTGGTTTACCATTTCTGAGGCATCTGTAGCTTCTAAGCGAAGCGGGACAATACTTAAATTACAAATTCCGTATAACAAATTCTTTACGCTTGAGTTTATATGTTTTCAATGATCATGGCACTTGCACCCCCACCGCCATTACAAATTCCGGCAGCACCAATTTTGGCATTATTTTGTTTTAGAATGGATGTCAGCGCAATGACAATTCGAGCGCCTGAGACTCCTAAGGGGTGTCCCAAGGAAACTGCACCACCATTTACATTTACGTTTTTATCGGTAATGCCTAAGAGTTTCATATTGGCCAAACCAACAACTGAAAATGCTTCGTTTAATTCAAAATAATCTACGGCATCTATGGCTAAGTTGGCTTTTTCCAATGCTTTTGGAATTGCTTTTGCGGGTGCAGTTGTAAACCATTCTGGGGCGTGAGCAGTATCTGCATAGCTTCGAATTTTGGCAAGAGGACTGATCTTTAATTCGGCTGCTTTTTCTGCAGACATCAACACCAAGGCGGCACCTCCATCATTAATGGTAGATGCGTTTGCAGCGGTAACGGTTCCGTCTTTTGTAAAAGCAGCACGCAAAGCCGGAATTTTTTCCATTTTTACGTTTTTATATTCCTCATCCTCCGAAAAAATAATTGGAGCTCCTCGTCTTTGTTGAATGGTTACAGGCACAATTTCGTCTGCAAATAATCCTGCTTCCCAGGCTTTTGTAGCGCGTTCATAGGATTGTATAGCAAAGGCATCTTGTACTTCTCTAGAAAAAGCATGTTCGGTTGCGCAGGCATCTGCACAAACCCCCATAGCCATTTCACCGTAGGCATCTACAAGGCCATCTTTTTGCATGCCATCTTCTAGGGAAATTGGCCCAAATTTGTTGCCACTTCGGGCATGATGGTAATGTGGAATGCGACTCATGTTTTCCATTCCTCCTGCAACTACGATGGAGGCATCGCCTAAAGCGATGGTTTGAGCGGCGAGCATGATTGATTTCATACCCGATGCACATACTTTATTTACCGTAGTACATGGGACACTATCTGGAATGCCAGCATAGATAGCTGCTTGTCTTGCGGGTGCTTGTCCCAAGCCTGCTGAGACAACATTTCCCATAAATACTTCTTCTACCTGTTGAGGTTGTATATTAATTTTATCCAAAGCCCCTTTTATGGCGATGGCTCCTAATGTTGTTGCTGGTATGGAAGACAAGCTTCCCATAAAACTTCCAATTGGAGTTCTAGCAACAGCTACAATGACAACTTCTTTCATGGATATTTTTTTAACTAGGTTTTCTAATGCGAAAATAACCTTTTTTAATCAATTTAAGTTTTATAATGCCTCGGTGAATTTCACCCCTTCCTTTTTTTACTGTAAATTTGTTGAAGTAATACTTTTTCTATGCGCAACATTGTAAATAAAATTTACCAAAATAATACCATTCTCTATAAGGTATTGTTGTTTCTAATGACCACTTTGGCTATTGTGTATTTGTTTCCAAAGGGTGGGCAATTCAAATATGAATTTAACAATGGCAAGGTATGGAAATATGACAATTTGTATGCAACTTTTGATTTTGCTATTCAGAAAACGGAGGCCGAGATTCTTCAGGAAAAAGAAGCGATTATTGACAACTCGAAATACTATTTCTTAAAAAACGCAGCGATAGCGCAGGAGGTGTTTGCCAATTTTCAAGATCGCTTCGCACCCCTGTTGGAAAATGATTCTTTACCTGAGGCTGTCTTGCTGTCTTTCAAACAAAAAGCAGCGACAATAATTCAGAAAGTTTATGCCAATGGATTTTTAGAAGTGACTAGTGAAGGAATGATTCCTGAGAAGAATATGATGGTAGTTTTGAAAAATAACAATCAAATTGAAGATGTTGCCTACAAAACTTTTCTAACTTCAAATCATGTGTTTGCAGAGATCAAAAAAGAATTGGAAGGCAATCAATACAATGATGTTAAGAATAATGTTCTCAATATCTTATCAGAAATTATAAAGCCGAATATTTCATTTGATGCTGATTTTACAGAGAAAATGTTAGCCGCAGACTTGAAAGCCATTTCATATACCAAAGGCAAAGTTTCTAAGGGGAAGTTGATTATTTTGAAAGGAGATATTGTAGAAGGGGAAAATTTAGCCATTTTAAACTCTTTAAAAAGTGAATTTGAATCGAAGGTTTGGACGGAGTCTTATTACAATTGGATTGTTTTGGGGTATACGATCTTGGTTTCTCTAGCCTTATTGATGTTGCTTTTGTTCTTGTATAAGTACCGCATCGAAATCTATAAAAACAACAACAAAGTAACCTTCATTTTTCTGAATGTTTTTTTAATGATTTTTATACAAACGTTGGTGATTAAATACAATTCTGACTATTTGTATGTAGTGCCTCTCAGCATTTTACCCATTGTTTTAAAAGCTTTTTTTGATGCACGTTTGGGCTTGTTTACGCATGTTTTAACGATCTTATTGCTTGGTTTTATAGTTCCGAATAGTTTTGAATTTATTTATTTACACATTATAGCAGGCATTGTTACCATTCTTACGGTTTCTGAATTGTACAAACGGGCCAATTTGTTTATTTCAGTGGGGCAAATTACACTTATTTACATGGTGACTTATTTTGCTTTTTCAATTATTAAAGAAGGGTATGCCTCGCAAATAAATCAGTTTTATTTTATGATGTTTGCGGCCAATGGAGTTTTGTCATTCTTGTCCATATTTTTCATTTACATTTATGAGAAAATTTTTGGATTGGTTTCAGATGTTACCTTGTTGGAACTCTCAAATACCAATAGTAAGCTTTTAAGAGAATTGAATGAGAAAGCACCCGGAACTTTTCAGCATTCGATGCAGGTAGCTAACTTGGCAGAAGCTGCAGCCAACGAAATTGGTGCCAACTCTATGTTGGTTCGAACTGGGGCCTTGTATCATGATATTGGAAAAATACCCAATCCGATGTATTTTACAGAAAATCAAACTTCTGCGGTAAATCCGCATACCGATATTTCTTTTGAAGACAGTTCTAAAATCATTACTGATCATGTCATTAAAGGTATTGAATTGGCGAAAAAATACAATTTACCGGATCGAATTATCGATTTTATACGTACGCATCACGGTACGAGTACTACCTATTATTTTTATATGAAAGAGAAAGCTCAGAATCCGGGGGTTGATATTAAGAAGTTTCAGTACAAAGGACCAATACCATTTTCGAAAGAAACGGCCATTCTAATGATGTGTGATGCTGCAGAGGCAGCTTCAAAAAGTATCAAAATTCCGACGGCAATTTTAATTGATGAGTTGATCAATAAAATTATAGACAAACAGATGAATGACGGGCAGTTTTTAAATTCTGATATCACATTTAGAGAGATTGAAATCATTAAGAAGGTGATAAAGAAAAAGTTAATGAATATCTATCATTTACGGGTAGAATACCCCGAATAAAAAAAACTGAAATTTATTAAAATAACCTTGCGAAAGTCTAATTGTAATACTACATTTGCACTCGCAATTTTTAATATGAAACGCGATTTTGATATTAAAAGGAGAGGTGCCAGAGTGGTAATGGAGCAGATTGCTAATCTGTCGACGGGTAACTGTCGCCAGGGTTCGAGTCCCTGTCTCTCCGCAAAAAAATAGTGCATTCGGGGTGTAGCGTAGCCCGGTTATCGCGCCTCGTTTGGGACGAGGAGGTCGCAGGTTCGAATCCTGCCACCCCGACACAGTTGGTCGTAACAACTCAAAAATTACGGGCTCTTAGCTCAGCTGGATAGAGCACCTCCCTTCTAAGGAGGCGGTCGAAGGTTCGAATCCTTCAGGGCTCACATAAAGCTTCACAGAAATGTGAGGCTTTTTTGTTGGTTAAAACTTACTATTAATAAGG
>JAHEET010000006.1 GCA_024640565.1 Flavobacteriaceae bacterium
GATTTAAGCCATCTACAGTTGCAGATTTTGTTTTATCAACCAAACATAAACAAGGAGTAATTGTATGAGTAGGTAAACAACGTTGTGTGACATAAGTTTGAAAAGCCAAATCAAAAAGATAGGGCTTCCAGCTGCTCACTATTTTTTTTGACTTTCCCACAAAATTGTAGTTTTCTCTTGGGTCAAGTGATTTTGCCTTAACTTCTATGAGCTGAATATGAGACCCTTTTTTGACAAGAATATCTGTTCTTATGAATAAATCATCGATATAAAAAGCGGCTTCATAGATTACCACATTTTCCTGTTTTAATAGCTCAGATGTTTGGTCTGCCAAATCTTGGTAATCGTAGTTTTCTCTATCCTCTGGGTCTTCTATTAAGACACCACCAGGATATTGTAAACGCGCATATTCTTCTACTTGAAAACCACCGCTTGCAAGGGCTTGTAAAAAAGGATCATTATTTTTTACATTATGATACACTTCTTTATTATTTGAAAAAAAGAGTTTATTTGGGCATTCTAAGCCTTGTTTAAATCGTGATTTTGATAGAGCTTTCATAGTAAATGTTTTATAACCGAACTCCAATCTGGGAAATTTTCTGAGCCAAAATGAATCCACTCGCCTTCAAAATCTTTGGCTCCATTATTGGGCCTATCATCAATGAGTATATCTCCTTTAACTAAATCTTTACGGTGGGTTAAAATAAGTTTTCTGTTTATTGTATCTCCAAATTGTTCCTCCAACCAAATGCGCTTATCTGTCCAAGCGGAGGTATTACCCCAGGGCGCAGTGCTTAGAAAATAGACTTCATATTTGTCTGACCTAAGTAATTTATTTACAGAGCCTACAGCGTCTTTTATAGGCTTTAAGTTTCTGAACAGCCCAGGAATGGTATCAGGATCTTTATCATAAGGAGGTTCATGTCTTAAAGGATGCGCGTGCATTGCAGATACAAAATCTGCAACGACACCGTCTAAATCTATGTATAGAAGTTTTTTAATAATTGTTTTATTTAAGTAAATCTAAGGTTTGTTGGTCTTCAATTTCTTTTAAGCTGTCTTTAAATTGGTCTAGATAGAACTTAGATGGAGCTTCCTCTTTGTATTCAACTGCTTTTAAAGCGGCCTTTCTGTAAATTTCAGTTGCTCTAAAAGGACACCTGCCATCGATATCGAAACATATATAAGCATACAAGCGAAATCTTCTGAATTCAGGATATTCACCTGCAATAGTTAGCGCCTTATATCCTGCTTTTTTTAAAAGTTTTTTATTGCTATAGTTTTCTCCTGATAAATGTTTTGAGGCCAGATCTACCAATCCATTAACCGGATTATTGTGATGATATGTCCCATAATGGAGGTTTTCAAATACAATTTGGTAGTGTATATTGGCAAATTCTTCAGCCTTAGCTTTATCTTTAAAAGGAGTAAATTCCTTATGAATACTTGAAGCTGCTTCTGTAAGTACTTTAACATCACCTTTATCAACTCGATTAACAAGAGCTTCTAGACACTGCCCCCACTCTATGGCATACTCTTCTTTAGTTTTGAGCCCCTCTAGCTCTTTATGGTGAGCTTTATAACATAATGTCCCATAGTGTAAATTTACCATCACTGTTAGTTCTTCATCATTATCAAAACTAGATTTGAAACCTAAAATGGTTTGTTTGGTGGCCAACTCATATAAAAAAGGTAAGTAATCAAAAACATCTAAAGGGTTTTTCCATCTTTGAACCCAAGTTCCTTCTTGTTTATAGGAAAGCAAAGTATCTTTTCCCATTATTTTTCTTAGAGTTCTCTCAAAAAAAAGTTTACCATCTTGCTCCGCTAAATTTTTAGCCTGCTCTTTAGTTAAAGTTTTTGTTTCCATTTATAGTTTGTTTAGTGATTAGTGATTAGTGATTTATAAATTGTAAAAAATATTTCTTCAACTTTTTTAAAATCTTCTCCTGGGGGTTTGTTAGAACCTGGCGACCATGAATTAAAGTATATTACACCATTTTTTTTCCAAAGTGAAAAGCTTCTATTGACATATCTCAAGTTTTCATTATTCTCTTTATTTTTAGGCCAGATTTTTTCGAAGGTCGTTTTATTTGGTTCTACTTTAATTTCATTATCTAAATCTAGCTTTAAATCCCAAGCTTTACTACGTTGTGATTTAGTGCATTCTATTATTTTACAAAACCCACTTTCTTTGTGTGCAAAAATGTCATAGTATGCTTTTCCAACTGACAGAATTATTTTGAGTTTTGAATTGTCGATTGCTTTTTCAATGACATCAAAAACAAAATTGTTTAAGTATTTTAAAAAATAACTGGAAGAAATATCAAGATTATTTATTTTTTTACTCTCTTTTCTTATACCAAGACCTAGCCAAGATTTTGAACCCCAAGGGCATATTTCTATGGCAAATGGTAGCAACGACGGCTTTGGCTCTTTAGGTGGTTTCTCTTTACCTAATTTTTCAAATATGCGGTCTATCCAAACATCCTGTTTTTTCCAAAATGGATGAGTATAATAGGGTGGAAACCCTTTTGCATATTCTTCATATTTATCAGATTTTAGGTCGGGTTCCTTAAAATTTTCATAGCCATACTTTTTTGATCTTGACGGATTTAGATTTAGAGTAATAACAGAGTGGTCATAAATATTTCCTAAATATGGTTGTGGAAACGCATCAGGTTCAAGTTTTTTGCTTCTTTTTTCTCCTTTGTCTGTCACCCACTCTGTTCCTTTATGTTTACTCCAAATTTTATCATTTTCCAACAATTTTTTTTGATGGCTTTCACCTTTTTTCCATTCTTCAAAGAAGTCGTCCCAATGATCTAAATACTCTTTAATGCTTTTGAATTCTATGTTTTCATTATATGGTTTCATACTTTAAATATTTGATTTTGGAGAAATAAATTATTTTTTTTATTTAAAGATTATTTTTTTTTCTATAATCAGCTAATATTTGAATAGAGTGATTAAAGTTAGTTCCTTCATTATCTTCTTGAATCTCACCTAAATCTATTAGTGTTCTAACGACTTGAGCACTTTGACTTAACCTATTTTGGTGATCTTTTTCATCTATAAGCGGTATACATCTTAGTTGTACGATCTTAAGTGCATTTTCCTTGTCGTCTGAATCATTAGCTAAAGAACCACTGAGTTCATTAAATTCATTAAAATCTACAGCATGGTCTTCAGACTTTTTATATAACTCTCGTGCATAATCTTTATCAATAGAAACTACAAAATTTCCAGCCAAAAGATAGCAGCCAGAAAGACCATAATCTTCAGTTTCAATCATGGGCTCTGCCTTTTTAACTAGTGCTAATAAGCGATCATTTTCGTTAAGTTTTTTCAGTCTCTCCATTATACCCTCTAAGTCATAGAAATTCTCTGCCAAAACTTCTATTTTTTTTAGAATCGCAAGGCCCCATTCTTTGTCACCTGTTGCAAATACTTCATCTGCAAACCATTCTATATTTCTTATTTCAATAAATCCATCTTCATCGGCTTTGAATACTCCTACTTCCTTTTCTTTGAAAACTTTTATCTGTTCTGGTTTTAGTTTGTTCGTTGACATAATAATAATTTTCTTATTTATAAATAATCATTTACTTTTTCTTTTTCTTTTTCTCAAGAAGTTGCTTTTCCCAAACAGAGTCCCCTAAATAAGCTTCATCGGCAACAGATTCAGCCAGCCATTTTTTATCACTAGATCTTTTTGCTAATTTTTCTGCCTTTTCAAATGCTTTTCTAGCGAGGGTTTTATCCCCAAGAGAAAAACCATAAGATTGACCAAGCCCTAAAAAATCTTTAAAACTCTCTGCCAAATTTTCTGCTTTTTGATATACTTTTTTTGCATAATTTTTGTCTCCCAAAAAATCTTCATCAGCAATAGAATCAGCAAGGCTATTAAAGTCCTTAAAACTCCCTTCTTGAGTTTGAGTTCCATCGATTAAAGTTTGATCAGCTGCATTTTCTGCTTTTTTAAAAATTTCTAAACCAAGCGTTTTATTATTCAACTCTTCTTTGGATGAAGCTGCGATTCCAAGCCATTCGTAGCACTTAAATTCAGAAACATTTTTCGAAAAATCATTTTTTAAAGCTATTTTTAAAACTTCCTCGGCCATAGGAAGTTGTTTAAGTTTACATAAATATTTTATGATTACCGCATACTCTCTTCCTTGACGATGGCTGACAGATTTGTTAATACATTGCAATTTATCAATGCATAGTTTTATTGCCCAATTTTTTGCATCTGCCTGAATTAACTCCTCTATTAATTCATCAAAATCTTCGAGCCTATTATATTCATCAACCCTTCTATCATTACCAGAGGATGAAATTGCATCAAATGCGTTTACACAATTTTTTTCTTTTTTTTCAAAAGAATCGATTTGTTCTTTTGTTAGCCCCTCATGTATATTAATATCATCTAAAGTTTCGATTGTGTATTTGATATTATCCATTGTTTAAATTGTTTTTAATATGTTGTTTTTATACTTATAGTTTTGCTAAATATTCTTGAACTTTTTCTTTAGTATCCATGTTTTTAACCTTTGGTTTAGGACTTAATTTATTACAACTAAATGCAAGTATTTTCTCTAGCTTGCTGCAATTTTTAAGCGCATGTATACTTTCCAAATTTGTACAATCTGTTAGGTCAATTTCTCTTAAATCCAATATTTTTTCTAGACCTTCTAGCGAAGTGAGCTTTACACAATTTGTAAAATCTAAAGCCATGATGTTGGTCACATTCTTAAGTCCCTTAATTTGCTCTAAATTTGGGCAATCATTTAGATAGAACGTATTATAATTTATAAAATCTGAAGAAGAGCCATCTTCATAAAATTCTGGTATCACATGGCCATTAGTATCAAAACCATCTGGAAGACCTTTGCCAGTTTTCTTTTTGTCTTCATCAGATCTATTAGATGAAACACTAAATGCTCCCTCATGAATATCTAAGGCTTCATTATAACCGATTGAATGATTATAGCTGGAAATAATTTGGATATTTTCTAAAAAATCTAAGTTTTTTATTCCAGACCAATTAAGTTTAATATCAACAAACTTTATTTTTTCCAAATGCTCTACAGTATTTAAATTTTTATTATTACTTAAACTGATTGTTTTAAGGCTTGTGCATTGACCAATACCCTTCAAATCTGTAAGATTAGGATCTTTAATACTTAAATCATTTAAATTTTTATTCTCTCCAAGGAGAGGGAAAACCGTAAGATTTTTTGGATTAGAAATTCTTAGACTCTTTAAGTTTGTTAAGGCTGATAAATCCTTTAAATTAGTAAAATCACACCCTGTTATATCTAAACTTTCAGCAAAACCGAAACTCTCTACAAATGCAATATTTAAGCTTTTATCAGAATCTGTACCGGAGCCTTCTGAAGACAACATCACGTTTTTAACTTTTACAGCTTTATTTAAGATACTGGTATCTGTTAGTTGATTGCATTTACAAATGTCTAAATCTAGGACTTCTGGAACATCTAACCCTGTCAAACTTTCCAAATTACTACAATGTCTTAAACTGATATTTTGAATGCCTTTTATATTTCTTAGAAAACTTAATTCTTTGTTGGTAGCTTTTTCTATATGAAGTGATTTTAAATTTTCTAAGACAGGTAAATCTTCAGATATTAAAAGTTCATAATTTCCAACTTTCCACCAATGAGCAACCCTATTTCCTTCTATACTAAAGTCATTAAGCTTTTTAAGTTTTTTTAGTTCTGAAGAATTGACTAAGGTTTTAGGATTGTAAATTTTTAATTTTTCAAGGTTTTTAAAGTTATTAATGTACTTACAATCCATAACACAAGCCTGAACGTTAGAATCAGCTGGAATCCCTCCAAAACTTAGCACCATCAATTCTTTACATTCATGTCTAGCTTTGAAAGCTTGACTACCTTTTGGAGCAATATTCACCAAAGCCAGTAACAGCTTGTCTGTAAAGTACTTTTTCTTATTTTTTTGAGAGAAATTGAAATATTTTTTATCTGAAGCAACATGTGGCTTGGTATAGGTTTTGTAATTACCTTCTATTGTAACCTCACCCAATAAATAATCAAAGAAGTCTGGAGTATTAATGCTTTCTGCAACCACTACAGCAGCATCAATACCGTGATTTAAAACTTTCTGAATTTCTAGAGCTTTTTCAGTGTATTTAAATTCAACTATACTTTCTCCTTTATCTACTCTTTCGTCTTTAAAAGCCTCTTCCCAAACTGATGAATACTCTGGAATTCCAGCACAAATTTCACTATCTCCATTTTCCTGAAGCAAGGCTTCGATGTCTTTTTTTGCTTGTATGTATATTTTTTTTGCCATGACTATTTAGATAATTTTATAAGTGTTGCTTCTGCCTTTTTTATTAATTCTTTGGTAGGTTTGGTTAGAAAAGATTCAAGTTTGGAGTCTTTAATTTCCTTAAGTCCTTTTTCTATCATTTCTATGATTTTTTTAGCATTTATACTTTTTATCTCTAACCCTATACGAAGTACTTCATGTTCACACAAACCAACATTAATGGTGGCTCTAGCACGTTTTAAGTTTTGATCGTTGGTATCTTCACTCCATGAAGTAATAGCAAGATTAAAATGCTTTATTGCCGCTATAAAATAGCTGCTGGCTATTTTTTTATCCTCAATTTTCTCTGCAGACCATTTATTACTTATCGCTATTAAATTATAAGCGAATCCTAATTTAGTATCAGAAACATTTTCTGTGTTTTTTACTTCTTCGAAATGCTTGAGAGCCAACTCAATAGCAGCATTATACTCTTCAAGTTCAATATAGGCCTTAAAGACTCTATTGTAGGTAGCTGCAATAGAATAATCAGGAATTCCTTGTGTGTTATTTAGTATCGCTAAGGCTTTTAATGCATAGTCAAGACCTTTTTTATAATCTTTTAAATACTTACTGTAAAAAAATGAGGTACTCATATATGCAGCTTGTAAGCTCCATGGCTTGGGTTTATTTACATATAAATCTTCATAATTTTTTATTCGTAACAACCTGTACTTGAGTGAACTTTTATACTCTTTTACTAAAAGGTGGTAATTAGCAATGTGGAAACAAGCATCACCATATTGTTTGGTCTTTTCACCAATGGTGTTTGATATTAATTCTTTATGCTCATAGCACGTTAATTTAAACGCATCTAGTTGATCTGTTGATTTGTAAAACTTTTTCTTAGCATTGTAAAATTCCTCTATTAATTTTGTCCAAACATTTGCATCAAATCTCTTGTAAATAAATTCTTCACAGCGCTTGAGTTCTTTTTCTACCTTTTCTGGGTTATTTTTAGAGTAAATATCCCCTGACCATGTAGCAACAAAAAATAAAAATGAGGAAACCCAGTGATTATTTGCACTATTAGTTTTTAAATGGTCTATGTTTTCTGTAAAAATTAGAACGGCCTTTTCTTTATCCTTGATGTATTTTGTAACAAAAAGAATTCGGAGTTTAAGACATTTTTTAATCAATCTTAAATTATTAGTAGCTATTGCACCTTTTAATAATGCTTCTGAGGATTTATCAACTTCATCAACGTCATAATTTTGAGTTAACGTGGTTGAAATTATCCAATGCTCGATGTAGTGACTAAAAACTTTATAATCTGAGTGATCTTTGAGGTTTCCACTTAATTTATTTAAAAAACTTTTAGCTTCTTCAAAACTAAATTGAGCACAATTAAGATATAAAAAACCCAAAGAAAGAAGAACTTCACCTTTGTAGAGCGTATTTATTTTTTCATTTACAAAGTCTAATTCATTAGTTTTAACAAAAGAATCCTCATTATTTTCATACTCAGAACCAAATATTGTTTGCTTAAACATTAAACCGTAAATCTTAAACTCTAATTCAACAGAGTCTTTCGGATATTCTTTTCTAAGAAGTTCATTACCGTGTTTAATTACCTCATTAAAAGGAGTATTTGGATTTGCAATTTTATTAATTATAGCTATAAGATCAGATAATTCTATTAGATTTCTATTTCTTAAAAAACTTTCAAATGCATTAATTTTTTCATGCTCTTCATTAAGAATCATCCTCACAATAATTTCAAATATGAGACGCTTTGTGGTAACATTATATGATGAACTTGATGACATTAGGGTGAGACGTCTTACCACAGATAAAATTTCTTCTAATGTGTATTCGGAGGGGGTATTGATAATATCTTTTTTAAGCTCTATGTATCTCTTATTGTACTCTATAATAATTTGCTTAACTCCACTATTTTGAGAGCTAGGAAAATAACTTTTTATTGCAGATACAATCCGCTTATCACTGAATTCATAAATATTATCTTCTTCAGATAAATCAATAATTAAACCCTTAGCTTCAGCTTCTTCTAAAAAACCAAGTATTTCGAGCAACTCATAGCCCCAAACTTGAGATAAAATATCAGCATTAAATTTACTGCCAATAATAGCTGCACTTTCCAACATTCTAGCCCACTTCACATCAAACTCTCCAAGAATAGAATGATAATATGAATCTATTTCTTTTGTGTTTGGCAGCTCAATAGATTCTATAGAATCTGTAAGAACATAACCGTCAGGTGTAAACTTTAGTACTTTGTTTTGTATCCATTGTTCAACAATTTTCAAAACATAGAGCGGGGTAATTTTCAAGTTTGAGTTTTTATCCAGTAAGGAACTATTTAACTTGTAATTGATATCAGCAAGCGAATCATCTTGTATTTTAAATTGTGAGTTTTGATTGCTTACATGGTTAATAAAATCTTTTACTTTAAAGCTTTCCTCAACAAGTAAATCTGTAATTATTGCTTCTGTTTCAAGATTTTTATTTAAGGCACTTAAATCATCTTTAAGCCCTTCTAAACTTACTCCCCTTAAATTGTTTACTTCATCATTTCTTATTGTAAGAATAATACACATATTCTTTCTAATAAAGTCATTTCTGTTAACAGTTTTGATGAAATGCTTTAAAAAAGCATAACTTTCTGGATCTATCCAATGAAGATCTTCCATTACGAAAACTGTCTTGTTTTTACTTAATTCTAGTTTTTCAGCTATCTCAATACATATTTCTGTCATTGTGAGACTTTCGTCTCTTTTAAAATCATTAATCATATCGGAGGGGCCTCCTGCAATGTCTGTAAGTGCTTTTACTGCATCTCCACTAATGGATTCCATTTGAAGAGATCTATCTACAAACTCCTCAACCCTAAGAAGTTCTTTAAAGGCTTCAAGAAAAGGCTCAAAGGATACCGAATTTTCATCTTGAATCTCATCACAATCACCATAATACCATTTCCAGTTATTTTCGATAAATGTTTTCTTTGCTTCATTTAAACTTCTGGTTTTACCCATACCCATAGGAGCAGCAATTAACATTACATTTAAATTATCATCAGATAAATCACTTTGTATTGGGTCATATAAAGCTGTTATTGGATCTACAACATCTTTAATAAAGAGAAGTTTATCTAACAACGTGTTTCCATCAGGTGATTTTAATTTTTTACTATTAACACTATCAATATACTTACCAATTAACCAGTGAATAATTGAAATTGGTGCAATAAAAATTAAAATGCCTACAAAAGTTTCAACAGAAATATCTTTAAGTGCATAAGTATTAAAAATAATCAAAGCAACTACTCCTGAAATAATACCAAAAAGCGCTTGAGTTTTTAAGTTTGTATGTTTGGTTTTACTCGTAAATTGAAAGTATGATCTTGCAATTAAGTCTCCCAAAACAAATGTTAGAATTACCAAAATAAAATGTGCTGCTCTCGGGTAGTATTCAAATTGAATGATATAAAAAATAAAAAGAGGAATATAAGTAGCGTACAATGATGCGTTGGCAAAAGTTCGATAGCCTCTGAGGTTATGAAAACCATCTATCTGTAATCTATTAACTATAAATAGATTAATAAATGTTGGCACTATACTCATAGCTAAAGTAAGAGCAACTATCCAGAGCATCGCAGAAGATTCTAAATAATGATCAGTGGCATCTGGTGCTAAATATGAAACAGAGAATATCATCAATGTAGATAATATTATAGGGGAGATAAAGCAGATGGTTACGAATTTAATTTTTTTTGAAAATTGATAGAACAATTCTTTTAAGGAAAATAACTTTCTAGTTCTTATGTATTTGGTAATTTTTTCGTCAATTATAGCTATTAGCGTAATGAATAAAATAGATTCCAAGATGAGTAAAATAATATTAAAACCAATAAATCCCTTTTTATCATAGCAAAAGCCCTTGGTAAAAACAGACGAAGTAAAGCCTTCTTTTTTTGAGTATGTATTAAATTTACTTTGAACCAACCATATTTTTTCATCAATAACATCTACATTACTAACATCAAATATTCCAAGATTGTCTAATTTTAATTCTGTAGATATTAAATCTAAATCAGCTTTATCTAAGTTTCCATTGGTAAGATTTGTAGCTCGAGTAACTCCAAGCATGCGCTCTAAATCTTCTTTGGTAAGTACAATGTGATCTGTACCTGCCATTATTGTTTGCTTTACAATTTCAAACATTTCATCGTCACAATCTCCTCTTGTGATGATTGACGATATATTAACATTTGCCAATGGTGTATTCCCAATTTTCTTAAATTTAGTGGCAAATAAATCATTTAAGGCGTCATCATATGCGTATTCTATAGCATCATCTGCTAAACCCATGTATGAAGGAAAGCCGTTAAAATATGGAAACAATTGAACCTTATAGTTCATGTTAAATTCACACGTAGCTATTGTTAAATCTATTTTTTCCTTAAATGCAATTGCCCAATCATCATCAATACCAGTAGTTAGGATTGAATCACAATAGTTTTTTGCTAGATTTAAAAAATATTGATTGCTATTTGTTTTTCTTCCAATATAATCTAGAGTTAGTACATGCTTTTTATATTTCTCAAAACTAGCAGTTAGGGAATCTTTTTGGGTGCTTTCTTGACCCACAAAAGAATTTGAAAAAAGTAAAAATAGTATTGCAATAAAATAATTAAAGCATTGAGGAAGTGTTTTTTTCATAAATTAAATATTCGTACGCTATTAAAATGTGGTGCTAAATTGTTTATAATAATTTTTGTAATTAACTAATCATACTGTGAAGAACCTTGCCTTCTGTAAATTTATCAGATTCGAGAAAATATTCTTTAGCTTTACTCATACCGGCCATAGAAAATCCAGAGGATTCAAAAACATGTAATGTGCTGGCATCTATTTGTAAAAAGTACACAGATCTACTAAAACTTGAATCTTTGAGCGTTATCGTTTTATCTAGATCTAGTGTGGGTATCCTTCTCGGCTTTTCAGGCAAACGTTTATTAGGCCTAAATCTCCATGTAAATAAGCCCAATTGTGTTAAATCGTTTATCTGATTTAACTTAAATTGAACTAACCATTGTTTCATTACTGGAGAAATAAAATCAGGTAAGTCAACATTTAAATCCAGCATATGTAAAATATTAATATTTATAAAAAAAATTGAACAAGTATTAATGGGGTAATATACTTTTTAAATATCTAAAATAAGTAATAAATATTATATATTTGGCTCATATTTGGCTCATGTAAAATAATTTATTTTGATTGAAAACCTAAAGAAAGAAATCGCTAAGAAAATAAAAAGGGAAATAAAAAATAGAGGAGACTGCGTATTCTTGTCAAATGCAATTTTTGAAATTTTAGATATAGAAATAAGCTATAATACCCTGAGACGATTTTACAATCTTTTGCCGTCAACAAAAACAAGTATAAAAACATTTAACACTCTGGCTCAATTTATAGGTTATAAAAATTACATCGATTTTACACAAAATTATAAGTACAAAGAAAAAATTAATATCACTGAAATTATTTATAAATCTGTTGCAAAGAACAAACCTGAAGATATAGTTAATCTTGTAAAGAAAACCAAAAAAAGTTCTGAAGACTTTACAAGTCTAATTATAATTTTAATACGTGAATTATGGCATAACAGAAATTTTAAATTAATAGATAGAATATTCAATTTAAAGGCCCTTAATTTTAATTCGTTTTCTTATGATGAAGTGCTTAAACTTGGAAATTCTATAGGATTATTAATTCGAAAAAAAGATAAACTTCACCCACTACTTCTCAATAACATAAATTTTTTGGATTGTGTATTTCTAATTTTTGTAGACTACTCGAGTTTGAATAAATATTATGGGGATACTTTAGAAATCATTAAAAAAAATAATGTTAGATATGATATTACTCTATTTTCAAAAGCGGTACTTGAATTTAGAAATTTTATTAATAATACAAAAATCAAAGATTTTGATATTGACAAACCCCACAAAAAACAATTACATTCTATTTTAATTGGAAGATTATTGAGCTTAAAACTTCTTAGTGCAAATCCAGATAAAGCTTTAGAAATAATAAATACTCACCATAAATCTCTTCCACTAAAAGTTGATTTAATTAGCAATTATTATGAGGTATTTACAACTACAATTCTATTAAAAAACATTGAAATCATGTCTTTTTTAATAGATAAAGTTGAATCAAAAATTGATTTTTACTATCAAAATAGTCAATTAAATTCTTTTTATTTAATGTGTTTATTTTACTACAGATTAGCCGGAGATTTAGAAAATGAAACTAAATTTTTTAAAGCTTTTAAACTAAATGATTGCCGGCATAGCTATGAAGAATTTATAAGCCTTTTATATCTCATATACGAGTATGATAGCACTACTACAAAAACTAAAAAGATAACTTTAAGAATTCGTTATAAGTCGTTGAGTAAGAAACTTAACTATTCATTTTTCTCAGAAGATTTTTTACTTACATATTTCGATTAAACCCTCCCCAAAATAGTTCGACTTCACTCCTCTCTGCTCCACAGTCAAAAATTAAGCCTTGCAGAGATGTAGGGCCAAACCCAAAAAATCCACTTACAACCATTGGTTTGTTTCATTGGGAATTTAGACCCAATAGGCGCATGCCCGAAAAACCAAGAAAAATTCCAAAGATAGGCGAGTGTTTGAAATTAGAGGATTTAAGTTTTAAACACTCGGTTTATTTTTTTCAGGTCGATTCAAAAACATTGCACATCTATGAATCCTCTGGCATTTCTCTAGGTGGATTAAATATTGCACATGAATATATTTTACAAAATAACGAGTTTATTCAAACAAAAGTTTTGATGAAAATGATTCGATAGTTGATAGCCTGGGGCAGAAATATTTAGCCTCATTTTATTCATTCTGATTGAAAAAACAAAAATTCAAAATCTTAAACTGGTAGGGAATTTCTCGGGAAGCGCAGGTGCTCGAAAGATTAAGTAAATTTTCTTATAATTAAATTCAATAAACCAAACAAATGGGAAAAGCAGAATTTTCAATAAACGGGCTAAGCGTTCTGGGGGAGCCTAGAAATTTTAGCTACAGATATTGAAGATCCATTTGGGGAAGACACCAATGATTTACCCGTAGATGAAATTTGCTTAACAAGCAAAAAAAATATAAAAGAGATCTTAGAATAATTAAAGATGGTTAAATTCTTCGGGAAGTATATTTTTATCCCCTTCTTCAAAAACTAAATTTCCAGTATAATAGTCTACACCATCATTTTTAATTTCTTCTTTTAGAATATCTCTTTTTTCAAAAGGAACTGCAGCTTTATAAAGCATATTTTCTTCAGACGCCTCATTAAGATACTTTTTGACAAACTCTAACCCAATATTGTATAGCGTTTCTGAAATTTCATTAGAATTATAGCCAAAATCCTCAAATAATTCGTATTTGTCTATCAATTCACCCTCTTCATCTGTAAATTCTTCGAAATCCCAAGGTGATCCGTTTGAACCTCTAACATTAGTTTTGATATCACAAAAGCAATAGGTATCAATAACCCCGTCTCCATCGTTATCTAAATGAAAAGAAAGAGTGTATTTGCCATTTGTTTGCGTAAAAATAGAATTACAAATTTTATAGTCTTCATCGCTGTTTTCATTATTGAATGTTTTAATATAGACGTATGGTTTCGTTGAAGAATCATCCTTCTCAACTATCACTTTTGTCACAATGATTATGAGTGAATCGTTAATTCTTCCAAAAAGATTTAAAAAACAAACTCTTCAAACTAAACCAAATGGCCAAGATGCCCGGCAGGTTTTTTTTGGGGGATTTTCCTTTTCCAAGCCGTTGAATTTGAAGTTCGTACCAAGGAAGTTCTACACCTCCCAATTGGTCGAGAAATCGAATTCCAATCCGAGGAATTGGTGCCTCGAAACGTTTAACAGACCCATTAAAAATTTGATTTGCCAAATTCGGGTACAAACAAAAAGGCCTGGCCAAACCAACTACATCGAGATTTCCTTCTTCCAAGGCTTTGTCCATAACAGCAACGGAACGAAATCCTCCCGTTAAGAGCAAAGGCGTTTTTGTAAGCTTTCGTGCTTTCTCAATATAGCTTAAAAAATACGCTTCGCGTTCAACGGTGCTTTTCTTTCGGTCTCCAGTAATCATGGCAGGTTTTTCATAGGTACCTCCAGAAATTTCAATGAGGTCAATACCTTCATTACCAAGAAGCCGAACGACTTCCATCGATGCTTCTTCGGTAAAACCTCCCCGTTGAAAATCTGCAGAATTAATCTTAATGCCTATGGGATAAGCGGCGCCCACTTGTCGGCGAATTTCGCGGTAAATTTCTAAAACAAAGCGCGCTCTGTTGGCCAAAGATCCGCCCCATTGATCGGTTCGTATGTTGCTATTGGGCGATAAAAACTGACTGACCAAATACCCATGAGCCCCATGAATTTGACAACCTGTAAACCCTGCTTCCTTCATGATTCTTGCTGTAGTTCCAAAACGTTTGATAATGTCCCAAATGGCTTCTTCCGTTAAGGCGGTGGGCACTTTGAACATTTTTGAAGCACCGCCCATTTTAAGGGGTACTGCAGAAGGCGCCACAATTTCTCTGTTTATAGCCGCAAAGGCCTGCCTACCCGGATGGTTTATTTGAGGCCAAAGATGCACTCCGGTTCCTTCCACCGATTTTGCCCATTGTTTTAACAACTCAAAATCTTTGTAATCTTCTACCACTACATTGCGGGCTTCTCCCAACGCCATGGAATCTACCATTATATTTCCGGTAATAAGCAAGCCTGGGTTTCCTTTTGCCCATACTCGATAGGCATGGATCAATCCCTTACTGGGTGCGTGGTATCGGGTTCCAAAATTTTCGCTCATTGCAGACTTTGCAATTCTGTTTTTTAAAACAGCTCCGTTGGGCAATGTAAAAGGAGCAGCAATGTGTTTCATAAATGGGGTGTTTTTTTATTGAATTTTGAAGGTTTTAAAATTGAAAACGCTCCTATTTAGGCGCATAAGTTTTGAGGGCTTTTTTTTCAACTTCCGCACGCTCAAAAGACATGGTTTTTGTCTTAAAATCGGCATACAAATCCATCTGATCGGTATAATGTGGGCTTTCGGGCCTGCGGCTATTCCCAAAAGAAATCACGGACTCATAATAGGTATTGTTGGGGGTAAAACGCACCAACCCAATATAGGATTCTCCGTGGGTTATTTTCATACGCCCGTTTTTATATGGGATGCCTCGCATGGCAGTTACCACATCTGGCAAACCAAAAATAGGAAGGGCCTTATCGCCTCTTACCAATTGCTGAAATTCTCCCAATTGAATGCGTTCTTTCTTAAAATGTTTTTTTAAGTAGGCCTTCGTTTCTTTCAATGCGCTGAACAATGCGGCATGTGTAAAGGTTTTGTCTGCTCCCAAGGCATCGTAAAAAGGTTCGAGCTGGTAATACAAAACCGCATAGGCGCCTGCTCCATAAGATGCTGCATGGGTTTTTCGATCCCAGTTTTTGATGTCTGACAATAGCACACGCACTGCGGGGTAATCTGTTTCTTTCATGGTAAACAACGGATTCAAATCCATGTAATTGTACTGCAACGGAGTGGGCAATTGGTGGTCATATTTAATGCGTTTGAAGCGCTCATAATCGATATGTTCTTCTGCTTCGAGCAATTGCAACAGGCGTGTAGAACGATTGTTGTCATAGGTTTCAAAATGCATTGCTTTTGCAAAATTTTCGGACTTTGGATTGTCTGCTTCCCCTGAAGATTTGAATGGTGAGTGGTTGGCATTGTAAACAAATCCGGATTTTGGACTTACCACTTGTGGCAAATCTTGAATTTCATAATAGGTATCCCAAAGTGTTGCTCGGGTATTCCCAGGAACAACATCCGTCCAATCATACCCCTCGGCTCGAATTGGAATCTTACCATTGGAGATGTAAAAAATGGTATCGTTTCTGTCCGCATACCCAATGTTATACCCCGGGAGTGCCTTCATTTTTAATGCCTCATAAAACTCGGTAAAATTTTTCGCTTTGTTCATTTTCCACCATTGCTCAATGGCATTGATATTGGTTGTGCTTGGTGTTCGCACTGCATAGACGCCTGTTTTGTTCTTCAAGGTAGGTCCGTAGATGCTTTTATAAAAGGTTTTCTTTATTGGGATTCGCATTCCTAGAAATTTTAAAAATACCGTTGCTTTGTATTTTTCTAGTGAATGTTCTTCAGTATCTACCAAATACACGTCTTTTTTACTAGGGTGCATTTCCAACGCATACACATCCGCTTTGTCGGGATAATTAACGGTGTGTGTCCAACCTAAAAACCTATTGGCGCCTGTTAACAAACACGGCGATCCTGGAAAGGCTGCACCAATAATATTGGTTCCCTCCTCACTTACCAAATGGGCTTCATACCAAGAAGTAGGTCCCGTTAGCGGCTGGTGCGTATTAATGGCTAAAAAGGTTTCATTGGATTGAGTTCTGCTTCTACTAATGGCCAATAAATTGGAACCTTTGGTATCCTGTTCTATTTCGTAGGGCCAAGACAATGAATTATTGACAATGCCAGTTACCAATTTGTCTGCCCCATTGGAAATGAACAATTGTAATTGTGTATAACGCAAAAGCTTTTTTGGCGTAAGCGGAAAAAGTGCTTTGTGAAGGACTTCATTTGGATGCTTCTTGGCAAAAGCATTGAGGCCTTGAGAGAATCCCTCTAGCAGCGCAATAAATTTAGTATCAAGCGTGTGGTATAGATCGTCAACTGTTTTTTCTGCTTGGATGAACTGTACTAAGAAATCGGCACCTGCCCCTTTGATACCAAGGTGCTTACTAAGCATTCCATTTCCAGCAATGTAGGCTTCTTGCAATAGTTTGAAATGATCTTCTGCCTGTGCCCATGCAAAGCCGTAGGCTACCTCAACATCGGTTGCCGCATAAATGTGAGGAACGCCATAGGCATCTCTTATAATTTCAATAGTGTCCGGATTTATTTGAGCATTATTTTTAAAATGAATGCAAACAATGAAGAGTAATAAGGCGATTTTTTTCATCGGGGAGCTTTTGGAAGTGTTTTTTGCAACGGGTTCCAAGAAACACGCGGCTTTTGTAAGAGGTTTTTTTTGTAGTTTAAATTTGAAGGACTAATTAAACTGACCATTCAACCAATTCATTCGATTGGAAATCCATGATTTTAAATGAGTAACTTCCTCGGCGTGAGTGTCATAAAAAACTGGATTTGGCCAAACATAGGTGCCTAATGTTTGCCATTTTTCGTAATTTTTTGCTTGAGCTAAGGTCAGATATTTTTCATGACTGTCTATGAGCTCCAAGAGCAAATCGGTGTTGTTATAGAAATACTGAAAGCGTTCATTGACCAAGTTTTTAAAATAAGGGTCTTCAAACAATCGGGCATACCAAGGGTTTTGTTTGATCCAAAAACCTTCGGGATACTGAGGGTCTGCATAATCGACATTTCCATAAGAGAGATCAAAATCCCACAATGGACCCATTTTAATTTTTTCGCCCGGCACATAGTTAAAATAAATACTAGAGAACCATCTGGAATCGACACTTTTTGCAATTTCCTGAATGAGATACCAATCTACAAAACTAGGCAAATCAATGTATGCGCGATACCCTGTTGTTGGGTTTTTGAAATCGTTTCCAAACAAGACGGCTTCAAAAGTATTGATATGATCCTCAATCAAAGCAAGTGCTGGACTGCCAAAGTCTACAACCGGCGCTTTTACTGCAAAAACGTTTTGAGAAAAATTTTGTGTAAAAATTAAAGGTTGAAAAAACACGTCATCTGCACCGAGTCGAAAATCCTGATCGATCTCCACTAAATATCCATTTTCGGGCAAATTCAGGCGATTGGTTTTCACTTCTGCTTTCTGTGCAATGAGATAGGTTCCATTGTATTGATCGTTTATGAATACCTCCGCAAACTCAGCCTTTGGTGTATATTCCAGCATACTCATGCCCCCTAATTCAAAGGAAATTTTATTTCTTAAGAGTGACTTGTCTGAATACTCAGCCAAGAAAATCCATCTTTTATCTTTGGGCATGCCCAAAATGGCTGTTTTATCACTAAACTTTAATTGATAGGGTTTTTTAGGTGGACCATACCAGGTAGAATTTCCTCTTCCTCGTATATGCATTGATTGTTCTTCAAGATTTTCAAATGCTCGCAATCCTTGAATGTGAACCGTTCCTGCTACATAATTCTCTTTGGAATCGATTGGAACCCCATTGGTTTGTATTGAAATGACGGGCAGACCCGTAAAATAGCTAAGGTCTATATAATAATTTCTTGGACTGGCACCCTCAGTATTAAAAACAGTATAGGTAACCACTTTGTTGAAATCATTTTCGGTTTCTTCACTTATTTGTGGAACGTTTTGTACAGTGACTTCCCCTCCATCGGTTTCAAAGGTAGCTACTAAGTTTTCGATGGCAGTTCTGTAATCCAGAGACCCCGTAAAGGTATCTACCCCATCAAAAGTCAACACCACATCGGATGTTAAATTGGGATTTATCGATTTTTTAAAAACAAAAGTTGTCAATTCTCCCGGGGTAGCTAGGACCACTTCAGGTTCTTCTGAACAAGAAAATAACAATATCGAAATCAAAAAAAGTACTTTCTTCATATTTTATAAGATAAAGATCTTTGCATTTTTGAACAAAGACCATAAAATTTTTAACTCTTTCTAAAGTTTAAAAATACAATAACTTTTTTTAATTTTTTTCTCAAATGATTTATTGTCTTTATATTGCAATAAACAACCTGTATTGAAAAAAATTATTGTTTCAGTAACCAACGACCTTACGACGGATCAACGTATAGACAAAGTATGCAACACACTTCTTAAGGGAGGGTATGCGGTTTTATTGATTGGAAAAAAAAATAAAAACAGCATCGCTATTCACCGAAATTACCCAACTAAAAGATTCAACCTACTTTTTCAAAAGGGGGTTTTCTTTTATGCTGAATTCAATCTTCGGTTATTTTTTTTCCTGTTGTGTACCAAAAAAACAATTTTATTGGCCAATGATGTAGATACGCTCATCCCCAATTATTTGGTTGGAAAACTGCAAAGAAAAAAGTTGGTCTTTGACAGCCATGAATTATTTTCTGAAATTCCTGAATTGGTACATCGCCCCTTGGTAAAGAAAATATGGGTGCTGTTGGAAAACTGGATGCTTCCCAATCTAAAAAATGCTTATACTGTTTGTGATAGTATTGCACAGCATTATGCAAAAAAATACGCTACGGAATTTAAGGTAATTCGAAATCTTCCAATCGCTAAAAACAACCAACCGAGGGGCGAATTCTTATTCGATACTTCAGAGAAAAAAATCATCCTTTATCAGGGGGCAGTAAATGTTGGAAGGGGACTGGAGTTGATGATTGACTGCATGGCCTTTCTGCCAAATTGCATCTTCGTAATTGTAGGTACTGGAGATATTTTTAAAGAATTAAAAACCTTAATCACAGCGAAGAATTTAGGGAATCAGGTAAAACTATTGGGGCAAATTTCCCCTGAAAAACTGCATACATTCACCCCTTTGGCAGATCTAGGAATTAGTTTAGAAGAGGATTTGGGATTGAATTACCGATTTGCCTTGCCCAATAAAATATTTGATTACATACAGGCTGAAATCCCTGTTTTGGTTTCTGACTTGCCTGAAATGAAAAAAATTGTATCGGACTATAAAGTGGGAGAAATTGTTTCCAATAGAACTCCAAAAATACTGGCAAAACAGATTGAACAAATCCTAGTGAAAAATTTCGCTGTTGCTTTGAAAGAGGCGAAAAAAGATTTAATCTGGGAGCATCAAGCACAAGAATTACGGGCTGTTTTCGAAAACTCACACTAACTATTTTTTGTATTGATGTGGATTTTCTCGAACTCCTTTTTTGAATAAATAACGTACACCGGATCGGATTTTATTGTCTATTTGTAGGACAATGTCTTTCAGCTTTTCTGAGGGCCAGCCTCTAAAAGTGGTGATGTGAAAAGCATCGGAAGGCAACAGTGGCTCTTTGGAAAAATAATAGTTGGATACACAACACCTTACTTGGTTTTCAGTGATTTTACTTACAGAGTGCCAGGAATTTTGATGTGTTGCCATGACCACCAACCGATTGAATTTATTTGCTATTGTAAGTTGTTGTTTTTGCAAACCATGAGGCCACAACTCTAAATTACCGCCATTTTCAGATTTCCAATCTGGTGATACATAATAGAGGAGATTTAAAACCCGCCAATTTTCTCGATCTTTGTCGTGAGAATTGTCTAAATGTGGATTTAAAAAACTGTCTTTTCTCATTAAAGAAAGGCCACCGGCATATAAATTCGCATCGGGAAGCAGTTCTTTTATCCCACAAATTTCTGAAATGAGTTGTACTACTTTTTTATCTTGAAATGCATAAACCACTTCTTCTAGAAGCGCGTCATAGGCATTCATTTGATAGGCCGTAAACTTTTGTTCTCTCAAAGTCTTCTTTGCTACAGTCTGCGCTATTTTGGGAAACTTATTATAAATTTCTAACACAATTTCTTTGGGGAGTAGCGCATCCAAATAAAAGTACCCTATTTGATTTTTACTGGCTAAGAATTGCTCCTTTAGCGCTAATTCGTGGGCTTTTATATTTTGATAAATCAGTTTTGAAATTGCTGCTCTTTTCATTTATAAGGCTTTTTTTAACGAACATAAATAACTGACTTTAAAACAATTTAAATAAAAAATTGAGGCGTTTTCAGTGGCCTTCCGCTCAAAGAAAGGGGTGAGTTTTCCAAAGACATAGTCCATACCAAAGAGGGACAAATAATACACCGTCTTTGATAGGTTTCCTTCTTTGGGTAAAATCAAATTCCTATGTGCTAAAAAAGCAATATTCTCCATTGCTTGTTTGGTTTTAAGAACAAATGCGGCATCGGTATCTATACCGAGATGATACACCTCATTTTTAAGATGAATGATGGGAAAATTCTCTGCTTTTAATGTTCGTGAAAACAACAAATCTTCGCGTCCATATTTTATGAGTTTCTCCTCAAATCGTATCTTGTTAAAGGTCGTTTTATAAATTAAAAAATTAGACGTAAAAAAAAACTTATAAGGTCTTTTGTTTCGCTTGTCCACATGCATTTCTTCAAACTTAATACCGTATTTGTACCGCAATAATTTTTTATTTTCATCGGAGGCTACATAGCGAATTCCTCCGCAAAAAACAGCATCCGTTTTCTGGGCAGCCTCTTTTAAATAATTGTCAATAAATAAAGGGCTTACTGGCATAACATCACTATCTAAAAACAACAACCAATTGTACGCAGCTTCTTCTGATAAATAATTTCGAATTGCGCTCCTTCCAACATTGTCATTTAATGCATTAAATCGTGCGTATGCCAGGGTATTTATTTTTTCATTTTGTTGATTTAAAGTGGAATTTGAACCATCATCCACACAAATAATTTCAAACGGCACCTTCAATTTTAGTAATTGTTTATGAAGCTCATTAACCAGAGCAACCGCATTGAAATTATATGTTGGAATCAGTACCGATAGCATTATACAATAACTTGTTGCGCGACTTCAAACAATTGACCGCCTTCACATTTAATTGTTTTTTGTTTAAATTTAACAATTAACTGATAATCGTGTGTGGCCATTAATATGGTTTTTCCACTTTGGTGTATTTGATTTAAAAGCTCCATGACTTCTAAAGATGTTTTTGGATCTAAATTCCCTGTGGGTTCATCTGCCAAAATCAATTCTGGATCATTCAATAAAGCGCGTGCAATAGCAACCCTTTGTTGTTCGCCTCCTGATAATTCGTGCGGTCTTTTGTAGTACTTGTTTTGAATACCTACTTTTTCTAATACTTCGGTGATTTTGTCTTTCATCGCTGTTTTGTCTTTCCAGCCCGTCGCTTTCAGAACAAATGCTAAGTTTTCATAGACAGTTCGGTCACTTAATAGTTTGAAATCTTGAAAAACAATGCCTATTTTTCTTCTTAAAAAAGGGATGTTTTTTTCTTTTAATTTTTTCAAATCAAAATCAACTATGGTTCCCATACCGCTTTGTAATTTCAAATCGCCGTATAGGGTTTTCATTAAACTACTTTTCCCACTCCCAGTTTTTCCAATTAGGTAATAAAAGCCGCCTTTAGCTATTGTTAAATTCACTTTAGACAAGACCAAATTATCTCTTTGATAAATATCTGCATTTTCAAGATGTAAAACAGCATTTTCCATACAATCGTGTCGTTTTTACAAACTTAGAAGTTTCTTTCTATTTTTAACTAAAAATTACAAAGTATTCTTACTTTTGGTAAGTATTAGAATAATTTTTAAGATTTAAATCAAACAAATTTAAAAAAAGTACGTTAACACAATAAAGAAATACAAACAAATCTATGAAGCTTTTTTTAAGTAGGTTCTTTTTAACTTGCTCCCTTTTTTTTCTGGCATATACTCCCGTTTTTGCGCAACAATCTTTTGTGGATACAACCATTTTGACGGACTTCAATGCGGCCCTAAAATTATACAATAACAAGGCCTATGCACCCGCGCTAAAAATATTTGGAAATGTGGCAAGAACTGCAGCGAACAATACCCATGTAAAAAGCGATGCTTCTTACTACGAGGCAATGTGTGCCGTAAAACTAAACAAAACAGATGCGGATGAAAAAGTTTTAAAATTTGTAGCAGAAAATCCAACAAGTGTAAAAAAAAATAAGGCTTATTTTAATGTTGGAAACTACTACTTTGCCAACAAAAAAGCTGCCTATGCTTTAAAATGGTTTCAAAAAGTAGCTCCGGCACAACTCTCAAAAGAAAACAAAAAAGAGCTGGATTTTAAAATGGGCTATGCACTTTTAAAAACCAATCATTTCAAATTGGCGAAGGATCGGTTCTTACCACTTATAAATGACGGAAAATATGGAAATGATGCACGTTATTATTATGGATATTTGGCCTACAAACTAGAGGATTATGCAGTTGCAGAAACGACCCTAAGTGAAATTGCAGACAATGACTCCTACAAAGCAGAAATTTCTTACTACCTTCTAGACATTAGCTTTAAAGCAGGCCGATTCGATCGATGTGTGAGCGTAGGATTGAAATTGTTAGCCACTGCAAATAGAAAGGAGGCTTCCAATATTTCTAAAATTATTGGTGAGAGTTACTTTAATTTACAGCGGTATCAAGAAGCCATTCCTTACCTAAAAGCTTATCGCGGAAAAAGAGGAAAATGGAACAATACCGATTTTTATCAGTTAGGATATGCCTACTACAAGCAAAACGATTTTAAAAATGCCATCAATAATTTCAATAAAATTCTCGACCAAAAGAACAGTGTTTCACAAAACGCCTATTATCACTTAGCTGAATGTTATTTAAATAGTGACAAAAAAACAGAGGCTTTGAGTGCCTTTAAAGCAGCGAGTGAAATGGATTTTGATCTCAAAATAAAGGAGGACTCTGCCCTAAACTATGCCAAACTAAGCTATGAAGAGGGCAACGCTTTTAAAAATGTTGCGTTGGTTTTGCAAGCGTATTTAAAAGCCTATCCAAAATCCAAAGCTTACGATGAAATAAACAACTTAATTGTCAGCTCCTTTTTGCACCAGCAAGATTATTTGGGTGCTTTGGAGTATTTGGCAAAAAACAAATCGAAAAACAACAACAAACTCCATTTGGAGGTTTCACTTTACCGAGGTATTCAATTATATCAATCAAAAAAAATTAAAGAAGCTTTTCCCTTTTTTACGAGAGCGAAAAAAGCGAGTAACAACAATGTTTCCCTTAGAGCAAGATACTGGGAAGCCGAAGCACAATACCAATTAGGGAATTATCAAGAATCTCTGAACAATTTGATTCGCTTCAAAACAGCCCTAAAAGACCAAAAAAATCCTGAGTTTGTAGAGCTTAATTACACCATCGGATACAATTATTTCAAGCTGAAAAAATACGCTGAGGCAATACCATTTTTTGAAGCAGCTACAAAACAAAATTCACTAGAGCGTGAAGTGCTGGAAGATGCATTTATTCGTCTTGGAGATAGCTATTTTGCGACAAGTGCCTATGAAAACGCAATCATTGCTTATCAAAATGTAATTACCAATAGTGGAATTGGTGCTGACTATGCACAGTATCAAATTGGAATGAGTTATGGCTTTACAACGCAAAATGAAGCTAAAATAAAGGCTTTGAATACTCTGATTACCAACTATAAAATGTCTGCGTTGAAAGACGATGCGTTGTATCAATTAGGAAACACCTATTCAAAAATAAATAAAAATACCGAAGCGCATTTGGCGTACAGTCGCCTGATAGAAAAGCATGAAAAAAGCATCTTTATTGCAAAAACATTGATCCGACAAGGCTTACTCTATTACAATGAAGGAGAAAATGACAAAGCCCTTGAAAAGTTCCAGCAAATTGTTCGCTTATTTCCAAACTCACCAGAAGCATTTGAAGCAGTTGCAAATGCTCGTAATATATACATAGACAATGACAATGTAGATGCATATGCCACCTGGGTAAAAGGATTGAAATTCATTGATCTTACCAATTCAGAATTAGACAATACGACTTTTGCAGCTGCTGAAAAGAACTATTTAAATACTGTAGATCCAAAAAAAATTACTTCGAGCTTACAAGGATATATCACGAGCTTTCCGGAAGGAATTCATACCCTTAAAGCCAATTTTTATTTAGCAGAAACTCTGTACAAACAAGCATTTTTTGACCAAGCAATACCTAATTATAAGAAGATTTTAGGGGAAGCTCAAAGTGACTATAGCGAAGCCTCACTTAACAAGCTATCCCAAATTTACCTTTTCAAAGAAGACCTGGTCAATGCAATTCCTTTATTAACTCGACTTGAACTTGAAGCGAATTCTCCTAACAACATCCTGTATGCAGAAAGCAACCTCATGCAAGGGTATTATAAAACCCAAGCCTATGCGTTGGCAATGGAATATGCAAAAAAGATACTAAATAGAGAAAAGCTCGACAAAGCATTAAAAAATGATGCCCAGATAATTATTGCAAGATCTGCTTTTAAAAAGGAAGATTTCTCAACCGCCGAAGCCTATTATGCCACAGTCGCCAAAAATGCAACTGGTGTATTGAAAGCAGAATCACTGTATTACAATGCTTTTTTTAAGAACAAAGAAAAAGCCTACGAACGTTCAAATAAAATTGTCCAAAAACTTATTGCAGATTATTCGGCCTATAAATATTGGGGTGTAAAAAGCTATGTGATCATGGCTAAAAATTATGATGGATTAAACGACGCATATCAAGCCACTTATGTATTGGAAAATATTATTGAAAACTTTAAAGAGTTTGATGATGTAATTCTTGAAGCACAAACAGCACTCGATAAAATAAAAGAAAAAGAGGCGAAAACAAATCGTTCTGTGAGACAAGAAGAGGAGATTCCAACTGAAGTAAAAACGAAAAATTAATGAACAAAGGAGGCATATTATTACTATTTTTCTTCTCTTTCCTGGGACTAAATGCACAAGAAAAGAAAAAAGAAACGGCAAAGGATACTGTAAAAACAGAAGTTGTAAATGTCATTACAACTTACAATCCAAAAATTGCAGATGCAAACAAAATCCAAAGAACTCCACAAATTAAACTCGCAGAGAAAAGGAAAAAAAAGCAACTTAAATATAGTATTTTCTCCGTGCCAGTAGTTTCTACATTTGTGCCCAAAACTGGGGTTGTAAAAGGAATCGATGTGGGGGTAAAGGAACGTATTTATAGAAATTATATTGCCGGTGGATTTGGAAATTACTCCACTCCTTTTGTAGAAACAGATTTGCATTATGACACCCGTTTTGAGAACGAAATGGGCATCTATGCGAAGTATATTTCTTCGAATGAAAATATTGAAAACACTCCGCTAACGAGCACATTTTCTAATTTCAAAACGACCCTTTTTTACAAACAACAAGAGCGTTATTTTGACTGGAAAATATCCCTGAATTCTGCTCAAAACAAATACAATTGGTATGGCATACCCGAAAATCTAAAAACAAGTACTGCAATTAAAACCATAAACAGCGAACAAGAAAACAATTACTTTCAATTGGTTGGAGCACTGGATTTTGAGAATGCAATCCTAGAAAACATCAAGGTTCGTGTTTCTTCTTTTTCAGATGCCTATCAGAGTAACGAACTCCTTATGCACCTAGCGACCAACTTTAACTTCGCTTTGGATTTTATAAGTTATAACTTAAATGCCCTTTCCGTGGATACAAAAATTGAGGTATTAAAAGGCGCTTTCAAAAACAATTCTTCAGGCAATTCAGAAATAGACTATTCAATAATTACAAGTAAAATTCACCCTACATACAATTTTACACTCTTTGACTTTTCAATCAAAACAGGAATTAAATTATTTGCATCGCTAGACACCGAAAATACTGCTACAAACATCTTAGCTTACCCAGATGTGCAAATTTCAAAATCCATCAACAAGGATGCATTGATTCTTTACACTGGGGTATCGGGAGATTTAAAGACGAATACCTACAAAGAATTTACCGAAGAAAACCCGTATGTATCGCCTACACTTTTCATTACTCAAAGCAGCGAAAAAATGAACGTTTTTCTGGGAGCTAGTGGTACCCTCAACAAGGACTTTAGTTTTAATTTTAAAGCCAGTTATAAAGAAGAAGAAGACAAAGCTTTTTTTATCAGAAACAATTCAAAATCAAACGGAACAAACTTAATTGCAAATAATATTCCGTTGGAGAATTATGACTTTGGAAACTCATTTCGCGTTACTTATGATGATGTAACAACGCGCTCTTTTTTGGGTGAATTTGAATATGACTTCACCAATAAAATAGCCGCTGGGGGAAGCATACAATATGATGATTTCGAAGTTAAAAATTTAGCAGAAGCTTGGAATTTACCTGCTTTACAGTTTGCTGTATTCGCAAAATACAAGAGCGAAAAATGGTATGCAACCACAAATGTTTTCTATGTAGATGAACGTAAAATCGCAGTCTATAATGGACCATTCCCTTCAAATGAAGTTAGTACAGGTCGCTTGGATTCTTTTGTTGATTTTAATCTAAATGGGGGCTACCATATTCATGATACACTTTCTGTATTCTTAAAATTGAATAATGTTTTAAACACCAAGTACCAGCGATTTTCAAACTTCAATGTACAAGGCTTTCAGGTCTTGGGTGGCGTCACTTATAAATTTGACTTTTAATAAACGAAATGTGACCTAATTTATCAATTTGATTTTTGTAATTTTATGCTTCCATCAAATCTCTGAAAATGAAAAAACAACTTTTTTTTGTATCTGCTATTTTATTGCTTTTTTCCTGTCTTGAAAAAGAAGAAAAAATAAGGGTTTCCAAAGCATTAACCAAAGAGGAAATACGAGATTCTACAAAAATAAAAAGCCTTTTTAATACGGCATTAACACAGGGCGAATCTTATGAGTGGTTGCGCGATTTGACACAAAATATTGGTGGTCGTTTGTCTGGGTCTCCAGAAGCAGCAAAAGCAGTCATTTGGGGCGAAAAATTAATGAACCGTGTTGGTTTAGATTCCGTTTGGTTACAGCCTGTAATGGTGCCTCATTGGGTTCGAGGTGAAAAGGAAACGGCAAATTACTTGATAGATGGCGAAAAAAAGAAAGTGCCAATTTGCGCGCTCGGATTTTCAGTTGCTACGCCCGAAGAAGGGGTTTCTGCAGCAGTATTGGAAGTAAAAAGTTTAGAGGAGGCTAGATCTTTGGGCGAAAAAATGCGCGGTAAAATTATCTTTTTCAACCGTCCTTTCGACAATACCCTTATCAATACATTTGCTGCTTACGGGGGCTGTGTAGATCAACGAGTACAGGGTGCTGCCGTATGTGGACGCTATGGTGCAAAGGGAGTGATTGTGCGTTCTATGACCAATGGTATTGACGATTACCCACACACAGGAACCATGAGTTATGGCGACTTACCGAAAGAAATGCACATACCAACTGCTGCTATTAGTTCTAGAGCTGCTACTATTTTAAGTGCCGATTTAAAGAAAAACCCAACCTTACAATTTTACTTTAAACAAAGTTGTGAAACCCTTCCAGATGCACCCTCATTCAATGTTGTTGGGCAGATTACGGGAAGTGAAACTCCAGAAAATATTATGGTCGTTGGAGGGCATTTAGATTCCTGGGACTTGGCAGATGGTGCCCATGACGATGGTACTGGAATTGTACAATCACTGGAAGTTGCTGCCTTGTTTAAAAAGAACAAAATCAGACCAAAAAACACCCTAAGAGTCGTCTTTTTTATGAATGAAGAAAATGGAACCCGGGGTGCAAAAAAATATGCAGAATTGGCAATTCTAAACAAAGAAAATCATATTGGAGGCCTGGAATCTGATGCGGGCGGACATACACCTAGAGGTTTTTCTATTGATGCAAACCAGGCCAATACAGCACTTTTACAAAGCTGGAAAAAATTACTAGCTCCCTACGGATTACACGATATTGAAAAAGGAGGGAGTGGTGCCGATATTTCACCTCTAAAGGGAGATGCTGTTACCTTAGTTGGTTACAGACCGGACAGTCAGCGATACTTTGACTACCATCATACCAGCATCGACACCTTTGATAAGGTGAATAAAAGAGAACTCACACTGGGTAGTGCTTCTATGGCAAGTATTCTTTATTTAATGGACAAATACCTTTACAACAATACCCCTGTAAAACCATAAATAATGAATACATTTCTATTCGTTTTAAAAATTGTGTTTGGAATATTTTTCTCCTATGCAGGCATCATGCATTTTGTAAAGCCACAATTCTTTAAGCATTTTATCCCTGATTTTTTGCCAAAATTAGCGGTAAATTACGTCTTCGGAAGTATTGAATTGATCTTAGGAGTTGCTTTGTTTTTTCCGCAAACAGTGAATAAGGCTGCTGCAGGTATTTTTATTTTAATGCTCTTTTTTTTACCAATTCATATTTGGGATTTGACTAAAGAGAGGCCTGCGATAGGCTCAAAAAAACTGGCGATAATTCGAATTCCACTACAATTTTTACTACTATATCTTTCTTATTTAATCTATACACACTCATGAAAAAAATAGGCTTCTTTTTGTGCTTCTTATCTGTTTTTACTTCTTGCAAACAAGAACCTGCAGATTTAGTGATCTTCAATTCAAACACTTACACAGTCAATAGCACTTTTGAAAAAGCAACTGCATTTGCCATAAAAGATGGAAAATTTATTGGGGTAGGAACCAACCAAGAAATGCTTAAAAAATACAAAGCATTAAAAACTATTGATGCTAAAAATAAAACGATACTCCCGGGGCTAATTGATGCGCATTGTCACTTTTACAGAATGGGATTACAGCAACAAAAAGTAAGTTTGGAGGGGACCAAAAGTTATGATGAAGTTTTAGAGAGAATTGTTGCCTTTCAAAAAGAAAAAAAAGTTGCTTTTATTACGGGCCGAGGTTGGGACCAAAACGACTGGGAAGAGAAAAAATTTCCTACAAAAGAGAAATTGGATGCTTTGTTTCCAAATACTCCTGTTGCTGTTGGAAGAGTTGACGGGCATGCTTTATTGGTAAATCAAGCTACGATAGCACTTTCTGGTATTACCAAAGACACAAAAGTTACCGGTGGTGAAATCATTCTTGAAAACGGGCAAATGACTGGGGTTTTAATTGACGCTGCCATGGATTTTGTTAAATTTCCATCCACCACAAAACAAGAAGCAATTCAAGGTTTATTGGATGCTCAAAAAATTTCTTTTTCTTATGGATTAACAACCGTAGATGACGCTGGACTTGGGAGACAAACCATCGAATTGATTGACAGCCTTCAGAAAACAAATGCATTGAAAATGAGAGTCTACGCTATGGTTTCTGGAGATACTCAAGAAAACTTAGATTATTATATTCAAAAAGGAATCGTGAAGACAGATCGTTTGCATGTTCGTTCCTTTAAAATTTACGGCGATGGTGCTTTAGGCTCAAGAGGTGCAGCAATGCGAACCCCCTATGCAGATCGAGAAAATCATTTTGGTGCACTGATCTATCCTGCGAAAAGATATCAAGAAATTGCAAAACAAATTGCAGCATCCGACTATCAAATGAACACACACGCCATTGGTGATTCTGCAAACACCTGGATGCTTTCTACCTATAAAGAAGTTTTAGCCAACAATAAAAACAGAAGATGGCGGATTGAACATGCCCAAATAGTAGCTCCAGAAGATTTCAAAAACTTTGATAATATCTTACCTTCTATACAACCAACACACGCAACCTCAGACATGTACTGGGCAGAGGATCGAATTGGTGAAGAACGGATGAAAGGCGCCTATGCTTTTAAAGAACTTCTCAATCAGTATGGGAAAATTGCGCTAGGAACAGATTTCCCTGTAGAACAAGTAAATCCTTTTTTAACTTTTTATGCAGCAACCATTCGAAAGGACATTCATAATTATCCTAAAGATGGGTTTCAAATGGAAAATGTATTATCACGTGAAGAAACTCTGAAAGGCATGACCATTTGGGCTGCATACGCAAATTTCGAAGAAAATGAAAAAGGAAGTATCGAAGTGGGAAAACTTGCAGACTTTGTCATTCTAGATCAAAATATCATGGAAATTGATGGGAGTAAAATTCCAGCCACAAAAGTAATTAGCACTTTTCTAAATGGGGAAAGAGTTTATTAAGTTTTTTCAAATTATATTTACACATCATTAAAAAACAACCCCTAAATATGAAACTTTATTTACCATTATTTTGTTTGGCATTTCTTTTATTTTCTTGTGCAGGAAGCGATTCAAATTTTGAACCACAAACAGAAGCAGATATCATTGAATATATAGAAGCCAATAATTTGGACGCCCAGAGAAGCAGTACGGGACTCTATTATGTAATTAACGATCTAGGAACAGGAGTTCGTCCAACGAGCAATTCCAATGTAACAGTAGCCTATCGAGGCACTTTATTGGACGGTACGGTTTTTGACCAGAGTACAAATGGAATTTCATTTGGTTTGAACCAAGTAATTTTAGGATGGAGAGAAGGAATTACCTATTTTAAAGAAGGCGGAGAGGGTATTTTGTTAATCCCTTCCAATTTAGGGTATGGAAATAGTGGAAGTGGATCGATTCCTGGAGGTGCTGTCTTGGTGTTCGATATCAATTTAATAAGTGTAAACTAGTAACTCTTAATTGTTAGCATCAAAAAGAAAAAGCCTACCTTTAAAAGAAAAATATGAAACAACATACAGTATTTAAAGGAATTGTAATCTTATTCCTACTCGCATTTACGGTTCCGACTGTTGCACAAGAAAGCAAGAAAGCTTCAAAATTGACGCTTGTTGTAACAGATGCAAACAACCAACCCATTCCAGGTGCTTCTGTGCTATTTGATAATAAAAAGTATCCAAGAACTACTAATAGCAATGGGATCTTTAAAATAAAATTGAGAGCGTTCCCCAAAGAAATTTCCATATTTTCTGCGCTTCATGGAATCAAAAAAGTTAAGTATGAAGGTCAAAAAAAAATACGCATCAAAATAACTCCCAATAAGGTAGGAGCAGATATTGTTGCTAGTAACCAAAGAGAATTTACTGCGGGGGCAATACAATATCGAAATATCTATGATTATTTAAGAGGAAAAGTATCGGGACTTCGAATTACAACCGACAACGTAATCTCTATTCGAGGAGATCAAAATAGAGAACCCTTGTTTATCTTAAATGGATCTCCGGTTGGGAAAACCAGTTTTGGAGCTATTGTACCAAGCACCATTAAAACCATTACTGTTCTTAAAGGGCCAGAAGCTTCAATTTACGGAATACGAGGTATGAATGGGGTGATTATGGTTCGAACCATGTTATAAAAAAAAAGCGAAACACATAAGTTTCGCTTTTTTTATGCTTTAATAGGTGCTATAAAAGCTGCTATATTTTCAACGCCATGACTTCCCAAATGTTTGATAAAAGCAGATCCAATAATGGCACCATGCGCATGTGCACAAGCAGTTGTAAAGGTTGGTTTGTCTGAAATGCCGAAACCAATGATACACTTACTTTTTAATTGCATTGCTTTGATCCTTATAAAATAATCTATTTGTTCCTTTGAAATCTCCCCTTTTGCGCCTGTAATTGAAGAAGAAGCCACTACATAAATAAATGCTTTTGTGTAGCTATCAATTTTACGAATTCTTTCTTCGGAAGTATTTGGGGTAATTAAAAACACATTGGTTAATCCGTATTTATCAAACAATGCTTGATAATGATTTTCAAATTCTACCATGGGTAAATCTGGAATTATCAGCGTTTCTATACCACAATCTACTACTTGTTGACAGAACTTCTCTTCGCCATATTTAAGCATTTGATTGAGGTATCCCATTAAAACTAACGGGGTTTGGTTGGATTGCTTAATGCTCATTAATTGCGAAAAGACAATGTCTAGATTGATTCCGTTTTCCAATGCTTTTTGACTTGAATCCTGAATGGTTGGTCCATCTGCTAAAGGATCTGAGTACGGCAATCCCACTTCAATAAAATCGACACCATTTTTTTCTAATGCTGAAATTACAGCGGTTGTATCCGCTAATTCTGGGTATCCACAGGTAAAATAAATCGAAAGTAAATTCTCTTTCTGGGCCAATAACGTATTTAATTTTTTCATCTTAAACGAGTGCTTGTTTATGTCTTTTTAATTCTTCTTCAATACCACTCCACAAGGCAATACGAACCAATAAAGATGCTTTAGCAACCGCCAAAACTTCATCCCATTTCTGGGCATCATCTCCGCATAATTCTGTGATCATTTGTAGCGACAAAGGCCCATGTTCATCTCCATCTAAATCTATGTGACGCTTCAAGTAGTAGGTAAAACTATCATACTTTTTATCCTGTTTGGTTGCTGCTTCGTCAATAATTTTGATGAACATATCTGGAATAACGTCTTCCCTCCCAAATGTAAATGCTGCTGCAATTTTGTGCGTTTCATTGGTGTTGATTGTTTTAAATGTAAAAGAAACAAAATCTTTTACCGCGGCAATGATGGTGGTATTTTCTATAGATGCTTCAACAGCATTTGAAACAGCGAGTTGATTTAAAAAGTGCGTGATTTTTGAAGTATCTGCCCCAACCTCTTCCATGGCATCAAGATACATTTCAAAATGACTTTTAACAACTCCATCTTTATCAAAATCGCTTTCTTCTGCTACAGTAATTTCGTTAATAAACCGCGCCAATTTTGAATTCGCTCGGGGAATCCAAGGAGTAGATACCGTAGTTAAATCTCTCTGTAAAGCTTTTAGTAGAGACATAAAGTCCCAAACGGCAAAGACATGATTTTCCATAAAAACCCGAATATCTTCCATGGACTGAAGATTTTTATACAGGGAATGGGTTTTTAAGCTGTCTCTTAAATTTTGTAATTCGGATTCAATAAAATCAATTTTCGGATTCATTATGCTTCTAAATTTTTAATAAATATTTCTAAATCTTTGTCCCCTCTACCTGATAGGTTAATGACGACTACCTGGTCTTTCTTAAATTTTATTTTTGGTAAAACAGCCAATGCATGTGCCGTTTCTAAGGCTGGAATAATTCCTTCAATTTTTGTCAATTCATAGGCAGCTGCTAACGCTTCATTGTCGGTTGCACTCATGAATTTTGCTCTTTTAGTTTCAAACAGGTGTGCATGCAAAGGGCCAACTCCTGGATAATCCAATCCTGCAGAAATTGAATACGGCTCTTGAATTTGTCCGTATGCATCTTGCATTAGAATTGTTTTACTTCCGTGTATAATTCCAACCTCACCCAATTGAGATGTTGCTGCACTTTCTCCAGAATACACGCCCAAACCTGCAGCCTCTACTGCAATTAACTCTACGGTTTGGTCCTCCATATAATGATAAAACGCACCGGCGGCATTGCTTCCTCCTCCCACACATGCAATAATAGTATCTGGGTTTTCCTTGCCTGTTTTTTCTTTTAGTTGCCATTTCATTTCTTCAGAAATCACCGCTTGTAAACGGGCTACCATGTCTGGATGCGGGTGTGGCCCTACTACAGAACCAATCAAATAAAATGTTGCTGGGTTTTGAATCCAATACCGAATGGCTTCGTTGGTGGCATCTTTTAATGTTTTACTTCCACTGGTTGCAGGAACCACTTTGGCGCCTAACATTTTCATGCGAGCAACATTGGGTGCTTGACGAACAATGTCTTTCTCTCCCATAAACACAGTACACTCCAGGCCCATTAATGCACATACTGTTGCCGTAGCAACTCCGTGCTGCCCCGCACCAGTTTCTGCAATAATCTTGGTTTTTCCTAATTTTTTAGCAATGAGGATTTGACCAATGGTATTGTTAACTTTGTGCGCACCTGTATGATTTAAATCTTCTCGTTTCAAATAAATATGAGCACCGTATTTTTGGGACAATCGTTTCGCTAAATAAAGCGGAGTCGGACGTCCAACGTAGTCTTTTAACAATGCTTTGTACTCTGTTTGAAACGCTTCAGATTCGATAATTTGAATATAATTATCTGCGAGTTCTTTTACATTTGGATGTAATAATTCGGGAATAAATGCCCCACCATATTGTCCAAAATAGCCGTTTTCATCGGGTTGAAATTTTGATTTCATATCTTATCGTATTCTGTCATTTTATGTACTAAAGGAATCTCTAAACACTAAAGATTACTTTGTTACTTTGGCAATCATATTATTTTTAAACTTCGCTATTTGCGCTACTTTCTTTATACCGGGTAGGCTTTCAAATTTACTATTAATGTCGAGTGCAATAAAGCACTTTGATACAGGTTTCTTTAGAAATTCCTGAAGCATCTCCACTGATTCTAACCCAATTCCACCACTTAAAAAGAACGGCTTCTCAAAAGGATAGGATTCTAAAATTGTCCAATCAAATTGAACGCCGTTTCCTCCTCTTTCTTTTCCTTTTGTATCAAACAAAAAATACTCAACAACATCCAAATAAGGCCTTAGTACTTCAAAATTAAATCTATCTTTTACACCAAATACTTTAATGATTTCTACTTTCTCCTTGGAAATTTTATGTTTGTTTTTTTTCTTTTTTTGATGTTTATTTTCTTCTATAAATAGGGCTCTTCTTGCTGCTAGTTGCAACTGTAAATTGGTAACATAAGCAACAGATTCGTCTCCGTGTAATTGGATTGCGTCTAATTGATATTCTTCAACCAATGAAATTAAAATCTCTGGATATTCATTTACAAAAACCCCTGTTTTCTTAATGGATTCTGGGAGTTCGGGAATGATCCCTTCAAAATTTCTTTTTGATGCTTCATAAAAAATAAAGCCCATATAATCAGGATTCAATGCAGCCACTTCTTGAATGTTTTCACCCTGCATCATTCCGCAAACTTTCAATTTCATCGATTATTTTATTTGATTGATAAACGCTTGACAAGCTGCACCAGGGTTTTCTTCTTTCATAAAGTTTTCTCCAATTAAAAACCCTTGAAATCCATATTCTTTCAATCCTGTGATAATTCTTGGATCAGAAATTCCACTTTCAGACACTTTCACACAGGAATCTGGTATTTGCCCCGCTAATTTGATAGAGTGTTCTAAGTCTACATCAAAAGTCTTTAAATTTCGATTGTTGATACCAATGATTTTATTTTCTAAATGGTTGATTTTATCTAAATCTTCTTGTGAATGCACTTCATACAAGACCTCCATTCCTAAATCGGTTGCGAGATTTCCGTAATTTTTTAATTCCGTAGCCGTTAAACAGGCAGCAATTAATAAAATTACGTCCGCACCAATTGCTTTTGCTTCTACAATTTGAAAACCATCTACAATAAAATCTTTTCGTAAAATTGGTTTTTGCTGATTGATGACTCTCGCTTCCATCAAATCTGCCATCGTTCCACCAAAGAAAGAAGTATCTGTTAAAATAGATTGTGCAGCTACATTGGCCTCTAAATATCCGTTGGTTACTTCGGCAATAGTTGCTTTGTCGTTAATGATTCCTTTGGAAGGTGACTGACGTTTGTATTCTGCTATAATTCCAGAAGAGCCAACCGCTAGTAACGATTTTTTTAAAGACAATGATTGTCTTGAAAAATTAGGGCTTTCTACTAATTTTTTTACTGGAACTTCTGCTTTTATTTTTGCAATTTCCTTTTTTTTGAAAGCGATTATCTTATCTAATATGGTCATATAATTAATTCTAAATTAAGAATTTGAGTTTTTATTCTTCAAAAATAAATACACCAAAAGACCTGCGGAAAATCCAATTGCAGTGTGGAGGTATATCTTTTTTGTTTGTACTCCAATCGCCAAACCTATCAATACAAAGGCGGGAATGATTGAAATGATATTTTTTTTCTTTTTGGTCATTACTCAACTAACTTTGTTAAACATGCTTTTGCTTTCAAGCCAAACAAGGACTCCTTAGCTTCTTCAAAACAGGTTTCAAAACTCTTTGTTTGCTCAACAACTTTAAGTGCAAATGCTGCATTTGTAAGCACAACATTGTTTTGTGCAGTTGTCCCATTTCCATCAAGTATTGTTTTAAATATTTTTGCTGCATCGGCTACTGAACTTCCTCCGGAAATCGCTGATTGTTCAATTATTTTTTGCCCAATATCTTGAGGCTGGATACATTGCTCTCCTTTTTTAGTGAGGAGTTTGAAGCCCCCTGTAAGAGAAATTTCATCATACCCATCCAAGGCATGAACGATTCCATAATTGCTTTTTTCTTCTTGTAAAATATAATTGTACAAACGGGCAATTTCCAAATTAAATGTTCCTAAAAAATGATTTTGGGGCGCACTCGGGTTTACGAGGGGTCCTAGAATGTTAAAGAACGTTTTTAATGCCAATGCTTTTCTTGTGGGTCCAACCGCTTTCATTGCTGGATGAAATTTAGGCGCATGTAAAAAACAAATATTTGCTTTTTCTAAATGCGCTTTTAACGTGTTTTCATCATTGGTAAATTCATATCCAAAGCTGGCCAACATGTCCGAAGAACCCGACTGCGAAGATACCGAATAATTACCATGTTTTGCTACTTTTTGACCGGTACCCGCAACGATAAATGAAGTAAGTGTTGAAATGTTAAAAGTATCCTTTCCGTCTCCTCCGGTACCCACAATATCGAGCGTATTATACGCAGACAAATCAACTTTTATAGCCAATTCTAACAATGCATCTCTAAAACCAGTAAGTTCTTCCACTGTAATTGGGCGCATCATAAAAACCGTCATGAATGAGGCCAAATGTGCCTCATTATATTGCTCAGAGGCAATGGCAATTAACGTTTGCTTTGCTTGCGATTTAGACAATCTCTTGTGCTGGTATAAATCGTTTAAAATTGCTTTCATTTTTAGACAGTTCTTTTGTTAAAAGAATAAAGTGGGCAGGTAAAATAGGGTGCCTGCATTACTTTTTTACACTATTTATAAAATTAGTTACGAGTTGTGCTCCAACTTCTGTTAGTATTGATTCTGGATGAAACTGCACTGCTGAAATTGGAAACATCTTATGTGCTATTGCTTGAATCCCACCAGCTTCATCTCTAGCAGTAACTTTTAATACTTCCGGAAAACCATCTTCAGAAGCAGACCACGAGTGGTAGCGGGCCGCTAAAAATGTTGCCGGTATGTCTTTAAAGATAACCGCCTGCTCGTCTACCACATGCATTGGGGTTGCCACGCCATGGTATACGGTATCTAAATTGACAATACTCCCACCAAAAACCTCGGTAATCGCCTGAAGACCAAGGCAAACTCCAAATATTGGTTTTTGACCGGCATAGGTGCTGATTACCGCTTTTAGAATGCCAGCTTCTTCCGGAATTCCTGGTCCGGGAGATAACATAATTACATCAAAACTATTTAGGGCTTCTACACTAATTTCATCGTTTCGATACACTGCAGGAACATTGCCTGTAATTTTCTCTACCATATGAACTAAGTTATAGGTAAAGGAATCGTAATTGTCTATTATTACTATTTTCATTTTAAAAGCTTTTGGCGATTAGCAAACTACTAAAGGCTATTTTTTAAATGTTTTCTGCTAAAATTAACGCCTTTTTTAAAGCGGCTAATTTATTGTTTACTTCTTGTAATTCTTTTGCTTCATCTGAATGAATCACAATTCCAGCTCCTGCTTGTGAGTACAATACGTTGTTTTTACTCACAAAAGAACGGATGGCTATTGCCAAGTTTACAGAACCGTCTAGCCCTATAATTCCTGCGGCACCTCCATAAAATCCACGGGATTGATTTTCATAGTTATCAATTAATTCCATGGCCTTATACTTTGGCGCACCACTTAAGGTACCCGCGGGGAAAGTATCTCCTACAATTTCTATTGGATTTCCTTTAATTTTTCCCTGAACGGTAGACACCAAATGAATCACATGACTAAAATACTGTACTTCTTTAAAGACTTCAACCGTTACATGGTTGGCATGTTTGCTAAGATCATTTCTAGCCAGATCAACCAACATAACGTGTTCTGCTGTTTCTTTTTTATCTTCAGATAATTTTTTTCCTAACTTGATATCTTCAGACATATCTCCGGTTCTTCGAAAGGTTCCAGCAATTGGATTGATTGTTGCTTTTCCTGCAGCAATTTTTATTTGTGCTTCTGGAGATGAACCCATCAATTTAAAATTCCCGTAGTCAAAATAAAACAAATAAGGAGATGGATTGATTGAACGCAATGCGCGGTACACATTAAATTCATCGCCTTTAAATTCTTGTTGAAACTGACGAGACAATACCAGCTGAAAAACATCACCTCGTTTGCAATGCGCTTTTGCTTTTGCTACATATTCTTTAAAATCTTCATTCGTACAGTTGGAGGTTTCTTGACCTAAGGTTTCAAATTTTTGTGTGTTAAATGTTTGTGCATTGATGATCGTTTCTATTTCCGAAACTCTTGAAATCTCGTGCGCTTCCCTATTTTCTATCAAGGTCATTTCATCATTAAAATGATTAATAGCGATGATAAAACGATAAAAACTGTACTGCATTTCTGGGATCGCAGAAGGTGCTTTTTTATTTGCAAACCGAATGTTCTCGAAATACTGTACACTGTCATAGGTCGAATAGCCATACAGACCATTAAATGATTTTAGTTCCTTTGGACAATCCAAAACTATCGAATCTGCAAAATTATCAAACAGTGTATAGAAATTTTTATCAACCACCTCTTGGGCTACTTGAACTCCTTTGTGAGAAATCGAAAATAAGGCATCTTCCACTTTCATGGAAACAATGGGTTCTATACAGATAAAAGAAAAACTTTCTTCTTTACTATGATAGTCCGAACTTTCTAGCAATATTGTATTTGCATAGACATCTCGAAAGCGCAAATACAAGCCTACGGGAGTCACTGTGTCGGAAATCCTGGTGGTACTTGATGTTTTAAATTTTATTTTTTTCATGGTTGTTAAACGAACTCGGTATTTGGTATGCATACAAAAAAAGGCTTATCGTGAGATAAGCCTTTTGTATATTTTAACATATAGGACGGTGTCTCACTTATGAATTAAGAGAGTTCCACCACCATATGTTCTTTTGTATCATCATTGTGTTACAAATTTAGACAGCAAATTCTACTTGACCAAATTTTATTTCGTTTTTTTTAAGCGAACTAACAAACAGTAAGTTTCTAAATGAAAAACAAACTGAATACTTTCATAAATACACTATAAACAATACTATTATTACAAATTATAATTAAATATAAATATTAAGTATAAATTATAAACAAATATTCGGTTTTTTGTAACGGAAATAAACAATTATTATTAAAAAATAGAATTATGTGTGGTATTGTATGTGCGTTTGATTTAAAAGAAAGACCTGAAGTCTTGAGACCTCAACTCCTAGAAATGTCTAAAAAAATTAGACATAGGGGTCCAGATTGGAGTGGAATCTATAGTGATGATAAGGTTATCATGACGCATGAAAGATTGGCTATTGTAGATCCAGCTTCCGGACAACAACCGCTTTTTAGTGAGGATAAAAAACTCGTATTGGCAGCAAATGGAGAAATTTACAATCATAGAGATTTACGCAAACAGTTTGACGGAACCTATCCTTTTCAAACAGCGTCCGACTGTGAGGTAATTTTGGCACTGTACAAAGAAAAAGGTGTTGATTTTTTGGATGAATTGAATGGGATTTTTGGTTTTGCATTGTATGATGTTGAAAAGGATGCATATTTTATCGCCAGAGATCATGTTGGAATCATTCCTTTGTACATTGGATGGGATCAAAATGGAACTTTCTATGTTGCTTCTGAATTAAAGGCTTTGGAAGGCGTTTGTACCAAGATTGAATTATTTCCTCCAGGGCATTACATGTCTAGTGTCGATGGACAGTTTGTAAAATGGTACCATCGAGAATGGAGAGATTATGAAGCGGTCAAAGAGAACCAAACAAGCATCGCAGAAGTAAAGAAAGCTTTAGAAGAAGCAGTACACAGACAATTAATGAGTGATGTACCTTATGGTGTTTTACTTTCTGGAGGTTTGGATTCTTCAGTAACTTCTGCCATTGCAAAAAAATATGCTCAAAAAAGAATTGAATCCGATGACAAGTCTGCAGCTTGGTATCCTCAACTTCACAGTTTCTCTGTGGGTCTAGAAGGGTCTCCAGATTTGGCAGCTGCTCAAAAAGTAGCAGACCATATTGGTACTATTCATCATGAAATAAAATTTACAATTCAGGAAGGATTGGACGCTATCAAAGATGTCATTTACAATATAGAAACCTATGACATTACCACAATTCGCTCCTCTACCCCGATGTACTTAATGGCTAGAGTTATTAAATCCATGGGAATCAAAATGGTACTTTCTGGGGAAGGAGCCGATGAAATTTTTGGAGGTTACTTGTATTTTCATAAGGCACCAAATGCAGAAGAATTTCATGAAGAAACTGTTCGTAAGCTAGAAAAACTTCATATGTATGACTGCCTTAGAGCCAATAAGAGTTTAATGGCTTGGGGAATTGAAGGACGTGTACCGTTTCTAGACAAAGAGTTTATTGATGTTGCCATGCGTGTGAACCCGAAAGATAAAATGATTCATGGAGAGCGAATGGAGAAATGGATTATTCGAAAAGCATTTGAAGATATGTTACCAGAAAGTGTAGCATGGAGACAAAAAGAACAATTTTCTGACGGTGTTGGCTATGACTGGATTGATACTTTAAAAGAAATCGTAGACAAAGAAATTTCGGATGAACAGTTGGCAAATGCAAAATTCAGATTCCCAATTCAAACCCCTCAAAATAAGGAAGAATTTTATTACCGAGCTATTTTTGAAGGACACTTCCCAAGCGACACCGCTGCATTAAGCGTTCCTCAAGAAGCAAGTGTAGCTTGTAGTACTCAAATTGCACTAGACTGGGATGAAGCGTTTAAAAACATGAACGAACCTTCGGGAAGAGCAATCCTAAATGTTCATGATGATGCTTATTAGATTTGTTTATTTCCAAAATAAATTTAAGACTAAAAAATCTCGCTTTTTGCGGGATTTTTTTTTGCTTGTACGATTGTAAAATCTCCTTTTTAAGCAACGTAAGTACTGGCTTGTTTCCCGAAAAAATTTTAACTCAAAAAAAAGACATCTAAGGTGCTTTTTAAGAGGTTTAAGCCATTATTTCGTTTTCAACAAATGTTGATAATTTCAGAACTTAATTTCACATAGCTTTAAAAAAAAGATTGAAAATTTGTAAATTTGAGATGAGGAGATCATCATTTTCTATGTTGGTTTTTCAACAAAATTTAAATGACTAATTCACTTTTATTATGAGCGAAGACAAAAAAAATAATTACGATGCTTCCAGTATTCAGGCATTAGAAGGTATGGAGCATGTAAGAATGCGTCCTTCGATGTATATTGGAGATGTAGGTGTTCGAGGATTGCACCATTTGGTATACGAAGTTGTAGACAATTCTATTGATGAAGCGATGGGTGGGCATTGTGATACGATTAATGTTACCATTAATGAAGACAATTCTATTACTACCAAAGATAATGGACGTGGAATTCCAGTTGGGATTCACAAAAAAGAAGGGGTTTCTGCATTGCAAGTTGTAATGACAAAAATTGGTGCCGGTGGTAAATTTGACAAGGATTCCTACAAGGTCTCTGGAGGGTTGCACGGTGTGGGTGTGAGTTGTGTAAACGCATTATCACAACACTTAACAGCAACGGTTCACAAAGAAGGTAAAATTTGGCAACAAGAATATTCTCAAGGAAAAGCCTTGTACCCAGTAAAAACAATTGGAGAAACCGATTTTACAGGGACCATTGTTACTTTTTCACCAGACAAATCAATCTTTACCCAAAGTACTCAATACAACTACGAAACGTTGGCTACACGTATGCGTGAGTTGTCTTATTTGAATAAAGGTATTACCATTACTTTAACAGACAAAAGAAATACTGACGACGAAGGGAACCCAATTACAGAAACCTTTCATTCGAAAGAAGGGCTGCCAGAATTTATCAAATATTTAGATTCTACACGTGAGCAATTGACTGCAAATGTAATTTCTATGGAAGGCGAAAAAAATGGTATTCCGGTTGAAGTTGCCATGGTATACAACACTTCCTATGCAGAAAACTTACACTCCTATGTAAACAATATCAACACGCACGAAGGAGGAACCCATTTGTCTGGATTTAGACGTGGGTTAACAGGAACCTTAAAAAAATATGCGGACAATTCTGGATTGCTTAAGAATGTAAAGTTCGAAATTTCAGGTGATGATTTTCGGGAAGGATTGACTGCGATCGTTTCTGTTAAGGTAGCAGAGCCGCAATTTGAAGGACAAACAAAAACAAAATTAGGAAACAGAGAAGTAACCTCTGCCGTATCGCAAGCCGTTTCTGAAATGTTAACCGACTATTTGGAAGAAAATCCAAACGATGCAAAAACCATTGTTCAGAAAGTAATCCTAGCTGCTACTGCAAGGCATGCAGCACGGAAAGCCCGTGAAATGGTTCAACGTAAGACAGTGATGTCTATTGGTGGTTTGCCTGGGAAATTATCTGATTGCTCTGAAACCGATCCAGCTCAATGTGAAATTTTCTTAGTTGAGGGAGATTCTGCAGGAGGTACAGCAAAGCAAGGTAGAGATCGTAATTTTCAGGCCATACTTCCACTTCGTGGAAAGATTTTGAACGTAGAAAAAGCGATGCAACATAAGGTTTTTGAAAACGAAGAAATCAAAAATATGTTTACCGCTTTGGGGGTTTCTATTGGAACGGAAGAAGACCCAAGAGCTTTAAACTTATCGAAAGTTCGATACCATAAAGTAGTCATTATGTGTGATGCCGATGTTGATGGTTCGCATATTGCAACATTGATCCTAACGTTCTTCTTTAGGTACATGAAAGAAATGGTAGAGCAAGGATATGTCTATATTGCAACGCCTCCACTTTACTTAGTGAAAAAAGGACAAAAAAGAGAGTATGCATGGGATGACAATCAACGAGATTTAATTGCTCAAAAACTCGGAGGAAGTGTTTCAATTCAGCGCTATAAAGGTCTTGGAGAAATGAATGCAGAACAACTTTGGGATACGACTATGAATCCTGAGTTTAGAACACTTCGTAAGGTGGTTATTGAGAGTCCAACAGAAGCAGACAGAGTTTTCTCTATGCTTATGGGCGATGAAGTTCCGCCAAGGAGAGACTTTATTGAACGAAATGCAAAGTATGCAAACATCGATGTCTAAAAAATAGTTATAATTTTAAACAGCCTCAATCGTAAACGTATTGAGGCTTTTTTTGTAAATAACTCAAAAAAGTACAGTGTTTTTTAAGAAAAATCAAAAGTTATTTTTCAATAATTTAATGTATTTTTGTGGCTGTTAATTTCAACACAAATAAATACGAAAAATATGAAAATTACAGTTGTAGGTGCTGGTGCCGTTGGTGCAAGTTGTGCAGAATACATTGCCATGAAAAACTTCGCTTCAGAAGTTGTAATATTAGACATTAAAGAAGGTTTTGCAGAAGGGAAAGCAATGGATTTAATGCAGACCGCTTCTTTGAACGGGTTTGACACAAAAATCACTGGAAGTACAAGTGATTATTCCAAAACAGCTGCTTCTGATATTTGTGTGATTACTTCGGGAATTCCAAGAAAACCAGGAATGACTCGTGAAGAGTTGATTGGAATCAATGCAGGAATTGTTAAAATGGTTTCTGCTAGCTTAATTGAACACTCTCCAAACACCATTATTATTGTGGTTTCTAATCCTATGGACACCATGACTTATTTGGTTCACAAAACAACAGGACTTCCTAAAAATAGAATCATTGGAATGGGCGGAGCCTTAGATTCTGCACGTTTTAAATATCGATTGGCAGAAGCTTTAGAAGCACCCATTTCTGATGTAGATGGAATGGTAATTGGTGGACATTCTGATAAAGGAATGGTTCCTTTAACGCGATTAGCTACAAGAAATTCGGTTCCAGCTTCTGAGTTTATCTCTGAAGAAAGATTGGCACAAGTCTTACAAGACACCAAAGTTGGTGGTGCTACACTAACGGGTTTGTTGGGCACTTCTGCTTGGTATGCTCCTGGAGCTGCTGTTTCTAGTTTGGTGCATGCAATTGCCTGTGATCAAAAGAAAATTTTTCCCTGCTCTGTATTATTGGAAGGTGAATATGGTTTAAATGATTTATGCATCGGAGTCCCTGTAGTTTTAGGAAAAAACGGTGTCGAAAAAATTGTGAAAATCAATTTAAATGATGCAGAAAAAGCCCATCTTCAAGCTTCTGCTGAAGGGGTTGCCAAAACAAACGGGTTGTTAGCACTGTAACAAGATGGTTGCTTTGTGCGATTATAATTCATAAAAAAAATCCAGCTATAAAGCTGGATTTTTTTATTTTTTTCTCGAACTACTATCGTATTTCGACAAACAAACCTTCGTCTGTTTTTGAAACTTTAGCCACTTCTTTTTTGGTCAATCCTTTTATGGTTTTGTCCCATTTCTTGTTGGACAAACCAGATTGAGATTTTAATTCGTTTAAAGCTATGCTCTCAACTTTGGTGATCAGTGCTAATAAATCTTTCTCCTCAACTGTGAGCTCAACATCAACAGCGATTCGCTTTTCTGGGCGCATTTGTGGAAAAAACAAGACTTCTTGGATGGATTGATTGTTGGTTAAAAACATAATCAAACGGTCCATTCCAATTCCCATTCCAGAGGTTGGAGGCATCCCGTACTCGAGCGCACGTAAAAAATCTTCATCGATGAATTCGGTGGCTTCATCGTCTCCTTTTTTGGCGAGTTTTAATTGGTGTTCGAAACGTGCTCTTTGATCAATTGGATCGTTTAGTTCTGAATAAGCATTGGCAATTTCTTTACCACATACCATCAACTCAAAACGTTCTGTGAGTTCTGGATTGTCTCTATGTTCTTTACAAAGTGGAGACATTTCTTTTGGATAATCGGTAATGAAGGTGGGTTGTATATAATTTCCTTCACATTTTTCTCCAAAAATCTCATCAATTAATTTTCCTTTCCCCATGGTTTCATCAACAGGAATGTCCATTGATTTTGCTGCGGTTCTTATTTCATCTTCAGTTTTTCCATTGATGTCAAAACCAGTAAAATGTTTGATCGAGTCTGCCATAGTAACTCTCGCATAGGGTGCTTTAAAATTGATTTTATGTTCACCAAAAGTAACTTCAGAGGTCCCGTTTACGGCAATAGCACAATGTTCTAATAATTGCTCACAAAAATCCATCATCCAATTGTAATCTTTGTAAGATACATAGATTTCCATCGCAGTAAATTCTGGATTGTGTGTTCTGTCCATTCCTTCATTTCTGAAGTTTTTTGAAAACTCATAAACACCATCAAAACCACCTACAATCAATCTTTTTAAATAGAGTTCGTTGGCAATTCTCATGTACAACGGTATGTCTAATGAATTGTGATGTGTAATAAAAGGTCTTGCAGCGGCTCCTCCAGGAATGGGCTGTAAGACAGGGGTTTCCACTTCAAAATATCCTGCGTCATTAAAGAAAGAACGCATTGCATTGAATAATTTGGTTCGTTTGACAAAGACTTCTTTAACATGTGGATTGACTACCAAATCTGCATAACGTTGTCTGTAACGCATTTCGGGATCTGTAAAAGCATCGTAAGTAACGCCATCTTTTACTTTTGGCATTGGCAAAGGCTTCAAGGCTTTTGATAGCATTTTAAAACTTTTAACCAATACTGTTTTTTCACCTACTTGCGTCGTAAACAAGGTTCCTTCTATTCCTATAAAGTCTCCTAAGTCTACTAATTTCTTAAAAATATTATTATAATTGGATTTGTCTTCTCCTTCACAAATTTCATCTCTGTTAAAATACAATTGGACTCTACCTTCTCCATCTTGCAGTTGAGCAAAAGATGCTTTTCCTTGAATGTTGATTGACATCAAACGTCCAGCAATAACGACATGTTTACCTTCAACATATGCTTCTTTTATTTCTTTTGAATTTGAATTGATTGGAAATAAATCTGCTGGATAAGGGTTGATTCCTAATTCACGTAATTTGGTTAGCTTTTCTCTACGTACAACTTCTTGTTCTGATAATTGCATTCTCTCTCTTTGTTTTCGGATACATGTTAAAGGTTGCAAAGATACAATCTATTGCAGAGTTAGGCAATTAACAAATAAAAAAGAAAATGACCTGTAAGATTGTAAAATATTGTATATTTGAAGGCTACTTTTTGTTAAAGTAGTATTTAGTTGTGTTGTTTGGCGCTTTCATAAAAGTGTCATGGTTTTGTTAACCAATGGAAAGCTTCCCTTAAATGGGACGCTTTTTTTTTGCATTTGATTGAAAGAATATTAAAACAACACCGTCTTATATTCCCATATCTTGGAAAAGAAAAGCACGCAGTAAACCAAGGCTACAAAAAACTTGATGAATGCAGAAGCAAGTAAACCAATAAAAGAACCAAAAGAAGCTTTAATAGCTCTTTGGGTGTCCTTGCTATCATACAGCAACTCTCCGATAAACGCACCAAGGAAGGCTCCTATTAAAATCCCCAGTGGAATTGGAACAAAGAGTCCAATAATTAGCCCAATCGTCGTGCCGTAAACGCCGTATTTACTTCCTCCAAATTTTTTTGTGCCCATGGCGGGAATGATATAATCTAAAATCCAAATTATAAGGGCTATGGCTAACGTTATGCCTAAAAAAGTCCAGTTCAGTGGAATTACACTCGTAAGGTGCAATGCTAAAAGTCCGAACCAACCGGTGAGAGGGCCTGGTAAAACTGGTAAAATTGCACCTACAATACCAAGTAAAACCAATAAAAACCCTACTAGTAATAAAAAAATATCCATAACATGTTTTTAAGTAGCACTAAAATACAAAACCTTTGTTACATTTTTTGAAACGATAAATACAACTTTTAAATACGAATATTCCAAATTGGAAACTAAAATCAAACCCTAATTATTGAAGCAATTATGATGTAAAGGCACCTCCTATATAACTCAATAAAATTTAGTAATTTCACAACATAATTAATTCTATGTTTTTGCGTGTTTTTGCTTTTTTTATTTTCCTCCTTTTTTGCAATTCTTGTGATTTGGCTATGGGAATTAACGGCTCGAAAATTACACCTTTAGATACAACAATAGACTTTGCTTCAGTAGATTTCTCTCCTTCATTTCCTGTTTGTGACACCCTGATCACAAAAGCAAAAAAATCAACTTGTTTTAGAAATGAAATGCATGCAAAAATAGGCGCCGAACTCAAAAAACATACTTTTACAACACAGGAGGCTATTGCTGAAACTGTGGTTGTCCATTTAGTAATCTCAGCAAAGGGAACTGTAGTTTTGGATGAAATTAAGTCCTCTGAAAACATCAAGTTACAACTCCCTTCACTGGATAGTTTGCTAAAGGTAAGTGTACAGAAATTACCCCAAATAACCCCTGCAAGAAAAAGAGGTATTCCTGTAGTTACAAAATACAGCTTGCCCATTGAAGTTCATTTAAAAAACTAAAATGCCCCTTCTTTACAATTGAAAAGAGGAGCAGCTTGGTCTATTTGGCTATTTTGAAATGGAATTCTTAATTCAGCATTTTCCACAATTTATCTTTTAATTCTTGCAACCCAGATTCAGCAACTGAAGAAATGAATAAAGTTTCTATACCTTCTGGTAAATCTGAAGCAATCTCTTGCTTTAATTCTTCATCTAACATGTCCGATTTAGAAATGGCCAACAAACGATCTTTGTCTAACAATTCTGGATTGTGCTTTTTCAGCTCATTTAATAGAATTGCATATTCATTGTTAATATCATCACTATCGGCAGGAATTAAAAACAAAAGGGTTGAATTACGTTCGATATGACGTAAAAATCGATGTCCAAGTCCTTTTCCTTCTGCAGCTCCTTCTATGATTCCAGGAATGTCTGCAATTACGAACGTTTGATGATTTCGGTGTTCTACAATCCCTAAATTTGGCTTTAACGTTGTAAACGCATAGTCAGCAATTTTTGGTTTTGCAGCCGTTAGAACAGACAAAAGTGTAGACTTTCCTGCATTTGGAAAACCTACCAAACCTACATCTGCTAGCAATTTTAATTCTAAGCGCAGCCAGGCTTCTACACCGTCCATCCCGGGTTGTGAATATCTTGGTGATTGATTGGTTGAGGATTTAAAATGCCAGTTCCCTAAGCCTCCTTTTCCGCCACGCAACAATACAACTTCTTTCTGGTGTTCTGTAATTTCTAGAATCACTTCATCCGTATCGGCATCTCTAACAATCGTTCCTAAAGGCACATCTATATATACATCTGCCCCATCTGCTCCGGTGCTTCTACTTGCACTTCCAGCACCTCCTGGGTCGGCTCTAAAGTGTCTTTTAAATTTCAAGTGAAACAAGGTCCACATGTTTTTGTCTCCTCGTAAAATAATATGACCTCCGCGTCCACCGTCGCCTCCATCGGGTCCTCCTTTGGTAATAAATTTTTCTCTATGCAAGTGCATAGATCCTTGCCCACCTTTACCAGAAGATGCGTATATTTTTATGTAGTCGACAAAATTTCCTTCAGTCATGCTTTTTTTTTATGGGTTCAACAATTGAATTGTCAAACAATTTAAAGTGTATCAAAAACGGCTGATAAGCTTTCGGTAATGTCTTCAATAGTACCCACACCATTCACTCCATGATAGGTCCCTTTTTCTTGGTAAAAATCTTTTAAGATAGCCGTTTTGGTGTTGTATTCGTTAAAACGATTTCTAATTTTTTCTTCGTCCGTATCGTCGGCTCTTCCACTTGTTTTTCCTCTTTCCAACAAGCGCTCAACTAACAAGTCTTCGGAAACCTCTAAGGCGATCATTCCATTTATTTGCGCTCCTTTTTCTGCTAAAAAAGCATCTAAAGCGATGGCTTGAGAAGCGGTCCTTGGAAACCCGTCAAAAATAAAACCCTTGGCATTCGCATTTTTATCTACTTCTGCTTTCAACATGTTAATGGTTACCTCATCGGGCACTAAATTACCAGCATCCATATAGGTTTTTGCCAATACTCCTAATTCGGTTTTGTTTTTAATATTGTATCTAAAAACATCTCCTGTAGAGATGTGTACCAAATCATATTTCTCTTTTAACAAGGTTGCTTGTGTCCCTTTTCCTGCACCGGGAGGTCCGAATAATACAATGTTTTTCATTTTTGGGGGTGTTGTTTGTTGATATATTGCTGCTATGTTTCTTCCTAAGCCGTCATAGTCGAGGCCATATCCTACGATAAACTTATCTTTAATACTTTTTCCAATATAAGCAATGGGAAGTTCTTTTTTAAATACTTCGGGCTTAAAAAATAGGGTTGCTACTTTAAGTTGTTTTACTTTTTTATCGCTAAAGATGTTATAAATTTCTTGCAAAGTGGCTCCAGTATCTATAATATCTTCTAGGATAATAACGGTCCTTCCTGTTAGATCTTCATTGAGACCCACAAGTTGTTTTACATTTGCTGTTGATGTTGTGCCTTCATAGGAAGCGAGTTTGACAAATGAAACTTCGCAATTTCCATTAAATTCTCTAATAAAATCTGCAGCAAACAAAAAACATCCATTTAAAATTCCCACAAAAACAGGAATCTCGTCTTTTGGCAAATCATTTTTTACTTGTTTGGCCAAGGACTTTACAATGCCTGCTACTTCTTCCTTTGTTATAAAAGGTTTGAAATATAAATCATGAAGTTTTATAATGTTCATCAGATGACAAAGATAGGGTCTTGATTTTGAATAGAAAAAACCGTTTTGATATACTGGAATAAAATCAGCAAAAGCAAAACGGTTTTCAATTATTTTAAGAAAAAATTATTTATTCTTTTCTTCTTCTTTAGTAGTATCATACATAATTGGTGTTGCTACAAATAAAGATGAATATGTACCTACAGCTACACCTACTATTAATGCGAACATAAATCCTTTAATAGAGTCTCCTCCAAATAAGAAGATCACGATCATTACTAATAATGTTGTTAATGAAGTGTTGATGGTTCTTCCCAAAGTTGAACTAAGGGCTTTGTCTACAACTTGGCTATATTTCCAACTGGTGTTGATTCCTGCAAATTCTCTAATTCTATCAAAGATAACCACGGTATCATTCAACGAATAACCAACTACGGTTAAAATTGCAGCGATAAAGGATTGTCCAATCTCCATATCAAAAGGCATGAAATTATAGGTGATCGAGAAAACTCCTAATACGATCAAAACATCATGGAATACTGCTGCGACAGCTCCAATCGAATAGGATACTTTTCTAAAACGCAATAGAATGTATAAGAAAACCACAAATAAAGAACCAAATACGGCCCAAAGTGCAGAGGTTTTAATATCATCGGCAATGGTTGGATCTACTTTTCTGTAGCTCATAATTCCATTTGCATTTTTTGCTTTTTCAAAACCGGGTTTGAAATCATCATAGGAAGTAGTTCCTATATACGGCTTTAAACCTGTAAATAAGGCATTTTGCACTTCTTCATCTACAGTAGCTCCTTCTTCGTCAATTCTATAAACAGTCGTTATTTTTAATTGATTGTCTAAACCGTATGTTTTTACTTCTGGAGCAGTACCAAAAGCATCTTTTAAGGTTTCTGCAACTTCGGTAGCATTCATAGACTTGTCAAAGCGAACAGTAAAAGAACGTCCTCCTTTGAAATCGACACCTTGCTTTAATCCGATAGCGAGAATAGAGGCAATTCCTGCAACAATAATTGCTCCAGAAACAATGTATGCTAATTTTCGCTTTCGTAAGAACTCAATATTTAAGTTCTGGAACCATCCTTTTGAAATAGAAGTGTTGAATGTTAATTTTGAACCTTTAGAAATTGCTCCGTCAATGAGAAGGCGTGTAATAAATACCGCTGTGAATAGAGAAGTTCCAATACCGATCATTAACGTCAATGCGAAACCTTTGATAGGTCCTGTTCCAAAAACATATAAAATAATACCTGTTAATAAGGTTGTAATGTTTGCATCAATAATTGCAGACAAGGCTCCTTTTACAGAAAACCCTTCTTCTACAGATTGTTTCAAACCTTTCTTCTTGAACAATCCTTCTTTAATTCTTTCGAAGATAATTACGTTGGCATCTACAGACATACCAATGGTTAAAATGATACCAGCAATACCTGGCAATGTTAACACTGCGTTGAAGGATGCTAAAATTCCAAAGATGAACAAAATGTTTACTGCTAGAGCAATATCAGCATACAAACCTGCTTTCCCATAATAAAGTGTCATCCATAGTAAAACCAATACTATTGCCAATCCAAAAGAAAGGAAACTAGAATCAATTGCTTCTTGTCCTAGAGAAGGTCCAACCACTTCTGCTTCAATAATTCTTGCCGTTGCTGGTAATTTTCCCGCTTTTAAAACCGTAGCAATGTCTTTTGCTTCAGAAACCGTCATTAGTCCTCCTGAGATCGAAGTTCTTCCACCTGTAATGGGCTGGTTTACTGAAGGAGCTGTGTATACATAATCGTCCAAAACAACAGCAACAAATTTTCCTGCATTTTCAGTGGTCATTTTTTCCCAAAGTTTCGCTCCATAACTATTCATAGTCATGCTTACTTCTGGTTTATTCAATTGGCTAAATTCTTGTGATGCATCTAAAATAACATCTCCTTCAATTGGAGCTTTGTCATTTTTATTAGACTTAATTGCATACAAAGCGATTAACTCTGTACCGTCTTCAGATTTTGATGGCTTGTAATCCCATAAGAATTTCACATGCTTTAAAGTTGTTGGCAGTAAATCTTTTACTTCTTTCAGGTTTAATAATTTATTTACTTGTGCCGTATCCAATACTTTAGTCTGAGCCACTAAAGAACTTAGCTGTTGTTGATTTTGAGCTACATTTGGAAACAAATAGGTAAACAAATCTTTCTGAACCACTTTTGTTGAATCCGCGCTAGCGCCTAAGATATCATCTAACTCATCGGTAGCATCAGCAGCTACTGTTTCTTCTTCAACAGTATCTACTTTTAACAACGCTGCCACTCTCTCGTTCGCACTAAAAAAATAGTTTTGCACTTCTGCATTGGAATATACTTCCCAAAACTGCAATTCGGCTTTACTTGTAATTAGTTTTGTAACTCGATCAATGTCTTTTGCTCCAGGCAATTCGATCTGAATTCTACCTGAATTTCCAATTCTTTGGATATTTGGCTGTGTAACACCAAACTTATCAATTCTACTTCTTAATACATCAAAAGCAGTATTAATTGAACTATTGATTTCTGTTTGCAACACTTGTTTAACAACCTCATTCGCTTCGTCAAATTTAATTTTGTCACGCAATGATTTTGTTCCAAAAATAGAAGGGTCGCTGAGTTTTGTAGTTCCTGCAATGCTTTCAAATTCTTCGAAAAACAAATCTAAGTAAGTATCATTACTACTTTTCAACCTTTGGTCAGCAGCATTTAATGCATTGTTGAAGATTTCGTTTTTAGAATCATTGGACAATCCAATTAAAACTTCTTTTACAGAAACCTGCAAAATCGCATTAACACCCCCTTTTAAGTCAAGACCAAGATTCATTTCTTTCGCCTTAATATCGTCGTAAGTGTATTGAGTAACTTCCAGATTTACAACCTGTTGATTGGAGACACTGTCTAAATACTTTCTTTCGAAAGCAGCTTTTTCTCTCGCATCGTTGGTGGATACCATTTTAGATGCATAGCTCGCAGCATCTTTTTCTACTTTACTCGCGAAGTAAGTAAATGATAATTGGTATAAACTTACTAATCCGAATAGGATAGCAAATAATTTAATAAGTCCTTTGTTTTGCATCTTTTAGTTATATTTATGTCGACTTCTTTCGTTTAAAACGAGCAAATATACTATTTCATAGCAGTTCAACCAATTATTTTCTTACATTTATAAGTAGTTGTTTTTTGTTTTAAAAATAAGCGCTATGGTAAGCTTATTATAAACAAAGAAATATCTTTATTTGTAAGGGTTTCGTACCCCAAAAAGAAAAGGATAATAATCTGTAAAATTCACATTAAAATGACCCATTTATCAGACATTAAAATTGCACAAGCAAAAGAGCTAAAACATATAAAAAGCATTGCAAAAAAACTACAAGTCGTTGAGGATGATATCGAAATGTATGGAAAATACAAAGCAAAACTTCCTTTGCACTTAATAAATGAGGAGCAAGTTGCTAAAAATAATCTCGTCTTAGTAACCGCCATCACACCGACTCCGGCAGGTGAAGGAAAAACAACCGTTTCTATTGGATTAACAGAAGGACTCAACAAAATAGGCAAACAAGCAACTGTAGTTTTACGCGAACCTTCTTTAGGCCCTGTTTTTGGGATAAAAGGGGGTGCCGCTGGTGGAGGATACTCTCAAGTGGTACCTATGGAAGATATCAATTTGCACTTTACAGGTGATTTCAATGCCGTTGAAAAAGCAAATAATTTACTCGCCGCTCTAATTGACAATAACTTACAAAACAAAACAAACAATCTCAATATAGATCCCAGAACCATTCTTTGGAAACGAGTAATTGATATGAATGACCGTGCATTAAGAGCAACAACTATTGGATTGGGTGGAACGGGAAATGGAATTCCAAGAGAAGATGGATTTCACATTACCCCTGCTTCTGAGGTCATGGCTATCCTCTGCATGGCAACCAATTTTAAAAATTTAAAACAGCGACTGGGGGCAATTCTTATTGGACTTACTTATGACAATACACCTGTTTTTGCAAGAGATCTAAAAGCGGAAAATGCCATGGCGATTTTACTAAAAGATGCTATTAAGCCAAACTTGGTGCAAACACTCGAAGAAAATCCAGCAATCATTCATGGAGGACCTTTTGCAAATATTGCCCAAGGTACCAATACTATTATTGCTACAAAAATGGGCTTGTCATTGTCGAATTACGTAGTAACTGAAGCGGGTTTTGGAGCCGATTTAGGTGCTGAAAAGTTTCTTAACATCAAATCGGTATTCGCAAAATTAAATCCTAAATGTGTGGTCCTTGTAGCAACTATTAGAGCCTTACGACATCATGGCGGTGCCAAGAAAGAAGCCTATAACACACCCTATTTAGAGCGCGTCTCTGAAGGTTTTAAAAATTTAGAAAAACATATTGAAAATGTACGAAAGTTTAACATAGAACCGGTTGTCGCCATCAATTCTTTTGCTTCCGATACGGAAGAAGAAGTTCAATTTGTCATTCAAAAATGTGCTACTTTGGGTGTTCAAGCAGTTTTATCTGAAGGTTGGGCAAAAGGAGGTGAGGGTACTAGAGCACTGGCAGAAGCTGTTGTAGATGTTGTGGAAAATAAAGCAACCCAGTACAAGGCTTTGTACCATTGGGAGGCTCCTGTAAAAGAGAAAATCGAGAAGATTGCTAAAGAAATATATGGGGCAGATAAGATTGTGTATGAAAACAAAGCCCTCTTAAACCTAAAACGAATTGACAGACTCGGATTCAACGACTTTGCAATTTGCATGGCAAAAACACAGAAATCTTTTTCTGATAATGAGAAATTAATTGGGAGGCCTTCAGGATTTACGGTAACCGTAAGAGAAATTGAAATCGCTGCGGGTGCTCAATTTTTGATTCCAATTTTAGGAAAAATGATGCGGATGCCTGGCCTTCCTGCTGTCCCTGCATCTGAGAACATGACCATTGATGATCATGGTGTAATTTCTGGCTTGTCATAAAGCGTATACGATGGTTAGTGCTATTGGAATTTCATACCCAAATGCACTACTTTTTTGGTTTCAAAGAAGGGTTCTTCAAAATAGGCAGGCAAATCATATAGGGTAGCTGAAGTATAGCGTTGCAACTCTTCCGTTAAGTCACCGCCTTTTAAATATAAAATTCCGTTTTTTAAATCGTGATTTTGTTTTTTAGCAATTCGTCCTTTGGTCCAGCGAACAAAGGTTTCCATTTGTGCTACAGCTCTACTTACAATAAAATCATAGGTGTCTTTTACCTCTTCTACTCTACCGTGGGTTGTACTTACATTTTCCAAACCTAAACCGTCCACAACATGTTTCACTACTTTTAATTTTTTTCCAATAGAGTCCACCAAATGAAATTGCGTCTCTGGAAATAAAATAGCCAATGGAATTCCTGGAAAACCACCACCAGTTCCAACATCCATCACTTTAGATCCTGGCTTAAACTGAATTACCTTTGCAATTCCTAAGGAATGTAAAACATGCCGTAAGTACAACTCATCAATGTCTTTTCTAGAAACTACATTAATTTTTAGGTTCCAATCTTGGTACAATTCTTTGAGTTTGGAAAATTGTGCAATTTGAGTTGGGCTAAGTGCTGTAAAATACTTTTGTATGATTTCCATTGTCGTTCTGTTTCAGTGGCAAAAATAGCTTTTTGTAACAAACAATTCTTCACAAAACTGAACGTTTCTTATAATAGCAGCTTTAAAAAGATTATTTTTGTGAAACATCAATACATTTGAACATGAAAACCATCAATTTTTCTCGAATCGATAAAGCAAAATTCTTTAGAACACTCAACAAAAGAGTCAATGGTTATTTTAAAGAAAATAATGTAAAAAGAACGGGGAATTGGAAGTTATATTCAAAGGCTGTTTTGATGTTCTCCTTATTTTTAATTCCTTTTATTTTAATCTTAACCGTTTCAATGCCCCAATGGCTAATGCCTGTTTTAATGGTAATTACGGGAATTGGGATGGCAGGTGTTGGCATGAATGTTATGCATGACAGCAATCATGAATCTTTTTCAAGTAAAAAATGGGTAAATAAATTGATGGGGAGTAGTATCTACATTCTTGCTGGAAATGTGTATAACTGGAAAGTACAACACAACGTTTTACACCATACTTTTACCAATATAAAAGATCACGATGAGGATATTGATGCAGGTAGAATTATTCGTTTTTCATTGCATGCCAAGTGGTTGAAAATTCATAAAATTCAAAAATACTATTCCATCTTCTTGTATGGATTACTCACGATTAACTGGGCAATTACAACCGATGTAAAACAAATGCATCGGTATTTAAAGCGTAAACTATCGTATGGTAAATTTCCAAACCCAAAGGTAGAATGGACAAAATTAATTATCTCTAAAGTTGTGTATTATGCTTTATGGATTGTTTTGCCTTTAGTTGTTTTGGACGTTGCATGGTGGAAAATAGGTATTGGCTTTTTTGTCATGCATTATACGGCTGGAATGATTTTGAGCCTTGTTTTTCAACTGGCACACATTGTTCCAAACACAACCATGCCAATTCCAGATAAAGATGGAAATTTAGAACACACTTGGGCAGTCCATCAATTATACACCACTTCTAACTTTGCGCCTACGAACTGGCTGGTAAACTTCTACACAGGAGGCTTAAATCATCAAGTTGAACATCATATTTTCCCACATATTTCTCATGTCCATTATCAAAAATTAGCCAAAATTGTAAAAAAAACCGCCAAAGAGTTTAATTTGCCTTACAACGAATACAAAACAATGACCAAAGCAGTTGCCGAGCATTTTAGACATTTAGGTGTTTTAGGACAAAAACCAGAATTAGCATAAGCACAACTACAATTATCTTTAAAAATGACACATCCATTATCGGACAGAATTAGCAGTTTGCCAGTTTCACAAACTTTGGCAATGGCTGCAAAAGCAAGAGAGCTAAAAGAACAAGGAATCGACATTATTAGTTTGAGTTTGGGAGAACCAGACTTTAACACCCCTGATTTTATTAAAGATGCTGCTATTGAAGCCATCAACCAAGATTACAACTCATATACACCTGTAGATGGTTATGCAGAATTGAAAGAAGCGATTTGCACAAAGTTTAAACGCGATAATGATTTGGTATACCAACCAAATCAAATTGTAGTTTCTACGGGGGCTAAACAATCGATTGCCAATGTAGCACAAGTATTATTGAATCCTGGCGATGAAGTACTTCTTCCTGCACCGTATTGGGTAAGTTATTCTGCAATTTCAATTTTGTGTGAAGCAAAATTTATTGAAATCCCATCGTCTATAGAAGATGATTTTAAAATAACGCCTGCACAATTGGAAGCAGCAATTACACCAAAAACAAAGATGGTCTTTTTCAATTCGCCAAACAACCCAAGTGGTAGTATATACAGCGAACAGGAATACCGTGCTTTGGCAGCTGTTTTAGAAAAGCACCCAAAGATTTATATTTTATCAGATGAAATCTATGAGCACATCAACTATGGTGCAAAGCCATTTAGTTTTGCAGCCATCGAAAACATGTTCGACAGAACCATAACCGTCAATGGGTTGGCAAAAGCATTTGCAATGACAGGTTGGAGAATTGGTTATTTAGGTGCTCCACAGTGGATTGCAAAAGCATGTACAAAAATGCAAGGTCAAGTTACCTCGGGAACCAATTGCATTGCGCAGCGAGCTGCAATTTCTGCCGTTTTAGCACCCGTTGAGAAAGTGCAATACATGGTAGATGAATTTAAAACACGTAGAGATCTTGTATTGGATCGATTAAGACAAATCGACGGGTTTAAATTAAACATACCCGAAGGTGCCTTTTACGTATTTCCAGATATTTCTGCTTTTTTTGGAAAAACAGTGCAGGGTATGAAAATTGAAAATGCAAATGACTTTTCATTGTTTTTGTTAGAAAAAGCAAATGTTGCTACGGTAACTGGAGATGCCTTTGGTGCGCCAAACTGTATTAGAATGTCTTATGCAGCATCCGTTGCCCAATTAAAAGAAGCGATCCAACGAATTAAAGAAGCCGTAAGTTAAATTACCTGATACATTCTATTTTAAAAACCTTCAATCTACTGAAGGTTTTTTTATGAGATATAGTATACCTCACGTATAGCGGTGTTGGTGTTCAACCAAAAAAAAAGTCATCGACAAGGATGACTTTTTAAATGCTTTGTGAATACTTCTAAACTTAATCTACATTGTCATGTAGGAAAGAATTATTGGATTTTAATTGAATGGTATCGTCTTCACTATTTAAAGGTGTTTTGGTGTTACTTATAGATCGATCTACAAGATCAATCTCTAAGCCCAGTCTTTTAAATGCTGGCTCTCGTTCCAAATCGTCAATGTTTTTATTCATTTGATCTGAAAACTTATAATTGAACCCTTTCATGGTTTTTCTTCGTTCTTCGGCTCTTTTCTGCAATTCAGAAATAGTCAAACTTAAAGGAGAAACCTCTTCGCTTTCGGTTACTATATCATTAATTTCTGCCAGAGGCTTTGCCGATTTTAATTCAAACTGCATGCTTTCTTCTTCAACAATATTTGCTGTAATTGAAGAACTTTTCCCAATGGTTGGTTGTACATCAAAATCTTCCAAAACATATCTTGTTGCAGGCGCTTTTTTCTCAAAAATAATTTCTTCAGCACCAAAAACTTCAATCTCGTTTACATTGACAACTTCTTTTGTTTCTTCAACAGCATTCAAATCAAAACGAATTTCTTCGGTGGGTGTCACTTCTTCATAAGAATGTAGAGGCAAATCAAACAACAAATCGCCCTGTAGTGCCGCTGATACTGGTGTTTCTGCAGCAGTTTCATTTTCTGTAACAGACACATTTGTGATGATAAAATCGTCTTCAGAGACAGTTTCTATCTCAATTTCATCATAAACAACTTGTGTGTTTTTAATACTTTCTGTTGTTGGAACTAAGTTCATTTTTGGCGCTACTTCCTCGACTTCATCTTCTAAAATGTGTACAATTTTAGGAGAAGGTTTGTTGGACAATGGAGCATCAAAAGCGGATGATTTTTGAATGGCTGTCTCCGAAAAATTATAGGTTGCTTTCTGTTCGTCTTCTAGGGTATGTACAATTTTTCGTACTTCTGTATTGGTGATTGTACTTTGTTGATCTGCAGCAAAACCAGTTGCAACAACGGTTACTGCTATGGCGTCTCCAAGAGAATCATCTTCCCCGATTCCCATAATGATATTGGCATCATACCCTGCTTCTGTTTGAATATAATCATTCACTTCTCCAATCTCATCTAAGGTAACTTCATTGCTCCCCGAGACAATTAACAACAACACATTTTTAGCGCCAGTAATTTTATTATCATTAAGCAATGGCGAATCTAAGGCTTTTACAATTGCATTTTTTGCTCGGTTTGTTCCTTCTTCTTTTGCAGAGCCCATAATAGCAGTTCCACTATTTGAAAGCACTGTTTTGGCATCGTGTAAATCTATATTTTGTTTGTAGTGGTGTGTAATTACTTCTGCAATACCTCTTGCTGCTGTAGATAATACTTCGTCAGCCTTTGAAAAACCAGCTTTAAAACCGAGGTTGCCATATACCTCTCTTAATTTATTGTTGTTGATTACGATTAAAGAATCTACGTTATTTCGCAAAGTATCGATTCCAATTTGCGCTTGTTTAGATCGCATTCTTCCTTCAAACTGAAAGGGCATAGTAACGATTCCAACCGTTAAAATATCCATGTCTTTGGCAATTTTGGCAATAATTGGTGCTGCACCGGTTCCAGTTCCGCCCCCCATTCCAGCAGTGATAAACACCATTTTTGTCTGTGTGTTTAACATTTGCTGAATTTCTTCGATACTTTCTTGAGCTGCTTTTTCACCTACATCTGGGTTGGCTCCAGCACCCAGACCAGAAGTTAAATTTGCACCTAATTGAATTTTATTCGGAATTGGACTGTTTTCTAATGCTTGTGAATCTGTATTACAAATTACAAAATCAACTCCTTTAATGTGCTGTGTAAACATATGGTTTACAGCATTGCTACCGCCACCACCAACACCAATTACTTTTATCGTATTTGATTTTGTTTTTGGCATGTCAAATAATATGTTATCAAATTCTGTGCTCATAATAACGTATCTATTTTAAATTGTTTCATTATTTTAATTTCTTCTTCTTAGACAAACAACTTATTACTCTGCGTTGTCTAAAAAATCTTTTAATCTGGCCGTAAATTTCTCAAAGAAAGATTTGCCTTTGTCCTTTGATTTCTCTTGCACTACTTCTGGAGTCTCCACCGATGTCTCTATGGTTGAAGAAACTTCTTCTTCGACGGTAGGTACTACTTCTTCGCCTTTAGATTGCTTGCTTAAACCTTCCATTAACAACCCAACAGCAGTTGCATAGGACGGACTTGACAATGCGTCTTCTGAGTCTCCAGCAAGATGTTCATTTGGATACCCAATTCGCGCATCCATCCCAGTAATATATTCAACTAATTGACGTAAATGCTTGAGTTGTGACCCTCCTCCTGTTAATACAATCCCTGCAATGAGTTTTCCTTTTTGTGTTTCGTGTCCATAATTTTTAATCTCCAAATAGACGTGTTCTATAATTTCTTGAACTCTTACATGAATCATGTAAGACAAATTCTTTAAGGTAATCTCTTTAGGCTCTCTTCCTCTTAGGCCGGGGATGGAAACAATTTCAGTTTCCTTATTTTCTCCTGGCCAAGCAGAACCAAATTTTATTTTTAACAACTCTGCTTGCTTCTCAATAATAGAACAGCCTTCTTTAATATCGTTTGTAATTACGTTACCTCCAAAAGGAATCACGGCCGTATGTCTAATAATACCATCCTTAAAAATAGCCAAATCGGTAGTACCTCCCCCAATATCAATTAATGCAACCCCAGCTTCTTTTTCTTCTTGACTCAACACTGCTGAAGCAGAAGCTAAGGGTTCTAAGGTTATGTCTGCCAAATCTAATCCGGCACTTTTTACACAACGACCAATATTTCGAATCGAAGATACTTGCCCAACAACTACATGAAAATTGGCCTCCAAACGTCCCCCATACATTCCAATAGGCTCTTTGATATCTGCTTGAGAGTCCACTTTAAATTCTTGTGGTAATACATGTATAATTTCTTCCCCTGGCAGCATGACCAATTTATGAACTTGATTGACTAAATTATCAATATCATTTTCATCAATCACTTCATCGGCATTGGTTCTCGTGATATAGTCCGAATGATATAAACTCCGAATGTGCTGGCCTGCAATTCCTACAACAACTTCTTCAATTTTTTGCCCAGAAACACTTTCTGCTTCTTCCACTGCTTGCTGAATCGATTGAATGGTTTGAGTAATGTTACTTACAACGCCTCTTTTTACACCTAAGCTTTTTGCTTTTCCAATACCTAAAACTTCAATTTTGTCGTATTCGTTTTTACGCCCAATCATAGCAACTATCTTGGTGGTACCAATATCTAAACCAACTGCTAATTTATTGTTTTCCATTCTGATTTATTTTGTACACACAACTTGGTTGTGAAATTTTACGTTAATAGTTTTATATGCGTGTATTGTTTTGTCTAAATAAACTTTATTATAGAACGCTTTTAATTTCTTAAATTTTATATCAATGTTGACTAATTGACCAAAATCAATTTTATAATTTCCACTTCGGACGGAGAATTGATACTCATCGTTGTCCAATTTATGAATTTCTACAATCTCTTTCTTCAAAAAATCATCGTCTAAAATGGTAGTAACCAATGCAACGATTTCTTTTAAGTCCTCTGATTTGTCAACACCTGAAATCAACAAAACTCTTGCTGAATGAACAGGGGATAAAGGTATTTTTACACCTTGTTTATCAATGTAGTAAGAAGTATCATCATGGAGCACTCTTGCGATTGGAGCACGTTGTTTTACAATCGTTTTTATTGTTCCATTTATGTCCAAAAAGACGGAAGATTCCGCTACATATGGATGCTTATTTACTTGATCTTCTAAACCATATAAATCTATCACAGATTTCCTTAAGTTTCTTACTGTTTTTGTATTTTGTATTAACAATTTATCAACCATTGAAATTGTCAAAAAATTAGTGTTTTCACCGGAGAACTCAATCTTTACATCCGTTACTTTTTTTTGCAAATTTCGCCCAGAAGAAAAAGAATACAAGAAACCCAAACTCGCTGTCAATAGTAAGAATACTAGATATTTTAACAGATTCTTAAACTTCATTTTCTTGATATTTTAACAACTCATTTGTTACTTCATTTACGACCACACCAATGTCACCTGCCCCCAACATAACGACCACTTCTGCAGCTGAATTTTTAATAACTTTTACTAAATTATTTTTTTGAACCAACTTTTTATGCGTGTTGGTAATTTTGCCAAATAACCAACTTGAATTTACCCCCTTGATAGGGAATTCTCTTGCAGGATAAATATCCAACAATGCGATTTCATCAAATTTTGATAACACTTTCGCAAAATCCTCGATAAAATCTCGGGTTCTAGAAAATAAATGAGGTTGAAAAATTACCAAAACCTTTTTCTCTGGATACATTTCTCTGACTGAATTTTCAACAGCTTCAATTTCTGTTGGATGATGCGCATAATCATCTATCAAAACAAAATTGGAGGTTTTGATACGATATGAAAACCTTCTTTGCACTCCTTTAAAACTTGCTAAACTTTCTTTTATTTCCAGCAAAGGAACCCCATAAACATCTGCCATTGCAAGGGCTGCAAGTGCATTCATTACATTGTGTTTTCCTGGAAGGTGAAAAACAACATTCGCTATGTTTCCTGAGGGGGTTTGTACGTCAAAAATATATTTGCCGCTTTTAATTTCAAGATTATATGCATTGTAATCTGCTGCGGCATCAATACCATAGGTAAGCCCTTTCAAAGGCAGGCCTTTGGCAACGATTAACGTTTGAGAAACTTTCTCAGCGAAAGCCCCAAACGAAGCTTCTAGTGCCTCAGCATTTTCATAGATATCAAGATGATCCGAATCCATGGAAGTTATACAGGCAATATCTGGAGACAGTTGCAAAAAAGAGCGATCAAACTCATCAGCTTCTACAACCGTTACTTTATCTTCTCCTAAAATTAAATTAGAATGATAGTTCTCTGCAATTCCACCCAAAAAAGAAGTCGCCAAATTCGGCTGCATGATGTGCCCCAAAATAGCTGAAGTTGTTGTTTTACCATGGGTTCCTGCAACGGCAAGGCAAAATGTATTTTTAGTAATTTCCCCCAACACTTCTGCTCTTTTTAATACCGTAAAACCGTGCTGAAAAAAATACGTAAGTTCGGCATGTGATTTTTGAATCGCTGGTGTATATACAACCAATGTTGTCTCCTTCTTTAAAAAAGGCAATGGAATATTTCTGACCGCTGCTTCAAAATGAATAGCAATGCCAATAGCTTCTAGTGAATTTGTATTTTTTGAAGGGGTATTGTCATAACCAGCCACTTGCTTCTTGTTGACAGCAAAATAGCGTGCTATCGCACTCATTCCAATGCCACCAATTCCTACAAAATAGACGTTATGTATGTTTTTTATATTCAATTCTTTAGGAGCTTTTCAATTTCATTAACAATATCGCTTGTGGCACTGGGCAAGGCCAATGCTTTTATGTTTTCTATAAGACTTTGTTGTTTACCCTGATCTTTTAATAGCGTTTCAAAAACAACAGCAAAGGAATCCAGTTCACTTTCTTTAATCAAAATTGCCGCGTGATGATCTACGATAGACTTCGCATTTTTTGTTTGATGGTCTTCAGCTACATTTGGAGACGGAATAAAAAGTACGGGTTTGCCAACAATACACAGTTCGGAAACAGAACTCGCACCGGCTCTCGAAATAATAAAGTCGGAAGCGGCATATGCCATCCCCATCTGATTGATAAACGGATGCACCTGCACATGGGCTAGGTCATTGTATTGCTGATAGCTATCATTGTAAAGTTTGCCACACTGCCAAATTACTTGAAGATTTTGTTGATTGAAGAAATCCAACTGACTTTCAACCAACTCATTTATTCTTCTAGCACCCAGACTGCCTCCGAGTATTAAAACAGTTTTTTTGTTTTTATCCAAACCAAAAAGAGCAAGAGAAGCCTCTCTTTTCGTATGAATTAGCAACAAATCTTGACGTACAGGATTGCCTGTTTTTAAGATTTTATTGACAGGAAAAAACCGTTCCAAGTGATCATAAGCGACACATATTTTTTGTACTTTCTTGGCCAATAATTTATTGGTAATTCCTGGGTATGAGTTTTGTTCTTGAATAAGGCTTGGCACGTTACTTCTACAAGCCATCAATAAAGCTGGACCACTCGCAAAGCCACCCGTTCCAATGGCAACATTGGGTTTAAATTGCTTTATAATTCTTCTCGATTTTAGTAAACTACTCAACAATTTAAAAGGAAATAATAGGTTTTTAAGCGTAATTTTTCGTTGAATTCCTGCAATCCATAATCCCTTGATTTCATAACCTGCTTGTGGAACTTTTTCCATCTCCATTTTGTCTTTTGCTCCAACAAAAAGAAATTTTGCGTTTGGGTATCGCAATTTTAATTCATTGGCAATCGCAATTGCTGGATATATGTGTCCACCTGTTCCACCACCAGAAATTAATATATTAATCGATTGCTTCATGTAAAATATCTAAAGGGTTATCATCTAAAATTTCATCTTCTGTTTTTTCTTTTGATGCACTCACACTTAAAATCATTCCGAGAGCAAAACAAGTCATCCAGATAGAAGTACCTCCACTGCTTATCAAAGGCAATGTTTGTCCTGTAACAGGAAGAAGACTTGTAGCAACCGCCATATTTATGGTTGCTTGAAAAATGATGGGAAGCCCGGTTGCGATTACTAAGAGTGTCCCAAAAATTGTTTTTGTTTTTTTGACCACAATAAAAATCCTAAAAAGGAGGATGAAATAGACAAAAACAACACCAAATCCACCAATCAAACCAAATTCTTCCACAATAATTGCATAAATAAAATCTGAAGAGGATTGTGGTAAAAAATTCTTCTGAACGCTTTTTCCTGGCCCTAAACCAAAGGCGCCCCCTGTGGTTATGGCTATTTTAGCTTTTTCAACCTGATAGGGTTCTTTTCCATCTTGCGTTGAAAAATTTTCGATTCGATTACTCCAGGTTTGAACTCTATTGGGCATCGCATCTGGAAAAGCTTTTGCAACCAAAACAAAAAACATTAGAAAAGTAACGCCAATTGCTAGAATATATCCGATGTATTTTGGAGGATAGCCTCCTATAAAACAAACTATAATCACCATGGTGAAAATAATTGCAGTGGTTGAAAAATTTGCTGGTAAGATTAGAATTAAAATAAGTGCAACTGGCAACCACAATTGCCACAAGCTCTCTTTAAATAGAATCACATTCTCTTTGTTTTTAGCTAAATATCTTGCAACATATACCAACAGTACTACACTTGCCAAAGTGGATGTCTGAAAACCAACACCACCAAACTTAATCCATCTACTCGCATTGGCACCTCCAATAACCGTTCCTTGTGCTAAAGTAAAAGCCAATAAAACAATTACTATTGGAATCATAATAACAGATCCTCCAGAGAAATATCGGTAAGGAATTTTATGTACACCATAAATAATTCCAAAACCAATAATTAACAAGGCAACATGTTTTGCTAAATGACCAAGGGTAGAACCTGAACCAACAACATAGACCAAGTTTGTACTTGCGCTAAATACTGGCATAAATGAGAATATTGCCAACACTGTTACAATTGCCCAAATTGCTCTGTCGCCTTTAATATGTTGAAAAATGGTTTTCATACCTTTTTTTAATTCTTGTAATTACACGATGCTTTCATTGAACAATTTACATTTCTAAAAATTCATAATCACTGTTCATATAATGTTTCAAACTCACAATAAACAGTTTTCTAAAGACTTCTTACCGCCTGTTTAAACTGGCGTCCCCTGTCTTCATAATTGTCAAACAAATCAAAACTTGCACAAGCAGGAGAGAGCAAAACAGCTTCACCGGATTCTGCTAATTTTTGCGCTACTTTAACAGCCTCCTCGGCTCCCGCAGTTTCAACAAACACCTCAACCACATTGCCAAATGTTTGCTTTATTTTATCATTTTCAATACCCAAACAAACAATCGCTTTTACTTTTTCTCTTACTAGCGGTAATAAGTCTGCATAATCGTTTCCTTTATCAACACCCCCTAGAATCCAAACCGTATTTTTATCCATGCACTCCAAAGCATAAAAAGCAGCATTTACATTGGTCGCTTTCGAATCGTTAATGTATTCAACGCCTCTTATTTTTGCAACATGCTCTAATCGATGCTCGACACCTTCAAAATTTTCTAAACTTTCTTTGATCGATTCTTTTCGAACTTTTAACAATTGTGCAGCCATCGTTGCTGCCATTGCATTTTTAGTATTGTGTTTTCCTTTTACGGATAAAGTTGAGATAGGCATCTGTATTGTTTGTTTATTAATATTGATTATGATATTATTGTCTTTTAAAAAAGCACCATAGGCTAATTTTTTTTCTAACGAAAATGGAATTAAAGTTGCTTTTGTACTGTTCTTTTGCAACCATGTATTTATGGTTTCATCATCTGCATCATAGATCAAGTAATCGGATGCTGTTTGATTTTTTGTAATTCTAAATTTAGCGTCGATATATTTATTAAAATCATCTTCATATCGATCTAAATGATCGGGGGTTATATTTGTTAAAATGGCGATGTGACACTTAAAATCCACAATGCCATCTAGTTGAAAACTACTTAATTCTAATACATAATTTTCAAAGGATTGGGTTGCGACTTGTTTTGCAAAACTGTCTCCAATATTGCCCGCAATTCCGCTATTTATTTCTGCATTTTTTAATATAAATTGTGTTAAAAGTGCAGTGGTAGTCTTCCCATTAGAACCGGTAATTCCTACCAGCGTTGCAGCGGTATACTTTGCGGCAAACTCGATCTCTGAGATGACGCCAATTCCTTTTTCCTTTAATTTTACTAGTAAGGGAATCGTGTCTGGAATTCCAGGGCTCTTTACAACAAGAGACGCCTTAAAAATTATATTTTCTGAATGTTTTCCTTCTTCAAAATTGATGTGATATTGCGAAAGAACAGCTTTGTATTTTTTTGCAATGCGTCCTTTGTCTGAAAGCAAAACTTCAAATCCTTTTTGTTTGCCAAGAATGGCAGCACCCACGCCACTTTCTCCGCCACCCAGAACAACAAGCAGTTTCTTTTCTCCATGAGAAGAAATGATTATTTGATTATTTGATTCTTGATTACGCATCTATAGTGTATAAATTTTATTCTCTTTTTTTTTAATGGACGTTTCCTTTCTTGGAAAAGTCCGTTACCTCAATTTCAAAGTCACAATTGCCAAGACCGCCAACAAAATTCCAACAATCCAAAAGCGAACAACAATCTTACTCTCGTGGTACTGCATTTTTTGATAATGATGATGTAATGGGGCCATTTTAAAAATTCGTCTTCCAACGCCAAATCGTTTTCGGGTATATTTAAACCAAAAAACTTGAAGAATTACAGAAAGATTTTCGATCACAAAAACACCTGCTAAAATGGGCAGCAATAATTCTTTTCGAATCGCAATAGCAATCACTGCAATAATCCCTCCAATGGTCAAACTCCCTGTATCACCCATGAAAACTTGTGCTGGAAAAGTATTGTACCATAAAAACCCAATGAGTGCCCCTGCGAAAGCCAGGATAAAAACAGTCATCTCACCAGAGTTGGGGATGTACATAACGTCTAAATAATCAGCAAAGATGATGTTCCCTGAGACCCATGCAAAAACGGCCAAAGTAATGACCATAATTGCAGACGATCCTGCAGCCAGACCATCGATACCATCTGTTAAATTTGCGCCATTTGACACGCCGGTTACAATAAATACAACAATGAATATGAAGACTATCCATCCATAATTCTCATATCCATCTCCTAAAAAACGGAGTGCTTGGGAATAATCCAATTCATTATTCTTTAAAAAAGGAACTGTTGTTTTTGTAGACTTATGTGCTTCGCCGAAGACTTTTAATCTACCATTTTCTTGTTGTACTCTTTCTGATACTGGCAATTGTTCTTTAATGGTTACTCCTTCATTAAAGTAGAGCATAGACCCAACAATAATTCCAAGACCTACTTGACCCAATACTTTGAACCGGCCCTTTAAGCCAGCTTTGTCTTTCTTAAAAACTTTGATATAATCGTCTAAAAAACCTATCAATCCCATCCAGAGGGTGGTGATGATTAAAATAATAATATAAATATTATTCAATTTGGCAAACAAGATAACTGGAATTAAGGTTGCCAAAATAATAATGACTCCTCCCATTGTTGGAGTACCCGATTTTTGCTTTTGTCCATCCAAACCTAAATCTCTAACAGTTTCCCCTACTTGTTGATTTCTTAAAAAATTGATGATCCTTTTTCCATAAATGGAAGAAATCAATAAGGATAAAATAAATGCTGTTGCAGCTCTAAATGTGATATATTGAAACACACTTGCTCCTGGCAAACTGAACTGACTTTCTAAATATTCGAATAAATAATATAGCATTCTTGGTTATTTTTTTAATTGATTGAAACAATTTCTTACTTCTTCTAAGTCATCAAAATGAGTGCGAACTCCGTTTATTTCTTGATAGTTTTCATGGCCCTTTCCAGCAATCAAAATAATGTCTCCTGTTTTAGCTAATTTACAAGCTGTTTTAATGGCTTGTTTTCGATTTGATATTGTGACTGTTTTCTGTTCATTCTCTGGTAAAACGCCTGATTCCATTTCTTCCAAAATGGTTTCTGGATTTTCGGTCCTTGGATTGTCGGAAGTAAAAATGACTTGCGTACTTAACTGGGTGGCAATGTGAGCCATTTTTGGTCTTTTCAACTTATCGCGATCACCTCCACACCCAACAACAGTCAAAACATTTTCGTTGCCAGTTCTAATATCATTAATTGTCTCTAGTACATTCTTTAAGGCATCTGGGGTGTGTGCATAATCGACAATTGCAGTTACGCCACCATTGGAAACAACGTTCTCAAAACGCCCACTAACACTTTCTAATTGACTAACGATCGTAAGCACTTCCAACCGATCTAAACTTAATAATTCTGCTGTCGCAATAATAGCCGTTAGGTTGTACATATTAAATACACCAATTAATTTTGTCCAAACTTCCGTCCCTGCCACATTAATTAAAGTACCTGAAAGTTGTTTTTCAATAATTTTTGATTTGTAGTCTGCAACCGTCTTTAAAGCATATGTTTTCTTTCTTGCTTTCGTGTTTTGCAACATGAAGCTTCCATTTTTATCATCGATATTGGTTAGGGCAAATGCTGCTGTTGGCAAAGTGTCAAAAAATTGTTTCTTAACATCTCTATATTCTGCAAGGGTCTTGTGATAATCTAAATGGTCAAGTGATAGGTTGGTAAAAATTCCCCCTGCAAAAGATAAACCTGCTATTCTTTTTTGATGAATCCCATGCGAACTCACCTCCATAAAACAGTAATCAACACCCGCATCAATCATTGCATTTAAATACTTATTGATGCTTACCGAATCTGGGGTTGTATGTGTCGCTTTAAAATCGGTCTCGTCGACCTTAATGATTACGGTAGAAAGAAGCCCTACTTTATAACCTGCTTTCTTAAACAACTGATAAAGCAGCGAAGCGATGGTTGTTTTACCATTGGTTCCTGTAATACCAATTAATGGAATTTTATGCGAGGGATTGTCATAGAAGTTGGCCGCCATGATTGCCAAAGCAAGATTAGCATCTTCTACCTGAACAAAGGTAACTCCCTCCTTTTTTACTTCTGGAAGCGTTTCACAAACGATGGTGGTTGCTCCCAATGAAATTGCTTTATCAATGAATAAATGCCCATCAACAGCAACGCCTTTTTGAGCAATAAAAACGTCGTTACTTTCAATTTTTCTTGAATCAAAAACAAGTTGATGTACCATCCTATTTGTTTGACCAACGATATGGAGTATTGAAACCTGATTTAATATGTCTTTTAAATTTTTCAGCTTAGGAAAGTTTTAAAATAATAGTTGCACCTTTCATAAATTTCTCTCCTTTTTTAAGGGATTGAGATTTCACATTACCACGCCCAGAAATGATCACTTTCAACCCTATATTCTCCAACAATGACAACGCATCCATACCAGGCATTCCCTCTACATTGGGAATTTCTGTATGTGTTTTTATCAACTGATTGTTATAATGTAAATAAGCATCATCAATGGCAGTAAACTGAACTTTGTCATCTACATCTTGATTGTCTATGGGGGTTGTAGTATAAATTTTTTGAGCAATTTCTTTAAAAACAGGTGCCGCAACTACCGCCCCGTAATATCCTTTTTCTTTCTTTGGATCGTGAACAACTACAATGCAAGAATATTTTGGTGTATCTGCAGGAAAAAATCCAGCAAATGATGCCGTATAATGCTTCGTAGAGTAGTGTCCTTTGATGGTTTCACCTTGTTCGTTGGTATAAGTAGGTAGGTATTTTTTTGCAGTTCCTGTTTTACCTGCCATTGAAAAATTTGGAGAATAGATATTCATGGCGGTCCCTTTGACAACTACATTTTCAAGTATTTTTTTAATCTTTTTTAATGTTTCGTCAGCGGCGATTTTAGGATTTACCACTTCTGTTTCAAATATTTTTTCGGATTTCTCTTGCTTCCTCAATTCTTTTATAAACCTTGGTTTTACCATTACACCATTGTTTGCAACCGCATTGTAAAACATCAAAGTTTGCATAGGGGTTACCGAAACTCCATAGCCCCAAGACATCCATTCTAAAGAAATCTTATTCCAGCCTTTGTCTTTTGGGGTTGGAATAATAGGCTTTCCCTCTCCTTTGATTGAAAAGCCAACAGGTTTTGTAAAACCGTAATCCGCTAGTTTGTTGACAAATTTTTGAGGTTGATGATCATAATGCGCACGCATCAACTTTACAATACCCACATTCGATGAAACCTCAAAAGCACGTGCCGCAGAAATTTTACCATAGCCCCCTTTTTTTGAATCTTCTACCTTAGAACCATGCAGAAAAATTTTCCCTTCTTCAGTGTCTACGACAGTTGCTGTATCAATCACCTTATCATCTAATGCCGCCATTAAACTTGCCAATTTGAATGTAGACCCTGGCTCATGGCTTTCCCAAACAGCATAATTTCTCTTCTCGTAGTATTTCCCTTTGGAAGTTCTTCCCAGATTCGCTATTGCCTTAATTTCTCCAGTGGCTGTTTCCATAACCACGGCACAGCCATGCTCTGCTTCAAAAAACTCTAACTGGCGTAACAATGCATGGTGAGTAACATCTTGAATATTCACATCAATCGTTGTAATAATATCATGTCCATCGATGGGTTCTTTTTCGTTGGCATCGTTAATGGGTTTCCATTGATTTTTAGCAATTTTCTGCTTCCATCGAAATCCGTCTGCTCCTTTCATATAGGAAGCAAAGGCACCTTCTATACCTGCACCACCACTTGAATCATCATAGCCAATGGTTCTTTCAGCAATTTTACCAATGGGATGCACGCGAACTGTTTGATGCTCTGCAATGAAACCTCCTCTATAAACACCCAATTTAAAAATTGGGAATTGCTTCATTTTTAAATAATCGTTATACCCAATATTTTTTGCTATAAAAAAATATCTTTTATTTGCCTTTTTCGCATTTCGAAGTCTTCGCTCATAGTATTCTGGAACATTGCCCAACATCTCGGAAAGTGCTTTTGAAAGGGCAACTATGTTTTGTTCAAAAACATCTTCTTTAACAACCACCAAGTCCATTCTAATCGTATATTTGGAAACCGATGTTGCTAATAAATTACCGTCAGCCGCATATACGTTTCCTTTGTTGGCTGAAATGGTAAATTCTTTTACGGTTCCTTCTGAAGATAATTTATTGTATTTATCGCCATGAACATATTGAAGGTTGAAGACTCGTAAAATTACGATTACTAAAAAAATCGTCATAACAGCTCCTACGAAGTAGAATTTTGCCAGTATGCCTTTTTTTTGAGTTGCCAATTTATGAATCTTTATAAGTTACTTTTATTTTTTTTGGTGGGGTCGTTGAGGGTTCAATCCCTAATAATTTTACCCTTCTCCGAACGCTAGACTCCATCTCCATCCTTTCTAGTCTTGAGCTTGTATCTACATACTTCTCTCTTAACTCTCGTTTTTCTTTATTTAGATTTGCAATTAGAATTGCTTTTTTATCTGCTTGATGCGCACTCGATATCATAATTAAAAGAAGCCCAACAATATAAATAATAATGCGCCAGTTTTTAAAAGCAGCTTCATCTGTAAGGAAACTCCCTCTCAGGAAACTATACAATCCTTTTTTTACTTTAGACATAGCATTCAATTACTTTTTTATAGTCTGTTTTAGGGTTGCAATTCTAAGTTTTGCACTTCTCGCTCTATTGTTTTCTTTAATTTCCCCCGCAGAAGGCACAACTAATTTTCCTACTTTTTGCAATGGCTCATTGGAGTTTCCAAAAACATCTTTTTCAAGCTCACCGCGAAACATTCCGGTTCTTATAAACCGTTTCACCAATCGATCTTCTAAAGAATGATACGAAATAACACTAAGTCTTCCTTTTGCTGACAGAAGGCTTGGTATTTGCGCTAAGAATTCTTTTAAAACATCTAATTCTTCGTTCACTTCTATTCGAATCGCTTGAAATATTTGAGCCAATATTTTATGCGCTTTTGCATTTGGCAAATACTTCTGAAGTGCGTTTTTTAATTGAAAACTTGTTTCTATTTTGGCAACTGCTCTTTGCGTAACAATCGTTTTTGCAATGTTTCTTGAATTTCTTAATTCTCCATAGGAGAATAATATTTCTGCTAGTTTTTCTTCAGAATAATTGTTAATAATTTCTTTGGCAGATACGTTTGATTTCTGATTCATTCTCATATCTAAATCCCCATCAAAACGTGTAGAAAACCCTCGCTCAGCTTCATCGAACTGGTGTGAGGAAACCCCCAAATCTGCGAGTATTCCATCTACTTTTTTTATTTTATGAAATCTTAAAAACCGAGAAATGAACCTAAAATTTTCAGGTATTAAAACAAACCGCACATCATCAATTAGATTCTCCAAAGCATCTGGATCTTGATCAAAAGCAAACAACTTGCCTTTTGGCCCTAATCTGCTTAATATTTCCCTGGAATGTCCGCCTCCACCAAAAGTAACATCCACATACACCCCATCTTCTTTTATAGACAAGGCATCCACACTTTCTTTTAGTAAAACCGGATTATGATACTTCATCTATATTGGTATTTCCCATCACATCTTCTGCCAATTCTGCAAAATCTACAGAAGCATCTTCAATTGCTTTTTCGTACTTATCTTTGTCCCAAATTTCAATAATATTTACTGCCGATGACAAAACAATCTGTTTTTGAATGCCCGCAAAATCACATAAATCCTTTGGAATTAACAATCTACCAGAAGCATCCAATTCAACCATCTTAACCCCTGCAGTAAACCTTCTAATAAAATCGTTATTCTTTTTCACAAACCTGTTTAATGTATTGATTTTCTCCATCATTAAATTCCACTCACTCATGGGATACAACTCCAAACAGGGTTGAAAAACACCTCTTTTTATAACAAAACCCTCTTGTAGCACAGCATGCAATTGCTTCTTAAAAGCCGATGGAAACATCAACCTTCCTTTAGCATCTGCCTTACACTCGTATGTACCAATGAGATGAATCATTTAAAAAATATATTTAATCAATATCAAAAATATATAATTTTTACCACTTTTTACCACAATTTACCACTTTGTTCATAACTTTATTTGCAAGAACATGCAGCAATAAAATTCAGGAAGAATTTATCCAAAATTTAAAAGGTTAATTATTTAACAAAAAAGGAGTACATTTGCGATTCAGTAAAATGTAAAAAACGAATGACTGATTATTTAAAGACTGAAGGAAGTTTTACTTACGCTGAGGCTGGAGAAGGGCCTTCGATAATTGTCTTGCATGGACTCATGGGTACTTTAAGTAACTTTGAAGATACTTTCAATCATTTTTCCAAAAATGGTTACAACGTTTTAATTCCAGAATTGCCACTCTACTCGCTTCCTCTTATAAAAACAAATGTTAAAAATTTAGCAGGTTTTTTGAAAGATTTCATGGAACATAAGAAATTGGATTCAGCCATTTTACTAGGGAATTCGTTGGGAGGTCATATTGCATTATACTTCACTAAAAATTACCAAGAAAAAGTAACTGCATTGGTTCTTACAGGAAGCTCAGGCTTGTATGAAAAAGCCATGGGTGATAGTTTTCCAAAAAGAGGTAGTTACGAATATATTGAAGAAAAAACCAAAGGTGTCTTCTATGATCCAGCGATTGGAACCAAAGAAATGGTAGATGACGTTTTTAAAATTGTGAACGATCGAAGTTCTGTAATCAGAACCCTGGCCATTGCAAAAAGCGCGATCAGGCATAATATGTCTGCAGATTTACCCGAAATGAAAATACCAACTTGTATAATTTGGGGGAAACAAGACACGGTAACACCACCAGAAGTTGCCGACGATTTCCATAAATTATTACCAAATTCAAATTTATTTTGGATTGATAAATGTGGCCATGCAGCGATGATGGAACGACCTGAACAATTCAATTCGATCCTAGATCAGTGGTTAAAAGATAGAGAATTGTAATTCTATTTTAAGTCCTATTTTTCTGCATACCTTCTACACAACTAAACTCTTTTATTGTGAAAATAAAATCTGCTGAATTTATAATGAGTAACAGTAATGTTACCAAAGCTCCCAAAGATAGGATTCCAGAATATGCGTTTATTGGACGCTCAAATGTTGGGAAATCTTCGTTGATAAATATGTTAATGGAGCGAAAAGATTTAGCCAAAACCTCAGGAAAACCAGGAAAAACACAGTTAATCAATCATTTTTTAATAAACAAATCTTGGTTTTTAGTTGATTTACCCGGCTACGGTTATGCTCAAATTTCAAAGAAAAAAAGAACTATTTTTCAATTTTTCATCGAAAACTACTTTAAAGAAAGAGAACAATTAGTTTGCACTTTTGTATTGATTGATTCGAGACATGATCCTCAAAAAATAGACATCGAGTTCATGCAATTTTTAGGAACCAATCAAATCCCTTTTTGTCTTGTTTTTACAAAATCGGATAAACTTGGAAGTTCAAAATTGAACCAACAAATTGCAACTTACAAGAAAAAATTATTACAGTACTGGGAAGTGTTGCCAACTTGTTTCATAACCTCCTCTGCAAATAGCCTTGGAAGAAAAGAATTCTTAGATTTTATTGAGGGTGTCAATCAAGATGTTTCCAAAGATTTTAAATAAGCGTCACCCAGCATGCAATCTACAAAAGAAAATTTACAGGTTTTATTTGAAGACAACCACCTTCTTGTTGTCAATAAAAGAGCTGGAGACATCACCCAAGGTGACAAAACTGGTGACAAACCGCTAAATGAGGTTGTTAAAGAATATGTAAAAGAGAAATACCATAAACCTGGTAAGGTTTTTATTGGAACTGTGCATCGCCTTGACAGACCTACTTCGGGCATTGTTATTTTTGCAAGAACCTCAAAAGCATTGGAACGATTGAATAAAATGTTGCGAGACAAAGTCATCCAAAAAACCTACTGGGCGATTGTTAAAAAGAAGCCAAAATCGGAAAGAGGTACGCGAACCAATTTCCTGAAAAAAGACACTAAAAAAAACAAATCTTTTGTCTACAAAAAAGAAATTGAAGGAAGTAAAAAAGCAATCTTACACTATCAAGTAATTCAAAAACTAGACAATTATACATTGCTTGAAATTGATCTAGAAACCGGAAGGCATCATCAAATAAGAACACAACTTTCCCATATGGGAAGTCCAATAAAAGGCGATTTAAAGTACGGTTTTGATAGAAGCAACAAAGATGGAAGTATTTCATTACATGCTAGAAAAATTAATTTTACACACCCTGTTTCAAAAGAAACAATAAGCCTTACTGCCCCCACGCCAGACGACCCTATTTGGAACGCTTGTCAATAGCTTTAATTTTTGTATTTTTATACAAAACTAGTTCCAAATGAAACCGTTTAAATATCTATCTATTTTAGTCCTCCCTTTAGTGGTTTGTATTTCCTTTATTTCAAAAGGATGGCTCACTTTTTTGCCAGCAATTGTCTTTTTTGGTTTGGTGCCCTTTTTTGAATTATTTATCAAACCCAATAAAGAAAACTTTTCCAAAGAAGCAGAGAAAATAGCCAAAGAAAACAAAAATTACACCTACATACTATACGGCACATTACCAATTCAGTTGTTCTTTGTAGGCTTCTTTTTTTACGCCATACAAGAAACAGGATTGACCAATTTAGAATTGAGTGGACGGATTTTTGGAATGGGAATTATGTGCAGTGTAATTGGGATTAATGTGGGCCATGAATTGGGACATAGAAATAACAGAATAGATCAATTTATCGGTGAAATCTTATTACTTACCTCCTTAAATACCCATTTTTTGCCCTATCATAATGGAGGACATCATTTACATGTAGCCACTCCCCAAGATGCGGCAACTGCTAGAAGAAATGAGGTTGTATTTCTATTTTGGATACGTTCTCATATTACAGGCTATCTACAAGCATGGGCCATCGAAAAAAAGCGCCTAGAAATGGATACTAAAAGTTGGCTTCACTATCAAAACAGAATGCTCATTTATACCCTTTGCAATTTTCTATTGCTTAGTGGAATTTACTTTTTCTTTGGATTGTCTGTAACCGCTTATTTTATAGCAGCTGCAGTAATTGGCATCCTACTTTTAGAAACTGTTAACTATATTGAACATTATGGATTGCTAAGAAAACAAGACGAAAACGGACGTTATGAAAAAGTAAAGAGACAGCACTCTTGGAATTCAGACCATCGGATTGGACAAATGTTGCTCTTCAACTTGTCGCGTCATTCAGACCATCATTACAATGGTTCAAAACACTATCAAACATTAAAAACAGTTCCAGATAGCCCACAAATGCCTACAGGATACCCTGGCATGATGCTCCTTGCATTATTCCCTCCTTTTTGGTTTCTGGTGATGCATAAGAAAATAAAAAACCTTTCTTAAAACAAACAATGCATATGGAAAAGACTGTTTCAGCGGCAATTCATTACAGACGTTCTGTGAGAATTTACAAAGAAAAGGCAATTGATACAAAAATTGTAAAAGCCTGCATTAAACTGGCAAGCTTGGCACCTAACAGCAGCAATATGCAATTGTGGGAATTTTATCATATTACCTCCAAAGAAACCATTGCAAAAATGGCGCCTTACTGTTTCCATCAAAATGCTGCAAAAACAGCACAAGAATTGGTTGTATTTGTAACGAGAAAAGATCTTTGGAGAAAACGCGCAAAAGCAAATTTAAAAATGGTGGATGCACTTTTTCCACCAAAACCAAAAGCAGAACAAAGTAGTAGAGAACGGGTGATTCGAAATTATTATGGAAAAATAATTCCGTTTGCCTATTCCGATTTTTTAGGAATTTTGGGATTTTTTAAATTTATATTTGTCTCTATTCTTGGCATCTTTAAACCAATTTACCGACAAGTAAGAGGAAGTGATATGCGAAATGTAGCTCATAAAACTTGTGGATTGGCAGCGGAAAACTTTATGATTGCAATGGCTGCCAAAGGCTATGACACCTGCCCTATGGAAGGTTCTGACACCTTACGTATTAAAAAATTACTTCACCTGCCTTTTGGCGCAGAAATAAACATGATTGTTTCTTGCGGAATTAGAGATGAAAAAGGCGTTTATGGAGAACGTTTTCGAATTCCTTTTGATGAAGTCTATAAAGAAGTGTAATACTCCTTCCTAGATTACACTCAGATTTATTTACCCATAGGTTTTAAAACCAATACCTGCTGACTTTTAAGAATCGCTGCCTGATTGAGTTGCATCGGCATATAGTCTCCATGCAAATACTTCGCTGCCTGATCTTTGTAATGCTTACTAAAAACACGACCTGATTGTCCGGTTGGCAAAATTGCCAAACTATTTTCGACATCAGAGAAATCAATAACCCGTCTTGTGGAAGGCCCTGCCTTTACTTTGTAATAGCCCGTAGAATCAATATCATAAATCTGATTATTAATCACTTGGTCACCACCAGAAGTCACAAAAGGACCTACATTAAAGAGACTTCTAAGTGCAGGAATCGCTCCTAGAGTATGCTTGTATTCTACAGAAATAACGCGATCCCAAGTCCAATTTTCAACATTTTCTCCCAACTGGTTTTGTAGAAACAAAAATGCGTTTTTAAATGATTTCATGACAATATCTTGTTTGTTTTCTACCTTGTCTTTTGTAGAAACATCATCCCACCAAACCGATTCCTCTCTTGCCATTTGCACAGGCAATACTTTTTCAATTAAAGGAGTGTTTGAAAACTGGTTGAACGCTTTGCCCATTTCATCTGAAAAGGTGTTCTTTTGAAATTCATAAACAATTCGATTGTAAATTACTGGACCAATTTCGTTTGTATCAAAATTTCCTTTCCAGTTTCTTAAATTTGAAAGTGCTATTTTTTCACTTGGAGACAGTGCCGTTTTATCGAGAGATTTTATGAAATTCGCTATAATTGGTGGGGCAACAGGAGCGGTTACATCATTCATCATTTCTGCAACCTCTTCTTTTGTCCAATCATCTTTTGGAGCCACCAAATCAACAATTCTCTTGGCTCTACTTTCATTTAAATAATACCCTGGATACAATTTGCCTCCAACAGCATCTGGCTGATTATTTGCCGAGTACACATAATGCCAACTTGGATTTACTGCTTGCGGATTTTCCTCAAAATCTAAATATTCTAAAATTTCATCGTCTCCAGAGGCACCCTCTAAATAGGTTTTGGTGTACAAAGAATCTCGATATCGGTACAGTTTCCCAGAAGCAAACCAGGCAATGTTGTCTTTGGCATCCCCATACATCATATTTAATCCTGGAGCATGCAATTTGCTAGCCCCTTTTTTAAAGTCAGTTAAATTTTTTGCGTGTGAAATCTCATACCCAACCTCTAAAATTTTATTTTCCAATGCTGTATAGATCCATTGCATTGCGATGGGGCGCTCATCGTCTAAATGCTTGATAATATTGTTCATTATAGGACCATGTTGACTCACTTTTATTTGATACACAAGATCTTCTTGCCCTTTCACTTTAATGCGTTTGTCTATTAATTGATAAGTTTCATAGCCCGTGGCTGTTTTATATTCCATAGCATTTGCTGGATTATTTTCTTCAATATAGAAATCAACATCATCATTTTCAAACATGGTTAACCCATAAGCATAATCGCTATTGTGTCCTAGAAGCGGAAAAGGAATCAACGCTAAGTTGAAACCATACAATTCATAATCTGGAGTTTTAATATGCGACTGGTACCAAACCGAAGGTTGTGCATATCCAATATGTGGGTCGTTGGCGAAAATTACTTTTCCATTTTTAGTTTTTTCTGGACCCAATACCCACGAATTACTTCCAATAAAAGGTGAAATTGGCAATACTTCAAATAGTTTTTGCATGGCAACTCCAAATGCTGCTTTTATTTGAGGGTTTTTCTCACTTTTAATGAAGGTTAGATTCTGAGATTCTGCATCAATTAATTCATTCAAATAATTTTCACCCAAAACTTCCTTAACTTCACTTAACAAAGGGTCTGTTTTGTGTGCAACCGCAAAACTAAACGCCATATAACCAAAGACATTGTACATGTCTTTGAGGGTGTACATTTCTTTTTCGACACCCACAATTGTAAATTCTACAGGTGTTTGTCCCTCAGCAATATATTGATTGACACCCTCCAAATAGGCCATTGACAACTGATACATTTCACTCTGCTTCTCTAAATTTTGAATTGTTTCTTGGGCACTTTCTTCAATCCCTAAGCCCGACATAAACGTATCGGTTTCAATTAGTTTTTCGCCAAAAATCTCAGCCAATCTGCCTGCTGCAATTCTACGAATAAGTTCCATTTGCCACAATCGATCCTGTGCATGAACGTATCCCAGTGCCCTGTATGCATCTTGTTGATTTTGGGCGTTAATATGAGGAACACCAATGGCATCAAAATGAATCTCTACTTTCTCTGAAAGGTTTTTTAGTGCAATTTCACCCGCATAGTTAGGTGCCAAAGTCTTCGTGTAAAGCCATAATCCTACTAACAAAAAAAGGCTAAAGATTAAAAAATATTTGAGGGCTTTTTTAAGAATTTTCATAGAAATCTAATTGATATTTTCAAAGATACTAGAATTAAGTCGTATTTTTGAAATCGATTACAAAATCATCTAATATGAAAAAAATTCAAATGGTAGACCTACAGGGTCAATATGCCAAAATTAAAGATGCTGTGAACGATTCTATAGAACATGTGCTAAATACTTCTGCCTATATAAACGGTCCTTTAGTACATGAATTTCAAGCAGATCTCGAAAAATATTTGGACGTAAAACACGTCATTCCATGTGCCAATGGTACCGACGCATTGCAAATTGCAATGATGGGACTCGGACTCGAGCAAGGCGATGAAGTAATTACTGCCGATTTTACCTTTGCCGCAACGGTAGAAGTGATTGCATTGCTAAAATTGACCCCCGTTCTGGTAGATGTAAATCCAGCAACTTTTAACATCGATTTGGAGGCATTAAAGAAAGCAATTACTCCAAAAACAAAGGCGATTGTACCGGTCCATTTATTTGGTCAAGTTGCCAATATGGAAGCGATTTTAGCCATTGCTAAAGAACACAATCTTTTTGTGATTGAAGACAATGCGCAAGCAATAGGTGCTACCTATACTTTTAAGGACGGAAAAAAACAAAAAGCGGGAACCCTTGGAAATGTGGGTACAACGTCCTTCTTTCCATCAAAAAATTTAGGTTGTTATGGCGATGGTGGTGCTATTTTTACAAATGATGATGAATTGGCTCACACCATTAGAGGAATTGTAAACCACGGAATGTATACACGCTATTACCATGACGTTGTTGGAGTCAATTCTCGATTGGATTCCATTCAAGCAGGTGTTCTTAAAGCAAAGCTTCCAAATTTAGATTCCTATTGTACTTCCAGAAGAGATGCGGCTCGTTTTTACAACAACGCATTTGCAAACAATACAAACATTGTTACCCCAACAACTCAATCGAATAACACAGCAAATTGTGGACAAATCTGTGCGGCATGTGATTGCCATGTTTTTCATCAATATACTATACAGATTAAAAATGGGAAAAGAGATGCATTGCACAAACATTTATTAGAAAACAATATTCCAAATGCCATTTACTATCCGGTTCCATTGCATGCTCAAAAAGCCTACAAGGATGATCGATATCAAGAAGCAGATTTTAAGGTAACCAATCAATTAATAAAAGAGGTAATTTCGTTACCAATGCATACCGAATTGGACCAAGAACAATTAGCATTTATTACAAATACCATTCTTTCTTTTGTAAAATAATTAAAATGAAAAGGATACTTGTTACAGGAGGATTGGGCTTTATAGGTTCGCACACAGTGGTAGCGCTTCAAAACAAGGGTTTTGAGGTTGTAATAATCGATAATTTATCAAATTCAAAAATTGATGTTTTAGAAAAAATTACAGAAATCACCGGTATCAAACCTCTTTTTCATAAAATTGACTTGCGTGATAAAGCTGAGGTCCGCTCTTTTTTTGACACGAATAAGGTCGCTGGTGTTATTCATTTTGCAGCTTTTAAGGCGGTTGGAGAAAGCATTCAAAAACCCCTAGCCTATTACGAAAATAATATTGGGAGCCTGGTCTATTTATTACAAGAAATGAAAAATAGAAATATCGATCATTTTATTTTCAGTTCTTCCTGTACCGTTTATGGACAAGCAGATGCCTTGCCAATTAATGAAAATGCACCTATAAAAAAAGCGGCATCTACCTACGGGAACACAAAACAAATTGGCGAGGAAATTATTGCTGAAAGTTGCAAAGCATACCATATGAATGCCATTGCACTTCGCTACTTCAACCCAATTGGTGCACACGAGAGTATAAAAATTGGAGAATTGCCCCTGGGTATTCCTCAAAACTTGATCCCATTTATTACACAAACAGCTGCTGGACTTCGAACAGAACTCGCTGTTTTTGGAGCTGATTATGATACTCCGGACGGGACTGCCATTCGAGATTACATACATGTTGTTGATTTGGCGAATGCACATATTGCCGCATTAGAAAGGCTTCTCAACAAAAAAAATAAAACAAATTTTGAATTCTTTAACGTGGGAACTGGGGTTGGTAGCTCTGTTTTAGAGGTGATTACTGCCTTTGAAAAGGCAGCCGGAAAACCACTGAATTACAAAATAGTTGACAGACGTGAAGGAGACATTACCGCAGCCTATGCAGATACGACAACAGCCAACAAAGAATTGAATTGGAAAACAGAAAAAAGTTTGGAAGAGGCTTTAGCTGACGCTTGGAAATGGCAACAGCAACAATAATCAATCTTTTTTTACTTTTTAAAAAAGGATAATTTCTTCTCTTTGTTATTTCATTTCCGCATATTTCAATAGCTTTACTTATCAAGAAAAAATCATGAACAAAAAAATAATTTTGGGCTTCTTTGCGATTTTAGCAATGGCCTGCAGTCAAGAAAAATTAACTAAAAACCCCGAACTTCGAATTGATTATAAAAAAATTGAGTTGGAGAATGGATTGGATGTGATTTTCCATATAGACAAATCAGATCCCGTGGTTGCTTTAGAACTAATGGTACATGTTGGATCTGCAAGAGAAACTGAAGGAAGAACTGGTTTTGCACATTTGTTTGAACATTTACTTTTCCTGGAGTCTGAAAACTTAGGAAAAGGAGGATTGGATAAAATGAGTGCACGCATTGGAGGTTCTGGTGCAAATGGATCTACTTCGAGAGACCGAACTAACTATTTACAGACTGTTCCTAAAGATGCTTTAGAAAAAATGATCTGGGCAGAAGCGGACAAATTAGGCTGGTTTATCAATACAGTTACGGCCCCTATTTTGGCCAAAGAAAAGCAAGTTGTTAAAAACGAAAAAAGACAAAGTATTGACAATAGGCCTTATGGACACAACCAATATGTAATTGGTAAAAATTTATACCCAAAAGAGCACCCATACAATTGGCAAGTAATTGGTTCTCTTGAAGATTTGCAAAATGCAACCTTAGAAGATGTAAAAACCTTTTACAAGAAATGGTACGTACCAAACAATTCAACCTTGGTTTTATCGGGTGACTTCGACATAGAACAAGCAACAAAATGGGTGCATAAATATTTTGACGAAATCCCAAGAGGAGACGAAATTACTGCTTTAGAAAAACGCCCAGGAAATGTGCCCGAAACGAAAATATTATACTATGAAGACAACTTTGCGAGAGTTCCGCAACTTACCATGGTATGGCCAACAGTTGAATCTTTCCACCCAGATTCTTATCCCTTAGAAGTCTTATCGGAATACCTAACAGAAGGAAAATCTGCACCAATGAATAAAGTTTTAATTGATGAATTAAAACTCACTTCTGCTACAAGCATGTTTAATTATGTTTCTGAATTGGCAGGGCAAACACAACTATCTGTAAGAGCATTTAAGGGTAAAAACTTAGCAGAAATAAAAACAGGGATTGAAAAAGGATTTGCAAAATTTGAAAAAGAAGGCATTTCAGAAAAAAGCTTACTGCGAATAAAAGCAGGGCAAGAAACAAGTTTTTACAGCAGTTTGTCTAGCGTATTAGGAAAAGGTACTGGATTGGCTTCCTACAATACCTACACAGGAGATCCAGGCTTTGTCACAGAAGATATTAAAAGAACATTGGCAGTTACCACAGCAGATGTAATGCGTGTTTATAACAAATACATCAAAAACAAAAATTATATCGCAACCTGTTTTGTACCCAGAAGTAGTGCAGATTTGGCATTAGAAAATGCGGTGTTGGCCAATGTTGTAGAAGAAAAAATCATCACCGGTGCAGAGGAAAAATTTGACCCTAGAATAATAGCTACCTACACAAAAACACCGTCTTCTTTTGACAGAAGCACAGAGCCTCCCTACGGAGAAACACCTTCACTAGCAGTTCCTAATGTATATGAAAGTAGCTTAGAAAATGGGTTGAAAATCTTTGGTATCGAAAACAATGAAGTGCCACTGGTACGTTTTAACTTAACCATTGATGGTGGACAGTTACTAGAATCTATGGATAAATTAGGCCTTGCAAATTTAACAGCGAGCTTATTAAACAAAGGCACACAAAATAAAACGACTCAAGAATTAGAAGAAGCCATACAGGATTTAGGTGCTTCATTATTCAGTTATGCTGAAAAAGAAAGTATTACAATAAGTGGAACCACTTTGGCAAAAAACTATAAGGCTACGTTAGCCCTAGCTCAGGAAATGATACTTTCACCAAGGTTTGATGAAAGTGACTTTGAATTGCTGAAAAAAGCAACCATTTCAAGTTTACGCCAACAACAAGCGAGTCCAAACGCTGTCGCAAGAAATGCGTATAATGAACTGATTTACGGGAAAGAAAATATTCGTGCTAAAAATACCTTAGGAACCATTTCGTCTGTTTCTAAAATAACAATTGAAGATGTAAAAGCATTTTATCAAAAATCCATCTCGCCTTCTGTTGCAAAAATGTTAGTGGTTGGAAATTTGAAAGAAAGCGAAGTACTAGCATCTTTGACAGATTTAAACACACAATGGGCAGCCAAAGAGGTACTGATTCCCACGTATAAGACTCCCGAAGCTCCCACGGTACCAAAAGTTTATTTTTATGACATTCCAAACGCAAAACAATCTGTATTGCAATTTGGTTCGCCTGCATTGGCAATTACTGACGAGGATTATTATGCCGCATCTGTCATGAATTACATCCTTGGCGGAGGTGGTTTTGCATCGAGATTAACACAAGAATTACGGGAGAAAAAAGGATATACCTATGGAATTCGATCGGGTTTTTCAGGCACAAAAGCAAAAGGTGCATTTACCATATCTAGTGGTGTAAGATCGAATGTTACTCTAGAATCTGCAATGTTGATCAAACAAATTTTAAAAGCCTATCCTACCACTTTTTCAGACAAGGATTTAGAAACAACAAAAAGTTTTTTAACAAAAAGCAATGCTAGAGCTTTTGAGACAGCAAGAGCAAAATTAAGAATGCTTTCTAATATGAGTACCTATGGATGGAAATCTGATTATGTAAAAGAACAAGAATCCATTGTAAATACGATGACCAAAGCGCGTATCAATGAACTGGCAAACAAATACGTAAACCCAGATAAATTAATTTGGTTGGTTGTGGGTGATGCAGAAACACAATTCGACAGAATGAAGGAACTCGGATATGGAACACCTATTTTATTAAATAAAAGACAACAACCAATTAAAAATTGATTCCTAGGATTTCTACCCATAAAAAAACCCGAGCGGATTGCTCGGGTTTTTTTTTATAGTTTGAAATTTTTTATCAGAGCACGGTTGCAGCACTAGCAGCGACACTTCGATCTATTTTCCGCATCAAACCTTGTAAAACTTTTCCAGGTCCAACCTCAATAAATTCAGTTCCACCGTCTGCAATCATTGCCTGAATGCATTGCGTCCATTTTACAGGTGCCGTTAATTGTGCAATTAAATTTTCTTTAATTTCCTCGGGGTTTGTTACTGCTTTTGCAGGTACATTTTGATACACTGGACAAGTAGGTTTACGAAAGGTCGTTTCTTGAATGGCCGCGGCCAATTCTTCTCTTGCTGGTTGCATCATTGGCGAATGAAAAGCGCCTCCAACCGGTAATAACAAAGCTCTTCTTGCTCCTTTTTCTGTAAGTACTTCACAGGCTTTTTCAACGGCTGAAATTTCACCAGAAATAACCAATTGCCCCGGGCAATTGTAATTTGCAGCAACTACAACACCATCAATTTCTTGACAGGTTTCTTCTACAATCTGATCTTCCAATCCTAAAACTGCAGCCATTGTTGAAGGGGCTATTTCGCAAGCTTTCTGCATCGCCAAAGCTCGTTTTGAAACAAGTTTCAATCCGTCTTCAAAAGACAAAACACCGTTTGCAACCAAAGCGGACAATTCACCCAAAGAGTGTCCTGCAACCATTTCTGGTTGAAATGAATCTCCCATTACTTTTGCCAAAATTATAGAGTGTAAAAAAATAGCTGGTTGCGTTACTTTCGTTTCTTTCAATTCATCTGAAGTTCCTTCAAACATGATATCGGTAATTGAAAATCCTAAGATCTTATTTGCCTTTTCGAAGTATTCTTGCGCTAAGGGAAAATGTTCATAAAGCGCTAGGCCCATTCCTGTAAACTGTGCTCCTTGCCCTGGAAAAATATATGCTTTCATTAAAAATGTATTTATAGAATTGGGAGCAAAAATAACGTTTTTTTTGAGAAGCCAATAGCTTAGCGCATCCTATTGAAGGAAAGGGAAAAGGGGTATTCAAAAAAACTGCCGAGTACTTCCCTGTTTTTCGCAATTACACAGCCCCTATTAACATTGTTTTTTGAGACAATCAAAAGATAAATGAGTAGTTTTGTTGGAACAGAAACTGTAAAAAAGGAAAATGCAAAGTGGATTCGTACAAGTATCCAATACATTTTTTCTACTTGAAAAAGCATGCAAAAAAAAATAACCCTCTTCTTAATCATTGTTTTTCTATCGTTAAGGACAACAGCACAAACTGTCATTTACAATACGTTGTTACAAGACCACGTTAGTAAAGAGGGATTGGTTGATTATAAAAATTTTAATCAACAAAAATTACGATTATATCTCATGTATTTGGAGAAAATAACGCCCAACAGTTCTTGGTCTAAAAACAGAAAAAAAGCCTTTTGGATCAATGTCTATAATGCATATACACTTCAAATTATCTTAGAGAATTACCCTGTAAAAAGCATTCGAAATATTAAAAAATCAGGGAGTATTGCTTGGAAAATTCCTTTTGTAAAAGTGGGCAATAAAACCTACACATTGGACCATATAGAACACGAAATTTTAAGAAAAAAATACAAAGATCCAAGAATTCACGTCGCTGTGAATTGTGGCGCTATTTCCTGTCCTAAATTATTGAATTTTGCATTTACAGAGAAAAATGTGGATGCTGAATTGGAAAATTTAATGACCGGATTTGTCAATGATTCGACCCGAAATAAAATTGGGGGTCAAAAAGTTGAAATCTCTAAAATTTTTAGCTGGTTTGTAGAGGATTTTACAGAAAAAGGAAGTATTATTGAGTACTTAAATCAATATCTGGAGATACCAATTCATAAAAATGCACAAATCCGTTATAAAACATATGACTGGAATTTAAACGAAAAATAAAATTATGGCAAAACCTTATTACGATGCTTCCGACCTACGGAAATTTGGAAAAATCACAGAATGGAGTGAAGAATTAGGGAACAAATTCTTTGATTATTATGGGAAAGTGTTTGAAGAAGGCGCATTAACAGCACGTGAAAAATCTTTAATTGCTTTGGCTGTTGCCCACACCGAACAATGCCCATATTGTATTGACGCCTATACCAAAGATGGGCTAGAGCGAGGCATTACCAAAGAACAAATGATGGAAGCCGTTCATGTTGGTGCTGCTATTAAAAGTGGTGCTACCCTAGTTCACGGAGTTCAAATGATGAACAAAGTGAATAAATTAGAAATGTAAGAAGTAAAAGAAACCTTATAAATGGCTACAAAATCACTTTTAGCAAGAAATAATGATTTGGCAAATACAGCCCGTCAAATGGAGGTACTATCCAGCGGAATTTTCGCCGATGGTGAATTGCCTACATTTGCGAACAAATTAAAAGAAAGCAATCAGTTTCCGTTACAACCAAAAAAGTTAGAAATTCTTCAAATTAATTTGGGGTACATGTGCAATCAAGTTTGTGCACATTGCCATGTTGATGCCGGTCCAGATCGGAAAGAAATCATGACTTTAGAAACCATGCAACAATGTTTGGAAGTCATTAAAAATACGGGAGCTCATACACTAGACCTAACCGGTGGTGCACCAGAAATGAATCCAAACTTTAGAGAATTTGTGGAAGCAGCAGCAAATGCAGGAATTAAAGATTTTATTGTTCGCTCCAACTTAACCATCCTTCGAGCGAATAAAAAATACCACGATTTGCCCGCGTTTTTTAAAAAACACAATATTCATGTGGTATCTTCAATGCCGCATTGGACAAGAGGAAAAACAGACAAACAGCGAGGTGATGGTGTTTTTAACAAATCCATTGAAGCACTTCACATGCTCAATGCGGTAGGATATGGAAAGGAAGACTCAGATTTAAAACTAGATTTGGTCTACAATCCATCAGGTGCCTTTTTGCCGGGAGACCAAATGGCTTTAGAAAAAGATTTTAAAAAAGCATTAAAGCGCGATTTTAATATTGATTTTGATCATTTGTTTGCCATTACCAATTTGCCAATCAGTCGATTTTTAGATTATTTAATTGCCTCTGAAAACTACGAAGAGTATATGTTTTCTTTGGTAGACGCATACAATCCAGCAGCAGTAGCAAATGTAATGTGCACCAATACCCTATCGGTAAGTTGGGATGGGTATTTATACGATTGCGATTTCAACCAGATGTTAAATTTAAAAGTGGCTAGTAAAGTAAAACACATTGCAGATTATAATGAGGCAATTTTACAAGAGCGAAACATCATTATCAATCAACATTGTTATGGGTGTACAGCAGGGGCAGGAAGTAGCTGTCAGGGTGTTGTTGCCTAAAATTTTTATTCAATGAAAAAAACATTTCTATGCGTTCTGTTAATTTCTGTAAACGCTGTGTTTTCTCAAAGTAATTTGAAGCATCTATTACATAAGTACAATACTGAAAGTATTCCTTATATTTCTGTAAATCAATTGCTAAAGCAACAAGAGAACTTGATTTTATTGGATGCTCGAGAAAAAAAAGAGTTTGAAATAAGTCATCTTAAAAATGCCTATTTTGTGGGCTATACTGCTTTCAATTTGAAAGAAATCTTGAAAAAAATACCCAATAAAAAAAGTAAAATTGTGGTGTATTGTTCCTTAGGGATTCGATCGGAAGATATTGCAGAGAAACTTAAAGTAGGTGGGTATACAAATGTTTTAAATTTATTTGGCGGACTTTTCGAATGGAAAAACAAGGGAAACCCCCTGTTTGATTCGGAAGAAAATAAAACTGAAAAAGTACATGCTTTTTCTGAACATTGGAGCCAATGGCTGTTAAAAGGAACAAAAGTATATGAGTAAAAACCTTCTTTTAATTTTTACAAGAAACCCGGAATTGGGAAAGGTAAAAACCCGTTTGGCAAAAACGGTCGGAGCGGAAAAAGCATTGGCCATCTATAAATTTTTATTGGCACATACTAAAATAGTAACCGAAAATATAACCGCAGACAAAGCGGTCTATTATTCTGTGAAAATTCGAAAAAATGATCTTTGGAATAGTGAAATATATCAGAAAAAAAAGCAATTTGGAGAAGATTTAGGCATCCGAATGCAACATGCATTTCAAGATGCTTTTGCTGCAGATTATGAAAAAGTAATCATTATCGGTACTGATTTGATTGATTTGTCTAAAGAAATCATTGAAGAAGCTTACTTACAATTGGAAACGAATGATGTTGTTATGGGACCCGCTCAAGATGGTGGATATTACTTATTGGGCATGAAATCTTTACATCCAAATGTTTTTGAAAAAAAATCCTGGGGCACTTCAACAGTAAGCGCCGAAACGCTGAATGATTTAAAAGATAAAAAAGTACATTTGTTACATGAATTGAATGATGCAGATGTTTTTGATGATATTAAAGAGCATCCTGCATTTCAACATTTTGTGAACTAATGCACCTCGCGTTGAGCATTGTCCCTAGCACATAGACAATAGCGCAGCTTCAAAGCGATAACTTTATTTAGGGCTCAATTGCGCTTGACCCACCTGGAATAATGAAACAAGAACAGCTAAATGAAACAATCGCTTTTTTAAAAGCAGTAGGAATTAAGCAGCCAAGCATTGGAATTGTTTTGGGAACTGGGTTGGGAAAATTGGTGGATGAAATTTCTATAGAGAAAGAAATTGCCTATTCAGAAATCCCTAATTTTCCACAAGCTACAGTAGAGTTTCATTCTGGCAAATTAATTTACGGTGAACTTTCTGGCAAAAAAGTACTTGTGATGGCTGGACGTTTTCACATGTATGAAGGCTATAATTTATGGGAAGTGACATACGGTATTCGAAGCATGCACGCTTTGGGGATTCAAAACTTACTTATTTCTAACGCAGCAGGGGCTATCAATTTAGCCTATCAGAAAGGGGATTTAATGTTGATTGAAGATCACTTAAATTTACAGGGAGGTTCTCCGCTAGCCTTTAAAGGCGCTAACACCTTTGGTCCTATTTTTGCCGACATGTTGGTGCCATATTCAAAAGAAATCAACCAAAAAATAAAAACAATTGCCACAGCAGAAAACATTCAATTACACGAAGGAATCTATGCTAGTGTTGTAGGACCGCAATTGGAAACTAGAGCCGAATACAGAATGTTGCAAATTCTGGAAGTAGATGCAGTAGGTATGAGTACGGTCCCCGAGGTAATAGTTGCCAAACAATTGAATGTACCCTGTGCTGCTATTTCTGTTTTAACAGACGAATGTGATCCAAAAAATTTACAGCATGTAGACATTGCAGAGATTATTGCCATTGCTGGAGAAGCAGAACCGAAAATGATTCGCATTTTTAAAGAATTGATCAAAATAATATAAAATACAAGCACCCTTTGTAGTAGTTTTCGATTGAATACTGCTAAGATGTATTGAATACTAAAAACAAGACTATGAGTTATTTAGAAACTACCAATGACGTTTACAAACAAGCAGCTTTAACGCCCGATATTGGGCTTTGCTGTACTACAAACCCAATTTGGGAATTACCAGGCCTCAAGATTCCTCGCATCATGCAAGAAATGAACTATGGGTGTGGATCTACCGTTCATGCAAGAGACTTAACAAACAATCCACAAATGCTCTATGTAGGTGTTGGGGGTGGAATGGAATTGTTGCAGTTTGCCTATTTCAACAGAACAAAAGGCGGTGTAATTGGGTTGGATGTTGTGGATGAAATGTTGGAGTCTTCTCGTAAAAATTTCAAAATTGCAGCAGCCCAAAACGACTGGTTTCAAAGTGATTTTGTGGACTTGCGAAAAGGAGATGCCATGGCACTTCCTATCGCAGACAACACGATAGATGTAGCTGCACAAAATTGTTTGTTCAATATCTTTAAATCCGACGATTTAAAAAAAGCCATTGCAGAAATGTACCGCGTTTTAAAACCCCATGGGAAATTGGTCATGAGCGACCCAACTTGTGAACAACCCATGAATGATGAATTACGAAACGATGCACGTTTACGTGCTTTGTGTTTGAGTGGAAGCTTGTCTATAGCAGACTATGTAAAAGCACTCACGGATGCAGGATTTGGAACCATTGAAATTAGAGCCAGAAAGCCTTATCGAATTTTAGATCCTAAAAATTACCCTACAGATGAATTGATCTATATTGAATCGATTGAAGTAGCTGCCATTAAAGATCCAATGCCTGCTGATGGTCCCTGTGTTTTTACTGGAAAAGCGGCTATCTATTACGGTGATGAAGATTATTTTGATGATGGACAAGGACATGTTTTACTGAAAAACCAACCTTTGGCAATTTGTGACAAAACAGCCGCTGCTTTAAAAGCAATAGGAAGGGATGATATTTTCTTTTCAGCATCTACATTCCACTATGACGGTGGTGGTGGTTGCTAAAGCACTCGTGTGAATAAAAGCAAAAAAAAGGCGTACTTAAAGTACGCCTTTTTTTAAGCATCTATTCTACCAACAGCACAACTCACAAAAGATTTTGCTTTGTGCACAATGGTATTTTTATCTCCTACTTCTGGGTATCCCAACTTTGATAATTTTTCTTTTATCACATCGATCAATACATTTTCTGAAGTAATAGAAACAGTATCATTTGCTACATCGACAAGGACATCGCTTACATTTTCTATGGATAACAATCCTTTTTTAATGGTAGCTGCACAGCCGCCACATTTTAAGTTTTCTATTTTTATAACAGTCATCATCTTATTTTTAAAAGTATGCTACAAAGATATCAATTCATTTTATAGATTACAGTAACATTGGTTACACATTCTTACTGTTTGCTCCAGCGCTTATAGCCGCCAAGAACATTATAAACTTCATATCCTTTTTCCTTGAGTATGATGGCCGCTTTACCACTTCTATTTCCACTTCTACAATATAAATATACGGGTTTGGAAGCCTCTAATTGTTGTGCCGCTTGAGCTGCAAAATCGGCATCAAAATAATTGGCAAAGCGTGCTGTCTCTATAAAACCGTCGCTTACTTCTTTTGGACTTCTTACATCCAATAATTGTATCTTTTCTTTGGCAAGTAATGCTTTCAATTCCAGGGTAGTAATTGTTTTTACTGCTTGCTTTTGTTGGCAGTTTAGAAGAAAGAAACTCAATAACAAAAGGCCTAATAAATTTTTCATGTGTAATTTTTTAATTCTATAATTTGATTCTTGTATGTTTTATTTTTTGTGCTTTTTTTCTTTGTTTAAGATCCTAAAATACACCTTTCTGTATGCAGTTAAAGCAACAGAGGAAATAACGCCAATTAAAATTCCATATTCTATTCCAATGGTTAAAGTGGATAGAAAAGTGATAAGCATCAATCCAAAATCTTTTTTATTTGTTTTCCATAAATAAACACCCTCACTGAAATTAATCAATCCAAAAACAGCAACTATAATGATCGCCGCTAAAACAGTCTTGGGTAAATCGTAAAAATAGGGGGTTAAATACAACAATGTGATCACCACCATGGCAACCGAAATCAAAGCGGCCATTCCTGTTTTTGCGCCACTTTCTTGATTGATCGCCGAGCGAGAAAAACTGGAAGATGAAGGATAGGCTTTAAAAAAGGAACCTACGATATTACTCAATCCTAAGGCTATTAATTCTTGATTGGGTTCTACTCGGTATTCGTCTTGTTTTGCCTCTAAAGTTTTTCCTATAGAAATGAGTTCCAAATACCCTACCATTACCAAAGTAAGGGCGATTGGCATGAGTTGTTTTATGAGTTGGAAATCGAAGATTGGAATGCTAAAACTTGGCAATCCTGTGGGAATGTTTTTTACAATGGCTACGTCTTGAACATTTGTACCTAAGGATTTGATTGCCACTATTCCTAAAATGACAACAATTAAAGCATTTGGAATTTTCTTATTGACTTTTCTAAGTAAAATAATCATAATCATTGCAATGCCTCCAATACTGGCAGTCGGTAGGTGGAGTGCTGTAATTTTAAGCCAAATATCAACGATTAAATATTGTATTTGATCGCTCTGAATAAGGTCTATACCTAGTAAATTCCGGAACTGATTCAAGCCTATGGTAAGTGCAACAGCAGATGTAAAACCTGTAATCACGGGTTTTGATAAAAAGTTTACCAAAAAACCCAATCTAAAAACACCCATTAAAAACTGCATGATTCCAACCAGTAGGGCCAATAAAATAGCGATTGAAATATAGTGGGCTGTTCCTGCCAATGCCAATGTAGAGACTCCCGTGGCAACAATTAACGAATCCATTGCTACAGGACCGATTGCAACCTGTCTCGAGGTTCCAAAAATCGCATAAACAGTCTGAGGCAACAATGCACAATACAAACCATAAATAGGGGGTAAACCGGCAATTAGGGCATAGGCGATCCCTTGCGGAATTAAAACAATCCCTACAGTAATTCCGGCAATTATATCACCATTAAATTGTGATGATTTATAGTTGGGAAGCCACTCTAATATGGGTATAATTTTTTTTATGTTCATTTAGTTTCGCGATGTGTAGTTCGCTTTTGGCAATTGTCAACTAGAAACTACGGGCTGCTATGCGTGAATTTTATTTTCTAAAATAATTCACCGGGATTTCTTCCTTTTACACGTCCAAGGTGTTTGTAGGCCAATTCTGTAACCTCTCTTCCTCTTGGAGTTCGCATAATGAATCCTTGCTGAATTAAAAAAGGTTCATAAACCTCTTCTATCGTTTCTGTGTTTTCACTTACTGCGGTAGCGATGGTACTTAAACCTACGGGACCTCCTTTAAATTTGTCTATAATTGTGGTTAGAATTTTATTATCCATTTCATCCAAGCCATGGGCATCTACATGCAATGCTTTTAAAGCATATTTAGCAATTTCTATGGTAATGCTTCCAGTTCCTTTTATTTGTGCAAAATCGCGCACTCTACGAAGTAATGCATTGGCAATTCTTGGCGTTCCTCTACTTCTACCAGCGATTTCAATAGCAGCTTCCATAGAAATAGGAACGTTCAGAATATTGGCACTTCTTTGGACAATTGTGGTTAAGAGTTCGGTTGTATAATATTGCAATCTACTGTTGATCCCAAAACGGGCTCTCATTGGCGCTGTAAGGAGTCCAGAACGGGTTGTGGCTCCTATTAAGGTAAAAGGTTCTAGATTTATTTGTACGGTTCTGGCATTTGGACCCGATTCGATCATGATATCTATCTTGTAATCTTCCATTGCGGAATACAGGTATTCTTCTACAATAGGGCTCAAACGATGTATTTCATCAATAAAAAGCACATCTCGTTCGTCCAAATTGGTTAACAAACCTGCCAAATCTCCGGGCTTGTCTAACACAGGTCCTGAAGTTACTTTAATTCCTACCTGTAATTCATTGGCAAGAATATGTGCTAAGGTTGTTTTTCCCAATCCTGGAGGTCCATGAAAGAGGGCATGATCTAGGGCTTCGTCTCTTTGATTTGCCGCTTCTACAAAAATCTTTAAATTTTCGATGGCTTGGTCTTGTCCAGAAAAATCATCAAAAGATAGGGGACGTAGTTTTTTTTCTACGTCTAGATCTTCGTTTGATAGATTGCTGTTTTCTGGGTTTAGATGTTCGTTCATAAATACAAAGATACTATTAATTGTAATCAATTTTTTGGGATTCTTAGCAAACAAAAAACCTTTCCGTAAAAGGAAAGGTTTTTTGTTTATAAATCTTATTTTCTAGGAAGGTTCTTCGCCTTCTAGTAATGGTGTTGTTTGTAACACAAAGTCTTCACCGTGCAAGAAATCACTATCATCATCGTCTGGATCTACACGCTTGCTGTAGTCATAAGCCCAACGATGTACTTCTGGTATTTTCCCTGGCCAGTTTCCATGAATATGTTCTACTGGAGTTGTCCATTCTAAAGTGTTCGATTTCCATGGGTTTTGGGTTGCTTTTGGTCCTCTGTACATAGAGATAAAGAAGTTGGCGATAAAAATAAGTTGTGCCACACCTCCCACTAAAGCGAATATTGTAATAACCACGTTGATGTCTGCTAAATCGTCAAACATTGGGAATTCTGTGTTGGTATAATATCTCCTTGGTAATCCTGCCAAACCTATAAAGTGCATTGGCCAAAATACTCCATAGGCACAAATAATTGTGATCCAGAAGTGCCAATATCCTAAGGCTTTGTTCATCATTCGACCATACATTTTTGGGAACCAGTGGTAAACCCCGGCATACATTCCAAAAATTGCAGAGACGCCCATTACCAAGTGAAAGTGAGCGACTACGAAGTAAGTATCATGAATGTTGATATCCAATGCTGAATCTCCTAGAACCAATCCAGTTAATCCTCCTGTTACGAATGTAGAGACCAGCCCAATAGAGAATAACATTGCTGGATTTAATTGGAGATTTCCTTTCCATAGGGTCGTTAAGTAATTGAATGCTTTTACAGCAGATGGAATTGCAATTAACAAGGTTGTAAATGTGAAGACAGATCCTAAGAAAGGATTCATTCCTGAAATAAACATGTGGTGTCCCCAAACAATTGTGGATAAGAATGCAATGGCCATAATAGACAAAATCATTGCACGGTATCCAAAAATTGGTTTTCTTGAATTGGTTGAAATTACTTCTGAGGTAATTCCCAATGCCGGCAATAGTACAATATATACTTCTGGGTGTCCTAAGAACCAAAATAAGTGTTCAAATAATACAGGGGATCCTCCTTGATAGTGCAATACTTCACCAGAGATAAAAATATCTGATAGGAAGAAAGAGGTACCAAAGCTTCTATCGAAGAGTAACAATAGGGCTGCAGATAGCAAAACTGGGAATGAAACTACTCCAATGATTGCAGTAATAAAGAATGCCCACATTGTTAGCGGCAATCTAGTCATGTGCATTCCTTTTGTACGTAGGTTTAAAACAGTTACGATGTAGTTAAGTGCTCCAATTAATGAAGAAGCAATAAAGATCGCCATGGAAACCAACCATAAGGTCATTCCTGCTCCTGATCCTGGTATTGCTTGTGGCAATGCAGATAATGGAGGGTATATGGTCCAACCTGCAGCTGCGGGTCCAGCTTCTACAAACAAAGAAATTACCATTACAACACTTGATAAAAAGAACAACCAGTAGGAGATCATGTTAAGAAATCCTGAGGCCATATCTCTTGCACCAATTTGCAATGGAATTAATAAGTTTGAAAAAGTACCACTTAGTCCTGCTGTAAGTACAAAGAATACCATAATAGTACCATGAATGGTTACAAGGGCTAAGTAAATATCTGGATCCATGATCCCATTTGTTTGATGCGATCCAAGGAAGGCTTCCACAATCGTAAATGAGGTGTCTGGCCAAGCGAGTTGTAAACGGAATAGCATGGACATTAAAACCGCTATAATTCCCATAAACATTCCTGTTACCAAGAATTGTTTCGAAATCATTTTATGATCTTGACTGAAAATATATTTTGTTACAAATGTTTCTTTATGATGGTGCTCTGACATAATCTTATTGATTTGTAGTGTCTAAATTATTTTTTAATTACTTCTGCTAATGTTGGTCTGGCTGCAAGCCACTTGTCATACTCATCTTGTTCTAAGACAGTAATTTTCATTTGCATGTTGAAATGGGCTTGTCCACAAATTTTATTACATAAAAGTAGGTAATCAAACTCATAAGGATCTTCTCCTTTGGCTTTTCTAATTTTATTAATTGCATTTGTTTTGTCCATAACTTCTGGATTCAACCTCATTTCTTCAGTAGTATACTTGGGTGTAAAACCAAACTCAGTTACCATTCCGGGCACACAATTCATTTGCGCTCTAAAGTGCGGCATGTATGCCGAGTGGAGTACATCTTGTGAACGGAATTTAAAGTGTACTTTTCTTCCTTTTGGAAGTACCAATTCTGTTACTTGTTTATCGTCTTGTGCATTAGGATCTGACATATCTACACCCATGGTATTGAGGTTATCAATGTCTATATAATTAACATTTCCTAAACCTAAGGTATTGTCTTCTCCTGCATAACGAGCATCCCATCTAAATTGCTGTGAATACACTTCAACAACAACGGCATCCTTTTCTTCGGATAAATCCATTACTTCATTCCACTGCCACAATCCGTATCCAATTAAAACCACCAATACTGCTGCTGGTATAATGGTCCAAATAATTTCTAATTGGTGACTGTCTGCGAAGAATTTTGCTTTTCTATCTTTTCTTCCTCTATACTTGTAGGTAAAATAGAAGATTAAAAACTGCATGATAAATTGAACAATACCAATCAACCAAAATGTAATATCAAAAAGATTGTCATCATGTTCTCCTTCGATAGAAGCAGATTCTGGCAACATCAGTACATTCATTGCTAATAGACAATAAATCATCATTGCATAGAAGAATACCGTAAAGGCTAAAAAGTACTTTCCTTGTTTGTCATTATCGTGATCGTCTGCGATCACCGATCGTAAGTTCATTACTCTGGTAATCTGCCAAAAACTGACTCCAATTGCAACACCTATAAAAATATAAAATAAAGCTAACATATTTATTTTGTCTTAATTTTTTAATTCAATGATTATTAATGGTGATCTCCAGATCCTTCTCCTGTGTGTTCGATATTGTAATAGTGAAAATGCTCACTCTCCTTTAAGAATGGATTTCCTTTCGCAATTGGATTTGCCTTTGCAAATGCACTAAACGTAGTATAGATAAACAATCCTATAAAGAAAAAGATTGCACTTAATTCAGGGATTCCAAAAGACCACTGAGCGCCTACTGTTGATGGCATAACCATGACAAATACATCTACATAATGTCCCATTAAGATAACTGCTCCTCCAATAAACACAAACCAAGGCCTGCTTTTAAAGTCGCTATTAATTAATAGTAATATTGGGAATACAAAGTTCATCACAACCATTCCTAAGAAGGGTAACTTATACTCTGTAAATCGTGCTACGAAATAGGTTGTTTCTTCTGGAATGTCTGCATACCAGATTAACATAAATTGTGCAAACCATAAGTAGGTCCAGAATACAGAGAAACCAAACATGAATTTTGCTAAATCATGAATGTGACTGTCATTGATTCCAGGCAGGGCATTTTTAGAACGTAAGTAGATGGTTACAAACGCAATTACTGTTAATGCACTTACTAATAATGTTGCCATTACATACCATCCAAATAATGTGGAAAACCAGTGTGGGTCTAATCCCATAATCCAGTCCCAAGACATCATTGATTCTGTGATCATGAATAAGAATAAGAAAACAACAGACATGTTATAGTTTTTCTTATAGGTTTTGTTGCCGTCGTTTGCAGTATCTTCTTTGATAGAACCTTTTCGAATTAAGAATCTATAAACATTCCATATGACAAGGTAAGCGATACTTCTTAACATAAAGCCGGTAGCATTCATCCATATCGATTTTCCGTCAATAATAGCATCATACTTGTCGCTTTCGGGATCAAAAACACCTTCTGCCATCCATGGAAATAAGTGGTTGATGTGCATTACTGAAGCTGCCAAAACAATAATCATAATAATCGATACTGGCAGTAAGTTTGCTGTAATTGCTTCCATCACTCTTAAGATGACTACTGACCAACCAACTTGTGCAACACGTTGAATTGCATAAAACGTTAGTACCAATAGTGTCAATCCTAAAGAGAAGAACAAGGCTACATAAAATGCGGACCAAGGTCTGTTTTGTAATTGATGTAAAACATGCGTGGCATGTTCGTCATCGTGAGATGTACCGTGTGCTTCTGAGCTAGCATGTACATCACCATGAGATGTATCTTTGTCTTCGGAAGCATGTGCTTCTTTATCTGTTTTTAGTGCATGCGAATCATGACCTGCTTCCGCTGCATGAGGTGTTGCTGCCTCACCATGACCAGCTCCATGAGCGTCACTATTTGCAGCTTCAATTGCATGTTTTGCGTCTTCTAATGTCTTTTGAGAGCCATTATAAAAACTATACGCCAACCCAACAAACCCTAATATTATGAGGGCTAGTGAGAATGTTTTTAATCTACCTGAGAATTGATACATATCTTTCGTATTCTTTCTTTTTTAAACTTATTTTAACAAATCTGCACGTAAAACTTCTACGTATTGAACAATTTGCCAACGTTCCTTGTATGTTAATTGAGAGGAATGAGAACCCATTAAGTTTTTACCGTGCATTAAAACATGATAAATGCTCCCTTCTGTAAGGTCCCTATCTTTATAATTAGGGATTCCTAAGAATTTCTCAGTTTTGGATAAATGTCCGTTTCCATCTCCTTTTTTACCATGACAAGAAGTACAATATATGGTGTACATTGCCTTTCCATTGGCCAAGTTTGCTTCATTACGCTCTAAAGGATTTTTTAGGTCTGCTTTCGCTTTCTCATATCCTTCATTGGTATCTGCAATATCATAAGCAGGGTGTCCTCCTATTGGGATGGTTCCAGCAACTGGTTTGCGGTTCACAGGATTTCCATTCAGACCATTTTCTGCATCTGTATCGTAAGGAGTCGATTCATACATGTCTGGCATGTATTGTATTTGGGGAGATCTCTTATCGCCACAAGAAGCTAAACTTGCAACAATTACTAAAGCGATAATTAATTTAAAATTCTTCATTATCTATTGATTAATGCTTGTCTACTACGTTAATTTCTACTGCGCCTGTTTCACTTAACAAAGAAGTTAGTTCTGCTTCGTTGTTGTGCACTGGAATTTCCATTAAAAAATGGTCATCTGTGGTTCTTGGATCTGGATTTTCTGCATCTTTAAAAGGCCATATTCTACTTCTCATATAGAAAGTAATTACCATTAAATGGGCTGCAAAAAATACGGTCAATTCAAACATGATTGGCACAAAGGCTGGCATGTTTTCTGCCCAACTAAAACTTGGTTTTCCACCAATGTCTTGTGGCCAGTTGTCAATCATCATATAATTGGTCATCCAGATAGCAAAACCTAAACCTGTAATTCCATACAAAAATGCAGTAATGGCAAGTCTGGTTGGTGCTAATCCCATGGCTTTGTCTAGGCCGTGAACAGGGAATGGACAAAATACTTCTTCAATGTGATGGTGTGCTGCTTTTACAGTTTTTACTGCATCTAACAGCATTTCGTCATCGGTATAAAACGCGTGAATAACTTTTGATGATTCCATAATTATCCGTTTAAATTGTTATCAGAATCTTCCTTCTTGCTCGCTGCATCTAAAACAACAATGGCTGGCTTAGTAGGAATTCCTTGTTCGCTTCTCTTCTTGTAAAATTCACCCGAAGATTTTAAAATAGTTTTTACTTCCGCTTGTGCGATTACTGGGAATGTTCTTGCGTACAATAAGAATAATACGAAGAAGAAACCAATGGTTCCAATAAAGATACCAACATCTACGAAGGTAGGCTCAAAACGCCACCATGTAGAAGGCAAGTGCCCTTTACTTAAAACAATCGCAATAATGTCAAAACGTTCGAACCACATCCCTATATTAATAGCAATTGAAATAATGAAAGTCCATATGAAACTTCTTCTTATTTTTTTGAACCATAAGAATTGTGGAGTGATGATATTGAAGATGATCAATGACCAGAATGCCCATGCATAAGGTCCTGTGGCAGCACCTACAGATAAATACGTGTAATTTTCATAAGGAGATCCGGTATACCATGCGATAAAGAATTCTGTTGCATAAGCTACAGCTACAATACCCCCAGTAAGGATAATTACAATATTCATATACTCAATGTGCATACGGGTAATGTATTCTTCCATATTGGTCACTTTCCTCATGATTCCTAATAACGTTTGTACCATTGCAAATCCTGAGAAAATTGCTCCTGCTACGAAATAAGGAGGGAAAATAGTAGAGTGCCAACCTGGATTAATAGAGGTAGCAAAGTCCATGGATACAATGGTATGAACAGAAAGCACTAATGGAGTTGCTAAACCTGCTAATACCAAAGATACTTCTTCAAAACGTTGCCAGTCTTTTGCTCTACCCGACCAACCAAATGATAGTAAAGCATAAATTTTCTTTTGAAATGGCTTTACAGCTCTGTCACGAATCATCGCAAAATCCGGAAGTAAACCTGTCCACCAGAAAACGAGTGATACTGATAAGTAGGTAGAAATTGCAAAAACATCCCAAAGTAATGGTGAGTTAAAGTTTACCCATAAGGAACCGAATTGATTCGGGATTGGCAATACCCAATAGGCATTCCAAGGTCTCCCCATGTGAATAATTGGGAACAATCCTGCTTGAAAAACGGCAAAGATTGTCATGGCCTCCGCAGAACGGTTAATGGCCATTCTCCATTTTTGACGGAATAGTAATAGTACTGCAGAAATTAAGGTTCCAGCATGACCGATACCTACCCACCATACAAAGTTTGTAATATCCCAAGCCCATCCAATGTTCTTGTTCAATCCCCAAACTCCAATTCCGGTTCCAACAGTATAAAAGATACAACCAAATCCCCATAACATGGCTGCTAAGGAAATATAGAAAGCTATATACCAATTTTTATTTGCCTTACCTTCAATAGGTTTTGCAATATCTTCCGTAATATCGTGATAACTTTTATCACCTAATACTAAAGGTTCTCTAATGGATGCTTCGTAATGAGACATATTTTTATATCTTAATTTTTAATTACGCTTCGTTTGTATTTCTCACCTTCACTTGATACACTACATTCGGTTTCGTTTGTAGATAATCTAAAACATGATAGGCTCTTTTATCTGCGGCTAATTTTGTAACAACTTCTTTCTCATTGTTCACATCACCAAACTGTAAAGATCCAGTTGTACATGCTGATGAACAAGCTGTAGCAAATTCTCCTGCTTCAATTTTTCTTCCTTCTTTTTTGGCTTTCAAAATGGTAGCTTGTGTCATTTGAATACACATAGAACATTTTTCCATTACCCCTCTTGAACGCACAACAACATCTGGATTTAAAACCATTTTACCATATTCGTTGTTCATGTGGAAGTCAAACTCATTGTTGTTCGAGTAATTGAACCAGTTGAAACGACGTACTCTATATGGACAGTTGTTTGCACAATATCTTGTTCCCACACATCTGTTGTAAGCCATGTGATTTTGACCTTGTTTACTGTGTGTTGTTGCAGCTACTGGACAAACCGTCTCACAAGGAGCGTGGTTACAGTGCTGACACATCATAGGCTGGAAAGAAACTTGAGGGTTTTCTGCCTCTGTTTCAATGGCAGCGTACATATCAGCTCTACTTAAGCCCAATTCGTCTGTGGCAAACTTTCTCACTTTTGGAGAGGTTGGCTCGTGACCTGTTGCTGCTTTATAGTCTTCTTCTACTCCTGAAGAATAGTATCTATCAATACGCAACCAGTGCATATCTCTACCTACTCGTACTTCATTTTTACCAACTACCGGTACATTATTTTCTGCATGACATGCTACAACACAGGATCCACAACCTGTACAAGAGGTTAAATCGATAGAAAGATTAAAATGATGTCCAACTTCTCGATTGTGCTCTGCCCATAAATCAATGGACTTTGCTTCTACTTCCTGGTGATCGTAAGAAACCATCGCTGGAATGTTCCAACCGTTCTTGTGGTCTTTTGGATCGATATTCACATAATCTTTTAAAGAAACTTCTTTTAAGATATCGTGACGTCCTGCAATTGTTTTTTGTACTTGTGTACAAGCAAATTTATGGGTTCCACTTACTTTTTCGATCGCAACACCGTATTGAACTGTGTTCGCATCTATGTATAATGGGTAGGCATTGACTCCTACTTTCATTTCATCTTTAAAACCGAGTGTTCTACCATACCCTAAGGCAAGACCGATAGATCCTGGCGCTTGACCGGGTTGGATTAAAACAGGAACATTGGCAACAGTGACTCCATTAAGTGTCAAATTTGCATAATCTCCGTCAATCGCACCGTTATCTTTTACTGGATTTGAAAAACCTAATCTCTTGGCATCTGCCATGGACATAGTAATGTAATTGTCCCAAGAAGCTCTGGTTAATGGATCTGGAAATTCTTGCAACCAAGGGTTGTTTGCTTGTTTTCCATCTCCTAAACCAGTAGAAGTATAAAGCACCAATTCAAATTCTGAAGCTTTTACTGAGCGGTACAAAGCGGCAGTAGCATCTGAGAGTGATACCGATTTTAATGCAACCGTTTTGGAAACTTCTTTTGTAAAGAAACCATTGTGCAATGCAGTATTCCATGAAGCTCCGTCCAACACATTTGCCGACCAAAAAGATTTTAAGTACTCGTAGTAAGAAGTTGAACTTCCTGACCAAGCGAGTAAAATTTCTTGAATTTGTCTTGTTTTGAATAGTTTTTGAATGGTTGGTTGTACCAAACTATAGTTTTCTTCCGAGATAGAGACATCGCCCCAGCTCTCTAAAAAGTGAGTTGCGGGTAATACATAATTTGAAGCAGCAACGGTGTCGGTATTCTCGACAGCAATTGCAACTGAAAATTTATCTTGTAAAGCCGTTGCAAACGCTTGCCCATTTGCTAAACTATAAACAGGATCTACATTGTATGAGATAAGCCCTGCAAGCGTTCCAGATTTCAAATCTGCAATCATTTGCGCAACATCAGCATCGTTTCCTTGGCGAATGTTTAAGGTATTTGTTACATCTATAATTTCACTTCCTAAAATCCGATTGATTTCTAAAGTAATTAATTGTGCATTTTTATCATTTAAACCTGTTAAAACAACAGCTTTAGAACCCGCATTCTGCAAGGTAGTTGCTAATTTTTTAATGGCTGCATCTTGGGCAGTAGCTTTGGAAGCTACCTTGTTCCCAGAGATAGCGTTGTATAAATTTAAAAGCGCAAACACTTGATCGGATGGTTTTACAACCATACGCTTGTCGGCATTAGCACCCGTTAATGACATGTTACTTTCTAATTGAACATGGTAAGACATTTTTCCATTTTCTGGCTTTCTTCCAGCGACATATGCTTTCTCAAAACCTCCATGAAAATCCCCTAGGAAATCTGCTTCAAATGAAACAATTACCTCGGCTTTGTCTAAGTGATAGTTTGGCAATGCTCTTCTACCATAAACTTCTTGAAAAGCATCTGCAGCACCACTTTCTGATACGGCATCGTACACCACATGCTTTACATTTGGATACGCTGCTGTAAATTCTTCTACAATTTTTGAGGAAGAAGGACTTGCCATGGTACCTGTTAATAAAACAACCGGCTTTTTTGCATCTCTTAGGGCTGCTAGGGTAGTTCCAATTTCTGCATCGGCATCTGCCCATGAAATTGCATTACCTCCTTTGGTAGGTTCTTTCAAACGAAGGCTTTCATCATACAAAGACAACACAGAAGCTTGCACTCTTGCATTTGTAGTTCCATTTGCCTCTTTGTTGGGCATGATTTGGATAGGACGACCTTCTCTTGTTTTTACTAAAACATTTGCAAAATCGTATCCATCTGCTACGGTTGTTGCAAACCAGTCTGCAACTCCAGGAATAATGTCGTTTGGTTTTACAACATAAGGAATCGATTTAATTACCGGTCCTTCACAGGCAGCTAAAGATGCTGCTGCGGTTGTAAAGCCAACATACTTTAAGAAGTCTCTACGCGAAGTAGCAGAAGTCTCAAGTGTTTCTTTATCACCTAAAAAGTCATCTGTAGGAATGTTTTCTACAAATTCATTTTTACTTAGCGTTTCAACAACAGAACTATCTTTTAGTTCTTCAACACTTTTCCAGTATTTTTTGATTGAAGCCATTTACTTATTGGTATTAGTTTTTAGTTTTTTATCGTTCTTTTCATTACAACAAAAAACAATTTTCTTCTTTGATTAATAATGACATTTACCACACTCTAACCCACCTAATTGAGCCGCTGTAACTTTTTCTACACCGTACTTTTTAGCCAATTGCTCGTGAATTTTTGCATAATATTCATTTCCTTTTAAATCTACATCTGTTTGTCTGTGACAGTCTATACACCAACCCATTGTTAACGGAGAGTGTTGATACATCTCTTCCATTTCTTCTACTGGACCATGACATTTCTGACATTGAACACCTGCAACAGTAACGTGCTGTGAGTGATTAAAATATACGAAATCTGGTAGATTGTGAATTCGTACCCATTTGATTGGTTTTGTATCACCTGTGTATTCTAATTTGTCTGCATCCCAACCTGCTGCGCGATATACCTTCGCAATTTCTTTGTCTAATTCTGCTTTCTCTAACGTTCTGTCTTCTAAGACAACTACGGTATTGTCTGCAACTTCAGCAATACTTTTGTGACAATTCATACAAACATTTACAGAAGGAATTCCAGAGTGCTTACTGTGTTTTGCAGAAGAGTGACAATATTGACAATCGATCTTATTGTCTCCTGCATGTATTTTGTGAGAGAATACAATAGGCTGCACTGGCTGGTATCCTTGATCTACTCCTACACTAAACAAGGTTCCAAATACTACATAGGCAGACATCAACAGTGCAAAGATGACAAACAACACATGTAAAAATGTATTCTTTTGAATCCCAACCCATAACTCTTGTAAGTCTCTTTTAAGATTTGACTGTACTTCTGGCTTTTTATTTCCTTTTAACTCATTGACTTGCTTTAACAATGAAGCAATCATAATAAAGGCAACAATAATAGCCGCAGCCAAAATCATAATTACCCATGAAGGAGCACCTCCTCCTGTAGCACCATCAGTTGAAGTTCCTTCCAGTTTTACCTCGGCAACTTTTTTAATTTCACCAACTGTAGTGTAGTATAAAATATCATCAATATTTTGATCTGTTAGCGCAGGAAAAGCGGTCATCACAGAACCATTGTATTCTTCATAAATGGCAATGGCATCTGCATCTCCTGAAGCTCTTAATGCTGCGTTGTTTTTAATCCAAGACTTTAGCCAGTCGTTCTCTCTACGAGATTCCACACCGCCTAATTTTGGCCCAATCAACTTTTTGTCTAACTTGTGACAAGAAGCACATTGAGATTTAAATAATTTCCTTCCTTCTTTGTGACGTGCCTCGTCTACATCTTGTGCGTTTGAGGTAATCGTGAATGCGAATAATAAAAGAAATGTGATACTTTTAAAAAGCAAACTTGTAAGTCTATTGTGCAATGCTACACTTTTCATATTTACAACTATAATTTAAAATATTCTAGTTAAAAACTGATTCAAAATCAACCCATGATTCAGCTGCACAAAAGTACTACTTATTGCTAAATTTTAAAAAGCGAAAGGAATCTTAAATATTAATTTATAACAATTCTAAATAAGATTTTTTGCAAGATATTATACGACAAGTTATTACTTTTGTAAAAAGAAAAAAAATGATGAACATCAAAGCCATTATACTCACTTTTGCATGCCTATTTTGCTTGGGGAATTTCACCAGTCGCGCACAATCACAAAGCAATGATAATGAAAGTATTCGCAGTATGATTGAAAAGAAAAGAGTGTATAATGAATACAAAGGTATTGGCTACCGCATTCAGCTTTTTAACGGCAGTGAAAAACGTGTGAAGACCATTAGAGATAAATTTCGCAATGAATTTCCATCCATAGAGACTTACTTAAAATACAATGCACCAGAATGGAAAATACAAGTTGGCAGTTACAAAACAACCTTAGAAGCTTCCAGAGGATTGAGAGCAATAAGTAAAAAATTTTCAGGGGCGATTATTATTCCCATGAGTAATTAAAAAACTAAAGATCAAAAAAAAGGCCGCAAATTGCGGCTTTTTTTTGGTCTGTATTGAAAAATATTATTTCAATTTTTTCTTTACTGCTACTTCTTTATAGGCTTCAATGGTATCACCTACTTCAATATCATTATAGCCTTTTAACTGAAGACCACAATCGTATCCTTTGGTTACTTCTTTTACATCGTCTTTAAAACGCTTTAGAGAGGTTAATACACCATCATGAACTACGATTCCATCTCTAATAATTCTAATTTTAGAATCTCTAAAGATTTTACCAGAGATGACCATACACCCTGCTATGTTTCCAACTTTAGAAATTTTATACACTTCTCTAATTTCAACGTTCCCACTGATTTCTTCTTTCATGTCTGGAGATAACATCCCTTCCATGGCATCTTTCAAGTCACCAATTGCATCATAAATAATAGAGTATGTTCGAATATCGACTTCTTCTCTATCTGCGATGACTCTCGCATTTCCTTGTGGACGAACGTTAAAACCTACAATAATTGCATCGGAAGCGGTTGCTAACAAGACATCACTTTCTGTAATGGCTCCAACTCCTTTGTGTAGAATATTTACTTGAATTTCCTCGGTTGATAATTTTTGGAAAGAATCTGTCAATGCTTCTACGGAACCATCTACGTCTCCTTTTAGAATGATGTTCAACTCTTTAAAGTCTCCCAATGCAATTCTACGTCCAATTTCATCCAACGTTAATGTTTTCTGAGTTCGAACCGATTGCTCACGTTGTAATTGAGAACGCTTTGAAGCAATTTGTTTTGCTTCTCGTTCATCATCAAATACATTGAATTTATCTCCTGCTTGTGGCGCTCCATCCAATCCTAAGATAGATACAGGCGTTGAAGGACCAACTTCTTTTAAGTTGTTTCCTTTATCATCAAACATGGCCCTTACTTTTCCACTGTGTTTCCCTGCTAATAAGTAATCTCCAATTTTTAGAGTTCCTGCTTGTACTAGGATTGTAGAAACATACCCCCTACCTTTGTCGAGTAATGCTTCCACTACAGCACCAACCGCATTTTTATTTGGGTTGGCTTTTAATTCTAAAACCTCTGCCTCTAATAAAACTTTTTCTAACAATTCTTGAACTCCTTCTCCTGTTTTTGCCGAAATATCCTGTGATTGAATACTACCACCCCAATCTTCAACTAACAAATTCATCGCAGCTAATTGCGTTTTTACATTGTCTGGATTGGCGTTGGGCCTGTCAATCTTATTTATGGCAAAAATAATTGGCACTCCTGCAGCTTGTGCATGAGAAATTGCCTCTTTTGTTTGCGGCATCACATCATCATCTGCTGCGGCAACAATAATTACTAAATCGGTAACTTGCGCACCACGAGCTCTCATTGCTGTAAATGCTTCGTGACCTGGTGTATCTAAAAATGCAATTTTTTGATCGCCAACAGTCACAGAATAAGCTCCAATATGTTGGGTTATTCCTCCGCTTTCTCCTTCTATTACATTTGCTTTTCTAATATAGTCTAGTAAAGATGTCTTTCCATGATCTACATGCCCCATTACCGTAATAATTGGCGCACGTGTAATAAGATCTTCGGGTTTGTCTTGAACTTCTTCAATTGCTTCTTCTACTTCAGCTCCTATAAATTCTACCGTGTAGTTAAATTCTTCAGCAACAATTACCAAAGTTTCTGCATCCAAACGCTGATTCATGGTCACCATCATTCCAAGCATCATACAAGAAGAAATAATATTTGTAACCGGAACATCCATCATAATTGCAACTTCACTTACCGTAACAAACTCGGTTACTTTTAAGATTTTATTGTCTAATGATTGTGCTTCAAGCTCTGCTTCTGTATGCTCTCTTCGTGCTTCTCTTTTATTTCTACGGTATTTTGCTCCTTTTCCTTTGCTAGATTTTCCTTGGAGTTTCTCCAAAGTATCTCTTACCTGTTTTTGGATTTCAGCTTCTGTAGGCTCCTCTTTTTTAATGGGAGCTTGATTTCCCCTACCTCTATCAAAAGGTGGTTTTCCACTTCCGCTTCTTGCTTGGGGTCTTCCGACTCCTCCACCTCCAGTTCTAGCTGGTGTCGTTGGCTTGTTAATTCGCTTTCGTTTCTTTCGCGTATCGTTTGCGTTGGCAGGCCTTGCTTCTGGTTTTTTCTTTTTCGGTTTTTCGAATTGTTTTAAGTCAATTGTTTTTCCTGTAATCTTGGGACCGTCTAACTTTTTATATTGCGTAACCAATGCTTCTGCATTTTCTGCGGTTACTTCTTCTCCTTTTTCTTCTACTCCTTTTTGTTTGGCAACAATTGGTGTCGCTTCTTTTTCAACAGCAGTCATTTTCTTGGGAGCTTCTTTTGCTGCGACTTTGGGCTTTTCTTCGTTGGAGGTTTCTACGACAACTTTAGGGGCCTCTTTTGAGGGAGCTGTAGTAGGGTCAACCACATTTTCTGTTTCCACAACAGGGGCTGCTGCTTTTGGCTGTTTTTTGCCAGATGGGTTTGTAACATCTATTTTACCAACGGTCTTAAATGCTAATTTTTCGGCTTTGGCTTTTAAAACAACTTCTTCTTTCTTTTCTTCTTCTGCTCTTTTCTTTTCTAATTTAGCTTCATGTTCCAAACGAATCGCTTCTTTCTCTTTTCGTTTTTCTTCACCAACTTCCTTAGATGCTGCTTTTTTGCTTGCGTCAGTTTGAAAACCATCAAGTAAAACTTGATATACATCTCCAGATATTTTAGCAGTAGGTCTAGCCTCAACGTCGTGTCCGTTTTTTTCTAGAAATTCTACAGCCCTATCTAGAGAAATATTTAATTCTCTTAAAACTTTATTAAGCCTCATTGTTTTGCCTTCAGACATATAATATATTTTAGCCTTTAATTCTGTAAAAATAAACTTTTTACTTTAATTCTTTTTCGTATTGCTTATTCTTCGAATTCTTCTTTCAGGATTCTTTGAACATCTACAATGGTTTCTTCTTCTAGGTCGGTTCTTTTTACCAATTCTGCAACACTTGCATCTAAAACGCCCCTCGCAGTATCTAAACCAATTTTCTTGAATTCAACAATGATCCAATCTTCGATTTCATCGGTAAATTCAGTTAACTCAACATCTTCCTCTTCTAAACCTTCTCTTTGAACATCTATTTCGTAACCTGTTAATTCACTTGCCAAACGGATATTTACACCACCTCTACCAATTGCTTTTGAAACTTCTTCTGGTTTTAATAGTACGCTTACACGTCCTTTTTTCCCATTGCGTTCTTCTTCATACATTTCAATTTCTATCGAGGTCACTTTTGCAGGACTCAAGGCTCTTGAAATAAACAATTGTTCATTTTTTGTATAATTAATAACGTCAATATTTTCGTTTCCTAACTCACGAACAATACCGTGAATTCTAGACCCTTTTACCCCCACACAAGCTCCAACGGGGTCAATTCTATCATCATAAGAATCTACGGCCACTTTGGCTTTCTCGCCAGGAATTCTAGCCACACGTTCTACCGTAATTAAACCGTCAAAAACTTCTGGAATTTCTTGCTCAAATAATTTGTTCAAAAATTCGGGTGATGTTCTTGATAAAATAATTGCTGGCTTGTTTCCTCTTAATTCTACCGACTTGATGACACCTCTTACAGAATCTCCTTTTCTAAAAAAGTCAGAACGTATTTGTTCGCTTTTCGGCAAAACAATTTCATTTCCTTCATCATCCAATAAGATAATCGCATTGTGTCGAATGTGGTGCACTTCTGCACTGTACAAGTCGCCTTCTAAGTCTTTAAACTGTTTGAAGATATTTGTACTATCGTGTTCAAATATTTTGGAAATTAAGTTCTGACGCAATGCCAAGATTGCTCTTCTTCCTAAATCAATTAGCTTTACTTCTTCAGACACGTCTTCACCAATCTCAAAATCTGGCTCAATCAATCTGGCTTCTGACAATTCTATTTCTTCATTGTCATCTTCAGAAAAACCATCTGCAACTACCACTCTATTTCTCCAGATTTCTAAATCTCCTTTGTCTGGATTGATGATGATGTCAAAATTATCATCAGAACCAAATTTTCTTTTTAAAGCGGCTCTAAAAACTTCTTCTAAAATAGACATTAGCGTTACCCTGTCTATGCTTTTGTTATCTTTAAATTCTGAAAACGAATCAATTAATGCTATATTTTCCATTACGTTTTTGCTTAAAATAAAATCTTCACTTTTGCTTCTTTAATCTCTGTATGTAAAAGAGTTGCTGTTTTCTCTACAGTAACTTTCCCTTTTCCTATTGGCTTTGGTTCTCTTGTTTTCCACTTCAAAACAATGGCATCATCTGTCGCTTCGACTAGAGTTCCTTCAAAATTCTCTGCTGCAGTTGTTACCTTTAATATCCTGTTGATATTTTTAACATACTGTCTTTTTACTTTTATTGGATGGGCAATATCGGGTGTAGAAACCTCTAAAGAAAAATCATATACTTCTCTGTCGATATTATTTTCTATGCTTCTACTAATCCGTATACACTCGTTCAAGGGGACTCCTTGATCTCCATCAATAACAATTTGAATTCTATTGTTTGTTGATATTTCAAAACTTATTAAGTACAAAGATTCGTTGACTGCTAGTGCTTCTTCTAATAAATCTTTTATCTTTTCGTTCATCTTAAAATATAAAAAGAGGGGACTTTTGGTCCCCTTCATTTTCTCAACTGTACTGATTTCGGTGCAAATATACTACAATGTTTGTGAATTAGCAAAAAGAGTTCAAGTCAATTATTTTTTGTACATTTAAATACCCGAAGTTCTCACTTAAATTCTTTTTTTATGAAAAAAATTTTAGTCCCTATTGACTTTTCAAAGCAATCCGAATTTGCTTCCAAAATTGCAAATCGAATTGCCAAAAAATCGAATTGCATCATCTACTTAATTCACCTGATCGAATTGCCTTCAGGGGTTATTGACATGACTGCAGGAAGTCGGTTTAGCATTCCAGAAAGCATCTTGTATCTCAGAAAAACAAAAGAAAAAATAGTGCGTTTTAAAGCGCGTATTTTTTCTAAAAACATCGAGGTCGAACACATCATTAAACTTCAAGCACCAAATGAAGGAATTATAAAATATGGAGAAAAACTGGATGTAGATTTAATAGTGATGGGTTCCAAAGGACATTCTGAATTTGAAGAAATACTCATTGGCTCAAATACAGAAAAAGTGGTAAGAACATCAAAAATACCAGTTCTTGTTGTCAAAAAAAACACTGAAAAATTTAAACTCAAGGATTTAGTGTTTGCATCAAATTTTAACAAAGAGAACCGTCTCGCTTTTGAAAAATTTTTAGCTTTTGCGCACCTGTTTAAAAGTAAAATTCATTTACTAAAAATAAATACACCTCATAAATTTGAGAGCACCTTCGCAGCAGAGACGAAAATCAAGGACTTTATTCAGGGTTGCAAATTACCAAAACACTCAATTACTGTTTACTGTGATGTTTCAGTTGAAAAGGGGATTTTAAATTTTTCAAGAAATAAAAACGTAGACATTATTGCCTTGACAACACATGGAAGAAGTGGTTTGTCGCATTTGTTTAATGGAAGTGTTGCCAAAAATCTTTCTAAATCTGCTTTAAAACCCATGTTGACTTTTAAGATTTAAGGCTTTTAGAAATTGTTTTAAAATAAAAAAGCTTCAAATTTTAAATTTGAAGCTTTTGTTGGCCTACAAGGACTCGAACCTTGAATGACGGTACCAAAAACCGGTGTGTTACCAATTACACCATAGGCCAATGCAGTATTGCGGGTGCAAATTTAAACCAAAGTTTCAATCCTACAAGCATTTTTTTAAAAAAATTCTTTAACAAATTTTTATGATGTTTTCTTTATGGTAAAAAAAATGAATTGAGATTTTATTGTTAGAAATTACTAAATTCGCCACAGACTATTACAAAAATATATGACAGCAGAAAACTTCAAAAAGTGGGACCTTATTTTAGGATGGGCTATCTTTGCAATTGCACTAATTACCTATTCATTAACCATTGAACCTACCGTAAGTTCCTGGGATGTTGGAGAGTATATCTCTACAGCCATCAAACTGGAAGTAGGACACCCCCCTGGAGCACCTCTTTTTCAAATGCTAGGTGCCTTTTTTGCAATATTTACTACCGATGTAACTGAAATTGCCAAAATGGTCAATTTCATGTCTGCACTTGCAAGTGCATTTACCATTCTCTTTATGTTTTGGACCATTTCTAACTTGGGTAAAAAGTTGGCCTTAAAATCAGGCGCACTCTCAGACGGGAAATACATTGCAACTTTAGGAAGCAGTGTCGTTGGATCTTTGGCATATACATTTTCTGACAGTTTTTGGTTTAGTGCCGTAGAAGGTGAAGTGTATGCAATGTCGTCTTTTTTAATGGCCCTGCTATTCTGGCTGGGGCTCAAGTGGGAAAGCGAAATGCAAACTCCTAGGGGTAATAAGTGGTTGGTATTAATTAGTTTTGTTGTTGGTTTGTCCTTTGGGGTTCACATTCTTTCACTACTAGTGATTCCATCCATTGTAATGTTGTATTTCTTTAAAACCTACAAAGAAATCAATCTCAAAACAACTGCCATTGTCACTGTAGTTTCCGTGATTGTTTTGATGTTTGTTTTTAAATTTTTATTCCCTTTTACCTTACAATTCTTTAGTTCTTCAGAATTGTTTTTTATCAATACCATTGGTATGCCTTTCAATTCTGGAACCATTATCGCCGGAATTGTATTGATTGCATTGTTTTATGTTGGATTAAACTGGACGCGAAAGAAAAACAAAGTAGCTGCAAACACGCTTATTTTATCCCTCCTTTTTATTATGATTGGGTTTTCTTCATGGATCATGCTGCCTATAAGAGCCAATGCAAATACCACCATTAACGAAAATAACCCATCGAGTGCCCGCGAGCTATTGGCTTATTACAATCGAGAACAATATGGAGACGCCAATGTTTTCTATGATACGTATTATTCAAATTCATATGATAGAGAAATCAATGCCAGTACCCCAAGAAAAGATGACAAGCCCAAGTATGAAAAGAAAAACGGAAAATATATCATAGTCAATAAATACAAAAATGTGTTGCAAAACTATTCGGACAAGCACAAGGGCTTTATTCCTCGAATGGTAGATCCTTCCCCAAGTGTTATTGAACGTTACAAAGCCATTGCTGGTATTCCACAGGAAAGCAAAAGAAGACCCACTTTTGGTGAAAACTTAAAATTTATGGTCGATTATCAATTTGGCTATATGTATGGGCGCTATTTTATGTGGAACTTTGTTGGAAGACAAAACGACATTCAAGGAAACTTAGATATTAATAATGGAAACTGGTTGAGCGGTATTGATTTTATTGACGAAGCCAGAATTGGCTCACAACAAAAACTCCCTTCCTATGTACTAGAAAACAAAGGAAGAAATACCTACTATTTCTTGCCGTTCCTCTTAGGATTGATGGGCTTACTTTATCAAATAAAATGGGACAAAGAGAACTTTTTCACATTGCTCTTGTTCTTTGCTTTTACAGGATTGGCCATTATTTTTTACACCAATCCAAAACCCTTTGAGCCTCGAGAAAGAGATTATGCCGTGGTTGGAAGCTTTTATATTTTTGCCATTTGGATTGGCTTTGGCGTTTTAGCGCTGTATGAAGCACTCAAAAAGTATGGAAATAAAAAGACGATCGCAGTGGCAATTTCTACCCTATCCTTATTTGCCGTTCCTGTATTAATGGGAGCACAAAACTGGGATGATCACGATCGATCCAATCGTTATACTGCACATTTGAATGCGCAGGCTTATTTAGAGTCTTGCGATCCGTACGCTATTATGTTTACCATTGGAGACAATGATACTTTTCCCCTTTGGTATCTTCAAGAAGTAGAAGGCATTCGAACAGATGTCAAGTTGATCAATACCAGTCTTTTTGCAACCGATTGGTATATTGATCAAATGAAGCGTGCAACCTACGATGCACCTCCAATTCCGTCCCAATTAACGCATGACCTCTACAAATTTGGAAGTTTGGATGTTGCTTATTACTTTGAGGAACTCAGAGCCATTCCAAAAGATGCGATCATTACAATTCAAAAATTTATGCGTTGGATTGAAAGTCAAGATTCTCGAACCTTTTATGATTTGGATGGAGATGATGTTCCAGAAAAGATATTGCCTGCCAACAATATTCGAATACCCGTTAACAAAGAAAATGTCCTCAAATCAGGCATCGTAAAAGCAAAAGACGCTGATAAAATTGTAGACTACATCGACATTAAAATTGATCGTGGAATTACCAAAAACAGAATTTTAATGCTCGATATTTTAGCCAACAACGATTGGAAACAGCCCATTTATTTCACCGGAGGCTCCAACGCTGATGAAGAATATATTTGGTTGAAAGATTACCTTCAATTGGATGGTTTGGGCTACAAATTGGTTCCTATAAAAACACCCATTGGAAAGAAAAGTTTGTTTGACATGGGCCGGATAGATCCCGAGAAAATGTACCAAAATGTACAAAAGTGGAATTGGAGAAATATCAACGATGGAAAAATCTATTTGGACGAACAAAGCAAACGGAACGCTATTTCCATGCGAAACAGTTTAATGCGTTTGTCAAGTGCATTTGCCGTTCAAGGAGACACCCTAAAGGCCATTGAGATTCTCGATTTATCGTTAGACAAAATGCCGATCAAAGATTTTGACCATTATAGCTTGTCCATAGAATATCCAGAAATGTATTACAAATTGGGAGCGGTCGAAAAAGCACGGAAATCTGCCGAAACCTTAATTGAACTCTTTCGTGAAAAATTAATTTGGCACAGTACCTTTACAAAAGAAGAATTCGATTTGGTTTTTGAAGATTTCGATTTAACGTTTCGCTACCTATACAGGGGAGTTCTTGAGCAAGTACAAGAATATGAAACCGACTATGACTACTTTAAAAAACTACAGGACGAATTCAATGGCACCCTCGAATTGTTTCAACACATCATACCAAACCAAGAAACAGTTCCGGAAGATGTAGAGCTTTTACAGGAATAGCAAAAAACATCGCAACCAGAATCTACCCCCTACATCCTGTGACTTTTCGCATTGGGTAGGGGTGTTTTTTAGACACAAAAATGCATCCTCAAAAGAAGGAGATATTATTGGAGGTTTTTTAAAAAAATGTGTGGTATGTTTAAACGAACTGTTGCACCATACCAATCAAGGTATTGGCATCTTGCTCTCCTGTTTGGCGCCATTTCATTTCGCCATTTTTATAGATCATAAAAGTAGGATTGCCTTTGACTCGCAAAGCTTCTGCAAGGGGTTCATTCTTTTTAATGTCAATTTTAATCACTTTAGCACTGTCACCTAAAGCAGCAGCAACGTCGCGTAATGTTTCGACACCATTATCGATGTCATCCCAATCGAAATAGAAATCGATTAGAACAGGTTTTTCAACACTTATTAACTCACCAAATTTTGTCATTCTACAAAGTATTTATGGGGTCGTAATATTTAAATTACGAGACAATAGTCTACAAAGATACAAAAATCTAATTGAATCGACTGATTATCAACCTTTCCTCAACGTAATAACGGTTATTTCTGGCCAAATTCCAACACGTCCAGGAAAGGCATGATAACCAAAACCACGATTAACATTAATGTATCTTCCGCCCTCTTGATACAAACCAGCCCATTGTTTGTAGACATACTTTGAAGGACTCCATTTAATCCATCCCGGAATTTCAATTCCCATTTGCAAACCGTGTGTATGTCCACTTAAAGTCAACTGATAATTGAATGGATTTTGTTTTACGTTATACTCCCAATGGCTTGGATCGTGCGACATTAAAATCTTAAAATCTTCTTTTTTAACTTCTTTGGCAGCTTTCTCAAGGTCGCCTGATTGGTTAAATCCTTTCCCCCAATTTTCAACCCCCAAAAGGGCAATTTTTTGGCCATCTTTTTCCAAATAACGGTGTGCATCCAACAATAAATCAAAGCCTATTTTTTTGTGAATGTCTTTTACATCCTGGAAATTCTTTGCTTTATCTACTGGACTTTTCCAATCCATATAATCGCCATAATCATGATTTCCAAGGATAGAAAATTTTCCAGATTTGGCCTCTAATTTGTCAAAGACATCAATCCAATTGTCCATTTCGTCGGCCTTATTGTTTACAATATCTCCAGTAAAGAGCAAAATGTCGGATTGTTGCTCATTGATTAAATCAACTCCATACTGTATTTTTTCTTTGTTGGTGAAGCTTCCGGAGTGGATGTCCGAAATTTGCGTAATGGTAAAACCATCAAATGCCGAAGGCAAATCTGGAAACTTTAGATTGTATTTAATGACCTTATAGTTGTACTTTCCTTGAATGATTCCATAAATAAAGGAGGCAAAAGGAAGGGCTGCCAAACCTAATGCAATTTGAGAAATAAATTTTCTTCTGCTTGCAATGGGCTGGGTTTCTCCAGAAAAGAGTGCGGAAAATAGTTTTAAAAACAATCGATAAATATCCTCTCCAAACAAGACTAATAAAATGACAATTTTTGGCAATAAAACTGTTAGCAGGAGCCCCATTGCCATTTGAAACTGGGGCGTTTGCCCTTGAGTTCTGTCATAGGTAAGTGCTGTATATAAAAAGTTGAAATAGACGGCAAGGCTTACAAATATCCATGAATAACGTATCATTTTACTTTTTGAAACGGTTTTCAGGGCCTGAAATGCATACAATTCCAGAAGCACTACAACCAACAACAAGACAATCATTCCAATCCAACGCATACAAATACTGTTTTTATAAAATTGAACAAATATAGCGTTTAAACACAAATGAATTTGAACATCCTGTGAAAGTTTTGTAGCTTTACTGCTGTGACTATTTTTATGGATAAAATTGTTTTATCTGTCTTCAATCTCACAGCCCTAAATCGCCAAAAAAAATCCAATGTCAGATCAAAAAAGAGTTTTTTTAGTAGATGCTTTTGCACTAATTTTTAGAGGATATTATGCGTTTATAAAAAACCCGCGAATCAATTCCAAAGGATTGGATACTTCTGCTATTATGGGTTTTATGAATTCTCTTTTGGATGTTATTAAACGTGAAAGGCCAGATTATCTGGCGGTTTGTTTTGACAAAGGCGGCAGTGTAGATCGTATAGAAATGTTTGAAGCCTATAAAGCCAATAGAGATGAAACTCCTGAAGCCATTAAAATTGCGGTTCCTTACATTCAAGAAATTCTAAAAGCCATGCACATTCCCATTATGGTGAAAGAGGGTTTTGAAGCAGATGATGTTATTGGTACGCTCTCAAAGCAAGCAGAAAAAGAAGGGTTTAAAACGTATATGGTCACACCCGACAAGGATTTTGCCCAATTGGTCTCTGAAAATATTTTTATGTACAAGCCACGTTTTGGAGGTGGATATGAGGTATGGGGAGTCCCAGAAGTACAAGAAAAATTTGGCGTAGAAACTCCTGAGCAAGTGATTGATTTTCTGGGAATGATGGGCGATTCTGCAGACAACATTCCAGGACTACCCGGTGTTGGAGAAAAAACAGCCAAAAAGTTTTTGGCAAATTATGGTTCGATGGAGAATTTGCTGGACAACACCCATGAGCTCAAAGGAAAACTCAAAGAAAAAGTAGAAGCTGCCAAAGAATTAGGATTGCTTTCAAAAAAATTGGCTACCATTATGTTGGACGTTCCGGTCAGTTTCCATGCCAAAGATTTTGAATTGGAGCAACCCGATTTAGAAAAAGTAACCACTCTTTTCAACGCGTTAGAGTTTCGGAATTTACTGGTAAATTTTACGCGAACCTTCGCTGAGAAAACAACGGATACCGATGCGAAAGCAACTACGGAAAAACAAAAAACAGTTGTAAAAGCAAGTTCCTCCCCTACAGATGGACAATTTGATTTGTTTGCTGCACCTGGCAGTGGAAGTGTTTCTGAAGAAGAAGTTGCTGCGGGTTTTAAAACCATTGAAAACACCAGTCATTTTTACCAACATATAGATTCTCCTTTGTCCAGAAAATTATTATTGAAGAAATTACTGCAACAAAAAGCGGTTTGTTTTGATACGGAAACGACGGGATTAAAAGCGCTTGAAGTAGAATTGATTGGAATTGCTTTTTCTTATGAAATTGGAAAAGGGTATTATGTTTCCTTTCCAGAAGATCAAAAAGAAACGGAGGCCATTTTAGACGAATTTCGTCCTTTTTTTGAGGCCGACCATATTGAAAAAATTGGGCACAATTTAAAATATGACCTCAAAGTATTGTCCAACTACAACCTGACTGTAAAAGGGAAATTGTTTGATACCATGATTGCCCATTACCTCATCAATCCCGACATGCGCCACAATATGGACATGCTTGCTGAAACGTACTTAAACTACCAACCCGTTTCTATTACAGCATTGATTGGAAATAAAGGAAAAAACCAATTATCGATGCGCCAAGTACCGCTGGCAGACCAAACCGAATATGCAGTAGAAGACGCAGACATTACCTTGCAATTAAAAGAACACTTCACCAAAGAATTGGAAAGTGGCAATGTAGCTGCACTTTTTAACGATGTGGAGCTTCCGTTGGTTGCTGTGCTCACGGCAATGGAAATTGAAGGGATCAACATCAACGTAGATTTCTTAAAAGAATTATCGGGAAGTTTAACCGCAGATATTGAACGACTGGAGAAAGGGATTTATGAGCAAGCTGGTGAAGAATTTAACATTGCATCGCCAAAACAATTGGGAATTGTATTGTTTGAAAACATGCAATTGGTTGCCAAACCAAAAAAGACAAAAACAGGACAATATTCTACCGCTGAAGACGTGCTTTCTTTCTTGGCCAAAGACCATCAAATTATTAGAGACATTCAAGAATACCGCCAATATAAAAAATTACAAAGTACCTATGTAGATGCTTTGCCCAATGAGGTGAATCCAAAAACAGGAAGAATTCACACCCAATACATGCAGGCGGTGGCTGCTACGGGTAGATTGAGTTCAAACAACCCAAATTTACAGAACATCCCCATCCGAACCAAACGCGGACAAGAGGTGCGAAAATCATTTGTCCCTAGAGATGAAAGTCATGTGCTTCTTGCAGCCGATTATTCTCAAATTGAATTGCGGATTATCGCGGCATTAAGTGAGGAGGAAACCATGATAAATGCTTTTAAGAACGGCGAGGACATTCATGCATCTACAGCTGCAAAAGTATTTGATGTACCCCTTGCGGAAGTAACCCGAGAACAACGTAGCAATGCAAAAACTGTTAATTTTGGAATTGTCTATGGGGTGTCTGCTTTCGGATTGAGCAATCAGACCGATTTAAGCCGAAGTGAAGCTAAGGAACTCATAGACAACTATTATAAAACCTATCCAAAATTAAAAGCCTATATGGCGGCTCAGGTAGATTTTGCACGTGCAAAAGGCTATGTAGAAACGGTTTTAAAAAGACGTCGCTATTTAAAAGACATCAATTCGCAAAATGCTATGGTGAGAAATGGCGCGGAAAGAAATGCCGTGAATGCACCAATACAGGGGTCTGCTGCCGACATCATCAAATTGGCAATGATTAACATTCACAAACGCTTTGAAAAAGAAAATTTCAAATCGAAAATGTTGTTGCAAGTGCATGATGAATTGGTTTTTGACGCACACAAAGATGAGCTAGACATCATTCGCCCGATTATCAAATATGAAATGGAAAATGCCTTTTCAATGAGCGTTCCTTTGGATGTGGAGTTGGGGACGGGGCTCAATTGGCTAGAGGCGCATTAAGAGCCTAGAAAATGGAATTAGATTATATTGAAAACGTAAATGGGCTGGAGGAGCATGTTGTTCGACTGTAAAACTTCAACATGGCGGAAGCCATTCAATTTAGAGCACTTCTTATAGAAACCATTATGGAGAAGCAACAACCATTAGATTTGTCTCAAGTAGCTTTTATAAAACCTCGTAATTGCAATTTAATTTTAGGTTAACCGGATCATTTAATGAAGCATTTGCACTCCCTATTCCTATTTATTTCACTTTTAGCATCCAGTGCTTTGAACGCACAGTGCGAAAATGTCACATTGGAAAATCTTACAAATCCGGGTCCCTATGAAATAGCAACGCTTACCGAAGCCGACGGAATTCGAAACGGACCTGACTATGCGGGTGCCACAATTTACTACCCAACCAATGGAACAGGGCCTTATGCAAGCATTGCAATGGTTCCAGGCTTTACAGCACTTCCCTCCAGTATAGAAGAATGGGGACCTTTCTATGCATCTCATGGAATTGTGACCATTATTATTGGGACCAACTCCTTGGTAGATCTCCCAGAAGCGCGCGCCAATGCATTGTTGGATGCATTAGAAACGATCAAACAAGAAAATACTCGCAGCGCATCACCGCTAGAAGGGGCACTGAATACCAACCAATTGGCAGTAAGTGGCATGTCTATGGGCGGCGGCGGCGCACAAAGAGCGGCAGTGCTAGACAACAGCATTTCAGCAGTAGTAGCCTTGTGCCCTTATCTTAATAGTCCGGCACTCAATCACGATGTACCCTTACTCATCTTTAGTGGCGAAGAAGATCTGGTAGCACCGTCCTCAGAACACGCAAATGTGCATTACAACAGTACGCCAAATACCACAGACAAACTCCTATTTGAGGTTGTCAACGGCAACCATTTTGTTGCAAACTCACCCAGTGGAAGTGAAGGAGTTATTGGTCAAGTTGCACTTTCATGGCTAAAATTGCAACTTGAAGAAAAGGAATGCTACTGTCCGTTGCTTACAAACAACCTATTGCTAAACCCGCCTGCTGCATCCAATGTTCTCCAAAATTTTGAATGTGAAGCCTTAGGCATAAACCCTATAGCGCAAGCAATTGGATACTCTCCGAATCCAACAAAAAATACCGTCACTTTGAACATTACAGAAAAGGTTCTTTTCGAACTCTTTTCACCACTTGGACAAAGCCTATTAAAAAATGAACTTACCCCAGCGAACAATCAAATAGATGTGTCAGCTTTTCCAACAGGTATTTACTACTTAAGAATTAAAAACAAAACAATGAAACTCATAAAAGTGGATTAATTGTTGCAAAAACGTTCTTACAAATAGGATTTAAATACCGCGAATTAATGTATATTTCGTGCAGATTTTAATGTGAAATTATGGAAGGGAATTCAATAAAAAATTATCTAGAAACGCTCATAGAAAATATACCAACAGCCTGGTTAGATTTAACAACTCACCGCCTTGATATTTATAATGAATCGTTGGCAAAAGCTGAATTTTTAGAGCAGTTTGAAGTATTATTTAACACAAAAAACTCAGAGACAAAAGCACTTCAAAAATTACCAACAGCTTATGATTATATTCGGTTGGGACATCCTTTGTCTTGTGTTTTGGAATGGAGTATTGCCAAATTGAACACCCTAAAATCAGAAAATGTCATTAGTTTTTCGTCACAAACAATGCCTATTTTGGCAATTCTAAGAACCAATGCATTCGCAGATAAAAAAACTCAAATTCTATATTCAGGGACACACCCCTCCTTTTTAGATACCGATGTTCTAACGCGGGTATATGGCTATCAATTTGAATTAAAGCAGTTGGAAAGTAGCACTGCCATTCCTCCTTTTGATGGAAGTACAGTTTTCATTGCAGCACAACAAGAACTTTCTCTTTTTGAATTTCATAAAAACTGTGATTTTATCATTCATAATTATGGGGAACTCGGAAGTATTTTGGCTATAAATGGAGCTCACAATGAAGCAGCTATTTCAGCCATACAGCACGTTCGGAGAAGAGAAACCATTGCCATGACACCCGCCCATTCACTTACAGCTTTAAAACGTATCGTAGGACAAGCAGATTTAGATACTGAAACAACAGATTGCAAAGCCAACAAAACACTGGTTTTAGATGCAATTCAAAAAATTACTGGAACAAGCACCACACCCTTAGTAGGGTCTAGTGGGCTCTCGATTCAATATGCAATTATGATGGGATTGGTGCACGATGCCTTGGATACACATCCTGGAAAGCCAATTAAAATTGTGGTGCCTCCCAATTGCTATGGAGGTACCAATGACCAAGCAAGGCGCGTTGCTGCCTGTCTAAAAAACGTGGAAGTCGTGGATTTACTCGTAGATGGTGAAAATGACATGGTGCAAAGCATTGAACATGTTTTAGAGGCAATTGCAACAGAAGATGCAGTACCGTTTATCATTGCAGAAATTCCAACAAACCCTCGCGTAGAAGTTCCAGATTTACTAAAATTGAAAGCTGTTTTAAGCGCAACACGCAATACAGAAAGTGGTAAGAAGGCCATTGATCCCGTTTTTATTTTAGACCAAACATTCTGTCCCAATGTGCGCTTTCTTGGTAGAGATGAAATCCTTTCCTCAGTGCGAACAATTTCATATGTTAGTGGATCAAAATTTCCAAGTGGTGGAAAATGTACGGCTGGATATTGTGTGGGAAATCACAAGACCAATGCATTGATGAAAAAAATAGCACAACATTTAGAAATCTGCGACAACCAAGCCACAGCACTTCAAATGAAGCGCTTAGCAAAGCAATTGCCTTCAATGAATCAAAGAATTAAAGCCGCCTATCTGAATACACGTGCTTTTGTATCTTACATTCAAGAAACATTGCCCGAAGCAATAATTAATTTTGTTTCTGAAGCCTTGGCAAACCAAGGATTTACCCCATCTGTTTTTTCATTAGACCTCCCAACTAAAGGAGCGACAGCAGAAAAAAGAGAGGAGTACAAACGAAGGTTGAACCATCAACTAATCCAGTTAATGATTACTGAAATTCCAAATGAAAGCAAGTATTGTGTAAGTTACGGTCAGTTAAACGGAGTGTATTGGACCATTCCTGCCACCTCAACACAGGGAACTACCAAAGAAGGTGACAAAGATTATATTGCACGGGTAGCACTATCTCCAAACATGGATTTGGAACTGCATAAAAAAATATTTTCAGCATTTGTTGCAACCATTTCTTAAAAGAAAAAACGATTCATTGAAGCAGTTCCAACTTTTTAAAACAGCCATTTCAAAAATTGAACTTCCAGAAAAGTTCACATTTCCATTTTACTACACCCCGCATGCACTTGTAGAAATTGCAACAAAAGAGATACAAGCCTACTTGGCGAATCAAACAGACTTTACCCATAATTTTGGGCTCGATTCAAACGCTACAGAAAATGCCATCGGTAAAATGTTTGGGGTTTTGGTGGTGAAAAACAACGCAAATCAACTGGGATATCTAATGGCTTTTTCTGGAAAACTAGCAGATGAAAGTTGCCCTGAAATATTTGTCCCTCCTGTTTTTGACTTGAGAACGAAGCATAGTTTTTATAAAAAAGGAGAAGAAGAAATCAATATTATCAGTGCCAAATTAGCGGCATTAAAGAGTGATGGAACCTATCTTTTTTTAAAAAGATATGTGAAAAGAGCTTCCAAAAGAATTGAAGAAGACTTGGCACTACAGCGAAAAAAAATGGCGCTATCAAAGAAAGAACGAAAACTTCGCAAAAAAGAGGCTCGTAAAAACTTGACAAACGATGCCTTCGAAAAATGGTCTCAAAAATTAGAACAAGAAAGTTTCAACGATCAGTTTTTCTACAAAGAATTGGTTGCCTATTATATTCAAAAAGAAGAAAAAAATCGCAGCGAACTTAATGTTTTTGAGCAGGAAATAGCTACCTTAAAAAAAGTACGAAAAGAAGCCTCTGCGTTGCTGCAAAAAACATTGTTTGAGAAATTTAACTTTTTAAATCAAAAAAAAGAAACAAAAACACTTCTCGATATCTTTAGCAATCCAACGATAAAACCTCCAGCTGGTGCCGGAGAATGTGCAGCTCCTAAACTACTGCAATTTGCATTTAAAAATGAGTTAACCCCTGTTTGTATGGGGGAATTTTGGTGGGGAATTTCTCCAAATTCGGCCATTAGAAAACATAAAAATTTCTATCCCGCTTGTCAAGGACGGTGCAAACCTATTTTGAATCATATGCTGGATGGAATTGCCATGGACGAAAATTTACTAATTAAAGAAATTTCGGAAGGCAAAACCCTAGAAACCATCTATGAAGATGATGTACTCTTGGTGATTCACAAGCCAGCAGAATTTCTATCGGTACCAGGCAAAGAAATTACAGATGCTGTATCTACTCGGATCAAAAAAAAGTACCCCAATGCTACTGGGCCTTTAATTGTACACAGACTCGACATGTCTACTTCGGGTATTTTACTACTTACCAAAACAAAAGAAGCAAATAAACATTTGCAAAGTCAGTTTATAAAAAGAAAAATTCAAAAAAGATACGTCGCGCTTTTGGAGGGTGTTTTCACTGAAGACAAAGGAAAAATAACGCTCCCTTTGCGGGTCGATTTGGATGACAGACCCAAGCAATTGGTTTGTTTTGAACATGGGAAAAAGGCAGAAACACGCTGGGAAGTGATCCGAAGAGAAAAAGGCAAGACGCGTGTTTATTTTTATCCAATTACGGGAAGAACGCACCAATTAAGAGTTCATGCTGCCCATAAAAATGGTTTAAACGCTCCTATTGTTGGCGATGATTTGTATGGGAAAAAACAAGATCGATTGCATTTACATGCTGAATTTATTGCGTTTACACATCCTACTACAAATGAAAAAATGAGTTTTAGAGTGGCGCCTTCATTCTAAAAAGAAACCCTATTTATCGAACAAATCGATAGGTTGCTTTGATGACAAAAGTATCTTGAAGTGGGGCCTCAAAAATTTGATTTTGCAAACTGGATCCTAAAGAGCTTTCTGGATTTCCAGAATCACTCCCTCCTCTTGCCCATACAAAAAACAATTCGGATCCCGGAATGTATTCCCATCGAACAACCAAGTTTGTTTGCAGTTGCGCAAAAGAAAAATCAGGTTTCTTAAAACGATAATCTTCAAGACCATTTTGAGTTTCATCTATCGAGTAAATGGCATTGTTCTGGGCATCGAAACCGGCTGTAAGCTGATTTGTATTGTATTCATTCACACGGTCTTCAAAACGAGAAGCAGTGGGCCTATTTACATACTTAAAAGCTGCATATCTTCCACGAGCTATAAAAGGTTGCCCATAGAACTGAAAAGAAAAATTTGGGCTTAAACTGTAATTCAATCGTAATGTAGTCGTCCAAGTTTCGTTATCTATTTCTCCTAAGACATATCTTTTTTCAGCATCAAAAGCTACCGTTGTAACATATTGTGCTTTGTTTATTGTCTTTCTGAATTCAGTATTTAAAGAAACGCTAAAAGCATCAAAGGGCTGGTAATTGGATCGAAATACATAGCGATTGCTTTTGGAAACCTCTTGTTGACTTTTGGATTGAACATGACCGAGACGGAAACTAAATTTCTGGGTTTCATCGGATCCCAAAAAGGTGTATAGGAAATAATTATTGGGCGAATGCCAGCGTGGCCCCCCTCTTAAAAAAGAGTTTTCGTAAACATTTGAATTGGTCCCAAATCCAATATTGGTATCCCAATTGTTTAACCAATTGAATCGTCCTCTGAACTCGGTACTTAATTTGTTTAAATTCCCTCCAAAATCATAGGCGGTATTCTGTTCGAGACGAAGCTCAATGTCCCTGTAAACTTTGGTAGGAACCTGCCATAAATATCGAAGTTCTGCATACTGAATCATCTCATCTGTCTGACGTAAAAATCCAATGTCATTTAATTCTAATTCTGGAGAACGCCACACAAAACCTCCATTGTACCTCCAATTTCCACCACCGCTCTTTCCGGCTTCAATTCGACCACCTGTACCTGTTAAAGAAGTTCTGTCTGGATCTAAATTTACATGGGTTGCATCAATTCTTTGAAAGGAACGAGCAATGGATTGTTGGGTTTTTAAGATGGCTGTTTTACTTCCTTTGACATGGCTTAGAATGGTATTTCCTTCCAAAAAGTAGTCCCTGTTGTTCCAGTTGTGCTGAAAATCAATTCCAGCTGTATAGGCTGCGTTGTGCAATTCAGAAAAATTGCCTGCTAAATTTCGATTTGTAGCCGTTACAATACCTCCAACAAAAGAATTTCTTTTGTTAAAATCTTTTTGTGCGCGTCCCACAAAATAGTTGGTTAAGGGTGCTACAATCTCTTTCCTGGTTTCACCATCTACTTGTCTTACCGTTGCAAATTCATTGGCTGTAATGCTTTCTAGAACGCCAATAGACCAACCGTTCTTTGTTTTTCCTGAAAACTTTACGGCTCCTAAAATTGTTGAATTAAGCGGTTCTTTGGCAAATTCGCCAGCTGCTATATTTGCGCTTCTATTGGGACTTCCACCTATTCTTCTGCTGTAAAAAAGATTGTCTCTACCATTGGCAAACTTAAAATCGAAAATGTTTTTATTTTCAACAAAAAACGGACGTTGTTCCTCAAAAAAGATCTGAAACCCATCCAAAGCGATGGCACCTGGATCTGCTTCTACTTGTCCAAAATCTGGATTGACAGTCATATCTAGGGTTAAATCATTGGTGATTCCTATTTTGGCATCTAAACCTCCGTTTATTTTAAAATCACTCCCATCTTTGTAAGGATTTCCTGCTTCTGGTTGATAAGTATCATATTGTAAAACAGTAAAGGGTTGAATTTCTAATTGTTTTTGTGATTTTAAATTGATGAGCCCGTGCAATTCCCCGGATTCGCTAATAAACCCAGCTTGATCATTGGGGATTCTTTGCCAAAGTGAGCGTTCATTCTTCCTGAAAATATTTCGAGAAACATTGAACCCCCAAATTTGTGCACGGTCATCTCCAAAACGCAATTGACTCAATGGGATTTTCATTTCTGCAGTCCATCCCTTGGCATCAACTTTTGCATTTGTATACCATATAGGATTCCAACTATCGTCCCATTGATTCCCATTTTGGGTAGCAATTTCCTCTCCTTTTACTCCGGCAGCAGTAGTGGTAAATACAAAAGCGGTTCTCTTATCGTGATAACTGTCTATAATTACATTAACACGATCTCCAGCAAAACCGTCTCTTCGGGTTAACCGTTGTTGAATTAATTCTGGACGATCATCAAAAGCACGAATGGCAACATATAAATACTTTGCATCGTAGAGTACTTTAAATTTTGTTTGAAAAGTTGGTGGTGTTCCCTCATCTGGCGTTTTTTCAACAAAATCAGAAGCCCAGGTTCCTGCCTCCCACCCAGCATCAGAAAGAGCTCCATCTATTACAATTGGAGTTTTTAAGAGCTGTGTAGTGTAGATTCTTTTTGGAATTGATTCTTGTGCACTAAACTCTTCAAATAGAAACAGTGAGATTATGACAAAGAGGATTCGAAGCATCAATTTTTTTTTCAAAAGATTTTAAATGAAGTGCAAAAGTAACTTTCTATTTTCACAAATAGATGTTAAATTTTAGTTGTGTGGGTAAATAATGAGACAAAAAAAAGATAATTCCAATTCACCCTTTGACAATCAAATAAATAACAGTACATTTGCACTCCTTTTTTAAGGAAAATAAATTATTATTAACAAACAAAAACTAAAAGTGTAATTATGAACACATTAAGTTACAAAACAGTATCAGCAAACAGCGCTACCGTAAACAAGGAGTGGGTTTTAGTTGATGCAGACGGGCAAACGTTGGGTCGTCTAGCTTCTAAAGTAGCAAAGCTAATTAGAGGTAAATACAAACCAAACTTTACTCCTCACGTAGATTGTGGAGACAACGTGGTGATTATCAACGCAGAAAAAATTGTCTTAACTGGAAAGAAATGGACTGAGAAGTCTTACATCCGTCATACGGGATATCCAGGTGGACAAAGATCGTTAACTGCAACAGAAATGTTTGAGAAAGATCCTACAAGATTGATCGAAAAAGCAGTGAAAGGAATGTTGCCTAAAAATATTTTAGGAGCAGCACTTTATAGAAACTTGTATGTATATGCAGGAGGAGAGCACAAACAAGCAGGTCAAGAACCTAAAGCTATTAATCTTAACGATCTTAAATAATGGATACAGTACACAAAATCGGTAGAAGGAAAACAGCAGTAGCTCGTATTTATCTTTCAGAAGGAAAAGGGAATATCACTGTAAACAAAAAAGACTACAAGGACTATTTCACAACAGGAACTTTACAATATAAAGTACGGCAACCTTTAATGTTAACAGGAGACTTAGAATCGTATGATATCAAAGTAAATGTTTACGGAGGAGGTGTAACAGGGCAAGCAGAAGCAATTCGTTTGGCAATTACCAGAGCTTTAGTTGCAATCAACGAAGAACACAGATTAGTATTAAAACCAGAAGGTTTACTTACACGTGATCCTAGAATGGTTGAACGTAAGAAATTTGGTCAGAAGAAAGCACGTAAAAAATTCCAATTCTCGAAACGTTAATCCTTCGACAAGTTCAGGATTATGTTGTTGGGAACTGTTATTATTACACACAATTAATATAAAACAGTTTAGCATCTAAATGAATAAGACTCGAAAGACTACTTATTTATTGATACAAAACAGAACGTAAACACATTTAAGAAAATGGCAAAAGTAAACATTCAAGAATTATTAGAAAATGGCGTACATTTTGGACACTTAACAAGAAAGTGGAATCCAAACATGGCTCCTTATATTTATACAGAACGCAATGGTGTACACATCATTGATTTGTATAAAACTGCTGCAAAAATAGAAGAAAGTGCAGATGCTTTGCAAAAAATTGCAAACTCTGGGCGTAAAATTTTATTCGTTGCAACAAAAAAACAAGCAAAAGATATCGTTGCTGAAAAAGCAAAATCGGTAAGCATGCCCTTCATTACAGAAAGATGGCCAGGGGGAATGTTGACCAACTTTGTAACAATTCGTAAAGCTGTTAAGAAAATGGCAACTATCGACCGAATGAAGTTAGATGGATCTTTTAATGCATTGTCAAAAAGAGAGAAATTACAAATCAATCGTCAAAGAGAGAAATTAGAAAAGAATTTAGGTTCTATTTCAGACATGACGCGTCTTCCAGGTGCTTTGTTTGTAGTAGATATTAAGAAAGAGCATATTGCAGTTGCAGAAGCGATGAAATTAAACATTCCAATTTTTGCAATGGTAGATACAAACTCAGATCCTAGATTGGTAGATTTTGTAATTCCAGCAAACGATGATGCTTCTAAATCTATCGAAAGAGTGTTAACGCACGTTACAGATGCAATCGCAGAAGGTTTGTCTAGCAGAAAAGCGGACAAGGAAAAAACCAAAGAAGCGCCAAAAGCAGCAGCTGCAGTAGCACCCAAAGAGGCTCCTACAGCAAAAGAAGTGAAAGCGGATACCGAAGCAGCTCCAAAAGCGGAAGCAGTAAAAGCAGCAACTCCTACGGAAGAAACAAAATAAGTACAACTTTAAAAAAATAAGATAACATGGAACCAGTAAAGATTAGTGCTGCTGATGTTAAAAAATTAAGAGAAGCTACAGGTGCTGGAATGATGGACTGTAAAAAGGCATTGTTAGAAGCAGCAGGAGATTTCGATCAAGCCATTGACGTTTTACGTAAAAAAGGTCAAAAAATTGCAGCAAAAAGAGCAGATAGAGAATCTACTGAAGGAGTTGCTGTAACAAGAATAAACGCAGACAACACGGTAGGTGTTGCCATTGTTTTAGCTTGTGAGACTGATTTTGTAGGTAAAAATGATTCCTTTGTAGCATTGGGAGGTCAGTTTGCAGACATTGCTTTAAATTACTCAGATAAGGAATCTTTCTTAGCTGCTGATTTTGACGGAATGACGGTAGCAGACAAATTAATTGAACAAACCGGTGTGATTGGTGAAAAATTAGAGATCACTTCTTTCGAAAGATTAGAAGCATCTTATGTAGGTGCATATACACATATTGGTAAAATTGCTGCATTAGTAGGTTTATCAAATGCTGTTGATAATGCCGCTGTTTTATCAAAAGACGTGGCAATGCAAGTAGCCTCTATGGGAGCTACTTCTTTGTCTTATAAAGATTTTGATCCAGCATTTGTTGCTGCAGAAACGGAAGCAAGAATCGCAGTTATTGAAAAAGACAATATTGAATTGGGTAGATTAGGAAAAACGTTGAAAAACGTTCCTCAATATATTTCAATGTCTCAATTGACGGAAGCGGTAATGGCAGAAGCGGAAGAAGCTGCGAAAGCAGAACTAAAAGCAGAAGGAAAGCCAGAACAAATTTGGGACCGTATCTTACCAGGAAAAATGGAAAGATTCATTTCTGACAACACCACTTTAGACACTGAGCAATGTTTGTTAGATCAAGCATTTATCAAAGACGAAAAGAAAAATGTTGCTGCATACGTTCAAACCTATGGGGATGTAACCGTAAGCGGATTTAAAAGAGTTACTTTAGGATAAACAATCCTTTTTAACATACTTCAAAACCTCGCAATCTATTGCGAGGTTTTTTTATTTCAAAAAAAGAAAATCAAAAAAAAACCGTAATTTCGCATAACTTTCAACAATACTATGCATTACAAAAGAATTCTTTTAAAACTGAGTGGAGAAGCCTTAATGGGCGAACGACAATATGGAATAGATCCAAAACGCCTTTCCGAATACGCTAAAGAAATAAAACAAGTAATCAACCAAGGCATCGAAGTCGCTATTGTAATTGGAGGTGGAAACATTTTTAGAGGTGTAGCAGGTGCAGCCAACGGCATGGATCGTGTACAAGGAGACCATATGGGAATGTTAGCAACTTGTATCAATGGCTTAGCGTTGCAAAGTGCACTGGAAGATGAAGGAGTTATTACGCGTTTGCAAACTGCATTGGAAATTAAAGAGATTGCAGAACCCTATATTAAAAGAAAGGCCATTCGCCATTTAGAAAAAAAACGTGTTGTTATTTTTGGTGCGGGTACTGGAAACCCTTATTTTACAACAGATACTGCAGCAGTTTTAAGAGCTATTGAAGTAAATGCAGATGCAATCTTAAAAGGAACTCGTGTCGATGGAATTTACAATGTAGATCCAGAGAAAGATGAAAATGCGTTAAAATATGACAGCATTAGCTTTAAAGAAGTCATCGACAAAGGGCTGAAAGTAATGGACATGACCGCTTTTACCTTAAGTGAAGAAAACAAATTACCCATCATCGTTTTTGATATGAATACCAACGGAAATTTACTAAAGTTAATTTCTGGAGAAAACATCGGAACGGTCGTTAGCAATTAAAAACATACGCTTTAAAATTTCCAAAGATGAACGAAGAAATTGAATTTATTTTAGACAGTGCCAAAGAAGGAATGAATAGTGCCCTTGCACACCTAGAGAAAGAATTACGTACTATTAGAGCTGGTAAAGCCACCCCTGCGATGTTAGGGAATGTTAAAGTAAATTATTATGATGCTTTGACACCATTAAGTCAAATTGCAAATGTGAGTACGCCAGACCCACGAACCATTTCAGTTCAACCTTGGGAAAAAAACATGTTGCAAGAAATAGAAAAAGCAATCATGAACGCCAATCTTGGATTCAACCCCATGAATAATGGAGATGTTATTTTAATCAATGTTCCGCCTTTAACAGAGGAAAGAAGACGCGATTTGTCCAAACAAGCAAAAGCAGAAGCAGAACACGCGAAAGTTGGAATTAGAAATGCCCGTAAAGAAGCAAACAACGAAATTAAAAAAATAGACATCGCAGACGATGTAAAAAAAGATACGGAAGCGCTGGTCCAAAAATTAACGGATTCTTTTGTGAAACAAATTGATGAAACCTTTAGTGTAAAGGAAAAAGAAATCATGACAGTATAAGCAAAATGAAGCTGATATTACAAAAGGAGTGTTTCTTAAAACACTCCTTTTTTTGTGTAAAAACACTTCTACAAATTTAATTACCTTTGCAAAAATTTTCTGAATGAGTTTCTGGACAAAAGTTGCAGGTATTATCTTACGAAACCGATACCTAGTTTTAATTATTATTGCGGGTATTACTAGCTTTTTAGCTTCACAAATGAAGTATATGAAATTCTCATATACAGAGGCAAACCTCCTGCCAGAAAACCACATTGCAAACCTAGAATACAATACATTTTTAGAAATTTTTGGTGAAGAAGGAAACCTAGTCATTTTAGGGGTAAAAGACCCCAGCATCTTTACACCCAAAAAATTTAATGCCTGGAATACATTAGTAGATAAATTTGATGCACGAGATGAAATTGATTTTACACTATCTATTGCAGATGTTCAAAAACTAAAAAAAGACAAAAAGAATAGAAAATTTGTTTTAGAACCTTTATACGAAGACGATCCAACCACAGACAAAGAAGTTTTAGAGATTAAAAAACAACTTTTTGAAAAACTTCCTTTTTACGATAATTTACTTTATAACAAAGAAACAGGCACCTTACAAACGGCGATCTATGTAAAAAAGGAAATCATAAATACCAAAGCACGAAGAACCTTTATTTTCAACTACCTGAAGCCTACCATCGAAAAGTTTGAAAAGGAAACAGGATTGAATGTTCGCGTTTCTGGAATGCCGTATATAAGAACTTTAAATGCCAAAAATATAAAAGATGAAATGCAGCTCTTTGTGGGAGGTGCCTTGGCAATAACGGCCCTTATTTTCTTTTTCTTTTTCCGTTCTTTCAGAGCTACTTTTATTACTCTTTTCGTAGTAATTATTGGGGTAATTTGGGCCTTTGGATTTATTGGATGGTTTGGGTATGAAATTACTGTTTTGTCTGCATTAATTCCCCCGTTAATCATCGTAATTGGGGTTCCAAATGCTGTTTTTCTTATTAACAAATACCAGCAAGAAATAAAAAAACATGGACAACAAGCAAAAGCGCTGCAACGGGTAATTACAAAAATTGGAAACGCAACTTTGATGACCAATATTACCACGGCATCTGGTTTTGCTACCTTTGTTTTTGTGGACAGTAAGCTTTTGCGTGAATTTGGTGTTCTGGCTTCCGTAAACATCATCAGTATTTTTATTTTGGCCCTATTAATTGTTCCTGTTTTATACAGTTTCATGCCGCTTCCAAAAAAGAAGCACTTGAGCCATCTTGAAACAAAGTGGATTGAGAACGTTGTAAACTGGATGGAAAAAATGGTAAAATCTCGAAGAATTACCGTTTATTTTGCGACAGTCATCCTCATCATTGCTAGCATTATTGGCGTCTATAAAATTAGAGTTTCTGGAAGCCTTATAGAAGACATGCCGAAGCGTATGGAATTTTATAAAGACATTAAATTCTTTGAAAAAGAATTTGGAGGTATCATGCCATTAGAAATTTTAATTGATACCAAAAAAGAAAAAGGGGTCATGAAATTATCTGTGCTCAAAAAGATGGATAAAATTAATGAAACCATAGAAGCATTTCCTGAACTATCGAAACCTGTTTCAGTTGTAAACCTTGTAAAGTATTCCAAACAAGCCTATTACAATGGAAATCCAAAATACTACCAATTGCCCACCGGACAGGAACAAAGTTATATTTTTTCCTATACCAAAAATTCTAATGGCGATGCGAGCCTGCTAAAAACCCTTGTGGATAGTACCGGACGCTATGCTAGAATCACAACCTTTATGAAAGATATTGGTACCGACAAAATGGAAGTCATACAAAAACGACTCAAAGCAGTTATTGATAAAGAATTTTCATCAAAAAATTATTCGGTTTCCATTACCGGAAAAGCATTGGTATTTATAAAAGGAACCAATTTCTTAATTACCAATTTAGTCCTCTCACTCTCCTTGGCAATATTACTCATTGCACTGTTCATGGCCTGGATGTTCCGATCGCCTCAAATGATTTTAATTTCATTAATTCCAAACATCTTACCGTTGCTCATCACTGCTGGATTAATGGGTTATTTTAACATTCCTATTAAACCCTCAACAATCTTAGTTTTTAGTATTGCTTTTGGAATTTCTGTAGACGACACCATCCACTTTTTAGCGAAATACAGACAAGAATTAATTGCTAGTAAATGGAAAGTTAAGCCTTCTGTATATGCTGCATTAAGAGAAACAGGAGTCAGTATGTTCTATACCTCTATTGTATTATTTTTTGGTTTCCTCGTATTTACATTGTCTAGCTTTGGAGGTACAATAGCGCTTGGAGGACTGGTTTCCGTAACCCTTCTTTTAGCCATGGTTTCCAACTTAATTTTACTCCCGTCACTCTTATTGACTTTTGAGAAGAAAATTGCAAATAAAAAAGTATTTAAAGAGCCATCGATGCGAATTTTTCCTCCCTCTAAAAAAAATCAGAAAGAAACCTAGCAACCCACAGCTTTAAAGTGCGGCATTTACTACTTAAATTTCCTGCAAAAAAAGTATATTTGTGGCTTTATTTATGAGAGTTCATTCGTAGATACAATATTTTAGAAAGATGATAGAAAGCAACATAGCCAAGATCTTAGAATCGGGGACAATTTTACAAGAAATAACAATAAAAGGGTGGGTAAGAACTTTTAGAAGCAATCGTTTTATTGCTGTAAATGATGGATCTACCATTAAAAATATACAATGTGTTATCGATTTTGAAAACACGCCTGAGGAGCTTTTAAAAAGAATAACAACCGGTGCTGCTATTTCCGTAAAAGGAATGTTATCAGAGAGTCAAGGAAAAGGGCAGTCGTTAGAAGTACAAGTTGCAGAAATCGAAATTTTAGGAGACTCCAATCCCGATGAATATCCAATTCAACCTAAAAAACACAGTTTCGAATTTTTAAGAGAAAATGCACATTTACGCATCCGAACAAATACCTTTAGTGCCGTAATGAGAGTCCGCTCTGCCTTATCTTTTGGAGTACATAAATATTTTCAAGAAAACGGATTTAACTACGTAAATACACCAATCGTTACAGGATCAGATGCAGAAGGTGCTGGTGAAATTTTCAAAGTCACTACATTTGAAAACAATAAAGCACCGTTAACAGCAGAAGGAACCATTGATCATTCAAAAGATTTCTTTGGAAAAGAAACGAATCTAACCGTTTCTGGACAATTAGAAGCGGAAACCTATGCGATGTCCTTGGGGAAAGTTTATACATTTGGACCTACTTTTAGAGCAGAAAACTCAAATACAACGCGTCACTTAGCAGAATTTTGGATGATTGAGCCAGAAGTAGCCTTTATGGATTTGGACGGAAATATGGATTTGTCTGAAGACTTTATCAAAGCAGTATTATCCTATGTCTTAGAAAACTGTAAAGACGATTTAGAATTTTTAGATCAACGTTTAACACAAGAAGACAAAACAAAACCACAAGCGGAAAGAAACGAAATGTCTTTGTTGGAAAAGCTTCATTTTGTTGTTGACAATAATTTTAAACGCGTTTCTTACACAGAAGCCATCGATATTTTAAGAAATTGCAAGCCCAACAAAAAGAAGAAATTTAAATATCCAATTAATGAATGGGGAGCAGACTTACAATCTGAACACGAACGTTTTTTAGTTGAAAAACATTTTAAGTGTCCTGTGATTCTATTTGACTATCCAGCAGACATTAAAGCATTCTATATGCGTTTAAATGATGACGGGAAGACCGTAAGAGCCATGGATGTCTTGTTCCCTGGAATTGGAGAAATTGTTGGTGGAGCGCAACGTGAAGAGCGTTACGATGTTTTGGTTGAAAAAATGAAGGCATTGAATATTGATGAAAAGGAACTTTGGTGGTATTTAGATCTTCGAAAATTTGGAACAGCAGTCCATTCTGGATTTGGTTTAGGATTCGAAAGATTAGTTCAATTTACAACAGGAATGAACAATATTAGAGATGTAATTCCATTCCCAAGAACCCCTCAAAATGCAGAGTTTTAAATAGAATTTTTGTATCTTTAAACTATGTTAAAGCAAAGTTTACATTACAAACTCTTACAAAAATTATCTCCGCAACAGATTCAGTTGATGAAGCTAATTCAACTGCCAACACAAGCCTTTGAAGAGCGAATCAAACAAGAAATAGAAGAAAATCCTGCTTTAGAAATTGGGAAGGAAACACCAGAGTCTTTTGATGAAACTTTAGAAAATGAATATGACGATGCTGGCACCGAAAGCATCGATACGGGAGACCTTAATATTGATGAGTATTTAAGTGATGACGACATTCCAAGTTATAAAACACACGTTAATAATTACTCCGCAGACGAGGAAGAAAAAAATATACCCTATGCAGCCGGCATTACATTTCACCAGTCTTTAAAATCCCAACTAGACACCTTTCGCTTCGATGAAGAAGAGCGACTAATTGCTGAATTCTTAGTCGGAAGTATTGATGATAGCGGTTACATAAGAAGGGAAATTTTAGACCTGGTAGATGATTTGGCCTTTACGGCGAATGTATTTGCAACCGAAGAAAAGGTCATCACAATTTTAAAAACTGTCATCCATACTTTAGACCCAATTGGAGTGGGTGCAAGAGACTTAAAAGAGTGCTTACTCATTCAATTAAAGGGAAAAGAAAAAACAAAGATCCGAGAACTATCCATTGAAGTTTTAGAGACTGCTTTTGATCACTTCGTAAAAAAACATTACCGCCAACTTCAAGAAAAATTCTCCATTTCTGAAGAAGAATTAAAGGCTGTTACGGTTGAGATCTCAAAATTAAACCCAAAACCGGGGAGTGCTTTCGCAGGGAACAATAAAATTGCAGAACAAATTGTTCCTGATTTTTCAATCAAAATTTTAGAGGGTGAGTTGGACTTGTCATTAAACGCTAGAAATGCGCCAGAATTGCACATTTCAAGAACGTATAACAATATGTTAAAGGGCTATCAAGAAGCCACTTCAAAAAGCAAATCCCAGAAAGAAGCCGTCTTTTTTATCAAACAAAAATTAGATGCAGCAAAATGGTTTATTGATGCAATTAAGCAACGACAGCAAACCCTATTGGTAACTATGAATACGATCATGCATTATCAACTTGATTATTTTTTATCTGGGGATGAACGCAAATTGAAACCGATGATCTTAAAGGATATTGCAGATCAAATACAAATGGATATTTCTACCGTCTCTCGCGTAGCAAATAGCAAATATGTAGCCACACCTTATGGAACAAAATTGATTAAAGAGTTCTTCTCTGAGTCCATGAAAAACGATCAAGGGGAAGCGGTGTCTACCAAAGAAATTAAAAAAATTCTTGAAACCGTTATTTCAGAGGAAGACAAAAGGAAACCGTTAACAGATGAACGATTGGCCGCTATTCTTAAGGAGAAAGGATATCCTATTGCTCGAAGAACAATTGCAAAATACAGAGAACAACTAGAGCTCCCCGTAGCTCGTTTACGAAAGGAAATATAGTGAAGTTTCAAAAAATAATATCGGCGCTATTGCATCCAATTGTACTGCCCACTATTGGTGTAATGCTCTATTTTTTGACCATCCCACATTCCATCCAAAACGAACAGCGATATTTTATTATTGGCTTTGTTTTTACGACTACTTATTTAGTGCCCTTGGGAATGCTGATAGTGCTCAAAGGCTTAAAAATAATTCATTCATTTAAAGTGCATACGGTGAAAGAGCGAAAGATTCCTTTGATTTTAATGATTGTACTCTTTACTGCTTTGGGAAATATGCTGCTAAGAACTGCCATTTTTGGCGATTTTGGATTGTTGTTTTACGGTACATCCTTTGGGTTGATTCTTGTATATCTATTCGCAATATTCAATATAAAAGTGAGTTTGCATTTGCTTTCTATGGGAAGCATGATTGGATTTTTTATCGTGATGGGCATGGAATATAAAACGTCTACAACACCACTCCTACTTTTACTTATCCTATTTTCTGGGCTTTTGGCAAGTTCTAGACTCCATTTAAAAGCACATACACCCAAAGAGGTGTACTTGGGGTTTTTCTTCGGTATATTAACGCAAATAAGCGTTTACTACCTACTATAAAAAGTAGAAAATCAATCCAAATTTTAAAACGCTACTATCAATCACTTCGTTGCCCATCTTAGCGTCTTTATAGAGGGGTGACATTCCATAAAAAACATGAAAATTAAAAGCATCATATCCTGCAGAAAATGTCAGGCCATACTGTAGCGCATTATAAGCACTCACATCCGAATAGGCGGTTTTCACCTCGTTGGAAGCTACATTTTCAAAACGATTAGAGAAATTATAAAGGAATTTAACCCCAGTATAAACCCTCCAAAATTTGTATTTGTTCGCTGTGGAAGTTCTCCAACGAATTTCAAAAGGAACTTCTAAATTATGTGAAAAATAGGTGTTTGAGCTTAAGGTATTGTCTGCAGAAAACACCGACACGTTATTCAATTCTTCAACTTTTAATTTATGGTTGAAAAAATCGAAACCATACCCCAAACCAAGTGCAAAAGAAAAGGTTCCTTTTTTATTCAGAATAATATCTTTTAGAAAACCTGAAGACAATCCGTAAGAAAAACCACTTCGTGTAATTGTGCTAGGCTGCTGGTACATTTGATTGTAGGTCACCGAAAAATAGAGTTGATCCTCTGCATACCGATCACCCAGATTCAACGAATCTTTTTGGGCAAATACAGCAGATGTACAAAATAGCAATAAAATAATTACTAATTTCTTCATAGTTTTAAAATGAATAGGAAAGGTACACAATTTCATGATGTTGCTTCTATAAATTATGGCAAAAAAAAAGCAACTCTAAAATAGAATTGCTTTTTTTATATAAAAATAAGGTGACTTACTTAATATCGGAACCCGTGTTGGTTGAATAACTAACTTTGAGCGCATTTACATCTCTTAATTTCAATCGGATGTCGATAATAGTACCTACACTTGATTGTTTGTCTGCTTTGATAGAAGTAGTCATAAACGGTATTTCGTTTTCGGCAACTTTGGTTCTTGCATTGATAATGAATGCAGGAACTTGGTCTGCGGAAGCAATCTTATCATTTAATTGAATCTTATTGTATCCAATACCATATTTTGTATCTTTTGCTTTACCAATATAAATGGTACTTACCAAACTTTTGTGCTCTAGCTTCTTTACTTCTGTTGCAGAAGGTAACACTGGAGTGTCAATTTGTAAGCTTGTTTCTCTCATGGTTGTAGTAACCATAAAAAAGAACAGTAGCATAAAAACAATATCAGGTAGCGCTGCAGTATTGACTGCAGGAATCCCTTTTTTTCTCTTTTTAAATTTAGACATCGTTGTTAAATTTTAAAATTAGTTTGCCGATGTTGGCTCTGCATCAGAAATAATTTGAGGATATGCTGTTTTTATATCTTCCACTTTTTTCTTTAGCTCCAAGTTATTTATATCGTCTTTATACAGCTTTTCAAGCTCTGTGAAAGACATGTTATAACGCTCTTCACATAATCTATTCCTTAGCTCTGTATAAGCACGAAGTAATTCGTTTTGAACAATGATATAGGTTCCATATTCAGTTCCACGATCACTTTGTACAGAGATAATGGCTTTGTTTGGGTGATCTGAAGAGGTCGTACTCTTCTCACCTTTACAATAGTCACAAGGTCCAGTAGATACACCATCTACCAATTTTCCTTCACCACCACCATTGTCTATAAACTTCACAGCAGCATCTTTGATTTCTTTCACATCCATTCTTTCGCCTTCTACTAAAAGCTCATTATTTCTGTTAATATTCACTTCAAAGATATTTCTCTCCTTAATAACGGGAGGAACATAATCTGCGGGTGGTTTTTCAGATAATTTCTTAGAAATCCCTGAATCCACATTCATAGTTGTTGTTACTAAGAAAAAGATTAATAACAAGAAAGCAATATCTGCCATTGAGCCTGCATTAATTTCTGGAGTCTCTCTTCTTGCCATAATTTATGATTTTATTAATCCTTTAACGAGGTCGTATACAAAAAACAAACTTGCTACCAAACCTAAAGCCATGCTAAACCAAATACCTGTTCCAACCCATTGGTTGGTTGCTGTACCTGCGTCACCGCCTTCTAAAACAAGTCCTTGTGTATCAAGTACTGCATTGCTGTCTGCTATTGAATAAGAAATTACCAATACAACAGCTAAAAGTCCTAATCCTATACCCATCTTCTTAAGATTTTGAGGATTCTTTATCACACTCCATAGTGATAGCACAATTGCAATTGCTACCGCTGCATATAATAAACCCGCCGAAAAGAAAACGATTGGATTTACTACACTCGCTTGAATCGCTGCATCACTCTCTAAAGCATCCACATCTTCCATAAAGACTCTTATGAAAAGAATGGCACCTACAAGCGCCACAAAGGCTACGAAAATGCTTAAATATTTTGCTAAATTATTATCTTTCATAATGATAATTATTTTTTATATTTTACTAACAAATCGATTAAAGAGATCGAAGCGTCTTCCATATTGTTCACAATACTATCGATTTTAGATACGATGTAATTGTAAAAAATCTGCAAGATAATCGCAACTACCAATCCAAATACCGTTGTTAAAAGTGCTACTTTAATACCTACAGCAACTACCCCTGGAGAGATGTCATTTGCAACTGCAATCATATCAAAAGCTTTAATCATACCAATTACAGTTCCCATGAAACCAAGCATTGGAGCAAGTGCAATAAATAAAGACAACCAAGAAACATTTTTCTCTAATTGTCCCATTTGAACACCACCGTAAGAAACAACTGCTTTTTCAGCAGCATCAATTCCTTCATCTGCTCTGTCTAAACCTTGATAAAAAATAGAGGCAACAGGTCCTTTCGAATTTCTACAAACTTCTTTGGCAGCTTCTACTCCACCAGAACTTAGTGCTTCGTCAACACTTGCCACTAATTTTTTCGTGTTTGTTGTTGCCATGTTTAAATAGATAATTCTTTCAATTGCAATAGCCAAACCTAAGATCAAGGCAACTAATACGATTCCCATAAATTGAGGATCACCTTCAATAAAACGTTGTTTTAATTCTTGGTGAAAAGTTCTTTCTTCTGTGACTGCTCCTTGTGCAAAAGTTGATTGAATAGCTCCAAAAAACATAAATCCTGCTACAGTTAGGAAATTTACTACTTTTTTCATCTGTGTTATAATTAATTTTTAATAGTTAAGGGTTTCAAGGTATAAATTTTCACGCTAAAAAAACGAATTTTGAATTGCATTTTAAGACTTTTTACTTAAAAATTACAATTTTAACCAAATCGTTATTTTAGAAGGGGCAATTAACAAAAAAATGTTGAGCATTTAAAAAAAAATGAAAGGTTTTTATAAAGAATTAATGAGAAAAAACCATTTTAATCTTTATGTAACAAAAAACACCTTTATAAAATACATCCATTTTGCTAAATTCTCAGGAAATCTCCCCTCTTAAAGACCTTTCAAAGAGTCTTTTAAAAGATTTTCCACCTAAATTCTCACCCAACAAATACATCAGTTTTGCAATGGCACTCTCTGTGGTGATATCTTTGCCATTGACAACACCTATTTCTTTCATTGCAACACTTGTCTCATAATGTCCTAAAATGACACTTCCTCCTACACATTGAGTTACATTCACAATTTGTATGCCATTCTGTATGGAGGTTTTTAATACATCGAGAAACCATGCTTGGGTTAGTGCATTTCCAGCGCCATAGGTTTCTAAAACAACGCCTTTTAAATTTTGAATCTGTAGGATACTTTCAACAACATTTTTTGTGATGCCCGGAAATAATTTTAAAATGGCAATATTGGTGTCCAATTTTTTTCGAACTACAAGCTTTTTTGCACGCTCCTTTTGAGAGTACAATAGCGATTCATTGAAATTTAAATGAACACCACTTTCTGCCAATGGCGGATAATTCATAGAAGTAAACGCTTCAAACTGTGCTGCATTTATTTTTGTCGTTCTATTGGCCCTGTAAAGTTTGTATTCAAAATACAACCCAACTTCTGAAATTATCGGTTTGCCATTTTTCCTTGCAGCGGCAATTTCAATGGTAGTAATCAAATTCTCTTTTGCATCAGTTCGCAAATCTCCAATCGGCAATTGTGATCCCGTGAAAATAATGGGTTTTTGTAAATTTTCGAACATAAAACTTATGGCCGATGATATATAAGACATGGTATCCGATCCTGTTAAAATTACAAAACCGTCATATTTTTCATAGTTTGCTTCAATGGTTTCAGCAATTTGAACGTAATAGGCGGTATTCATATTGGAAGAATCAATCAAATCTTCAAAGGAAAGACTATCAATATGACAATCTAATTGTTTTAGCTCCGGAATTTTATCTACGATTTGACTGAAATCAAAAACTTTTAGCGCCTTTGTTTTGTAATCCTTTACCATCCCAATGGTACCCCCTGTGTACACAATCAAAATATTTGGCTTATTGGTCATTGTCTCACTTTTAGATTCCACAAAAAAATTCTCTGTGGGGTAAATTTATCAAACTAAAACGAGATCGTCTTTGAAAAAGGGATAAATTATAAGTGCTTTTGAGGATAAATTTCAATGATTTAAAAAGAAATAACTTCATAAGTTGATAAATAAAAGAAAAGTGCGACTCCACTTATTCCAAAAACAACCCCACTTATTCCAATATATGCCCATTTATTTATTCCCATGAGAAAAGATTCCTTTTTCGCGCTATTTTTATCCTAAAATCAAGGAATTTTCATTCCAAAACAAGCACTCAAAAAAAAAACCATGAAATTAGAACTACTATTTACATTACTACTATTAAACAGCATCAGTCATGCACAAAGCACTGTAAACAATTTTTTTAGTACAACGGGAACCAATTATGCCCTGGTTACCTCGAGTGCAACGATCGATCAAAGTGCTACCGGTGAAAACTTAATCTGGAATTTCAATAATCTTGAAAAAACCGGAAATACTACCGATGTTCATTCCGTCCCAACTACCGAAGCGCTTAACAACTATCCAGGAACCACATTCTTGATAACCACAACCAATACTGAGAACAACGACGAAAGAAAATCGTACCTAAAACAAGCAGATAATATGGTTTCAATCACAGGATACGCAGCAACAGATTTGACTTTAAATTATGACACAAACAATGCGCTATTAGGGTCCTATCCTTCCAATTACACAGATCCCCCAACGACCGATGAACTTAGTGGAAGTTACTCCTATAACGCAGATGGCACTACCTATAACGGAACATTTAGCGGCGATATAGAAACAACGATGGACGCCTACGGAACACTTTCAACCAATGATCTTGGGCAAGGTGCATTTAGTGGCCCCGTAACTCGAATAAAAAGTGTGCAAAGTATAGACTTAGCATATGCTGTATTTGGAAATGTTGGAACTGCAACAATCACCATTTTTAATTACTTTGATAATACAAACGGTAACCTTGTTTTTAGAAGTTTGAGAATTGAAGTTTCGGTTGCCTCACTTGGCATTGACCAAGATACAATTACCTATGAATGTAGGCTTGGCAATTCATTGGGAATTCCAAAATACCCCTTCGCTTCAAAGAATCTCAAAATAAGCCCAAACCCTGTTGGAGATTTTCTCAACATCCCTATGGAGGCGCATTTGGCGGCTAAAAGCATCGTAATAACTGATACTACTGGGAAAGAAATTTTACAATTTTCTGGCAACGAAACCGCTAGAAGTCTCGCTCAATTACCCAAAGGGCTATATTTTATTTCTATTATTACTGAAAATAGGCATCTTACGAGTAAATTCATCAAATTATAACACATTAAAAATCCATAAAAAAACCTCCTTTTGAGACTCAAAAGGAGGTTTTTTTTCGCTAAATTAGTGGTGAACCGAATTAATCATTCAACTTTAAAACGGCCATAAATGCCTCTTGAGGAATTTCTACATTTCCTACCTGACGCATTCTTTTCTTCCCTTTTTTCTGCTTTTCCAATAACTTTCGTTTTCGAGAAATATCTCCTCCATAACATTTTGCTGTCACATCTTTACGCAATGCTTTGGTGGTTTCTCTTGCTATAATTTTGGCACCAATGGCTGCCTGAATTGGAATATCAAACTGCTGCCTTGGTATTAATTGCTTCAATTTTTCAACTATTTTTTTTCCAATTGAGTAGGCATTGTCTGCATGTAATAAGGCAGAGAGGGCATCTACCGGAGATCCATTTAAAAGAATGTCTACACGAACTAGTTTCGATCCTCTCATCCCAATAGGAGAATAATCGAAAGAAGCATATCCTTTGGATACTGTTTTCAATCGATCGTAAAAATCAAATACAATTTCTGCCAAAGGCATATCAAAGGTGAGCTCTACACGTTCTGTTGTTAAGTATGTTTGATTGGTAATTTCTCCCCGTTTTTCGATACACAAACTCATAACTTGTCCTACAAAATCTGATTTTGTAATAATCGACGCTTTGATAAAGGGCTCCTCTACACGATCCAATCGAGAAGGATCTGGCAAGTCTGTTGGATTGTTTAAAAGAATCATTTCATCCGGATTCTTTTTAGTGTACGCATGGTAAGAAACGTTAGGAACTGTTGTAATTACCGTCATGTTAAATTCACGTTCCAAACGTTCTTGGATAATTTCCATGTGCAACATTCCTAAAAAACCACATCGAAAACCAAAGCCTAAGGCGGCAGAACTTTCTGGTTGAAAGACCAAAGAAGCGTCATTCAATTGCAATTTCTCCATGGAGTAACGCAATTCTTCATAATCTTCTGTATCTACAGGGTAAATACCTGCAAAAACCATTGGTTTTACATCTTCAAAACCGTCTATAATTTCTGTTGTTGGATTGACAGCATCTGTAATGGTATCGCCTACTTTTACTTCTTTTGCCGTTTTAATTCCTGTAATTAGATACCCAACATCTCCTGCTTTTACAGATTTTCTGACAACTTGTTCTAGTTTTAGAGTCCCTACCTCATCGGCAAAATACTCATTATTGGTTGCCATGAACTTAATGCGCTGTCCTTTTTTAATTTCTCCGTTTAACACCCTAAAGTAGGTTTCAATACCCCGGTAGGAATTGTAAACAGAATCAAAAATTAAAGCTTGTAATGGAGCATCAACATCTCCTTCTGGAGCCGGAATGCGATCTATAATTGCCTGAATAATATTATCAACACCAAAACCTGTTTTTCCACTGGCATGGATTACATCTTCTGGATCGCAGCCTAATAGGTCTACAATATCATCCGTTACTTCTTCTGGGTTGGCAGAAGGTAAATCTACTTTATTTAAAACAGGAATAATTTCTAAATCATTTTCTAAAGCCAAGTACAAGTTCGAAATGGTTTGTGCTTGAATACTCTGCGCTGCATCTACAATAAGCAATGCCCCTTCACAGGCAGCAATAGAGCGAGAAACTTCGTAAGAGAAATCTACGTGTCCTGGAGTGTCAATTAAATTCAAAACAAAGGGTTCTCCATTGTGCATATAATCCATTTGGATGGCATGCGACTTAATGGTAATTCCACGTTCGCGCTCCAAATCCATATTGTCCAATAACTGTGCTTTCTTTTCTCGATCGTTTACTGCACCAGTAAAATCTAACAACCTATCTGCTAATGTACTTTTACCATGATCAATGTGTGCGATAATGCAAAAGTTTCGAATGTTCTTCATTTGTTAAATTTGAGTTCTTTAAAGCTGCAAAGATAGTTGTTTTGGGTTTAAAAAAATTGCAATACAACAAACTTGCCGCCTTAAAAATTCTTTTCTAAAATCTTTCATAAAAATAGAGAGTGCTACTGCGATTTTAATCTTGCCATTCTGCAATAAATAAGTTGGTATCACGACCTCCACCATTGTTTCTGTTGGAAGAAAAAGCCAGTTTTTTACCATCGTTAGAAAACACAGGAAACGCATCAAAAGTTTCTCCATGTGTAACTCTCTCTAGGTTTTTCCCATCAATATCTATCAAATATAGGTTGAATGGAAACCCTCTTTCGGCTTCAAAATTGGAAGAGAATAAAATTTTCTCCCCAGAGGGATGAAAAAATGGGCTCCAATTTGCGTTTCCTAAATCGGTTAGTTGGCGAAGTTCAGAACCGTCTGCATTACAAATATACAGCTCCATTTCTGTAGGTTCCACAAGACCTTCTGCCAACAAATCTTTATAGGCTTTGATGGCTTCTGGTGTTTTTGGTCTAGAAGATCGGAAAATAATTTTTGACCCATCTGGGGAGAAAAAAGCACCTCCATCATAGCCCAATTCGTCTGTAATTTGTTGTACATCAGATCCATCAATATTCATGGTATACAATTCTAAATCGCCACTTCGGGTCGATGTAAATACAATTTTATCTCCTTTGGGCGATACCGTAGGTTCTGCATCATAGCCCTTTTCGTTGGTTAATTGTTGTACGATATTACCTTGTAAATCGGCCACAAAAATGTCAAAACTATCATAAACAGGCCAAATGTATTTTCCGTTTTTGCGCAAAGGCACTTCAGGACAATTGTCATCCACCAAATGCGAAGATGCATAAATGATGTGTTTGTTATCTGGTAAAAAATAAGCACAGGTAGTACGTCCTTTTCCTGTGGAAATCATAGGGGGCATTTGTGTTTTAAACGAAGCATCTGCCTGCATTAAAAACATTTGATCACAACTTACATTCCACGCTTTGTTGTTGGATTGAAACACCAATTGTTGGTCATCAAAACTCCAGTAGGCTTCTGCATTATCACCTCCAAAAGTTACTTGTCGTAAGCTTTTAAAATGCGATTCTTCTGGATAAATTAGCGAATTAGCAGCCGCAACATTATCAACGGAGGCTGGAAGGGTACTTTTTGTTCCATTTTTACAGGACATTAGTATCAATACAACTACGAATAGATGAACAATTTTCATTTTCTTATTTATTAATTAACTTCGCGAAAATAATATTTATCATCATGAGAAACCTCCTATTTTTAATCTTTTTATCTTTTTTAATTTCCTGTAAACCAGAAACTCATCAAGAAACCCGAATCCAAGAAGACGTTACCTATTTGGCTTCAGATGAATTGGAAGGAAGACAAACGGGCACAAAAGGTGAAAAAAAAGCGGCACAATACATTCAAAATCGATTTAAAGAATTGGGATTGTCTCCAAAAGGGACCAATGGTTTTTTACAAGCTTTTACCTTTTTACCAAAAACAAATCCGCACGGAGAAGTAAAATTTGATGTGAATGGCGATGGAACAATTACGGGGAATAATGTACTCGGTTTTATAGACAACAATGTCGAAAACACTGTTGTTATAGGAGCGCATTACGATCATTTGGGTTTTGGTGGAGAGGGCTCTTTATACAGAGACACTCGAAAGTCCATTCACAACGGTGCAGACGACAATGCCTCTGGTGTTGGGGTTATGTTACATCTTGCAGCAAAATTGAAAACTAAAAATACCCGAAACAATTATTTATTCATAGCCTTTTCTGGCGAAGAAATGGGATTATTAGGTTCAAATTATTTTGTGAAAAATCCAACGATAGACATCAAAAAAGTATCTTATATGATCAATATGGACATGGTAGGACGCTTAAAAAAAGACAGCACATTGGCGGTCTATGGAACAGGAACCTCTCCTATTTTTAAGCAAGTCTTAAAAGCACACAACGACCATTTTAACCTAGTACAACGCGAATCGGGTGTGGGACGAAGCGATCATACCAGTTTTTATTTGGCAGACATTCCCGTTTTGCATTTTTTTACAGGACAACATGAAGATTATCACAAACCCGGAGATGATGCAGAAAAACTCAACTACAATGGAATGGAAACCCTTGGGAAGTACTTATTTGAAATCATTTCTGACTTAGACAATAATGGAAAACTTCGTTTCAGAAAAACAAAAAATGAAAGCGAAGAAACACCGCGATTCAAGGTTGGCCTTGGTGTGATTCCAGATTATTTGTTTGACGGAAAAGGAATGCGTATTGATGGCGTTTCAGCAGACAAACCAGCACAAAAAGCAGGGCTACAAAAAGGAGATATTGTCCTTCAACTAGGAGATAGCTTGGTCGTAGATATGATGAGTTATATGCGGGCTTTGTCTAGATTCAAAAAGGGAGATCAAACAAAAGTGATCGTAAAAAGAGCCGAAAAGGAATTAGAAAAGGAAATCTATTTTTAAACGAAATAAGCTTATATTTGAGTATTAAAGACTTTTGAAAATGAAAACACAACATTACAAACTACTGATGGTCAGCTTTTTTTGTCTTTTTGCTGCAAAATGTACCACCACAGAAATCCCTTTAGAAGAAGATCCTGGACCAATTACCACGTTGGTTAAGTACAATACCGATGTAAAAACAATTATTGACAACAACTGCTTGAATTGCCATGGAACTGCCACACCAAGAATTGGTGGAATTCCACTTTTTAACTACAGCCAAGTAAGAGAAGAAGCAGAATTTGGCACCCTTATCAACAGAATGAATAGCACAATAAATCCAATGCCACAAAGCGGAATGTTATCTGCAGAAAAATTGGCTATAATTGACCAATGGAAGGCAGACGGATTCTTAGAAAATTAAATCTCATGAAAAAAGTACTCTTTTTTTTATTCTTTTCGGTGACGATTTCTGGGGCTTCACAAACCTATTTCACACGCACAGGTACTACCAATTTCAAAGCCTCAGTAACGGCATTTGAACCCGTAGAGGCAACAAACAAGAGCACAACCGTTATTTTAAAAACCAGTACGGGTGCTATCGCCGCTCAGCTATTTATAACCGCTTTTCAATTTAGAGTGGCCCTTATGCAAGAGCACTTTAATGAAAATTATATGGATTCGAACAAGTATCCAAAAGCAGTCTTTAGAGGAGAAATAGCCGATTTCAATTTCACAGAAGTAAATACGAAAAAAGAATACGCGCTTTCTGGAACACTCACCCTAAGAGGGGTAAAAAAACAAATAAATACGATTGCAACCATAACACTTGACGGAGATAAAATAATCCTTTCCTCACGATTTACGGTTGCCCCTCAAGATTTTGACATTGCCATTCCAAAGATCGTCCGCAAGAAAATTGCAGAGACCATTTACATCACATTGAACTATGAACTTGTCGAAAAAAAATAAATTTATTGTATTCCTTCTTGCCATTTGCTGTTCTGGTTATGTGAGCTATACCTATCTGATGAAACCACCAGCGGGAATCCAATCAAAACAAGTTGCTTTTACAGGCACAACTACCGCCTTTATTACAAAAGTTCAAGAAAATGCAACGGATTGGCTAAACCGTGTTGTTGTCTTGGAAGGAGTTGTTACTTCAAAAGATGAAAACGGTATTACACTCAACAATCAAGTGTATTGTCAGTTTAGCGTCACTCAAAAAATAGTGGTTGCACAGCAAACTCTAAAAATAAAAGGTCGCTTTATTGGTTATGACGATTTATTAAACGAACTAAAATTAGATCAATGTATTATTCAAAAGTAAAAAACAGGAATCGAAACTACTTCCTTTTAATATGTGCCCTTTTAAGTGTCGTAAGTTTAAAAGCCCAAGATGATTTAATGGAGGAGTTAAACGATATTTCCAAGGCGGAAACTCGCTTTGAACTTCCCGCTTTCAAAGCCATGAAAATCGGAAACTTACAATCTACAAAGATTGCTGCAAAAGGAGATTTATACCTCTACGTTTCACATAGATTTGGATCTGTAAAAGACGGTTTTGAAACCTTTTTTGGCTTGGACAATGCGAATACAAACATTCAATTGGTGTATAGCTTTTGGGACGGCATTCAACTCAGTGCAAGTAGAGAATCCTTAAACCAAACCTATGCCTCGGCCATTAAAATTCGATTGGCAAAACAATCCACTTCCTTTCCATTGAACATCGCTTTTTACGGAACTGCAAATGTAAATGCAGCGCTTGAAAAGGACAGAATGCCCGATTTACAATTTGGAGATCGCATGAGTTATGCTGCACAGTTTTTGATCTCAAAAAGAATTTCAGAGAAGTTCTCTTTCCTACTGGCACCTAGTTATGTGAGGCAAAATTTACAAGACTTAAATGAAGTAGCTGCCGCAAATCACAATCAGCTTTTAATGGGTTTTGGCGGAAGAATGAAAGTGAGCAAGCGCGTAAGCATCAATATGGATTATGCCTATAATTTTAACAGAAATACACACTCTATTTACAACAATCCATTAACCATTGGTATGGATTTAGAAACGGGCGGACATGTTTTTCAATTGCTTTTCACCAACGCACAGTCTACCAATGAACCAGGTTTCCTGAGCAATGCGGAGGGCGATTGGTCTGAGGGAATTATTTTCTTAGGATTTAACGTTGTACGTGTTTTTTAAGAACGATAAAATGCCCCTTACAAAACAAGCATTGCAGACTAAAATACATTTGATCATTTCGGTCATCATTGTCATTCCTATTTCTTTGGTCTACGGATTCAATCCGGCTTCACAATTCGATATACAGCCAAACACTATTGACGAGCACAATTTTTTTAAGGCCATTATGGGGTTGTATCTTGGGTTTGCTATGTTGTGGATTCTCGGCATTTTTAAACAACACTATTTCAAAATTGCAGTGCTCACAAACATGCTATTTATGCTTGGTTTAGGTGTTGGAAGATTGTTGAGCATCTCACTGGACGGCACCCCAACATTTGGATTGCTTTTCGGAACTTTTGGAGAACTTTTTCTTGGTTGCTATGGAATTTGGGTTTTGAAGATTAAAAACACTAATTTCGCAAAAAAATAATCAGTTTTGGTAAAAATAGGCAACATAGAACTCCCCGATTTTCCGCTTTTATTAGCCCCTATGGAAGATGTTTCAGACCCTCCTTTTAGAGCTTTGTGCAAAGAAAACGGTGCGGATGTTGTGTATACTGAATTTATTTCCTCAGAAGGATTGATTCGTGATGCTGCAAAAAGTGTGATGAAATTAGACATCTATGAGAAAGAGCGTCCCGTTGGGATTCAAATTTTTGGTGCCAACTTAGATTCGATGCTGCGTACTATCGAAATTGTTGAAAAATCCAATCCAGATATTATAGACATCAACTTTGGCTGCCCTGTAAAAAAAGTCGTTTCTAAAGGTGCTGGTGCAGGTATTTTAAAGGACATTGACTTAATGGTTTCACTTACCGAAGCCATGGTAAAACACACCGATTTACCCATTACTGTAAAAACCCGTTTGGGCTGGGACCACGATTCTATTCGCATTGTAGAAGTTGCAGAACGCTTGCAAGATGTAGGCTGTAAAGCCATTGCTATCCATGGAAGAACGCGTGCACAAATGTATAAAGGCGATGCAGATTGGAAACCGATTGCTCAGGTAAAAAACAACCAAAGAATGCACATTCCTGTTTTTGGAAATGGAGACGTTACCTCCCCAGAAAGAGCCATGGAAATGCGAGACGATTATGGGCTCGATGGAGCAATGATTGGAAGGGCTTCTATTGGATATCCTTGGTTTTTTAGAGAAGTAAAACATTTCTTTGAAACGGGAGAACACATGCAAAAACCTACCATTGCAGAGCGCACAGAAATGGCAAGACGTCATTTGCAAATGGCCATTGACTGGAAAGGAGATGTTTTGGGTGTTTTTGAAACCCGAAGACATTATACCAACTACTTCAAAGGAATCCCTCATTTTAAAGAACACCGTATGAAAATGGTGACTTCAGATGCTGCTGAAGATGTTTTTGCTGCTTTTGACGAGGTACAAGAAAAGTTTGGCAATATGCGGATCCCAGATTTTAGTTAGCAGCTTCTTTGATAAAAAAACTTTTTACCACGTCCTCGAAAACAGGCAAAAACCTTTCAAACACCTTGGCGTCTGCCCCATAATAAATTTCATAGCCAATTTGGTCTTTAAACAAGAGAAAAACAACATTCTTAGTAAGTAATGGTTTTTTTTCTTTGTCTAAAATAGTATCATTCTTGTATGCATATTTCACAATATAGACCTTCCCATAGCGGTTATGATTTGATTTTAATAAGATGTAGTTGAAGGCTTTGTTTCCAGACCATCTCTTTTTGTTTGAAATAAAAAAATGCAGATAATCTTCCAAAGTAACCTCCGTTTTACATGGATTCCTCACACGAGTATTTGAAATACTTAGAAAAGCAACATTTCTTTTTGGGTCGTCATTTTCTGGACGATGAAGTATTGGAGGATTGCTCTGTAAGAGTTTTTTTCGATCAATCGAATAGGCAAGTGCTCCCGTCGCAGCTTGATGGCTGAACCAACCTACTGGTTTTACAGCAGTAAAATTTCTTACCTTTTTGGTGCGTTGCAAACTGTCTAATTCTTCAAACGGATTCTTTTTACAGTTTACTTTTAAAACACTACTACAGAAAAAAATAAAAAAAGACAGAAAAAAAAGCAAGCCAATTTTGAGAACGTATTTCATCGTATTATTGATCTATAAATTCCTTGGAAATTCGACTCCCAGCAATTGTAGAAGCTAAAAACCCTAAAATAGTAATGGTAAAAATGACAATAAACAGGTTTGAAAATCGAAATTCAATTGGATAGGGCATTTCACCTACAATTTTAAACCAACCAAACGCTTGTTGTAAAAAGACTAAAACAACCCCTATTGAAAGTCCAATCAGCATGCCAAAAAAAGTGAGCAAAAACCCTTGTAAAACAAAAATTCGTTTGATTTCTTTAATGGTAACGCCAAGGTTAAACAGTGTTTTTAGATTGCTTTTCTTTTCAATAATCATCATGATAATTGCACCAATAACATTGAACAATGCAATGATTACAATCAAGGTAAAAATAAGATAGGAAACAAAATTCTCTGTATTAATGACTTTGTAATACAATGCATTTAATTGTGCTTTGGTTTTTACTTGATAGGCAGTGCCCAATTCCTTTTGAAGTTGTTTCGCAACTGCATCGGCATCGGCATCATTTACAAGTTTCAATTCCAAAGCCGTAATTTGGTTTGCCTCAAAACCCAACAATTCTCTGGCCACAAGAGAATTGACAAAAACATATTTATTTGCAAAATCCTCGGTTCCAGAATAGGTGCCCACAATTTGAACATTTACGTTCGAAAACGCATTGCTTGCTGTCATGAATTGGACGCCAGGTTTTGGTACATATATTTCTAAAGGTTTGCCAAAATTGAGGACACCCAAAGAGAGTTTGTATGAAATTCCATTGCCAATCACAGCCGTATTGAGATACCGATCGTCTAGCCATGTTCCCATGTCTAAGACAGCATCTATTTGAGTTATCTTATTGAAATTCGAATCAACTCCTTTGATAAAAGCAATGACTTCTTTGTTGTTGTACTTTAAAAAAACACGTTCTTCAATTACTTTCGAATAGATCGCAACGGAGGCATCTGCATCCAAAACCTTAGAAAAAGTATTGGTCATTAAAAAAGATTTCCCTTGGGTTGCTGTAATTTTTATATCGGGATCCGAAGCATCTAACATGGTGTAGCTAAAGGTGCGTAAACCCGAAAATCCAGAAAGAATAATAAACAAAGCCAATGCGCCTACAATCACTCCAAAAGAGGCAATGATTGTAATAATATTGATGGCATTATTACTTGTTTTTGTGAATAAATACCGTTTTGCGATGTAGTAGGAAAAGTTCAATTTTTTGTTTTGATAAAGTTGAAATATACCAAATAAAAATGAATTACTAACTTCTTTTCCGTTTTGGAAGTATAGAAGGATTTTCAATTGGATTTTCGTCTTGACCGCTCAAAGACTTGTCTATTTCTTCGATATAATCTAAGGTATCATCTCCAAAAAATAACAATTCGGGCATTCTTCGCAACTGATGTCTAGTTCTTCGTGCCATTTCATGACGAATTAATGGCGTATTGGATTGCACACCCTTTACAATCTCATCTCTATTTTTAGATGGAAAAATACTTAAATATACTTTTGCAATGCCTAAATCTGAGGTTACATGCACTTTAGAAACCGAAATCAAGATTCCTTTCATGCCGTCTTGAGCCGCTTTTTGTAAAACGTCTACCAAGTCTTTTTGAAGCACTCCTGCAATTTTTCGCTGTCTGTTTGTTTCTTCCATGCCGCAAATTTACGACAAATTACATTGGTGCCCATAGGTTTCCAATATTTATTGCTGTAAATTGTATTTTATTTCATGACTTTTTGAAGCCATCAAATCTTACGAATTCTATTTTGTACCCAAAAAATAATCTGAGTACAGCAATTGACAGATACTCATAAAAAACAATCACAGCATACTGCCCCTTTTTTTTTACTTTTACAACATGAATAAAATAGAACATATTGGCATTGCCGTAAAAGACCTTGCAGCAGCAAATGAAGTATATGCTGCACTTTTAGGAGTTGCTCATTACAAAACTGAAACAGTGGAAAGTGAGGGAGTAAATACCTCTTTTTTTAAAGCTGGCCCCAACAAAATAGAACTCCTAGAAGCAACAAATCCAGAGAGCACGATTGCGAAATTCATCGCAAAAAAAGGAGAAGGTGTGCACCATATTGCCTTTGCGGTATCAGATATCAAGTCTGAAATAGCCCGTTTAAAAACAGCCGGTTTTGTTGTGTTAAATGCAATTCCAAAAAAAGGTGCCGACAACAAACTTGTTGCCTTTTTACATCCAAAAACTACCCACGGGGTTTTAATTGAACTCTGTCAAGAAATAGAAGTATAAATTTTAAGATTTAATTAAAGGATTCGAAAGGTTTAGCCTTAAAATTCTAATTGCTTCTTTGTATATTGCCAGCCATTAATTACTCGTAAAAACATGTCTTCCAACTTCAATACATACCAAAAAAGACGCTTAACCTCCTCTTACTTTTCTGTGGTTGTTAGTATTTCCCTTGTATTGTTTATGGTTGGTGTTTTGGGATTGGTCTTGTTAAAATCGACCAAGGTTGCGAATCATTTTAAAGAAAAAGTAGCTATCAATCTGTTTCTAAAAGATGAAGTTTCGAAAAAACAAATTGATCAATTCTGTGCCGCGCTTCGAGAAGAAACCTTCTCAAAAAGAATTGTGTACGTTTCAAAAAAACAAGCAGCAAGAGATTACAGTAGAGAAATTGGAGAAGATTTTTTAACTTTTTTAGGTGGAAACCCACTAAAAAATGGGATCGATATTTATTTAAAAGCAGACTTTGTTACTTCAGAGAAAATGCTAGCTTTAGAAAAAAAATTCAATAAAAACCTCTTTGTTGCAGCAGTCTCTTATGACAAACCCTTGATTGAATTGCTCACAAAAAATATCCAACGAATTAGTTTTTGGTTGTTTATTTTATGTGGTTTTTTTGCTTTAATCGCCATTCTTTTAATCAACAGTTCCATTCGCTTAACCATCTACTCAAAACGCTTCAATATTAAAACCATGCAAATGGTGGGGGCTACCAAATCATTTATCCGCAAACCCTTTCTTTGGCGAAGCATTCGATTGGGCATGATTGGTGCTTTTATCGCTTTACTAGGTTTGGCAGTCATCATTTATTACTTAGACAAATACATTCCCGTTTTAGAATTATTAAAAGACTATATAACCATCCTATATTTGATTGGTGGGGTTGTTTTGGCAGCTTTTGTAATTACATTATTAAGTACGTTTTTTGCAACGCAACGTTTTTTAAATTTACGAACTGACGAATTATATTATTAAATATGAAAGCTAAAAAAGAAACAAAACAAGCATTTTTATTCGGAAAAAGAAACTACATTATTATGTTGGTAGGTTTATTTGTAATTGCCTTGGGCTATGTTTTCATGGCAGGTGGAGGAAGTGATGATCCAACTGTTTTTAATGAAGAAATCTACAATTGGCAGCGAATTCGATTAGCACCTACCCTAGTAATAATTGGATTGGGAATTGAAATCTATGCCATCTTAGCAAATCCGAAGCACTAATTTATGTCAATTATAGAAGCGATCGTTCTTGGAATTATTCAAGGGTTTACAGAGTTCTTACCCGTTTCCTCGAGCGGACACTTAGAGTTGGCAAAAGTAATTTTAGGAGATACATCGGTCCCAGAAGAAAGCTTAACGTTTACCGTTGTTTTACACTTTGCAACTGCATTGAGTACACTCGTCATTTTTAGAAAAGAAGTCCTTGAAATTTTCAAAGGATTGATGCTATTCAAGTGGAATGAAGCGACCAAATTTTCTATTAAAATTGTGATTTCTATGATTCCTGCTGTATTTATTGGATTGCTTTTTGAAGAACAATTGGCCGCTTTTTTCAGTAGAAATGTGTTGTTAGTTGGCCTTATGTTACTCCTCACAGCAGTCTTACTCCTATTGGCAGACAAAGCAAAAAACACCCATAAAAAAGTTTCCTTTTCAAATGCAGTACTTGTGGGTCTTTCACAAGCCATTGCCATGTTGCCGGGGATTTCTAGATCTGGAGCAACCATCTCCGCTTCCGTACTATTAGGAATTGACAGAACAAAAGCAGCACGTTTTTCTTTTTTAATGGTGGTTCCCTTAATCTTTGGTAAAATTGGAAAAGATGTCTTAAGTGGTGATTTAAATTTTCAGTCATCAGATAGTATTCCGATCGCAGTGGGTTTTATAACGGCTTTTGTGGCAGGATTACTCGCCTGTAAATGGATGATTTCTTTGGTGAAAAAAAGCAACCTTTCTTATTTCTCTTTCTATTGTGCGATTGTTGGAATTGCAGCAATATCATATACATTATTCAACTAAATGACAGAAGAAGCATATAAAAAAGGGCAAGTATTACTCATTGACAAACCGCTAGCATGGACCTCTTTTCAAGCAGTAAATAAAATTCGTTGGCACATCAAACAACGCTTTAAAATTAAAAAAATAAAGGTGGGCCATGCAGGAACTTTAGATCCACTGGCTTCAGGTTTGTTAATTATTTGTACTGGAAAACAGACCAAAGAAATTCATGTGTACCAGGGACAAGTAAAAGAATATACCGGTAGTTTTACCATTGGCGCAACAACACCCAGTTATGATTTGGAAACTGAAATTGATCATCGATTTCCTACGGCACACATTACCAACGAACTGATCTACGAAACAGCACAACAGTTTTTAGGTGAAATTGATCAGAAACCCCCTATTTTTTCGGCCATAAAAAAGGAAGGAAAACGATTGTATGAACTTGCAAGAAAGGGAGAAGCAACCGAAATAAAATCGAGAAAAGTAACAATTGATGAATTTGAAATTACCAACATCAATTTACCAAATATCGACTTTAGAGTGGTTTGCAGCAAGGGAACCTACATTCGTTCTTTGGCCTATGACTTCGGAAAAGCATTACGTTCTGGTGGGCATTTATCTGCATTGAGAAGAACTAAAATTGGGGCATTTTCTGTTGAAAAAGCAAAATCTATTGAAGATTTTATTAAAAGCTTAGAAAAAGAATAGGCTTTGTACTGTTGCTGAAGGGCTAAAATACATCATGAAAAAACGCTGCTTTTTATTGCCATATTCGGGTTTATTCAACAACTTTTTTCACAAGAAAAATACCCCAAACCCTTTTTTACAACTTCCATTGCAACCACCCTAACGGTGAACGAAAACTATACTTTAGACAGTGAAGATGGTGAACCTTTTTTACTTCCCAATTCGCTCCTTGCAAGAATTGGATTTGGCTATCAATTGCATCGCAGGGCTTTGCTGAGCCTTCATGCAGGATTTGACCATCATTGGGGCTACAATATCAATGCGATCCCTACCTACGGAACATTTCGTTTCAACATTACAGAAAACGATGGGGAAGCTTTTTTTATGGAAACCAGTTATGGAAAATTGTGGCGTCCTTCTCGCAGGTTTAGTGATGGAAATTACTATAGAATCGGAATTGGATGGGGGACTAAAATCTCCCCAAGAATTGAAAGTAGTGCTCGTTTAAAATACCACAGAAAAACCATTTTAGGTTTTGAAAACAACCGTTTTGATAGTTTTTCTCTCGGGATAGGATTGTTATTTTTTTAAAAATACGCGCTAAAGCTGCTTGATGCCCGAACCCAAAAAAGGTTTCAGCGGCAGGCTATTCATAATTGAAATATCTTCAGCAAAAGAGCTTTCATTCCCTAAAAAAGCAAGGATTTTTTTGGCAGGTATCTTTTGAAAAATTCTTGTAAACACTTCTTTTCCCGTTAATTTCTTGGTTAATAAAACATCCAAAAGAGTTCGATCATACCATTGATATACTTTATCTTTGAAAGAGGTTGTTAAATTTGGATGCTTACCTGCTTCTAAATGACCTACAATTTCTGCAACATTTTTTTGAATGAATTGAAACGTATATCCACTACTTGCTTTTGTAAATCCACCAGCAGTTCCCAAATTGACAACATGGGGTTTTGAAGTTTTTTCGAATTTCGCTAATGACATTGGGATAACTCCAAACTCCTCGTGTTTGATCGTGTAATTGTCAATATTTAAATCTTCTTTAATGTATTTTTTCAAGGCAGAAACATAGGTAGCTTGTGCTAAAACACGGGGACTAAAAAGCGTATATTCCACGAGGGCTTCAGTTGTAGATGTAGGCAAAACATACATAAAGGTAGCACCCTGCTTTTGGGAAACACTAAAATCCATAAGCCTTCCTACTTTTGGATTAAAAACCGGTTTTTCAGATTGAATGACCCAACCTTTAAAATGCTGTAAAAGCGAATTTTGTTCCGTAATTTTTGGGTTGAATACCTGGGTTGAATTGAACACATACGTTCCTGTGTGGCTATTTTCAGAAGTCCTTACTATAGCAGCAGCATCCTCAGCATCAATCCCTGTTACGGTTTCTTGCAGAAAGGTTACATTTTCAAATTGCTGCGCGTAATCTAGGACAAAATTATAAAAATCGAGGCCCAAAATCATCTTGTAGGTATACGATCCTAAATTGAGTTCTTTTTTAAGGTCCGTGGCTAAAAATTCAAGGGTATTCCATTTTGCATGCACAATAGATTCAAACAAACCTGGGGTTTTCTCCCAAAAACACCAGGTTCGATCGTTGTTATTTTTGGGTGCTTGATCGATTACCAAAATAGATTTAGATTGCAATGAGGGCGACTGCAATAGAGAGTACAAAAGGCTAAGCCCTGCACAACCCGATCCGGCTATTATGTAATCGTATTTCATAATTTTTATCTCAAAAAGCGATTGTACCAACTTTCTTCAATGGGCATTTCCCAGTGATTGTTTAGATCTTGTTTGACCGAAATTAGGTTGTCAAAAATAATTGATTTTCCGGTGAGCGCTTTGTTTTTTAGTAACTTTTTAAAGTCTTTAAGCTCTTTGTACTGAACAAATTCACCTTGCTTAAAACATACATTCATTTTATCTAAAAGAGAAACATTATACGTTTCTTGCAAACTTAAAATAAAAGAAACCGAAGTGTCAATATCTTCATTTGTAAGTGCAAAGCTATTTACATCTACCATAAGAATAATAAATCGTTGGTACAAGAACTGATAAGAAGCTTTAAAATTTTCATCTTCCGAATTCCAACTTTCGATAAAAGTTTTGATCTTCTGTTCTAATTCTTCAATTTCATTTGGATAAAACTTTCTGTTGGATGGATATACCCATACTTTCGAGTTTTCTGGCAATGTATTGTCGTCTACGTACATTTTGGTGCTTTATGGTGGTGCAAAGATATTAAAAAGAAAAACCCTTTGACCTCTATTTACAAATCGGTTGGTTAAAAGTTCGGTTGGGATGGAGTATTTCGAGTTTTTTTTACAATACGGAGCTCATTTTTACAAAATCCTCTTGAACACTTTGCCCTTTGTTTTTGTTATACCAAACTTGTAGTTCTTGTTTAAATTGGGCATCGATGCTTCCATTTTTTGCTTTGTAAGCTGCCATTCTTTCAGTTGCTAAAGTAGGTCTTGGCCCCCAGGTATGCTGTACATTATTTTGTGCATCCAGCACAATTACTTTGGGGATGGATCTTCCGCCGTTGGTCAAAAATAAATCCATCAATGCTGGGTGTTCATCGCGAAGTACAATTTTCAAAGCAATGTTTTCGTTTTCAGCGACCAATTTTTGTATCACAGGGAGATTCTGTGCAGCATCTCCACACCAACCCTCTGTGAGCACAAGCCAAGTTTGTTTTTGTGTAAGGTTTTTGAAAACCGCTTTTGTTTTAGCTGAAATTTTTATGGTTTTATCCAATCGTTTCATTCTTCGGTCGTTTAACAAACTGTAGTTGGTAAGTGCTTCGGATTGAACGGGCCCTGTAGATTTCCCAAGCGCGAGTAAATCATGAACAAGCGTTCTGTATTCAGTGTAAGAAATTGCGTTCGCTAAGCTTTTTTCTATTAAATGCTTCATAAGTTAAAGGAGATGGGTGCTTTTTGAATATTGATTGGGTCAAAAATACCACTAAAAGAATTTTTATTTTATTTTTTTTGAAGCTGATGTATCATATCTCTTGTCATGGTTTCCAAATTGAATTCATGTTGCCAACCCCAATCTTTCCGTGCTTCAGCATCTTCAATAGATTGAGGCCAACTGTCTGCAATTTTTTGACGGAAATCCGGGTGGTAACTCATTTCAAAATCGGGAAGGTGTTTTTTTATTTCTTCAGAAATTTCTTCAGGGGTAAAGTCAATTGCAGCAAGATTATAAGAAGACCGTATTTTGATACGATTCCTATCTGCTTGCATTAATGCTATGGTTGCCTGTACCGCATCTTCCATATACATCATGGGCAGGCGCGTGTCTTTGGCTAAAAAACATTCATATTTCCCCTCTTTTAGGGCTTTAAAAAAAATATCTACAGCATAATCGGTAGTGCCTCCACCCGGTTTCGTTTTCCAAGAAATAATCCCTGGATAGCGCAAACTTCGAACATCTACACCGTATTGTTCATGGTAATAATTGCACCAAAACTCCCCCGAAAGCTTGCTAATTCCGTAGACAGTAGAAGGTTCCATGATGGTTTTTTGAGAGGTTTTTATTTTGGGAGTCGAAGGGCCAAAAACAGCAATTGAACTTGGCCAAAATATTTTTTGGATGTGTTGTTCTTTTGCCAAATCTAACACTGCTAAAATTGAGTCCATATTTAAACGCCATGCCTCCGCTGGATATTTCTCTGCAGTAACAGACAACATTGCTGCCAACAAGTACACTTGTGTGATCTGGTATTTTTGAACCACTTTTAAAATCGCTTCTTTATTGGATGCATCTAAAATTTCAAAAGGAGCAAGCGAAGAGCATCCTGAAATGGGCTCTCGGATATCGGAAGCTATCACAGCGTGATTCCCATACATACTTCTTAATTTTTGTGTTAATTCTGTCCCTATTTGGCCACAAGCGCCAAGAATTAAAATACATTGCTTCATTATTAATAATTCAATTTTATATCAAATCAAAGGTACTTAATTTAAGTATTCTTAAAAAAGAAAACATCCATTAAAGTATTCTGAAAAAACATCATTTAAAACACCGTGTGCTAAACTTTGTAAAATTTCTATTTTTTTAAAAATAATTCTCTTATAAATGAGTATTTTAGCAAAATAAAAAAATACGTTTTTGTGAAAAAATACACAGCGCTCTTATCGATCCTTTTTTTCTGTTTTTGTACGACAAAAGAGCAGGAGACAGAAAAGCTGCCAATAAAAAAGACAAAATTAAGTGTAGCGATAACCCACAAGACGCCTGTCAAGATTGAAGCATCCTTTATAGCGCATCTAGACTCCTGGAAAGAATACAAGTTGGTCGAAGAATTTGCTGGAAAATTTCATCAAACTTCTCCCAACGAAGCGCTAAGCAATGCACTTGAGTTGAAAAGTCTTGTGCAACAGTTAAAAGACAGTCTCAAACCTACAATTTTTAACAGCCCTTCATTTAATGCACGCATCAATGTACTTTACAGTGAAGCGGAAAGGTTGGCCGACATTACCTTTATACCTGCCATTAAAACAGTAGAAATAAATGAACAAGTTGAAAAAACATTGGGTGCTTTTTCTGCATTGAATGTGAAGATAAACACGGTTTTGTCCCAGAAAAAATTTGAAGATGCCATTGGCATATCTCCCAAATTTATAGGCTTAGACACCACAAAAATGGATCGCGTATCAAAAAAAACAGTGGCCGCTTTTGATAAAAAATTAAAGACTAAAAAGCCCCCAAGAAAAAGACTAAAATAGATAAAAAGCCTTTGCTGGACTATAAAAATACCAAACGAAAAAACAGTTTTAAGAAAGTGAAAATCAATAACTAATTATGAAAAAAACATTCTTAATCTTGATAGGATTCTTATTTTTACAAAACTGTAAACAAGAAGTTCCTGTTGCAAAAGACGCTGCCATTAAAAAAGAAGTAACCCGTGTTGTAAATAGCTGGCACCAGGCCGCTACAGATGCACATTTCGAAAATTACTTTTCTAAAATGGACAGTATTGCAGTATTCATTGGAACAGATGCTTCGGAAAACTGGACCAAAACACAATTTGAAAATTTCAGCAAACCTTATTTTGACAAGGGCAAGGCTTGGGATTTTAAAACCATGGAAAGAAACATCTATATCAGTAAAAACAAACAAGTGGTTTGGTTTGACGAACTACTGGATACATGGATGGGAACTTGTAGGGGTTCCGGAGTACTCGAAAAAAACAACACCGAATGGAAAATAAAACAATATGTTTTGTCTGTTACAATCCCCAACGACAGCATTCAAAAAGTAATTAAATTAAAGAATTAAAACTTTTCAATTAAATCATTATGAAAAAAATTACAACCCTTTTATTTTGCGTATTTACTGCTGGAATTTTTGCGCAAGTAATTCAAAGAAATGCTCCTTGGATTGCAGAAACACCGCTAAAAGAGAAGCGGACAATTACTTTGGAAGAAGCGAAAAATGCAGCAATGCTGTATTTTACGACCATCGATAAAAACAAAAAAGGAAGTGGTCTAAAACCTTTTGAAAGGTGGAACTACCATTGGAGTCATTACACCAAAGCAGATGGAACCATTGCCCCTGCCAGTGATTTGTGGAGTGCTTGGGAAGCAAAAAATGCCATGAATAACAACCAAGAAGCAAGAACAGACGAGAGTAATTGGACCTCTTTGGGGCCCTATTCCCATACAAATACTGGGTCTTGGTCACCAGGACAAGGAAGAGTAAACGCAATTGCTGTAGATCCTAGTGATGGAGACACCTACTATGTAGGTGCGCCCGCTGGGGGAATTTGGAAATCGACCGATGCCGGGATTAACTGGACTCCGTTAACCGATTATTTACCCCAAATTGGTGTTTCCGGAATTGCAGTGCATCCAACAGACCCTCAAACAATTTACATTGCTACAGGGGATGACGATGCCGGAGATTCTTATGCTGTGGGTGTTTTTAAGTCTACCGACGGAGGTACTACATGGAACAATACCGGGAGTTTGACTGGAAATCCAAATTCAATGAATGACATTTACATTCACCCAACCGATACTGAAACCGTTTTGGTTGCCACCAGTTCTGGAGTGCATAAAACCACCAATGGAGGAACGAGCTGGACTCGGAAACTCTCTGGAAATATTAGAGATTTAAAAATGAGGCCCAACGACCCAACCGTATGGTATGCGGCGAGCAACAATACTTTTTACAAATCCTCAGATGCTGGCGAATCATTTCAACAAATATCAATACCAGCCTTATTCAATTCTCAAAGAATTGTAATGGATGTCACTCCAAAAAATCCAGACTATGTGTATTTTGTAAGTGCAGGATCCCAAAGTGCTTTTAATGGTGTTTGGAAATCAACAAATGCTGGAGATTCTTTTACACAAACCGCTGAAACCGATGATATTTTTGAAAGCTCACAAGCATGGTTTGACCTTGCATTGACCATTTCAGATAAAGATGAAAATAAGGTATATGTGGGAGTTTTAAATATTTGGTCTTCTACCGATGGAGGTGACAATTTTACCAAATTAAACAACTGGAGTTCTCCTGAAGCCGACTCGTATACGCATGCCGACATTCATATTATGCGTTTTATTAATGGAAAGTTTTTTGCGGGGACCGACGGAGGAATTTATGTTTCTACCAACCACGGAACCAACTTCACCGATTTAACAGAGAATCTGGACATCAGTCAATTTTATAAAATATCAGTAGCACAACAAAATTCTGGAAATATCGTGGGAGGACTCCAGGACAATGGAGGCTATGCTTTTTCAAACAATCAATGGAGCAACTACCACGGTGCAGATGGTATGGATGCCGCTGTAAGTGGAACAGATCCTAACACCTATTATGGCTTTATTCAAAATGGTGGTGGTCTTTACATTACCAATAACGGAGGCCTTTCAAGAAGTGGAAGTGTTGGGGCACCAGATGGAGAAAGTGGAAACTGGGTAACTCCTTTGGTGTCGGATAGCCAAGGAACTATTTATGCAGGTTATGGAGAAGTTTATAAACTTGTTGAAGAACCAGAATCGATATCATGGGAACAAGTGTCTACAAACAACTTTGGAGGACGTTTGACGCACCTAGAGATAGATCCGAATGATGATAATAATATCTATGCGACTTTGGGGGGTACGCTATACCGAAGTACAGATGCAGGGGTTACATTTACAAACATTCAAAACTTTTTTGGCGAAACCATTAATAGTATCGAAATCAATAATAATGACTCAAACATCGCTTATCTTACGACAAACGGAAATGTAAAAAAATCAACAAACATTTTAAACGGTGTTGTCAACTTTACAGACATTACAGCCAATTTACCTTCTGAGAGTAAATTGATTGCAAGACACCATGCCCGAAGTGGAAAAAATACAGTGTATGTAGGAACTGCATTGGGGGTGTATTTCATTAATGATGATACGACTAGCTGGGAAACTTTTGACAACAACTTACCCAACGTAGCCGTAAGAGATTTAGAAGTAAATGAGGAAGATTCTAAATTGTTTGCAGCCACCTACGGAAGAGGTGTTTTTTCAACCGACATTCCTAGAATTCTACCGCCAACAGATGTAAAGCTAATTGCGATTAACAATCCAAATGGAATTGCTTGTAGCACCACGTTTGTCCCAGAAATTGTAGCTTCAAACCAAGGAACAAATCCAATTACAGTCATTGACATTGAGTACACAATTGATGGTGTCTTGGAAGAGTATCAGTGGACGGGGAATTTGGATTCTGAAGAATCAATTTCGATAGCCCTGCCTGCAGTAACGCTTGCAACCGGAAATCATGACATAAAAGTAACAACACTTGTTACAGACGATGCCTATGACACCAACAATGAGAAAGAAGTTTCTTTTATTGTAAACAATACCAACAACAGCCCCACTACCGTAAATTCATTTGAGAACTCTGGGACAGATTCGTTTCTTATCGAAACCATTGGTACCGATGATGATTTATGGGAATTGGGAAGACCAAGTGGAACTTTATTAAACATGACCGGTACAGGAGACAATGTGTATGCAACCAACAGAAGCGGAGAACACACGGTTTTAACAACCAGTTACCTATATTCAAAATGTATTGACCTTTCTTTGTTGGCAGATCCTGTTTTAAGCTTTAAAATGGCCTTTGATATTGAACAAGATTGGGATTATTTGACGGTTGAGTACTCTACAACGGGTGCCGATTGGACAATTTTAGGAACTGCTGCAGATCCAAACTGGTACAACAGTGCCTCTACAGCAAATGGAATTCCTGGCGCACAATGGACGGGTGAAGGAGAAGATAGCGATGCAGAAGGGAATACCAACGCAACACTGCGAGAATACAGCTATGATTTGGAAGCGTTTTCCAATGAAACAAATATAGTTTTTAGGTTTAAGTTTTTCTCCGACCAGGCAGTTGTGGAAGAAGGAGCATTGATTGACGATTGGGTAATTAACGGAACGGCTTTGAGTGTAAACAACCAAGACTTGCAAAGTTCCTTTGCCGTATATCCAAATCCATCCAATGAAATTTTCAATATTACTTGGACAGAACAAGGAACTGCAGCCATTGTGATTTATGATTATACGGGAAAAAATATTCTAAAGAAAACACAACTAACTGATGGGCGCTACACGCTCAATTTAAACGGATTTAGCAAAGGTTTGTACTTCGCAAAAATTAATGTAGACGGAAAACAAGCAACCAAAAAAATCATTTTAGAATAGCACATCTGAAAATGTAATACAAAAAAAGAGCTTCACAATGTGAAGCTCTTTTTTTATCCTAAAACATCTTTTACTGTTTTAAAAATTAATTCATTTTCAAAACCTTTACGCTTTAAAAAATCGATAAGTTTCTGTTTTCTCCTAAAAGGATTTGCTTCTGTAAGTACGGCATTCCTATTTTCTGTAATCCTATAAATAGTGGCAATGTACTCTTCTTGATCAATTTCCTTTAAAGCTGTTTTTATGTTGTAATCAGAAATATCTCTAAACTTGAGTTCTCTTACAATTCGTTGTTTTCCCCAGCTCTTAATTCGGAATTTCCCACGGGCATAACTTTTAGAAAAGCGCTCTTCATTTAAAAAATTGTCTTTCATTAAGCGCAATAGAATAAGTTCTCTCGCCGCTGGAATCAAATTATAATCGCGCATTTTCTGCTCAATTTCTTTGTGACATCGATCTTGATACACACAATATTGCTCTAGTTTTCGCTGGAGTTGATCGACCGTAAACGATTTTTTCTTATCAATCATGCTTTTAAAAATACAAAAAGAGAATGTAATCTACACAAGAACATTCTCTTTTTTAATAGGGTATTAAAATCCCAATGCCTCCTTTGTTAATTGAGTTCGTTATTTTTTAATTGTCCTTTTATTCTCATTTTAAACTTCGTAATTAAGAAGAACAAAATGGGCACAACGATTAAGGTTAAAAAGGTTGCAATGAACAAACCATAGATAACGGTTTTGGCCAATGGCCCCCAGAATACCACGTTGTCTCCTCCCATATACACATGGGCATCAAATTCACTAAAGAGTGTAAAGAAGTTAATATTTAACCCAATTGCCAATGGAATTAAACCTAAAATGGTGGTAATTGCGGTTAATAAAACCGGACGCAAACGGGCTTTTCCTGCTTTTACAATGCTGTTATACAAGGCGCCTAAAGGAAGATAGTTTTCGGTAGAGATACCGTCTTGTTCTTTTCTTCTGGCTATTAACAACTCGGTATAATCCAAAAGTACAACTCCATTATTTACCACGATACCGGCTAGGGAAATGATCCCTACCATGGTCATCATAATCACAAAGGGAGCCCCTGAAATAACCAAACCACCAAAGACACCAATAAAACTTAAAAAGATGGCCAACATAATAATTCCTGGTTTTGAAACCGAATTGAATTGGAAAATTAAGATAAAGAAAATCAAGAACAACCCTGAAAAAAAGGCCCCAACCAAGAAAGACATTTGTTTGTTTTGTTCTTCAATTTGCCCAGTATAATCTATTTTAATTCCTTGAGGCAAGTCTTTAAAATTTTTCATTGCATTTTGAATCCTACCCACTACTAAGCCAGCATCTGTTTCTCCAGGAGAAAGCGCAGAATAAACCGTAACTACCCGCTTGACGTTTTTATGCTTAATGGCACTAAAGCTAGAACTGTTTTTCTGAGTGGCAATGGCGGAAACTGGAATTTCTTTAATTCTCCCAGAAGCTTGGTCTCTAAAAGTTATTTTCTGATTGAAAAGGGCACTTTTATCATAACGGTCGTCTTTATTAAAACGCACATAAATATCATAATCTTCCCCATTTTCTTTATAAATACCGGCTTTATTTCCAAAAATAGCACCCCTTAATTGTTGGCCTACTTGCCCAGTACTCACACCCAATTCTCCTGCTTTTTTACGATCGACCAACACCTGCATTCCAGGTTTGGATTTGTTCACATCAATCTTTAATTCGTCGACACCCAAAATACTTTGTGTATTTAAATAATCGCGCATTCGTTCGGCTGTAAAAATTAACTCTTCGTAATCTTCTCCGTTCAATTCAATGTTTATAGGCGATCCTGCTGGGGGACCATTGGCATCTTTTTCTACAGAGATTAAAACACCTGGGTAAATCCCCACCAAAGCAGCTTGTACTTTCTGACGTAAGATTTCACTGTCTTCTCCCTTCCGGTACTTGTATTCCCGCATGGAAGCCGTAATTTTCCCTTTGTGCGGCATCTCTGCAGAGGAACCTCCATCTGTTTGTGGATTTCCAGCCCCTTCTCCCACTTGAGAAACGGTACTTTCTACCATGAAATTCTTCCCCTGATCCGTGTACATTTCTTGATTTAAAACACTGGATACTTTTTTCTCTATTTGCTGTGTTATTTGATTTGTTTTTTCTATGTCTGTCCCTTCTGGATATTCGATATAGACAATAATCTGATTAGGTTTGTTGTCTGGAAAAAACTCTACTTTGGTTCTTTGTTCTCCCAACGACCAACCAAATCCTGCAAATGCAGCAAATAAAATGACAAAGGTACCAATGACCAATCCATAAGGCCTCCACCCTGTTAAGGCGCTTTTTAGTTGTCTTTCATACCAGTTTTCTAAAGAGACTAATGTGTTTTTCTGAAAATAATTTGCTGCTTTTCTCAATACCAAACGGTAGACCCATAGCATGATTGCGGTAAAAATAATGAGGGTTCCCAGGGCGTTATAATCACCCCCAAAAAAGAAAATAGTAAACCCAACAACCGCCATAATACCGGTCAATCGAAGAATGTCTTTTATAGGCATGTCTTTGTCCTCTGTTTTCATAAACTGAGAGACCAACACAGCGTTAAAAAAGATGGCAACAAAAAGAGAGGACCCTAACACAATGGATAAGGTAATGGGTAGAATGACCATAAACTGCCCCATGATTCCTGGCCAAAGCCCTAAGGGAATAAATGCGGCTACAGTTGTGGCTGTTGAAATAATAATTGGAAAGGCAATTTCACCAATTCCTTTTTTGGCAGCTTCAATGCAGGTCATCCCCTCCTCGTCCATCAAACGATATACGTTTTCAACAACAACAATTCCGTTGTCAACCAGCATACCAAGCCCCATAATCAATCCAAACAAGACCATGGTATTTAAGGTATATCCCAAAGCACCAAGGATCATTAAAGACATGAACATAGACATTGGGATGGCAAAACCAACAAAAATAGCATTCTTAAATCCTAAGAAAAACATCAATACAATGACCACTAAGATGACTCCAAAAATAATATTGTTCACCAAATCGTCTACTTGACCAATGGTTTTTGGAGATTGATCGTTGGCGATGGTTACGCTTAAATCTGAAGGAAAATTGTTTTCAAGTGCCGCCGCTACAATGGCTCCTACTTTCGCTGCAGCCGTGACCATGTTTTCTCCAGATCTTTTCTTTACGTCCAACATCACCACAGGTGCCCCGTTTTCTCTTGCATAGGTGGTTTTGTCTTTGTCTTTAAAAGAGATGGTGGCTACATCTTTTAAATAAATTGGATTTCCTTTTTCTGCTTTAATTACAAAATCTCCCAACGCTGAAGGACGGTCTATTTCGCCAATAATTCGAATGGTTCTTCTTTGTTGACTGGTGATAAAATTTCCAGCAGACATGGTTACATTTCCACGATTAATTGCATTTGAAATGTCATCAAAACTTACTTTTGAAGCCATCATCTTATAAATGTCTACCAACACAGCTACCTCTTTGTCTTGAGCACCTCGGATATCTACTTTCTTGATTTCTGTTAAATCTTCTATTTCGTCTTGTAGGTATTCTCCATATTCTTTTAATTTAGCGACCGGATAATTCCCTGAAATGTTAATGTTTAGAATGGGCACTTCTTCAGACATGCTCAATTCAAAAACTTTGGGCGTTACCTTTGCTCCATTAAAAGTAGGCCAATCTTCTCCAGCGGTTTCTTGGTCTATTTCATCTTTTACTTTCTGTTTGGCTTTGTCTACTGGTATTTTTTCATCAAATTCGACAGTAATAATGGAATAATCTTCTTGTGATGTCGAAGTAATTTTTACCACATTACTCACCGATTTTAATTTGTCTTCTAAGGGATTGGTAATGAGTTTTTCTATGTCCTCTGCAGTATTCCCTGGATACACAGAACTAATGTAGATCTTCGTTTCGTTGATCTCCGGGAAGTTTTCTCGAGGCATGGTAAAGTAAGCTGAAATTCCGAAATACAGAATTAAAAACATCAAAACATAAATTGTGGTTTTGTTCTTTATGGCCCAAGAAGAGAGTTGAAACTCTTTGTCTATTGCTGTTTTTTTGTTGTTCATTGTACTGCTATTTATAGATCACTTTTACACGTTGACCGTTATTTACACTTCGAGCCCCTTCTGCGATAATTTCTGCATCTGCGGGTAGGTTTTTAACAACCTCAATAAGGTCTCCTTGGGTTTTACCCGTCTCAATAATGAGTCTTTTTGCAATGGCTTTTTGATCTTTTTTATCGGTAACAACATACACAAACTGCGCCCCTTCTGCGTTTTCTGAAATAATTGATTGCGGAATCAAAATGGCTTTTGGGTTGGTGTAATCGTTTAATTTTAATCGTGCCGTTAAATTCGGTTTAATGGCTCCATTTGAATTTGGAACGCCAATTTCTATTTTAAAAGACCTGTTGTTTGGATTGATAAAGTTTCCAACTTGTCGAATCTTAGACTGCATGGTTTGGTTTAGAATTGGAAAATGTACTTCCACCGTTTTGTCTTTGGTAATGCTTCGAATGTAGGTTTCTGGCACTTCTGTTTCTATGTACATGTTCGAAAGATTTACGATTCTAAAAATTTCGGAACCTTGTCCAGGTGCAACTACTACTCCTTTTTCTTTATATACAGCATCTATAATTCCCGAAAAAGGAGCTGTCACGATCGATTTTTGGAGCTGTTGCTTCAATTGACTTACGGCGCTTTTTTGAGATTCATAGGCGGTTTTGGTTTGCAAATACTGAATTTCAGAACCAATTTTCTGTGCCCACAATCGTTGTTGGCGCTCAAAGGTGGTTTTTGCCAATTGCACATTGGTCTCTAGCTGTGCCAATTGTTGCGACATTCCTCCATCGTGAATGGTGGCGATAATTTCGCCCTGCGTTACACGCTGTCCTTCTTTGACCAAAACGCTTTTTAAAATTCCTGGCATTTCTGGATACACCAATACATTTTGTTTGGTTTTTACATTTCCTTGCAAAGCGATAAAGTGGGTAAAAACTTGTTCTTTTACTTGAAGCGTCGTGATTAGTGGGACATTTTTATCTTCGTCTAAAGAATCTAACTTGTCGTTGATTTTTTTTAAATCCAGTGTCAATGCTTGTTGTTGAAGGTCAATTTCGGACTTCTTTGCTTTTATTTGCTTCAAGTCGTTCGATGCCAAAACCGCATCTAAAGAAATCTTTTTTTGCTCTCCACAAGAAGTTAAAAATAGGATTGTTAATAGCGCTAAATATTTGTTTTTCATGATTGTTTTTTTTTATTTTTTGGATACGTTTAGGGCGTTTTCTAAGGCTACTTTTTTGGCGATTACATCCAACATCGATTGCACGTAATTTTGCTGTTGGGTGTATAACTGATTTTGTGCTTGAAACAAATCGAAGCTTGAAGAGATGCCTTCAAAAAATTTGATACGTTGCTTTTTTTCGATGCGTTCGGACAATCGAAGATTTCTTTTTGCAGTGGTATAATTTTCGACACTGAGTTGGTACTCATTTTTGGCTTTCTGCGCCATTAAACTCAACCGTTGTTTGGTTTCTTCCAAACGAACATCGGCAGTTTCTAAAGCAATTCTAGCTTGTGCTGTTCTCGATTTTCTGGCAAAACTACTAAAAATAGGAACTGTAAGACTAACTCCTAACAGGGAAGAATCGAACCATTGTTGGTCCCCATTAAAAAAGCTAAAAGAATCGGAAAAGGCTTGGTTTCCATAGTTGACAAATGCAGACAAACTTGGTAAGGCTGTACTTCGCTCGAGTTGCATAAGCAAGCGTTTTGATTCTCGATCATTTGCAGCAATTTTAAAATCGATATGATTGGAAAAATCAAAGGTTTCTGAAAGAAGGCCCAAATCGATATTGCTAGTTGTCAAGGTATCCAAACTATCGGTGAGCACTAGATCGGTACTAATAGGGTTTCCCAGAGCCAAATTTAGCATTTGATAGGCAATGCTTTTCATTCTCTTGAGATTGTTCCGTTGATTTTTTAAAGTCCCTAAGGTAATTTCTAACTGCTCAACATCTTCTTGCTCATTAAATCCATTTTCGTAGATCTTTTGAGCATCGTGTAAATTTTTCTCTAAAATGTTTACATTTCCTGCCAAGATGTCTAAGCTTTTTTCGGCAACTAAAACAGTACCGTAGGCATTTACAACGGCCTCTCGAGTTAGAATTTCAGTTTTCTCATTGGCTTGTTCTGAGATTTTCAAATAGGCTTTGGAAGCTTGCAATGCGACCAAATAGGATCCGTCAAAAATTAATTGTGACAGGGTCACCGATGCGCTAAGGTTTTGTTTTTTTCCGAAGACAAATTGCTCATCAATTCCATCATCATTAAAATCGGCCAAACTTACGGGTTGTTTTAAGAAATTCTGATAATCAAAACTTGCGTTTAACTGTGGTAATCCGGTAGCGGAAGTTTCTTTAACGGTTTCTTTTGCGGAAGAAATCCCGTTTTTAGAAGCTTTGGTGTTGTAACTATTTTCAATGGCGAAGGCAATCGCTTCGTCCAGAGAGAGGCGCATGCTTTTTTCTTGGCCTTGAAGGCCAAGACAGCAAACACCCACAAAGAATAGTATTAATTTTTGTTTCATTTTCATTTTTTTATCAATTGAGTTTCTAATTGTTTAATTCCTTTTTCGGTTGCTATTCCTCTTAAATGGTATTCTAAGTAATGATCCATTAAGACATTCATAGAGTACTTTTTTAGTGGGAACAATTCTTGATCTTTGATACCCACCATTCCATTAAAATACATCCTACTCATAAAGTCTTTGTCAATGGCTTCTCGAAACAAAGCCGATTGGATACCACGCTCTAAATTGTCTTGAATGGTTGCATGCATCATTTGAAACTGTTTCTGCTTTAAGGAGGCATAGATCTTCGGATAGTATTTTTGCAATTGATATACGGGAGATGATTTTTCGTCATTTAGATGCTCTAAAACAGCTCTTTTGATAAAAAATAATTCATCAATCGGGTTTAGTTTTCGGGCACATATTTCGTCTATAATGCTACAAATACTTTCAAACATGAACCCTGTTACAGCATCGACCAAACTGGTTTTGTTCGTGAAATATTTATAAATGGTTTTTTTAGAAACCCCCAATGCATTGGCAATATCATCCATAGTAACACTCTTAAAACCTAGGTTTAAGAAGAGTTCTTTCGATTTTTCTAAAATTTTTTGTTTCATAATGGGGCACAAAGATACGAATGGAAACTAAAGAAACAATAAAAGTTTCCAAGGTTTTTGAATTATTTAACATTTTCATTCTTACAGCAAATTTCTTTGTATTATTTTTACAAAAAAATTAACAGTGGACATACTACATTATCAGAAGGAGTTTCTCAACTATTTGGAATCTAAAGATTGGATTGCTGAGCCTAAAAACTTGTACGAGCCTATTGATTACATCTTAAAATTGGGCGGAAAAAGAATTCGGCCTGTGCTGACTTTAATGGCTTGTGATATTTTTTCTGGGAACTTCAAAAAAGCCCTACCGGCTGCATTGGCCGTAGAGGTTTTTCACAACTTTACCCTGGTTCATGACGACATTATGGATGCAGCTCCTTTGCGAAGAGGAAAAGCAACAGTTCATGAGCAATGGGATACCAATACGGGAATTCTTTCGGGAGATGCGATGCTCATTCTCGCTTATCAATATTTTGAGAACTACGAACCCATTGTTTTTAAAAAGCTGGCAAAATTATTTAGTAAAACAGCCTTAGAGGTTTGTGATGGCCAACAATTGGATGTTGATTTTGAAACCAGAAATGACGTTACCATTCCTGAATACATCAACATGATTCGTTTAAAAACTTCGGTTTTAGTAGCTGCTGCCCTTCAAATGGGTGCCATTGTTGCCGAAACTTCTGAAGCCAATGCAAAGTTGATGTATGATTTTGGCTTGAATTTAGGATTGGCTTTTCAATTGCAAGATGATTATTTGGATACTTTTGGAGATCCCGAAACTTTTGGAAAACAAATTGCAGGAGATATTATTGAAAATAAAAAAACATTCTTGTTTTTAAAATGCATGGCGATTGCAAATGAAGAAGATCAACAAAAGTTGGCTTTTTTCTTCAAACAAAAACTGGAAGACAACTCTATAAAAATTGCAGAAGTAACTCGTATTTTTGAATTGTACGAAATTCCTGCATTGGTCAAAGAACAAATAAATGACCACACAGAAAAGGCTTTTAAAACCTTGGAAGGAATGAAAATCGATGCACAAAGCAAACAAAATTTAAGGAATTTTGGACTTTGGTTGATGAATCGATCGGTGTAATTTTTTTTCAATTATAGGGATAACTATTTAAAAATAATAGTACATTTGCCCACCATTATTTCGGTCCCATAGCTCAGCTGGTTAGAGCATCTGACTCATAATCAGAGGGTCCTTGGTTCGAGCCCAAGTGGGACCACACTTTAAAACCAAGCACTTACATTTGTAGGTGCTTTTTTTATGCCCCCTCTTCCCTTTACTGATATGCTCTAAACCACTATTCAACAATTCAATTTGAACATCTCAAAGAACATTTCAAAGTTAATAAAAAGCTGACAGACATTTGACAGACTTTTGACAGACTTTTGATAGATGTTTTAAATTTAATAGTTTAATTAATCCTGAATTAGCTTCCTTTAATCGAAAAACTATGATGTACGTACACAACAACGTAAAACAACGTCATTTTAAAACACAAATAACAATGAGTAGTCAAGTCCAAAACAAGCTATTCCATTACATTATTTCAAATAGTGAAATAGATGATATTCAAAGCAGATTTATTAGCTATAAATTAGAGTTAAATGAGGTTAAAAAAATCATACAAATAGAAATGGTTAAAGAGCATAATTTTAACTTCTATACAGATAATGGTTCTTTTAAAGTAAAGACAGTTAGTGTTCCTTTACCGATAAGTTCAGTCATTAGGAATTAATTATATTTAAAAATAACTAAAAACATATTACTTATGGAAAACATTAAACACCCAACTGAAATTGATAAACTTTATAATGATAAAGAAATTACATTAAAAGAAGCTTCAGAATTAAGAGATAAATGGGGGAATTTAAGTGAAAGTGAAAAAAAAATTACACCCTCTCTATATCCAAATCTAAATCAACAAGTTCAAAAATATCTGATAGAGAAATTCAAGAAAAAATACTTGAAAATTTACGAGATATAAGAACATCAAATAATTCTATAAAGGGTTGGATTACTTTTTTTGGAATTTTACAAATATTAGGAATTGTAGCTGCACTTGTTGCAATTTTCACATACATCTCTTAATTACACTTAACAACATATGACTTGGCCTGCATATGGGCTGTTTTTATTTTTAATTTTTTTTTTTTACATTCGTATAATTGTCGGAATATGCTGAAAAAAGACATAAAAAAGAAGTAAGCTATTTAATACATAAATTATTTATGAAAAGATTATCAATTATTTTAATGTCCGCTGCATTTTTACTGATTACAAGTTGTGGTTCAATTCTAACTGGTTCAAAAAGAAAAGTAATGTTTGAAACTAATCCACCTGGAGCAAAAGTTTTTGTGAATGGTATGGAAAAAGGACAGACGCCTGTTAAATTAAGAGTTAAAGCAGAAGATAATATTGAATTTAAACTAGAAAATTATACAGAAAAAGTAGTTGTTATGGATAGTAGCTTTAATCTTGTGTCTATTCTGAATGGTTTTAACCTTATTGGTTGGGGAATTGATGCCTTAACTGGTTCTTTAAAAAGAGTTGACACTAAATATGTAAAAGTTACTTTAGATAAATCTAAAAAAACAGCTTTTATGAATTATATGAAAAATGGAAATATTACTAATGTAACTATTGATAAAGAAAATAAAGTTATTGAAACAACAATCGTATTGAAATAAAATAAGATTTATAGTTCATTAATTAACCACTTTATAAACCCCTTACTATTAATTTAGTAGGGGTTTTTACTTAATAATCTCTATTTGAAACTCCGTAGGCATTTGATTGGTTTCTATTCTCTCATTTTTAGACAGTATAAACGGCATTATAGCTTTCAAGTATAATACTTTATCCTTATCGCTTAAAGAAGCTATGTCAATGGCTTTAATTAACTCCTCTGCAACCTCTGTTATTTGACTTCTAACCTCTGTTGCTATACTCTTTCCTCTTCGAGATTTACTACCTGCTTGTGTTGCTGTTTCTGAATTGAATGGCATATGTTAGTTTATGTTATAATAGTATATAGTCAAAAGGAGTTTCTTTTACGGATATAACTTTAAGACAAAAAAGAACATAAGTATCCTTAATAATGAATTACCTATTTATACAAAAAGATTTATATATGAATTATAAGTTTAAAATAATTTAAATAGTAATTTTAGGTTTATAAAACCTTTTTTTATATGGGCGTTTGAAACGCCCTCTTATTAAATAGAGATATTAATATGAAGAAGTATATGTGGTATAATTTATAATAAGTTAAATGTAATGTCTGAGATGAGTAAAGTCAAGGTTTTTAGTAAAAAGTTATAGACAAAAAATGTTAATTATTATCTATCCTAGGCATATCTTCTTCTTTTAGTTCAGCTATTTCTAAACCTCTTAAATAGGTTAAACTTACATTTATAGACGAATGTCCCATAGCTTTTTGTAGCTAGGTTATTTAGCCTGTAAGCTTGAATATTTCTATAGCTCCTGTGTGCCCAAAAAGTATAATTTTTTATTTATTTAAAAATACACTATATTGTGCGAAATCTAATTCAAATTTTAAATTATGGAAAACAACAATTCTGCCTACGTTAATGAAATCAAAACTGAAGATTTTGAAGTAAAAAAACATCTGTTAAACGCTACTTTAGGTGCACTTTATTATCTATTTTTATACATACCATTTATATTACCTTTTAAGATTTGGTGCAAAGCAGCTACTCGTCTAAGTTTATTGTGGGAACAAAAAAAATTAATTTATAATGAAAAAGAGAGTAACTATCCTTTGGTTTTGTTTTACTTCTATTATCTTGTAAATTTTCTTTTTGATGCTGTAATGTTTTTAGTATGGCCCATAGGTTTTCTTTGGTACACTTTCAAGTTTATTGATAATTATGAATACCTTTCTTTTTTTGAAGGATATATATTGGTTTTGTTTGGTATATATGTGTCTGTTTTACTTATTAGACTACAAAAAGAAATATTGTTTTTTATAATTAATACCCTCATATCCTGGTTATTCGATGTTTTAATAAATATTGGAAGATTTATAAAAAATGCTTGGCTATTGAATTTTGTTCATAGGAACAAAAACTAACAATTCTATCTAGAAATTTTAAGTTAGTTATATTATTAAACACCCCTGAGAGTTATTGGGGGTGTTTTTAATATAATAAATTCAATCATCTAACGACTTATTTAAAAAACTTAAACCAATTATTCCAGACAATTAAACCATAGGCATATCTTCCTCCTGTAGTTCAGCTATTTCTAATCCTCTTAAATAGGTTAAACTAACATTTATTGATGAGTGCCCCATAGCTTTCTGTAGCTTGGTTATAGAGCCAGTTCTCTTAAAGATTTCTATAGCCCCAGAGTGCCTAAAAGAGTATAATGTTTGCCCTTGTTCAAGTGCATTAGATTGTTTCTTAAAACGGCTCCAAAGTGTCTTAAAATAGTCTTGATTTAAAGGTTGTTGTCTTCCAGAAAAGATATTATGATGAGGTTCTCCTTTTACAAGAATATCTTTAACATAAGAGGGTACAGGTACAATTCTATTCCTTCCTGATTTGTTTCTATTTCCTGATAAATGAATATATTTAAGGTCATCAGAAAAGTCAGACCAAGTAAGTTCTCTTATCTCACGATGAGGTCTTAACAAACATCCATAGGTCATTACACAGCATAAATAGAGATTATCATTGAACAACTTTATCTCCTCAAGAATGAGTTTAATATCATTATAAGGTTTGTGTAGTTTAGCCTTTGTTTTCTTTGATCTTATCCCATCCATAGGATTACTGTTCATTCCTATGTTTCTTGCCTCATTTATAAGCACGCTGAGGTGTCTTTTAATAGTGTTGTACGACACTCCTAAAACATAGTGGTTTAGATAAGAATTAACATCATTAGAAGTAATGTTTTCATCTGTAAGTTTAGCTGTAAAACTATCATAAATAAACCTCAGCATAGACTTGTATTTGTCTGAATATTCTCCTTTTAGTTTGTTGTTTAAAGCTAACTTAAAACACTTTAAATCTGATTTATTTATAACCTTTAAGGGTTCTTGAATACTTAAACCACTTGAGATGTACTTAAACACCTCTGCAGCTAACAATTGAGCTACCTCATAGCGTTTAGCCAAAGGATACGAATTTGGATATAGATTAGAATTAATCTTAGAACCATTAAACAACCTATATCTTTTCCCATTACTATAGAAAACTATAAAGACACGTTGCTTGTTATCAGACTTAATTTTAGGGTATTTTATACTCATTTTTGACACACTTTTGACAGACATTAATATTATCTGTTCTTGAGCGTTTGAAAATCAAGTATTTATGTGGTTAGAGCATCTGACTCATAATCAGAGGGTCCTTGGTTCGAGCCCAAGTGGGACCACACTTTAAAACCTCATCATCATGATTATCATGGAGTTGAGGTTTTTTCATTTCCAAATATGTACGGTTATTGTACGATAAAACTTAACGAACACTAAAATAAGGTTGTTGTAGACCTACACTTGGTACATTTGCTGCATCAGTAAAAAACGCCAAAAAATCTACTAGTAAAATTCTCGCAGCTTATTAAAAAAAACCGCTCAAAGAAGCGGTTTTTTTATTGGGGTTACGCAGTATGTACCTCCTACTTTTCTCAAAAAAAGTTGTAGCTGTTTGCTAAAATCACCCGTTATTTAAATAAAATATATTGCTTCTTCTCAAGGGTTTCCAACCATTATTGAATGGCGCATACATAAAAAGCTACCCCAATAAAAACTGCAAATAAATTGTTAAGAAACCTCTGGATGGATTTAATGTTGTATCTTACTAAGATAAAAACAAAAAACTTATGAAATTTATCAACACTTGGTACCCGGTGATTTTAGCATTTGGGTGTTTACTATATTCTGTAACCTACGGAATATTGGGAATGTACGAAGAGGCACAATATTCAGCACATTGGCCTGGCACTATTTTATTATTTGCAATAGCAATAAGACAACGAAGAAACACATAATGGGAATCCAATTTTTCATAGTGGGTGGTGTTATTTTTGCGACATATATGGGATTAACTATATGGAACATCATTTACTCAAACAGAAAGCAAAAGGAAGAAAACTATCCAGCAACAAAAAGGGAGGTGGATAAAAAGGGACTTAGCTAATCTTCAAAATATTGCGATTGCGCTTCAACCTCATCTCTAGAAGCGGTTTTTTTATGCAGAAAAAAAGGGAGGCATCGGTTTCGACAAACAACATATGCCGCCCGGATTACATTAAAGATGTTTCGTAATTTTTTTACTCATGGGTTTTGTCATCGAATAGAAAACATCGATCAATGCGCCTTGCTCATCCACCAAGTACTTTTGAAAATTCCATTTCACAGAAGAACTCTTTTTTCCATTCTTCTCCTTCATCGTTAGCCACTGATACAATGGGTGTTGTGCAGTTCCTTTTACGGCAATCTTTACGCTCATTGGGAAGTCTACCCCATAATTCAAACGACAAAAAGTTTGGATTTCAGCGGCAGTACCCGGTTCTTGACCTCGAAATTGATTGCAAGGCAAGCCAATGACCACAAGATTTTCCTTGTAAGTGGTGTAGAGCTCCTGCAAACCCTCATATTGGTTGGTAAATCCACACTCAGATGCAACATTAACAAACAATATTTTTTTACCCTTATAGGCATTTAAATCAATTTTTTGACCATCAATCCCTTCAATTTCTATCGCATACAATGAGGCATTAGTGGCCTGCCCAAAAGACGAGTAACAAGCACCTAAAAAAAGGACTATTAAAAGTATTTTTTTTATCATTGAAATAAGATTTAGTGTACTAGAATTTTTGTAAAGATACGCATCTAAACAAGATAAAAACAACCGCCGCGATTTTTATCAGGTGTATGTCTAGCATTCGCAAAAAAATTATTCAGCTGACAATCCAATGCTTTTTCTCAGTCCTGCACAAAAGCAGCGCAACCTTCGTGGCAAAAAAAATGTATGCACATCCTTCCAATATCCGAGGCCCACACAAAACATAACATTTAATTCCCTATCTTGTAAACAATTAACTTTTAAGAAATGAAAAATTGGCAACCTAAAGTAGACGCTCTGTTTGAAATGGTTTTTTCAGACAGCAATCAAAAAAAACTTGAAAAAGCAACCTTATGGCTTTCCATAATTGGTTTTATCATTCACCTACTGCTTATATACGCAAAAAAATTTCATCTTTTTGAAATTCCATTTGAAGCAGGTTTACTAATCAATCCAATCTCTGCTATCTACACGCCGTTTACCATCATTTTAATTTATGAAATCTATTTGTTGGTAATAAACCTTCCTCGGTCCTTTACCACTTCGGTTTCAAAACAATTTGAAATCATTTCATTAATTTTAATACGCCGTATCTTTGCAGACATTCCAAAAATTGATCTTGCCAACGAATGGCATACCACGCCCGCCAATTTGCAATTAATTTATGATGTTTTAGGGATTTTAGTCCTTTTTTTTCTAATTCATCTTTTTAATAAGGGGCGCTTAAAATTGCATAAAAAACCAACAAACCCCAGGGTAGAAAAATTTGTAAGCTCTAAAAAAGTAGTCAGTTTGGTGTTGCTTTTCTTGTTGATTGGAGTATCTTTTACCAGTGTTTATACTTGGGGCAATGCGCTTATTTTCAATACCAGTAGTGGAGATATCAATGCTATTTTCTACAATGAATTTTTCTCTGTACTCATACTCGCAGATGTATTTATCTTATTGTTATCTTTTCAATACACAGAACGCTACAACCAAATTATTAGAAACACCGGGTTTATTATTTGTACCATTTTAATTCGCCTGTCTTTTGGTGTTCCTGGACTAACAAATGTGGTATTGATCATCTCAAGTGTATTGTTTGGTCTTTTAATACTCGCTATTTACAACCTGAGTGAAAACACACAACGAATGAACTAGCGGTTCGTTTTATTTCTAGAGAAATAGTTATTGCTGCGTCAATCGTGCAACATATTTTCCAATAACGTCAAATTCTAAATTCACAACGGTACCTACTTCCATGTTTTTAAACATGGTATTTTCCATCGTGTAAGGAATAATAGCAACGCTAAATGTTGTTGCGGTAGAATTAAAAACTGTTAAACTGACCCCGTTTATTGTAATGGAGCCCTTTTCAATGGTTACATTTCCTTTTTCAGCTGCATATGAAAAAGTAAAAACGGTACTTCCTCCTTGGGCTTCAACACTTGTGCAAACTCCTGTTTGGTCTACATGACCTTGTACAAGATGCCCGTCCAATCGATCGCCCAATTTCATGCCTCTTTCCAAATTCACAAGGTCATGCAGGGCAAAACTTCCTATATTCGTCTTGTTTATGGTCTCTTTAATTGCGGTCACTTTATACACATCCGCTTCAATAGCAACTACCGTCAAACACACACCGTTATGCGCAACACTTTGATCTACTTTGAGCGCAGAAGAAATTGTGCTTTTAATAAACAAATGAAGGTTTTCTTGTTCCCTTTCTAACCCAACAACCACTCCGAGGGTTTCTATAATACCTGTAAACATATCCGTAAATTTTAACTACTTTTGTAGCATTCAAAAATACGAATATTACACAGTAAAAAATGGATAAAGCAAATAAAATAATTGTTGGGATTTCTTTGGGAGATTTAAACGGGATTGGTATTGAAGTCATTTTAAAAACATTTGAAGACAAAAGAATGTTAGATTTCTGCACGCCTGTTCTTTTTGGATCTACAAAAGTGGTATCCTACCATAAAAAAGCTTTAAACAATCCAACGCAGATTCATGGAATTTTAGACATACATCAAATTAATCTCACCAAAGTAAATCTTTTAAATATTTGGAAAGAAGAGGTAGAAATTGAATTGGGAAAAGCAACAAAAAATGGCGGCGAATATGCTTTAAAATCGCTGGAATCTGCTGTAAACCATTTGAAAGAAAATAAAATTGATGTGCTGCTTACAGCACCAATCAATAAACAGACCATACAATCTGAAACCTTCAACTTCCCTGGGCATACTGAATTTTTAGAAGAAAGCTTACACGGAAAAAGTTTAATGATTTTAATGACCAATGCATTAAAAATTGGGCTCATCACTGGACACATTCCAATTTCGAAAGTGGCAGAAACAGTGACCCCAGAATTGATCAAAGAAAAAGTGGCGATCATGCAACATTCGTTACAACAAGATTTTGGAATCCGAAAACCCAAAATTGCTATTTTAGGACTCAATCCACACAATGGAGACAAAGGAGTTATTGGTCAAGAAGAGGATCTAATAATCAAACCAACCGTTGATGCACTCAAAGAAAGCGGTTTACTCGTATTTGGCCCCTATGCTGCCGATGGTTTTTTTGGTGCGAAGACGTATACCCAATTTGATGGAATTCTAGCGATGTATCACGACCAAGGTTTGGCCCCTTTTAAAGCCTTGTCATTTGGAAATGGTGTCAATTTTACCGCGGGTTTGTCAGGAATAAGAACCTCCCCAGATCACGGTACAGGGTTTGAAATTGCCGGTAAAAATACCGCAGACAATACTTCTTTTAAAGAAGCATTGTTTACCGCAATCGCTGTTTTTAAAGCACGAAAAGAGTATGAAGAACTTACGAAAAACCCTCTCAAAAAAAAATAACCAAGGAACTATAGATTTTTTAATATAATATATGGTATCCATACAATTTTTTATATCTTTGCACTCTCAATTGATAATTGATAATGAAAGACTTGAAAGAATTTAACATACACTTTGTAGGTTTAAAAGAAGGAAGTCATTTGTTTCACTATGAGATTGACAATACGTTCTTTGAAGCTTTTAATTATGATGACTTTCTAAGTTCATCTCTTAAAATCGAATTAAATTTTACAAAAAAAAGCACCCATTTTGAGCTTGCTTTTAGTGCATCAGGGCATGTAAACATCCCTTGCGATACTACAAACGAACCGTTTGACCTGGCTGTAGATTCTGCGATTTCAATGGTTGTAAAATTTGGTCCCGAATTTAATGATGACAATGAAGATATTATAATTATTACCTATGAGGCAAACAAATTAAACATTTCACAATACATCTATGAAATGATTGTTTTAGCAATTCCACAAAAAAGAGTGCACCCTAAAGTTTTAGATGGCACAATGGAATCAGAAGCTTTATCAAAATTAGAAGAACTACAAATTAAAGAAGAAAAAAATGTTTCTCACGAAACAGACCCAAGATGGGATAAATTAAAGAATATAACAACATAAAAAAATAGATAAAATGGCACATCCTAAAAGAAAAATATCTAAAACAAGAAGAGATAAAAGGAGAACACATTACAAAGCTGCTTCTCAACAAATTGCAACAGATCCAACCACTGGTGAAGCACACTTGTACCACAGAGCTCACTGGCATGAAGGAAAACTATACTATAGAGGTCAAATAGTGTTAGAATCTGCAATTGTAGAAGCTTAGAAAATATTTTTATTTTAATAAAAACCCTCAGTTTTGAGGGTTTTTTTATGTTTTAGCGCAAAAAAGTAGCGTTTTTTACTGTTTTTGATTAAAAAGTGAAATAAATTTCATTTCTTTGATTTCGAAATTTTGATTCGCTAGAAATAACTATTTATGAAAAAAATTACTGCAGCAATTACCGCTGTTGGGAAATACGTTCCTGAATATATTCTTACAAACAAAGAATTAGAGCAACTGGTAGATACCAATGATGAATGGATCACCACAAGAACCGGAATCAAAGAAAGAAGAATTTTGAAAGGTGAAAATAAAGGGACTTCCTTTATGGCGATTAAAGCAGCTGAAGAAATTCTAGAGAAATCGAAGATAAACCCCGAAGAAATCGATTTGGTTATTGTAGCAACAGCAACACCAGATATTATGGTTGCTTCTACAGCCGTTTATGTAGCTACAGCAATAGGCGCAACAAATGCATTTGGATACGATCTTCAAGCAGCTTGTTCAAGCTTTCTATACGGAATGTCTACAGCCGCCAGCTACATAGAATCGGGAAGGTACAAAAAAGTACTTTTAATTGGAGCCGATAAAATGTCTTCAATTATCGACTATACGGACAGAGCTACTTGTATTATTTTTGGAGATGGAGCCGGAGCGGCTTTGTTTGAACCAGACACTGAAGGATTCGGTTTGCAAGATGAATACTTAAGAAGTGATGGTGCTGGAAGAGAATTCTTGAAAATTGCTGCCGGAGGTTCACTATTACCCGCTTCTGAAGATACCCTAAAAAACGGACAACACTTTATTCACCAAGAGGGAAAAACAGTATTTAAACATGCTGTTTCCAACATGGCGGATGTATCTGAACAAATACTAACTCGAAATAATTTGACAGAAAAAGATGTTCAATGGCTAGTACCCCATCAAGCAAACAAAAGAATTATAGAAGCAACTGCCAATAGAGTTGGTCTAAAATCAGACAAAGTAATGATGAACATTCATCGCTACGGAAATACAACTTCTGCAACACTACCTTTGTTACTTGCAGATTACGAAAATCAGTTGAAAAAAGGAGATAACTTAATATTTGCTGCATTTGGAGGAGGCTTCACTTGGGGGTCTATCTATCTTAAATGGGCATACAATTCATAAAAAATAAATCATTAAATAATAAGAAAAATGGATATTAAAGAAATTCAAAATCTTATAAAATTTGTAGCAAAATCTGGCGCAAGCGAGGTGAAGTTAGAAATGGAAGATATTAAAATTACCATCAAAACAGGTTCTGAAAAAACAGAAACTACGATTGTACAAGCAGCACCCATGGCTACCATGCAACAAATGGCAGCTCCCGTGGCTCCCGCAGCAGCGCCAGAAGCAGCGCCTGTTGTACCAGCAGCAGCAAGCAATGATGAAGACAAGTACATCACTGTAAAGTCTCCAATTATTGGTACTTTTTACAGAAAACCCTCTCCAGACAAAGCCAACTTTGTAGAAGTAGGATCCGAAATTAACATTGGTGATACGGTTTGTGTGATTGAAGCAATGAAATTATTCAATGAAATCGAATCTGAAATTTCTGGTAAAATTGTAAAAGTATTGGTAGACGATTCTTCTCCTGTAGAATTTGATCAACCGTTGTTTTTGATAGATCCATCCTAAGGAATTAAACATACCATTTTAAATGGGCAAGTGCAAACTCCCAAAGTTTGCCTTTCCACCTTTAAACTTTAAACGCTAAAAATATGTTTAAAAAAATATTAATTGCCAATCGAGGTGAAATAGCACTTCGTGTTATTCGAACCTGTAAAGAAATGGGTATTAAAACGGTTGCAGTATACTCTACTGCAGACGCAGAGAGCTTGCACGTACGTTTTGCAGATGAAGCCGTTTGTATTGGCCCAGCACCCAGTGCGGAATCTTATTTAAAAATGTCGAACATTATTGCTGCTGCAGAAATTACAAATGCAGATGCAATCCATCCAGGGTATGGCTTCTTGTCTGAAAATGCTAAATTTTCAACCTTGTGTGAAGAGCATCACATCAAATTTATTGGTGCAACGGGAGCAATGATCGATCAAATGGGAGACAAAGCGAACGCTAAATCCACTATGAAAGCTGCTGGAGTTCCTTGTGTTCCTGGGAGTGAAGGTGTTATTTCAGACTTTGAAGAATGTGAAAAACTAGCCCTAGAAACCGGGTATCCTGTAATGCTCAAAGCCTCCGCTGGAGGTGGCGGAAAAGGCATGCGTGCTGTATGGAAACCTGAAGACTTAAAAGATGCCTGGGATTCTGCAAGACAAGAATCAAAAGCCGCTTTTGGAAACAATGATATGTATATGGAAAAACTCATTGAAGAACCAAGACATATTGAAATTCAAATTATTGGAGATTCCTATGGGAAAGCCTGTCATTTATCGGAAAGAGATTGCTCGGTACAACGTCGTCATCAAAAATTAACGGAGGAAACGCCTTCTCCATTTATGACGGACAAATTAAGAGAAAAAATGGGAGATGCCGCCGTAAAAGCAGCCGAATTTATTAAATATGAAGGGGCAGGTACGGTCGAGTTTTTGGTAGACAAACACCGAAACTTTTACTTCATGGAAATGAACACTCGAATCCAAGTAGAACACCCGATTACCGAAGAAGTAGTCAATTATGACCTTATTCGCGAGCAAATATTAGTCGCAGCGGGAACGCCAATCTCTGGAAAAAATCATTATCCAAAAATGCATTCAATTGAATGTAGAATCAATGCAGAAGACCCGCACAACAACTTTAGACCTTCTCCAGGTAAAATTACCACATTGCATGCCCCAGGAGGTCATGGAGTCCGTATAGATACCCATGTGTATGCTGGGTATATAATCCCATCAAATTATGATTCGATGATTGCGAAATTAATTACCACGGCGCAAACACGAGAAGAAGCAATTCATAAAATGAAAAGAGCCTTGGATGAATTTGTCATTGAAGGTGTAAAAACCACCATTCCATTCCACAGGCAATTAATGGACGATCCAGCCTATGTATCCGGGGACTACACAACCAAATTTATGGAAGATTTCGAAATGAAATAAAAACAGCTAATTTTAATACAATTAGTAATTAAAAATAGAGAATACACTTTGTATTCTCTATTTTTTTTATATTTATCACTTATCTATTTAAAATGAAAATCGACGGTATTGACAAAATTATCATTAGAAGATTAGTAACCGATGCAAGAACCCCCATTCTGAGTATTGCAAGAGAAGTGGGTATTTCCGGTGCTGCGATTCACCAAAGACTGCGAAAATTAGAAAAAGCCAAATTGATTGATGGATACCGAATGACCATTAATCCAAAGTCTTTGGGCTATACCACAACTGCATTTGTTGGGGTGTTTTTAGATTCTTCCAGCCAATACTCTTCTGCTATAAAAAGATTGAAAAATATCCCAGAAGTTGTAGAAAGTCATTATACCACTGGAAACTATGCAATCTTTATTAAGATTTTATGTAAAAACAATGACGATTTAATGACGCTATTGAACAAAGACATTCAGAACATTAAAGGGGTGTTGCGAACAGAGACTTTTATTTCTTTAGATCAACAAATTGACCGCCAGATAAGTATTTAAAACAATGCAGGAGCCCAGCTTAGAGTACATCAATGATTTGGCAGATGGAGATCAATCGTTTGTCCTAGAAATTACAACACTTCTAAAGAGCGAATTTCCAAAAGATCTAAAGCTATTTTACAAACGATTGGAGGAAAACGACCTGAAAGGAGTTGCGAGCAGTATCCACAAAATCAAATATAAATTTGGCCTGTTAGGCTTGGAAGAAGATGTAATAATTGCTTCCACGTTTGAAAATGAAGTTGTAAAAGGATCCTAAGAACTCTTGATAAAATTTGAAGAAATCCTGCTCAAGATCAATCAATATCTTCAAACACTCTAAGCGATTGCCCTTAAAATTACCCGAATGAACCATCGAAAAAATAGAAAAATAAGCATCTGCTCCCTCTGAGAAGGGGTTTGGGGCAACGCAGTCCTCTAAAAAAAATAAAAAACAGCAACAAAACTTCATTTTTCAAAAAAACCACCCCAACGCTTGGGGCAGTTAATTTTCTTTCTTCTTCTTCACTATGCATTCTAAAAGCACAACCGTTATTTACAGAGTGTGTATTAGTGGATTGCACCAGGTACTGGAATCAAATTATACTAGACGGAACAAAAGACTCACACTAAAGCGTGAGTAAAAATGGAAATACCTTTTGTGTCTCACAAAAAAACTAAGCGCAATTAAACGCTCCTTCATAAGTTGAAATGTAAAATGTGCCCACGAAATGTGTGGATTGGCGGAGATATAATACACGAAAATAAAATTTCGTGCATTGTTTTTTTTACGCTCAAGTTTTCAAAGCATTGAAAACAAATTTTATATCTTCGTATTTCATGTACAGCAAAAAAAAATTGAATAAAATACCCCTCTTACTAGTATTGCTCTTTATGAGCATTCAGAGCATTGGACAAACCAGCTTCAACATTGAAAACGATTTTCTACTATTCGAAGATGCATCTTCAAAGGAACCTGTTCTCATATACAATGACAGTACTTTGGCTACTGGTTTTAATTTCACCAAGGCAAACATCAAAACCTCTTTTCCGAAAGAATTAGAAAAAAGAGATTTTAATTCCTATCAATTCACTATTCAGGAGAAAAACTACCTTGTTGCTGCAGGTTGTGGTCCCGTAGTACATTATAAGGATACTAAATTTACACGGATCGATAAATCCTTTCCACATAAAAGTCAATACTCCGCACTTCCGTTTCAATACAAAAATGAAATCTATTTGTGGGGAGGTTATGGATTGTTTAGTTATAAAAACATTCTCACTAAATACAATTTTAAAACCCAGGAATGGGGAAGTATGCCACAAAATTTTGAAAAGGAAATTCCTACGGCACAAAGTTCAATGATATACGCAAAAACAAAAGATGAAGTATATATTTTTTCCGGTAGAACTTATGATTATAAAAATGTTTTTAAGAGCAAATACCTAGAAGATTTTGTATGGAAGTTCAACTTAAAAACAAACACTTGGAAGAAAATCAAAAAACATAACCTTAATACGTTTATCAAAAATAAAACCGCTAAAAGAAAAATTATTTTTCAACGCAAAAACAAAACCGTCATCTTACAGGAAGATATTATTGAAATTGATATTGAAAAAGATCGCATTCAATTGTTTCACCAAAAAGATTTCAAAGAAATTCTTGGAGCGGTATACCACGAGTCGACAGACAAAATTAGTTATGTCTACAAAAAATCAAATCAGCAAATTGTTGGGGTCACAGAAGATTTCGAGTTTTTTAGAGGAGAGCTCATTCGTGAAGATTCTTTTTACGCTCCCAGTAAAATAAAATACGAATTATGGGGGAGCTTCTTATTGGGTATGCTTGTACTTGTAGGTATTTTCTATAAAAGGAAAAGAAATCAACACACACTTTTTGAAAACAAAATCGTGTACAATAAAACAACGGACACCTTCTATTTCAAAGGAAAAGCACTAAAAAATATTAGTGACCCCAAAAAAAGAATGGTAAAAATTCTTATGCAAAATCAAGAAGAATTCCTACCCCTGAATGCATTGAACATAGCCATTACAGAAGATCCAAAAAATGACAGCTATGGCGCTATAAAAAAACGAAGAGAGATCTACTTAAAAGAGTTAGGGCAAGAATTTTCTTTATTACTAGCCATTGATAACAATGCTGTTTTTGAAACCCAAAAGAACAGTACGGACCGACGTGTTAAAGAAATAAGATTGAAGATTGAAATCACAACCCAATCATAGAAAACTGGAAGCACTTCTAGAGGGTAACAGTTGGGTTTAAAAAAGGGGTTATTTTCATACAAAACACTACATTTGAACATAAAAAAAACCGTAACAAATACATGCTACGGTTTTTTGTACACCAAATAGACCTATTCTCAAACCAAACATTAAAACTATTTGAAGTTTTAGGTGGTATACCATAAGAAAACTTTGAGTCAAACCCTTTTCTTTCTTCTTTTGTTAGTGCAAAAGCAATTGGGAAAATAGAGTTCTTATGATAATATTCAAAAGAATTTACTTTAAGTTCAAAACACTCCATGTATGACCATAATGCAGGCTCATTGGCATTTACCGTAAAAGAGATTGGTCTATCGACATTTATATTACCACGATTATTATAACCTCTTATTTTTCTTATGTACCTAAATTTATCATTTTTAATAAATAAATTGATTGATTTAGTAAACTCAATGATACTTTCTTTTAAAAATAAAGATGGTGCTATATATTTACTAATGTAATCTAAAGCACTACCGTTATAACTCTAAATTATTTTTAGATTTTCAATAAATTTAATGAAAAAATATTTTTAAAAATAAAAAATTATTCTTGGGAATAAAAGTGGAGCCAAGAGGAGTGAAGTCGAACTATTTTTGGAAAGATTTGTGTAAAATTGATGTTTAATATTTAGACTAATTGACGAAAATTGATAAGCAAACAATAATTGAACTCACCACCCCTAAAATTTGATATTTTTTAGGCCTGAGAACTTTAAATGATGATAGTCAAGAAATAAATATATCTTTGAATAGAAATTTTAATGAACGTGAATACGAGCCATCTACAAAACCGTTGGTGGTAATTAAAATATGAATCAGAGAATTTATCCAAGTTGGGAACAAATAAAGCAGTTAAAGAATCCTTTGACTGAAGGAGAAATACATTTGTTAAAATTTTTGGATGATAATTTGCCTACTGACCCAAACTGGACTGAAAGCCAAAAACTGAGTGAATATCAAGGTTGGTTAATTTTTGCTCAACCATTTCTTAACGGAAGCAGACCAGACGTTATTATATTCAATCCATATGTTGGTATTGTAATCTATGAGGTTAAAGACTGGAAACTTGCACACTATGAATGGAAAAAAGATTATGAAGGCTACACAAGTTTATTCGTTTCAGATTCTACGGGTAGCTATCCTATCAAAAACCCAATTAACCAAGTCAAACACTATAAAGAAAAAATAATAGGACAATTAGTTCCAAACATTGGTGAGATAATCGACAAAAACAAGAAAAATTATGGCTTAATAAAAACAGCTCTTTATTTTCATAAAATAGACACTTCAACGGCTCAAGATTTTTTTGGTACAAAAATTAAAGATTTTAAATATTTCCCAGTTTTCGGTAGAGACTTGTTAACAAATAGCAACCTAAGTAAAATTGTACCTGACGTTCAGTATTCAAAAAGTAGATATTGGGACAGGGATTGGAACAAAGAATTAATGTTTTGGTTTTACCCTCCGTATCATAGCATTGAACAGGGCATCCCCCTTACTCTTAAAGGCAATCAAAACAAAGTTGCTGAACCTGCTCCTGGTCATCACAGAGTTAGAGGTGTTGCGGGAAGTGGGAAAACACAAGCATTAGCATATCGAGCAGGCAAACTTGCTTCAAACAATATGAATATTCTAATCGTATCATTCAATATTACACTTTGGCATTATGTAAGGGATATGATTTCACGTGCACCCTTTGCTTTTAAATGGAACAAATTCACGTTCACTCATTTTCACGGTTTTTGTAAAGACAAACTAAATGAGTTTGGAAAAAAATGGCCAGTTTCTCCAAGTAGAAAAGATTTTAGTAATAAGGAGGAGTATGAAAAAGCACTTGACCATTTTTTCAAGGTAACTGTTGCTCAAACAGTAAGAGAGGCTGTTCTCAATAAACAATATGATAAGTATGATGCCATATTGATTGATGAGGGGCAAGATTATCATTTTGAATGGTACAGCCTTCTAAACGATTTGTTTTTGAAAGAACGTGATGAACTATTGGTTGTTAGTGACAAAAAACAGAACATCTACGAGCGTCAATTAGATTGGGTAGATAAAAGAGTTACTAGAGACGGTTTGGATAAGTTCAACAAACCATATATTGATTTGACTTCTTCATTCCGAATGCCAGCCAAAGTTGCTGAAATGTCTAATGAGTTTAGTGACTTGTTTCAGTTAAATCAAGATTTGAGAGTTGCAAAAATAGAAGGAACACCAGTCTTATTTCATAGTCAACATATAGTTTGGCTTAATGTTTCGGATGATTTGTGGTTAGAATATGTTTACAACTCCTTTCTTAGACTTCAAAAGGAAGAATACACACCCAGTGATATGGTGATCCTATTACCAAGTCATAGTTATGGAATAGAAGCAGTTAAATTCTTTAAGGGAAAAAATATTGAGACTAATCACGTTTTTGAAGATGATACAGAGGCTAAATATCATCCTCACAAAAAAGCCTTTTGGATGGGAGACAGCAGACTAAAAATCTCTACAATACATAGTTTTAAAGGATGGGAGTTATTAAATATTATTTTATTCATACCAAAGAAAGCCCCTGAATCAAACAAAAAATTAGATGCAATTGTATATACAGCAATTACTAGGACGAGAGAGAATTTGATAGTGCTAAATGCTAATAAAAGATACTCAGAATTTGGAGAAAAGTTCCCTAAAAAATGGGCTGAACAATGAAAAACTACTACCAACAATGTGTATAGTGCATAGCACCCTTCGGGATGCTACGACACCATACAAGTGTTCCTTTCATCAGGTTCTTTCAGCTTATAGCTAAACGTCAATATTAATTTAATCTACCTTGTAAGTAAGTTTCATTGTTATTGAGGCGCTCTTTTCTCTAGAGTCTGTGTTGAAGGTACCTCCCCAAGAATAAGTTTCCTTAGAGTTTTGTCCTGTAATTTGAAATATCCCCATTCTGGCAGATTCTAACTTTCCAAGCTTGCCTCCAGAGAATTCAGCTATTTTCTCTGCTCTTAATCTTGCATCTTGGGTAGCTTTAGAAATCATTTGTATTTTAAGATCTGCAAGCTTTGTGTAATAGTATCTGGGTGATTCGGAGTAAAATTGTACACCTTGATTTAGGAGTTCTGTAATTTCTCTAGACACCTTTTCAATTTTATCCACATCATTTGACTCTATCTTTACTGTTTGAGTTAGTTCATATCCAACAAATTCTTCGCCTATAAATTTTCCGTCAGAGGAATATAAACGTTTGAAATTTTCATCAGTCTTTACTGCGCTATAAATGAGTTGCTGGGATTTAATTCCTTTATTTACAAGGTATTCATTTATGGCAGCTTTATTTTTCTCTAGTGTAAGGTATGACTGTTTTAAATCTTTGTTTTGTGAGCTAAACTCTCCTTCCCAAACTATTAAATCTGAGGAAAAATCAGTTTTTCCTAGTCCTGTTACTCGAATTTCTCCGTCTGCTTTTGATCTGTCTGTATAGGCTTTGCCTAAGAATATTGAGGATGCAACTATTGCGATTCCAAAAATTATGGCGTTTGTATATTGTTTCATGTTATTTTAACTCTTGTTTGTTTAGATTTATTGTCTTTATTAGTTCCTGTAAACTAATGGCTTGCTATTGTTTATGTGTTAATATTTGCTTCATAATATATCTTGTAGAAAAAAATAAAACGTACAATGAAATAACGCAAAGCTTATGGTGATTCTATAATCATAAGAAGAGCTTATATGAAACACCAGAATTGGCATTAGTACAAATAGAAGTGTTATAAGGCGTTTGTCAGCTTCTCTCTTAACTATTTTATAAACTATACAGAATAGAAAATAAATAACGCTCAAGCAGATACTTAGGGTTAATTGCCATATACTTAGTTTAAAATTTAGTACATGTTCTCCCCAATAATATTTACAGGAGATAGTTATTGCTACTTCTGCTAACACCACCACAATTATTGGGATGAATATTCCATAAATACTTAGGTCTTTTAAGGTTTTCATTTATTAACTTTTTTATACTCCCCATCAAAGTATACTCCATAGCCGGCATAAATCATGCTGCAATCTTTTGTTATTACCCTTATGGTTTGGTTGTCAAACTCAAAAAACAACTTACACCGCTTTTCTCCTTCGTTATACAATGGTAACTCATCAACTTCAACTAATATATCATCACTGTAATATCCATAGTTGTCTATTATTTGAACTTTAAACCTATCTCCAGACATATCACCAAGAAATTTTATTTTTTGCTTTGTAAATGTATCGTAAGATTTCCGCCAACCATTGAATGAAAATCGGTAGATATTTTCTTTCTCATTTATTTTCTCGAGTATAAGATTGTTTTCAAACGCTTCACCAGAGGCGCTCCACTGGCCCTGGTAATTTTCATCTTGCCCAAACACAAGTAGGGGAGTCATCACAAGTAAAAACGTGATATTTGTAATGATCCCCTTATTTTTATTCCATTTCTTCATTACCGTGTCTTGTTTTAATAATTTCATCTCTATTCTGTACCTCTTTTTAGTTTTCCAAAGTTGTCTTTGGGGTGTAGCCACTTATTTTTAGTAGGTTTTTTATCAAATCCAATTTGGATAGCATCTTCATTCTTTGACGGTTCTTTTTTAACCTGTTTTTTTGAAACCGTCTTAAAACCCAATAATTTTTTAAGCCACATATTTATAACTTTTACATTTTTTATTATTCTTAATATCGTCAAAATTTCATTACAACTATTCTGTAATCTTATTCATTAGAAAATCTAACACTATAGATTTATAAGTTAAATTAATTTTATGTAATTTAGGTTCATAATTTTAATCAATAAAATTTTGACACTCTACTTTACAATAGGAATCACCTATTTACTTCTTCACCTTATTTTTTCAGGATTCAAAAATTCAGTAAAAAAATACTTTATTATGTTATTTGGGTTTCTATTTCTTTGGCCACTAATTCTATTTAATTCTGTAAGGCTTTTTTTAAAAGTTGGTAAACATCTAACTCTCAGAGGGAAGTTTCTCCTGTTTTTTCCTGCCAAAGAGACTAATAAAAGCGATGTAGAGAACAATTTTTTTAAATCAGAAAAGATAGAGGGGTTCGAAAATTTTGAGAATACCAATGAGCCTTTTTAAACCTTAGGGTTTTATTAGTTATTCTTTATGTTATATGCAAAAAACAAAGTACGTACCCATCATTTACTCTCCTTATGTTTACGATACATCATCTGGCATACCTTATCCATAGACTCAAATATATCCATATCAAAATTTGATGATTTAGAAATGCTTGTTAATGTTTGTACAGCGTTGTAAAGCATAACATTATCACTTTGCACAATACGCTCAATAAAGTTGATTTTATTACTTCCTTTGGAAGAACCAGAAACAATCACCTCTTGTGTATGTATGTCTATTGCAAATAATAGGCTTTTACTCATAACTCTTATTTATGTGTTATTGGTGGTGATGACATCTCCCACTAGAATGCTTTGTTCTGTTTCTGCATCTAGCTCCTTTTTTAGTAGTGCCAGAACATTGCTTGGCGGTTGTTAGGCTAAATAATTCATGTGAGTTTCACTATTCATATAATTTTATTTTTATGATTTTAATACAAATTAAGCACTTAGCTATGCAATCTATTTGCACAGAATTATTATATTTGAGTATCATATTTTTAATTATTTATTGAATGCCTCAAAATAAAAATTTTCAAAAGCGTATTACAATTTTAGACGAGTGCTTTTCTAGCAGGACGGGGCATTTTACCCTAGAGAGATTGATTGATGTTGTTTCAGAAAAACTTGATGTAAGTGTATCTAGAAAAACAATTCAAAACGACATCAAATACATTAGAGAGACCATTGAAAATAAAAAAAGTAAAAAAATAGATTTTGATGAGCACCCCGTCTTTATTCCTAGATTATTTGACGGAAAGAAAACAATCTTTAAATACTCAGATGTTAATTTGTCTCTAGGTAATCAATTGCTGTCAAAAACAGATCAAGAGCAGCTAGAGGAAACCCTTTCTATACTATCTAGATATAGAAACCGTGAAGATTTCTTTTGGTTGGATGAAATGTTTCCAAGAATTAAAACAGCGTTTAATTTGGTTCATGAAGACTATAATGGTTTGATAAGTTATCAAAGCAATAGAGATTATTCTGGTCAATCTTGGGTTGGAAAATTATATAATTTGTTGCTCACAAAAAAAATTCTAATAATTGAATATAAAGGATTTAAAGACGATTCGAGTTATGTGAGAAACATTCATCCCTATCATCTAAAACAATTTAATAACCGTTGGTTTCTATTCGGTTGGGAGGAGTCAGAACATTATACAGGTATAACAAACCTAGCACTAGATAGGATACAAGATGTTACAGAAACCATTGAAGATATAGTACCTAACACCATAGATTGGGGGGACTTTTTTGATCAAATGATTGGTGTCTCTGTAGAACCAAATCAAGAACCCATAGATTTAAAGCTTAAGTTCTCAGCGAAAAGAATACCTTATGTCATTACAAAACCAATTCATGGAGCCAGCCAACGTTTAGATAAGACAGATCCAGAGAAGAGAACAATTATCCTAAATCTATTACCAAACAATGAAATGTACCAAGCAATACTATCATTTGGTAGTGATGTTGAAGTTCTTGGACCTATTGAGGTTAAGGAGAAAATGAAAGAAATTTCAACAACAATGAAAAATTATTATAATTAAAAAAAGCACCAATTTTAGGTACATTTATAAAATACAAAACACTGGTGTGTTTGCAGTAGATAGAGCAAAAGAAATCATTTCAATTATTGATGAAATTAATAGTAATGCTGGGGTTGCATAATTTAGATGTGCAATTAGACTTCCAGTAATCTAGTTATATTTGCTTTTTAAGTAAAAAAATAGATAAAAAAATATATATAACATTTTAATATGCAATTAGATTGCATATCTGCAAATTATATTTGTACAGTTCTTTGAAAGCCTACTTTGAAATTATTGATTTTTGCTAACTGGATCTAGTCTTTAGATTATGTCAAATCGGTTAGTGTCCCGGATTTATTTGGGATAAATGTCCTTTTGTTATTAAGTGAGATGGACATAAAAGTTATAGATATTTTCAGATACATTTAAACAAAGAGTAAAAAAAGTAGGCTTCTTAGAATTTATATACAAACATGAAATTAAATCAAGAACATATCGGCCAAATCAAAACTGCATTCAAAGAGATGCAGAATAAGGAGGATTTACTAAGTATTATGAACTTTGTAAAGCCACTGGTCTATGGTGATAAATTTGTTCCTTTTGATTTAAAGCAATTAACATACTATGCGAACCATAACATAAGAGGTAAAGTATATAAAGAATTTCAAATTCAAAAAAAATCTGGCGGTTATAGAACTATACATGCACCGGTAAATGGCTTAAAGTCTTTACAGAAATGTCTAGCTTTTATTTTGCAATGTGTTTTTGAACCTCATAGTGCAGCAACTGGTTTTGTAAAAAATAAATCTATCGTTGATAATGCAAAAGTGCATGTTGGTAATCACTATGTATACAATATAGATTTAAAAGATTTCTTCCAAAGCATAGATCAAGCAAGAGTCTGGAAATGCCTTCAACTACATCCATTTAAATTAACTGATTTAAACAAAAATAAAGTACTTGATCAAAGTAAACTCAATACTGGTGTGAGAATTTTGATCACTGATCAAAACGAGAAAATTTATTATACTATTTCAAATGGTAAGGTCTCCTATATACCAATGGGAGATTATGCTAGCTTTGAAAAACGTATTATTAAATCATCTAACATAAAAGAAAAGTTTGTTTCTGAAAATTGGCTATTACAGCGCTTTTCAAGATCATCCAGTGTTCATGCAAAAATTAATAAAGCAGTTTATTCTGAAATAGATAAATATGTGAATTCTGAGGAAAATATTAAACAACTTAAAACATTACTCAAATACAATAGACTAGATATTGCAGGCTTAATTGCAAATATTTGTTGCGCAAAAATGGATGTTGAGAGAAAAAACAGCAAAGGCGATTGGTGTAATGTGAAAAAGAATGTATTGCCCCAAGGCGCTCCAACTTCTCCTGTTTTAACAAATGTTGTCTGTCAAAGGTTGGATTATTTGTTTACGGCAGTTGCTAAAAGATTTGGTTTAAAGTACAGCCGTTATGCTGATGACATTACATTTAGTTCTCTACACAATGTTTTTCAAGATAAAAGCCCTTTTTTAATTGAGGTACAACGTATTATAAAAGACCAAGGGTTTACTTTAAAAGACAGTAAAACTCGTCTTCAAGTAGATGGGATGCGTAAATCTGTAACAGGACTTGTCGTAAATGAAAAAGTTAATGTTCCTAAGTCTTATGTGAAACAAATAAGAATGTGGTTATATTACTGGGAAAGGTATGGTTACAAAAAAGCTGAAACTATTTTCACAAGTAATTATCTAAAAGATAAAGGCCATATAAAAGAAGAGGCACCAAGTTTACTAAATGTACTTGATGGAAAATTAAATTATATAAAAATGGTTAAAGGACCTGATGATTCTACTTACCAAAAATTAAAGGAAAGATTTGATTTTTTAGCTGAAAAGTCAAGCAAAATTGAACCAATACTCAAGGAGTGGGAAAAAAATGGTATTGAGAGTGCTATGAAAATATATGAAAATTTATAAAACATGAATAAGTTTGATTTCATAAAAAAATTATTAGAAAATGAAAAATTAAATATTTCTCAAAAAGAACGACTTATCACCTTAGTAACAAACGAACTTTTAGTTTCTACCAAGTTAGATGAGCAAATACTAAGAGATTTAAACTTGATTAAAGATAAAATAGGTCTAAATTTTTCTACATCTAAGAAGTATAAAAACCCGATTTATTTATATAATTTTTTGACAGATTTTAATCAAGACCCTGTATTAAGATATACTTGCCACGAGATTGATGATGAAGATCATTTGAATATTATTTTAGAAAAATGTAATACCCAATCCTATGAATATTCAGAACATATAAAAGTTATTCATAAAGCATATAATGAGTTAACTTACAAATACTTAAATAAAAATATTTTAGGTAATATTAAAAGTTTAATGGGAACTTATTTAGGAACTTATATAAAACATGAAGTTTGGTCTGAAAATATTCCTATAAAATGGACATCCCAGGAGTTAGAATCGTGGTGTGAACAAAATAAAGGCAAAGTCCCTAGTCCAGGATCAGATCGATTTCAAAGCGAGAGGTTCAGATTTACCACAATTGAGTTAAAAAATGGAGATTCAATAACAAGTTTTAGTGAATTAGTTATTTATTTTAAGAACTTATTTCACATAAAAGAGGCAAATCCATTGAACACAATTATTGAGAATGAGATTTTTTTAAATTTTAACGATGATCAGAAATATATTTTTGAATTTGATGATAATTTCTCAACCTCAATAGAGCTTTTTACTTACACAGAAATCCTTATTCAGGCATTCAGGTCAATTGTGAATATATCCGCAAAGTATCATATAAATGATATTTTACGAATTAAATTATTTTTTAATTATGACGATAATCAAAAAAAAGAACTTAAAATAGTTATTAAAAATTCTGACATCTTTGGTAAAGACACCACTGGATTTAGGCTTGGTGATCAACTTAATTTGTTGATTGACAGAAAAATTAACGGACTTTGTGATTTGTATATCAAAGCTAAATTTAATGATAAAAATACAGTTGGTATATTAAATGTTTGGAATGGAAAGCCTATTGAATTTATTGAAACTAATGACGATATTGAAGGTGTTGAATTTATTTTAAAAATGCATTAAAATGATTTATTTAATTGATGATAAGATATCTAGGCAAAAGTTGCTGGGGTGGAACCAGGAAAAACTTAAAAAATACGAATCAATTGTTAAGCCAGTTTATTCGTACAAACAAATCCTTAAGGAAAACTTGGATTCGATTGATAATATTTTCTCTAATCAAAGTATAATATTATTCCATGAATCTTTTTTTGAACAGGTTACAGATTCAAATAAAAATGATAGTCTTAAAATACGCAACGAGCTTATAAATTGGTGTATTGAGAATAAAATTCCCCTTGTTAAATTTAGTGGTTCCATAAATACACGAATACAAAATGGCGTCAATGTTTCACTTTCCGTTAAAATTCTGTATCAAAACTTAGAGTTTTTTCTAAATTCAATTGACAAAAAAGATTCTATTGATAAAAGTCTTCAGATTCTTCTGTTTGGTAAGAATTACAACATTGAAGAAATTTTACAACTTAAAAAGGAAATTTGGGAGACTAAATTCAAATTTAGCTCTGTGCTTAATACTAAAATCAACTCTTTTAATAAGCTCACAAATAAATCTATTAAAATAAATCCAAATACGAATCCAACTGTTTTAAAAACCTTAATTAATGAATAGTTCAATACTGTTTTTTGATGCAACTACTAAACTTATAAATCCACAAGACGAGTGTTTTATAGGTGAAAATACTCGCGAATTAATTATCAATGGAGATGCTTTAATTGATGAGGTGTTGACTACAATTATTAACGATAATTTACTAGAAGAAGAATACACTAATATAATTTTGCCTGCTTGTTTTGGGGCTATTTTATCAAATTTTATTGGTTTAAGACTTGCAACACAAATTAGATGCACACCTGGAGTAAATCAAACATCAAATATATTTTTGTATTCATTTACAGGGATTCAAGATTATTTTAATAATGAGTGTTTTAATATATTAAAAACGGCTGGTGTATCACTAATAGACTATGATATCCAGAAGATTCTAAATTGTTTTAATAAACAACAAAGATTTCTTAAATCCAATAATCTAAAACAACAAGTCAGTAATTTAAAACTTGATGTTCCATTAAATTATGCAGATAGCCATAGTGTTGCCAATGAGTGGGCTATTTACAGGTGGGCAAATGCATTAAATACTGCTGACGATCAAATTTTGAAGATTGAAACTAAACTTGAAAATGACTTGTATTTTAAATACCTTAAAGTAATAAATCCTGTTAATGAACTAGAAGAAATTAACCTTAAGAAATTAAAACTAAATTTTACTGGTGATCCAAAAGTATTATATATAGATGATGAAGCAGAGAAAGGTTGGTGGGAAATTTTTTGTAAAATATTAGATGATGAAAATGAAATTTCCTTTTCACATTTAGATGATGAGTTTAATCAAAAAGACCAAAATGAAATTATTGATATCTCTTTTAAAAAAGTTATTGAAGAAAAAATAGATATTGTGATATTAGACCTTAGACTTCACAAAGAAGACTTTGATAATAAACCAATCGATGAAATAACTGGTTTTAAAATTTTAGAAAAAATCAAGAATCATAATAAAGGAATTCAGGTAATTATTTTTTCTGCAACAAATAAAATATGGAATTTACAGGCTTTACAAAACGCAGGAGCAGATGGTTTCATTATAAAAGAATCACCAAATAACAACTACGAACCTGGTTTTACAAAACAATCAATTGAAAAAATGGTACTAAAAGTAGATGAATGTCTTGATATGATTTTTTTGAAAGATGTTTATAATCACATGAAGCGTGTTAAGAAACATTTACAAAATGTTTCAAATAATACTGGGGAATATGGTTTAGAAGAGGGTTTGGTGAAGATGAAATTTAAAAATGAAATTTCGATTCAACTAGATATTATCTATGATTGTTTAAGTAGACCTTCAATAAATATTTCTAGCGATGTCAAAGACGAAAATAGCTATTTGAATCTTTCATTCATTTCAATTTTTAAAATTATTGAACTGATTAATGATTATTTCACAGATGAGACAGGTAATAGATTAAAATCTAATTCTAAAAATATTCAGAGATACAATCACCAAACTCGTCAATTTGTGAAAATTGCAAAAGATAAATATCCAACAACAAGAGATAAAATTAATTCTATTATACATTTTGAACTTAATACCACACTGGAAACATACACGCATAAATTAAATAAGTTTATTAATATTAGAAATAATATTATACATCCAAATACTCTTAACGATTATAAAAAAACCACCAAGCAGGATAATGTTTCATTTTTAAGTCTATTAAGTGATTTGATAATGAATGTCCGATAACAGTTATGATTCAATCACATTTTAAAAATATTAGAGCAGAGTTGCTAGAGAGGCTTAAGGAGGCAAATAAAGAGATTATAATTGCTGTTTATTGGTTCACAAACCATGAGTTATTTGATGCTTTAGTAGCTAAACTTCAAAAAGGGGTTAATATTCATTTAATAATCCACAACGATTTCATTAATAATAGAGAAAGTGGTTTGCCTTTCCAGGAGTTTATTGATAATGGCGGCAAATTTTATTTTTCAGATGGCAATAATCCAATGCACAATAAATTTTGCATCATTGATCAAAAAATATTGATTAACGGCTCTTATAATTGGACCTATTTTGCAGAAGAAAAAAACAGAGAGAATATATTAGTTATTAAAAATGAAAATGAAGTTATTTCCTCTTTTTCAGATGAATTTAAAAGACTAGTGAGTTTAGCCATTCCACTTGATAGAATTGAACATATTTCTAAATTTGAAATTGGTCTAAATGATGAATTAAATCAAAAAGAATATCTAGCTCAGGATTTATTATATAAAGCCAGTAATATACCCAGTAAACACTCAGTAAAACAAGCATTTGATTTAGTGCCTGATAATATTGCAGTTCAACAACTAGCAGACAAATTAAATTTAATTACAAAAAAAGTATTGAAATTTAATGTTGGTTTGAGTATTGAATATAACAATATAAAATACTTAGCTAAAAAAGGAGACAAAATACCATCATCTTTCACCACTATAGTTCGTACTAGTAGAAATAATCAAACCAAGAGCAAAACAGATATTGTTTATGGAATGCATGCAAAGGCAAATATGAATAAAAAATTAATTGATTTTGAATTCGATGGTATTCCAGCTCTTCCAAAGGGAGAGGCAGAGATAAAATTTACTTTTTCTATTGATAAAGAGGGCAGTGCAATTATTGAACAATTATGTCTAGCAAATGGTGAAAGATTAATTAAGCGGGTAACAGAGTTGAACCTTGTTGATTAAGAGATGAGTCTTATTGAAAATGCATTTAAACATTTAGAGAATTTCCGTCAATCCTACATAAACAGTAGCATTGAGGATAAAACAAAACTAATTAGTTCGATATTCCCAGAAAAAATAGAATTTGACGGAATAAAATGTCGAACTCCTAGAATCAATGATGTGTTGAGGTATATCTTGCAGATAGACAAGGAGTTACCGGCAAATAAAAAGGGACAAATCTCAAAAAATTTGAGTTTGTCCCCTTTAGTACTGAAGGCGGGACTTGAACCCGCACGGCCATTACTGACCACTGGATTTTAAGTCCAGCGTGTCTACCAATTCCACCACTTCAGCATTGGTAATTTAAAATAGAGCGAAAGACGGGATTTGAACCCGCGACCCTCACCTTGGCAAGGTGATGCTCTACCCCTGAGCTACTTTCGCAGTCATTATTTATTAGAACTTAAGCAGTAATTGCTTGAAATTTGCTCCTCCTTTAGGACTCGAACCTAAGACCCTCTGATTAACAGTCAGATGCTCTAACCAACTGAGCTAAGGAGGAGTTTGCCTCACATTCGTGATTAGCGAGTGCAAATATATATCTTTTTGGAGTATCACCAAATGTTTTGAATAAAAATATTTATTTATTTTACACTTTAATAGAAGAAAAAAAAGCAGCATTTATTACAAATATTGTATTTTTGTGTTTTGAATTTGCTTACACAAAAAGCACAAACTATTCTATGGACAAATTTTCGTTCTTAAACGCAGCACATACTGGCTTTATCGCCGACTTATACGATCAATATCTAGAAAATCCAGACACGGTGGAACCGAGTTGGAGAAGTTTTTTTCAAGGCTATGATTTAGCCAACGAAAACTACAGTCTAAAGGACTCTGAAACGGAAACAATTTCTAGTGAGATTCCAGAAGAAGTAAAGAAAGAATTTTTAGTTATCGACTTAATCAACGGATACCGATCCCGTGGACATTTATTCACAAAAACAAATCCTGTTAGAGAGCGAAGACAATACCAACCCACTTTAGAAATCGAGAATTTTGGGCTGTCAGAAGGAGATTTACAAAAAGAATTTTCTGCAGGTGCTATTTTAGGATTGGGAAAATCCAAATTGGCCGTCATCATACAACACTTAAAAAGTATTTATTGCGATTCTATTGGTGTTGAGTATACCTATATGCGGAATCCCGAAAAATTAAAATGGTGGCAAAATCGTTTGAATAAAAACGACAACCATCCTGATTATTCTGTAGACGCAAAAAAATACATTCTCTCCAAATTAAATCATGCGGTGACCTTTGAAAACTTTTTGCAGACTAAATATGTGGGCCAAAAACGTTTTTCACTAGAAGGTGGAGAGACTTTAATACCGGGAATTAGTGTTGCGCTAAGAGATGCATCCGAAAAATTTGGTGTGGAAGAATGTGTACTAGGTATGGCGCACAGAGGGCGTTTAAATACCTTAGTAAATATCTTTAAAAAACCTGTTCGTGAGTTGTTTAGCGAATTTGAAGGAAAAGATTTTGAGGATGAAAATATAGATGGTGATGTTAAATACCACTTAGGGCTTACCCTTAGTAAAACCTACAGAGACGGAAAAAAAATTAAAATGAACTTGGTTCCAAACCCATCACATTTAGAAACGGTTGCAGCGGTAGCGGAAGGGATTACAAGAGCAAAAATAGATCGAAAATACAACGGAGATTCGAGCAAAATACTCCCAATTGTTATTCATGGAGATGCTGCAATAGCAGGGCAAGGAATTGCTTATGAAATTACGCAAATGTCCAAATTAAACGGCTACAAAACCGGGGGAACCATTCATATTGTAGTCAACAACCAAGTTGGTTTTACCACCAACTATTTGGATGCACGTTCAAGTACTTATTGTACAGATGTAGCGAAAGTAACCTTGTCTCCCGTTTTACATGTGAATGCAGATGATGCAGAAGCAGTTTGTCATGCTATGGAAATGGCTTTGGAATTTCGAATGAAATTTAAAACTGATGTTTTTATTGATCTCTTAGGATATAGAAAATACGGTCATAATGAAGGAGATGAACCTCGTTTTACACAACCAAAACTGTACAAAGCAATAGCTAAACACCAGAATCCAAGAGATCTTTATGCTGCACAATTGCTTAAAGAGGGGACTATCAGCAATACTTATTTAGAGGAAATCACGTCTGAATTTAAAAATATGCTTTCCTCGGAATTCGACAAATCGAAAGAAGACAGCACCTCGAAAGTAAAAGAGTTTATGCAATCTACTTGGAAAGGGTATGCGCGCAAGCAATTAAAATCCATGCTAGAAGTTGTGGATACAACCTACGAAGTAGGAAAGCTAAAGCAGATTGCAAAAGTAGTATCTACGGTTCCTGAAAAAGTACAATTTGTTCGAAAGGCAACACGTATTTTACAGGGAAGAGCAAAAATGACCTTTGAAACAAACACCTTGGATTGGGGGATGGCTGAAAATCTTGCCTACGGAAGTTTAATGGAGGAAGGTTTTAATGTTCGTATTTCTGGACAAGATGTAGAAAGAGGAACTTTTTCTCACCGACATGCGATCCTACGTGATGAAATCACCGAAGAAAGAATCAACTTATTAAACACAAATCCCAAGAACAAAGGTAAAATGACGATTTACAACTCGTTGTTATCTGAATACGGTGTTTTAGGGTTTGACTATGGATATGCTATGGCAAATCCAAATACACTCACAATTTGGGAAGCACAATTTGGAGATTTCTCTAATGGCGCTCAAATAATGTTTGACCAGTACATTTCTGCTGCTGAAGACAAATGGAAATTACAAAACGGAATTGTTGTTTTACTTCCTCATGGGTATGAAGGACAGGGTTCTGAACATTCTTCTGCAAGAATAGAACGGTATTTACAATTGTGTGCGATAGACAATATGACGGTGGCGAACTGCACGACACCTGCTAACTTTTATCATTTACTAAGAAGGCAAATGAAACGGGATTATAGAAAACCGTTAATTGTCTTCACCCCCAAGAGTTTATTGCGTCATCCAAAAGCAGTAAATACCATTGAAGAATTGGCAACTGGTGAATTCCAAGAAGTTATTGATGATACGATCCACCCAGAAAAAGTAACAAAAGTGGTCTTTTGTATGGGGAAATTCTACTATGATTTATTGGCAGAACGTGAAATTTTAGAACGAGAAGATATTGCTCTGGTGAGAATAGAACAACTTTTCCCGCTTCATCTAGAGAAATTACAAAAAGCCATCGATCGATACCCAAACGCAAAAGATTATGTTTGGGCGCAAGAAGAACCAAGAAACATGGGGGCGTGGAGTTACCTGTTGGAACGTTTTGATTTGGTAAGATTGAACGTTTGCTCGCGTAAATACTATGCAGTCCCTGCTGCAGGTTCAAGTACACGATTTAAAAAACGTCACAAAGCCGTTATCGATAGTGTTTTTAGTAGTGAATAAGTGCGTTAAGGATTGAAACAGCATCCTTTTTAATTTTGACGATCAAGGAAAAAAATTAAAAAGATACCGTGGAAAGCCTGTAAAAACGCCCAAATTATAAAAAGTAAAATAATTAAATGCTGATTTTTCAGCACAAGTAAAATAAGAAACCATGAGTGTTTTAGAAATGAAAGTTCCGTCTCCGGGAGAATCAATTACAGAAGTTGAAATTGCCGCTTGGTTAGTTGAGGATGGAGATTATGTTGAAAAAGATCAACCGATTGCAGAAGTAGATTCTGACAAAGCTACCTTAGAATTGCCGGCAGAAGAAAGTGGTATTATCACTTTAAAAGCGGAAGAAGGCGATGCTGTTAATGTGGGTGAAGTAGTTTGCTTGATTGATATGAGTGCGGCAAAACCTGCTAGTGATGCTCCTAAAGCTCCAGCTACACCGCAACCCGAAGAAGTAAAAGCAGCGGTAAAAGAGGCGCCCAAAACAGCTACTTATGCTACTGGAACCGCTTCTCCAGCTGCGAAGAAAGTATTGGCAGAAAAAGGCATGGTTGCTGCAGCAGTAAAAGGAACCGGAAAAGATGGACGCATTACCAAAGAAGATGCTGTAAAAGCAGTACCTTCTATGGGAACGCAACCTGCAAATGGTGCTCGAGGTACGGAGCGTAAAAAAATGTCAATGTTGCGTAGAAAAGTTGCCGAGCGCCTGGTAGCTGTAAAAAGTGAAACGGCAATGCTAACCACCTTTAACGAGGTAAACATGCAACCTATTTTTGATTTACGAACGCAATACAAAGAGGCTTTTAAAGCAAAGCATGGTGTTGGATTGGGCTTTATGTCTTTCTTTACACTGGCAGTTGTGAGAGCCTTGGAAATGTATCCTGATGTAAATTCTATGATTGATGGAAACTTCCAAATAAAACATGATTTTCAAGATATTTCAATTGCTGTTTCTGGTCCAAAAGGATTGATGGTTCCGGTAATTAGAAATGCGGAAGGACTCTCTTTTAGAGGCGTAGAAAGCGAAGTAAAACGCTTGGCTTTAAGAGCAAGAGATGGACAAATTACAGTTGATGAAATGACGGGTGGAACTTTTACAATCACCAATGGTGGTGTTTTTGGTTCGATGCTGTCCACGCCTATTATAAACCCTCCACAAAGTGGAATTTTAGGAATGCACAATATTGTCAACAGACCGATGGCGGTTAATGGTGAAGTGGTTATTCAACCGATTATGTATGTTGCGTTGTCCTATGATCACAGAATTGTTGATGGTAGAGAATCTGTTGGGTTTTTAGTAGCGGTAAAAGAAGCGTTGGAAAATCCTGTGGAATTGTTAATGAATAACAATCCAACAAAAGCGTTGGAAATGTAGGCAACCATGTTGCCCAATACTTATAAAAAATCCTGAACGTGAAGCTCAGGATTTTTTATTTTAGATATCCTTTAAAATTGAAATCCTATTCAATAGGGCCCCAATTTACACTGCAATTACACTATCTTTGCCCACGAAATACAACGATGGCTCCTATATTACTTTCCTCCCCATTACAGGGTTTTACAGATTTTAGATTCCGCAATGCATTCCACCATTGCTTTGGAGGTATTGATACGTTTTATGCACCTTATATTCGCTTGAATGGAAAATTGAAAATCAAGCAATCGTATCAGAATGACTTACAGTTGGAGCATAATGCTACTTTAGAAGTCATCCCACAAGTAATGACCAACGATCCAGACGAATTTTTATTTGTAGTAAAATATGTTCAGGAATTAGGCTACAAGGAATTGAATTGGAATTTGGGATGCCCTTACCCGATGGTTACTAAATCTGGAATGGGTTCGGGTCTAATTTGCAATCCAAGTAGAATAAACGAAGTTCTTCACAAAGCACACAATGAAACGGATATTTTGGTTTCCTTGAAAATGCGAATGGGCTATGAAAATGCACAGGAAATTTTAGCGACTTTTCCAATTTTGGACAGATACCCTCTCAAAAATATTGCCATTCATGCTCGTATTGGGAAGCAACTCTATAAGGGTCCTGTAGACTTAGATGCATTTGAAAAATGCATCAGCAGTACCCAACACAAGCTCTATTACAACGGAGACATTACCAGTGTAGCCGCTTTTAAAAAGATCCAAGAACGTTTTCCAAGCATCGATCATTTTATGATTGGTAGGGGGTTGATTGCAGATCCATTTTTGCCACAGATGATCAAAGATGGTACCACAGAATATCCAAAAGATCGTTGGAAGATATTCTCAGAATTTCACGATACCATTTACAATCAATACGACGAATACCTCTCGGGACCTACTCCAATAAAAATGAAAATGTTGGGCTTTTGGGAATTCTTCTCTCAGTCGTTTCCCAACCCAAAAAAAACTTACAAAACCATTAAAAAAGCAGGAAATCCGAAAAAATACCAACAGGCTGTAGCTGGGATTTTAAAGCAGGTTTAAATTTAAAAACAGGTGAAAAGCTCCAACAAAAATGAAGACAATTTTCAGTAAATACTAATTAATTATTTACCTTGCTTAAAAAAGTGCAAATGTCCAAAAATCCTGAATTAGAACTTGCCCTACAATTTATAGATAAAACAGATCGAAATTTGTTTATCACTGGAAAAGCAGGTACAGGAAAAACGACTTTTTTACATCAAATTAAAAAGAAATCTCTGAAAAGAATGGTCATTGTGGCGCCTACAGGTGTTGCAGCTATTAACGCCAAAGGAGTAACAATTCATTCCTTTTTTCAAATGCCTTTTGGTCCTATTCTTCCCAATCAGATTGCAAACACATCGAACCAACAGCGAAAATTTTCAAAAACAAAAATCGATATTATTAAATCTTTAGACCTGGTCATCATTGATGAAATTAGTATGGTACGCGCAGATTTGTTGGACGGTATCGATCAAGTATTGCGGCGCTATAAAAACAAGGACAAAGTTTTTGGTGGCGCACAAGTATTAATGATTGGAGACTTGCAACAATTGGCTCCCGTAGTAAGGCCCAACGAATGGAGTTTGCTCCAATCGCATTATGAAACCGTTTACTTTTTTAGCTCAAAAGCCTATCAACAAGCCAAGGTGGTTTCTATTGAATTGAAACATATTTACCGACAGAAAAACGAAGATTTTATCACCATTTTAAATGAAATTAGAAATGATGATTTGTCTGAAAAGTCAGCGAAAATTTTAAACAAACGGTTCAAGCCCAACTTCTCTCCAAGCAAAGAAGAGGGCTATATTACCCTAACAACTCATAACAACAGGGCCAATTTAATTAACAACTTTGAACTGAATAAAGTACAAGGGAACAGCACATTTTTTCGTGCTGAAATTTCTGGAAAATTCAATGAAAACGCATTTCCTAATGCTGAAGAATTAGAATTGAAAGTGGGAGCACAAGTGATGTTTATCAAAAACGATTCTTCGCTAGAAAAAAGGTACTACAATGGTAAAATTGGAATTGTTACCAATATTTCAAAAACAGCTGTTACAGTTCAATGTGCCAACGAGGGAGACGAAATTGTCACAGAAAAAGAAGTCTGGACCAATATTAACTATTCAATTCACGAGGAAACAAAAGCGTTGAAAGAGGAAATTGTGGGATCTTTTACACAAATTCCTCTGCAATTGGCATGGGCCATCACCATTCATAAAAGTCAAGGATTGACCTTCGAAAGAGTCATTATAGATGCAGAAGCTTCCTTTGCGCATGGACAGACCTATGTTGCCTTAAGCAGGTGTACATCGTTGGAAGGCTTGGTTTTAAAAACTCCCATTACTGCTAGTGCGATTATTAATGACAATACGGTGCGTATCTTTAACCAAGACATCGAAGAAAACCTTCCGAATGAAGCTGTATTAAATGATTCTGAAAAAGAATTTCAACTCAATTTAATTGCAGAATTATTGGATTACCAACCCTTTTTATATCCAATTACACGTTTGATTGATATTTTCTACAAGAATCAAACCAGCATTAATGGAGCCGTAATTGAACATTTACATACAATAAAAGATGACGGAATTGTTGCACTAATGAAGGTTGCTGCTGGATTTAGAAATCAGCTATTTGTGCTCGCTCAAGAAGGTATTCTCCCAGAAAACAGCAGTGCAGTGCAGGAGCGATTTACAAAAGCGATGGCTTATTTTCAAACGCAAACTCAAAATAATATTCAGAAACCTTTAGACGCCATTTCGTTCTCTACAGACAACAAAGCGGTTAAAAAAGATTTTGTGAAACAGTTTGACACCTTGCAAGAGAAATTAGAAGAAAAGTTATTTTCGCTTCAAAAAATGACCAAAGGCTTTGAAGTACAGAACTATCTTAAGGTAAGGGCTAAAGCGGTTTTGCAAAAGAGTGCACCGACAAAAAAGAAGAAAGTTATTTCGAAACGCGATCCTATATTGGCAATCAAATTACGAGAGTTAAGAGATGAAATTTTCGATATTGAAAAGATTCCTCACTATCAAATTTTTACTCAAGAAACCTTGTATGCCCTCTGCGATAATCTGCCAAGAACTTCCACTGCCCTCTTAAAAATTGCAGGCATGGGTAAAACCCGTGTAAGGAAGTATGGAGATCAAATCTTAGAGATTATTGAAGCATATTGTAAAGAAAACGGGATTAATCAATTCAATGAACAGAAAAAAGAGGACAAGAAATCTACCAAACAGATTTCTTTTGAGTTATTCAGATCGGGGCTTTCTATCAAAGAGATTGCGAAAGAAAGAAGTCTTACTACTGGCACCGTAGAAAATCATTTGGCCAACTATATTGTTTCTGGTGAGGTTGAAGTTTTGGAATTGATCGAATTGAAGCGGTATAAAAAGATTCGAAATGAAATTGAGGCGGCTGGTCAAGTGAAAGGCCTTACGGCTCTTAAAGAAAAAGTAGATCCTGGATTTACCTACATGGAACTAAAAATGGTTTTAATGTCTATGGAGCGCTAAGAGCATGGTTGGGCTAAACTACCATTTTAATTGATCATGGATATCCATTAGAAATAGAAAAACCCGAGCAAATGCTCGGGTTTTTCTATTTTAAAAGAACTGAATATTTCTTTATTTTACTTATTTTGTACTTAAATGAAACTCTTCATAGGTTTGTAATAAACTCATTAAAGCAGCAATTAAATCCTTGGTTTCTAATAAAACACTAAAATACAAGGTGGTATTCTTAGGACTGGTTTCATCAGTTCTAATTCGGGCTACTTGGTTTTCAATTGAAGTAGATACATCATTTAATAAAGCTTGCTTTTGAGTTAAAACAACGTCTAGATCATCAAAAGTTCTATTGGCAAACACATCGCTTACTTTATTTAATAGTACCGTTAACTCATTGTCTATTTCTTTTAAATCTTTTAACTGTGGCTTTTTTAAATTTTTGTGATTGTTATTTACGTGCTTGTAACTCGCTCGAGAAATATAGCTAATCGATTGTGCTACGTCTTGTAAATACCCTAAGACCATGATGTAAAATCTACTCGCCTGAACAGAAGTTTCATCTAATGATTTAATGAAATAGAAGACACCGTCTTTTAAGTCATCAATTTCTTCATTTAACTTCCCAACGTGCTTGTCGGTTTTACGCAATTTGTTTAAATCATGTTTGGCTAAATCGTCTACAACATTTGTGTATAGTTTATTAACCCGAGCAGCTACTTGAGAAACATGATCCGCACTTTCTTCTATTACTCCATTAATGGTAATCAACTCCGATCTTTCAATGTATACTTGTTTTTTTACTTCCTTCTTTTTTCTTCTGTGAATTAAGGTATTTCTTCCAATTAATAGCGCTACTACTGCTAATAAAACAGGAATCATCAACATGTCAAAACTAATTAAATAGGCAACGACTGCGGCTGCTAAAAATGCGGTAATCGCAGTTAAAAACCAACCTCCAATTACATTAATTACACCTGCAACTCTATATACGGCACTTTCTCTACCCCAAGCTCTATCGGCTAAAGAAGAACCCATAGCCACCATAAAAGTTACATAAGTGGTAGATAACGGCAATTTCATTGAGGTAGCGATTGAAATGAGAATCCCTGCTACAATTAAATTAACAGCAGCTCTTACTAAATCGAATGCTGGCATTTCATAGGTTTTATCTTTTGGCAATTCGATAACAGGTTTCTGGAACTTAGCATCTACAAATGCCACTGTTTTTTGAGGAACGATATAGCTAATTCCTTTGTTGATTGTCATCGCAAACCTTACTACCACTCTTGACAATGGGTTGGGTTGAAATTTTTCATGCCCCTCACCCTGTCTTGACAAATCAATACCGGTTTTAATTACATTCTGTGCCTTACTAGAGGTACACAAAGTAACGACCATAATTACTCCAGCGATTAGCAATAACCAAATGTTAGATGGTACTTTCTTTGCCAATACTCCCATAGAAAAAGCATCTGCTGCAACACCAGAAACTTCCCACGCTTGGTAAGAATTCCAGGCAGCAATCGGAACTCCTACGAAGTTCACCAAGTCATTTCCAGAGAATGCCATTGCTAAAGAGAATGTTCCAACACCAATAATTAGCTTTAATATATTTATTTTAAAAATTTGAATTAAGACTTGAGATATTAAAGACCATATAACAAAACTCCCTGCTATAATGGAGAGCGTATTTCCTTCTATTAAAAATTTAATGTCTTTATAAAAAGGGGTTCCTTTCATTCCCTTTATGATAATAAAATACGTAATTGCTGTAATGGCAAAACCACCAAACAATGCGTTGATGTATGTGGCTCTTTTTTCAAAATTAAAAGAATAGATTAATCGAGAAACAAATTGAACGATTGCACCCACTGAAAAAGCAACAACAACGGAGAGAAGAATACCTAAAATAATCTTAATGGCGGTTTCATGATTGATATACTCCCATATTGCATCCATAGATTGACTATCATTTGCAGATATTTTTAATAATGAAATTGCAACCGCAGCACCAAGTAATTCAAATACAATTGAAACTGTTGTCGAAGTGGGCATTCCTAAGGAATTAAAAATATCTAACAGTAAAATATCGGTAATCATTACGGCCATAAAAATGAACATAATGTCTTGAAACATAAACATGTTTGGATTAAAAATTCCTTTCCTTGCTACTTCCATCATACCACTTGAAGTAATCGCTCCGAAGAACACCCCCAAACTGGCAATGATCATGATGTTTTTAACAGATATTGCTTTTGAACCAATCGCTGAATTTAAAAAATTAACAGCATCATTACTTACTCCTACAACTAAGTCGACAACCGCTAAAATAGCTAAAGCGACCAATATTAAGATATATGGATCTCCCATTTTTATTTATTTTAATTTTTTAATTTCTAATCGGTAAAATTAAAGACTTACAAAGTCACCTATGTTAGGTTTGTGTTATGTTTTTCGTGCTTAAAAGTGAATGTCTACTTGCAATCTATACAATAACTGGTTTGTTTTAAATCCAATATCACGGTCAATATTAAAACGACTGTTTAAAAAAGATCGATCTACCATTTATAAATCTCCTGAAGAAACCACACGTTGTCTATTTCCGGCTCACTTTGTTTGACCCGCTCATAAAACAAAATTTCCTGAAAAATTCCATTTCAATACTGCATCTAAGATATATCTAGGTGAATTACACGTAAATGCTGAAGCTCCGGACATATCTCTGTTAGAGAATCCTAACACTAATTTATATTTTAATTTTGGTGAATAAGCAAAACCGTCAAATTTTAATCGAGACCTTCTAATTAACATTGAAGCAGACGGATTATTTGGGCCTCCATTAATATTCCAGCTAGTAGTTGCTAAGGTCTAAAAAAACGCATCCCAACTTTCATCGTCCAAGTACTGTCTTTCCCTTTCAGGTTAAAAAAGTTCTTTTCAAAATTTTGGTGCATTTGTTTCTTGTGCATTGATATTAAAGAAATAAAAAGAACACAAAGTACTGAAAGAAAAAAATTATGAAATACTCAATGTTTTCAACTGGTAAATAAATAGTTAACTATTTTTTTCAATTTAACATTTAGATGAAGATTAGATAATGCAAGCATAATTTTCTCATAACTTAAATTTTACAAAACTAGCTCAATTTTGCGGTACAATTATAAAAACAATTATGAATAAAAAGATCTTACTTATTACATTGTTCATTAGCCTCATAGTCAATGCACAAGACAAAGGAAATGTAACAGGTTTATTAACAGATAAAGAGTATGGTAACGCCCCTTTACCCTTTGCAAATGTTCAGTTGAAAGGAACAACTATTGGAACAACAACTGATTTTGATGGCAGGTACACCTTGTCCTTGGCTCCAGGAAACTATACCATAGTCTTTAGCTTTTTAGGATATAAAAAAATTGAAAAACCCTTCATTATTTTACCGGGTAAAACAATTACCATAAACCAACTAATGTCTGCAGAAGAAGGTGTTGCTTTGGAGGAAGTGATCGTAAAGTCTTCTACTAGTAAAGAGAAAGTAAGCGCTTTAATTATTGAACAGAAAAAAGCAATTTCCATAAAGACAACGATTGGAGCCCAAGAATTGTCTAAAAAAGGAGTTTCTGATGCTGCAGGAGCCGTTACAAAAACCGCCGGAGTCTCTAAGGGCTCTAAAAATGTAATTGTAAGAGGTTTGGGCGATCGTTACAATTCTACAACACTAAATGGATTGCCATTACCTTCCGAAGATCCAGAATACAAAAATATTTCTCTCAACTTTTTTGACACTAGTATCATAAAAAATATTGGTGTAAATAAAGTTTTTTCTAGTAACATTGGAGGTGATGTTGGTGGCGCTAATATTAATATTGTTTCTAAAGAATTAACAAAAAGAAAAGAAGCAAGTATTGGATTTGGTTCTGGAATCAATACGCAAACGGTTGCTAAAGAATTTTTAACTATTGATGGAGCAAATAGTTTTGGAACGCAAAAATTAAATCACAGCATTCGTGATTTTAGTTCCTATAATTTTCAAAACTCTTTCAATCCCAACAGTCAAAACTTTCAACTAAATAATAGTATTTCTTTTAAATACGGTAAGAAATATGAGGTAGGAAAAGACAATACATTAAGTTTCTTTTTGGTTGGTGGATCGGATGCTAACTTCAACTACCAAGATGGAAATATCAAACAAAATACAAATGGTGGTTTGGTTTTTAGAGATCAAGAATTTTCCAAATACACTTATAATGTTTCTCAATTGTTAATGGGAAACATAAAATTTAAATCGGAAATTTATTCGATCGCTTTCAATCATTTATTCATCCATAATAATAAACAATCGATTGGCGATTATTTAGGGTTAGATGATCCGCAGCAGGAGGGTGATTTGTCTTTTCAAAGAAGACAACAAACCAATAATAACGAACTATATGTAAATCAATTAATAGGGAACTATAAATTTACAGAAAGATTGGATTTTGAGGCTAAAGGTGCTTTAAACTTCATAAGAGGAAATGAACCTGATAGAAGATCTAACGAATATTTAATTCGAAACGGAGAAACCAGACCCAACACCAATTCTGACGGAACAAATGAGCGTTACTTTTCTAAATTACAAGAAAACGATTATGCTGCAAAAGCAAAATTAACCTATCAATTGCATGCTGATGAAGATAACAAAAGTGCTATCGATTTTGGAGTAGATTACAGATACACAGAGCGTTTATTTGCAGCCACTATCTTTAATCATAAGTTCACAGGAAATGGACCCATTATTTCCATTGACAATCCTGATGCTATTTTTAACCAAAACTCAATAGACACTAACATTTTTTCTTTAACATCTTTGAATGTAAAAGCATCGAATCCTAATGAAATTATTCCTTTTACCTACAGAGGGAAAAGATTGGTAAGTGGTACATTTACAAATCTTGTATATCAATTTAGTAACAAGCTATTTGTTTCTGGTGGATTAAAATTTGAAAAATCTGAGCAAAGAGTTACCTACGCAACCAACATTGGTAAAAGTGCTATCGATGGACCTTCCTCCATTAATACCGCTTACATTTTACCAAGTTTGAATATAAAATATAATATTAATGAGGATCACATTTTACGTTTTGCTGCAAGCCAGACTTATACGTATCCACAATTTAAAGAAACAGCTCCTTTTAAATATCAAGACATCAACTTTGCAAGTCAAGGGAATCCAGATTTAAACCCTTCAGACAATTATAATGTAGATGTAAAATACGAACGCTATTTTTCTTCAAGCGAATTGATTTCTATTACTGGATTTTACAAGTATATTTTAAATCCGATTTCAAGAAGCGAAATTTCTAGTGCTGGTAATACCCTAACCTATTTAAATGTTGGTGATGATGCTGCAATTCTTGGAATAGAAATAGAAGCCAGAAAAAATATTTTAAAAAGTGATGACACTGTAGAAAATCAATATGAAGTTAATGCAGGATTAAATGCTTCCTACTTAAATTCTCAAGTAAATTTAGACAGCGGTTCTATTGCGCAATTTCAGCAGAAATCTTCTCAATTAGAGGGCGCAACTCCATTTTTAATGAATGCAGATATCTCCTTCAATAAAAAATATGAAAATGACGAATTTACAGCAACTATGGTTTTTAACTATTTCAGTGATCGTGTATATTCTATTGGTACAAGAGGTTTTGAAAACATCATCGAAAAAGGAATACCTACTTTAGATCTTGTGTCTTCTTACCTTCTAAATAAAAAGTATCGTTTTAAATTAAAAGCAACGAACTTACTAAATCCTTCTTTTCAACTAAGTAGAGCTAGTGCTTCTGGAAGTAATGTCATATTAAGTAATTATAAAAAAGGTGTTAATCTAAGCTTAGGGATTTCTTACGATTTTTAAAAAACCACAACAATAAGTAACAATTCTTTAATAAAAAAAAAGCTTAAAAGAAACATTCACAATGCAAATTTGTACTGTTAATAAAACAAATATTAAAATGAAAAAAATGAAAAAATTATCTGTATCCATCTTAGCAACAGCAGCAATTCTATTATCAAGCTGTTCCTTAGATAACGACGATGAAAACCAAGGTATAATTCCGGGTACCGAAGTTACTTCGCAAAATTTAGCCGGAAATTTAACCACCGATTTAAGATTAACTTCTGGAATTGCACACAACTTAATTGGAGCACTTTTAGTAAAAGACGGGGCAACTTTAACAATAGACGCTGGAACAAGGATTAATGCTTTGGCAGGAGGAACAGATGTTTATATTTTAGTTGAAAAAGGGGGTAAAATTATTGCAGATGGTACTGCTGATAATCCAATTGTGTTTACTTCGAATGCAACAAACCCTCAACCTGGAGATTGGGGAGGAATCATTGTAAATGGAAAAGCTCCTTTGAGTAGACAAGCAGGCTCTGACAGCAACTCTGCTGCTGAAGTAAATGCAGCAATCTTATATGGTGGTGCTGTTAGTAATGACAATTCTGGAATTTTAAATTATGTAAAAATTGAATATACCGGAGCAAGAATAGATGACGAAGCAGAACACAATGGTTTAACTTTAAATGCAGTTGGTGCAGGAACAGTCGTTTCTAACATCGCAATTTTAAATGGAGATGATGATGGAATTGAGTTTTTTGGAGGAACAGTAGATGCTACAAACATTTTAGTTGTAAATGCAAAAGATGATATGTTCGATTTCACCCAAGGTTATGTAGGTACTTGTACCAACTTATATGGAGTGAGAGAAAACGGATATACTGCTGTAACTTCCGATCCAAGAGGAATTGAAGCCGATGGAAACCTAGATGGTAATACGCCAACAGACATCGATCAATCACAATTTACAATTGATAAAATCACCATTATTAACAATGCAAGTGGTGTGGATATGTCTGACGGAATTAAAGTGAGGCGTGGTGCTACCGCGACAATTACAAATGCATATTTAAGCTTAGGAGCTGGTGCAACCTACTCTGATCTTGTAGATTTAACAGATGGTAAAGGAGACGGTACCGATGCAATTTCAATTACTGGAAATGCCAATACCGCAAATGGTTTAGACATCACAGATATTAAAAACACTACTTCTGGAGGCGCTACTGTAGCTATAACAGCAGCTACAACTGGGGGAGCAGATTCAAGTGTTTTTGCATGGACTGGATATAGTTTCTAATCCTAAAATTATTATTCACAAAAAAAGCAGACTTAAAAGTCTGCTTTTTTTGTGAATAATATTTGTGAAAATATTACCTATTTTGTGCTACACTAAGTTTTGGTTTCAATAAATTAACACTTACAATCGCATTATCATCATAGTTAATTTCCTTAAGCCCTGCCGTGCTCCAAACAGACCAGGTACCAACTTTTTTTCCTACATTATAATGTGCGCGCTGTACAATGTTCCCTTTTTTATCAAAACGAACCCACTCACCCGTTAATTTTTTATCTTTAAAATAACCTTCAACACTTACAGATCCATCTTCGTGAAAATAGGTTGCTTTTACTAAATCTCCTTGTGTAGTATATGTGGTTTGGTTATTCTGAGAATATCCAACTAGACTTATGCTAAATAATGCAATTAAAATTACTTTTTTCATAAATGTTACTTTTTAAATTCCTATTATTATAAGACAAATCTAGTAAATTAATTACAATTAACCAACATTAAAGTAACATTAAATTAACATTGGGAGCTAAAATGCACTTCCGCTCATTCGTAATACGAGTAATCCTTAATTTCATTCGTCAGAATTCTTTAAAAAGTAGGTTGTTTTTTATTTTCAAGAACTACTAGAAAATCTTTTAGATAAAAAGGTTCAAAATAGGCAACGTCTTCAAATTGATATTGTTGAAATTTTTCAAACGAAAGCGTAGCCATTTCTTTTGCTGATGGAAATTTATCGGCAACAAAAACCGCATTCTTATGCGTCAAAATAGGCTGACACTTCTTTGCACCATCTCCTAAAAAGTATACATTTCCTTTTTCTAGATAGTCAGAAAAAGAATGTGTCTCAATAATTTCTGCTTTAATTTCTCGAATCGCTTTATTGTCTGCAGAAAAAACAGCAGCATAGACTTCCATTCTTCGAGCATCTAACATGGGAACTATTACTCCGTCATGAATAGAAATTGCGTTTGACAAGGAAGTCAACGTATCGATTGAGATCAATGGCTTATCGATGGCGAAACAAATGCCTTTTGCTGCAGATACACCAATTCGAAGTCCCGTATAAGAACCGGGGCCTTTACTAACGGCCACAGCATCTATTTGATGTATTGTGATTTTTGCTTCTTTTAAGGCCGCATTTATAAAAGGATGTAACTTTTCCGCATGGGAATAGTTAAGGTCGTTCAACTCTTTTAAAACAAGTACTGCACCATTATTAGCAATGCTTACAGAACAATTTTTAGTTGCTGTTTCAATATTTAAAATTATCGCCACAATATGAAAATTTTTACAAATATAAAGGTTCCAAAAAATAAAACCTCGCAAAATTGCGAGGTCTTCTGATAGTAAGCATAAAAAGGTGTTATTCTAAAACCAATTCATCGGAATAGAATTGTAATATTTTTGTTTTAAACACATAATCGTATTTTGAACGAATCATGGCGCCTTCAGCATTGACCAATCTGGTTCTGACTTGATCAAAATCGAACAAGGTCATATCTCCAAAATTATATCGTTGTTGTGAATTTTTAAAGGCTTCTTTTTGTGCGGCTAAAGAAATTTTTGCAGCTTGATAGGATTTAGCTGCGGCCTTTACATCTAAAAATGCTTGTTCTATGGTTTGTTTTAACTGGATCTTTTCGTTTTCTAATCGTGTAATAGAGATATCTTTGTTGATCTTCGATTTCGCTACATTGTTTTTAGTTTGAAAACGATTGAAAATAGGAACACTCACATTAAAACCGATTCCATATTGAAAACGATCGGCAGTTTGTGATATAAAATCATCATTAAAACGAGTAGGCAAAAGGTTATTAAATTGATGGTAATAGGACGTTCCTGCGCTAAGGCTATAGGTGAGTGTTGGCTTGTAGGCACTTTTTGCAATTTCGATACTTAAATCAGCACTTTCAATTGCCAATTTAGCACTTTCAATTTCAGGCCGGTTCAATAATGATTTTTCAAAAACAATCTCTGAATTTGTATACAATAGGTTTTCTGAGGGCGTCCCCAACTCTATGGGTGCAACATCAAAATTAGCAACTGGAACTTGAAGGGTTTGCGCTAGGTTGAGTAACGCTAAATTCAATACATTCTCCTGTGCAACGACACTTTGCAAGTTGGCTGCAGCAGTAGATTGAGTGTTTAAAACCTCCCCTTTTGCAACGGCTCCGGCTTCAAATCTACTTTTAACTGCTTCTATTTGTTTCACGCTTATTTCATATTGCACATTAGCAACATTTAAATTTTCTTTGGCAAACAACACATTCAGATATCCGTTAACAACAAATAATGAAATGTCATTCTCTATCTTTTTTAAGTTGTATTCACTAGACAAAACCCCTAATTGTGCTTGTTTATAGGTGTTTGTATTTCGGTAACCATTGAAGATGGTCCCAGAACTTCTTAAACTAAAAGAGCCATTAAAATTGTTTGTATTTGTTAAAACACCATTCCGGTCTGGCGATAATCCTGAATTGAAATTACCACTTGATCCACCAGTCACATTTGGTAAAAAATTACCATTGGCAATCGCAACATCTTTTATTGCTAATTTTAAATTAAGCTTGCTTTGTTGAACAGAAATGTTTTTTTCTAAAGCTTGGTCTACACATTCCTTGAGCGTCCATTTCTTTTGAGAAAAACTTGCCAATGATGTGAGTACAGCAACTGCGAGTATAAATTTAGTTTTCAATAGGTATCTTTTTAATAAGGATGATTGTTTTTGTAATCGTAAAAAGAATGACTTCTTACCTGTTTTAGTAGGACGATTAAAAGTAAAATATGTTACAGAGTTACAGGCTTTTGAAAATGTTAATGTTTTGCATTCTTCTTATATCGATACAAGGTATAGAACAATCCACCAATTAAGAGGTATGGAAAAACCATTAGATAGGTAATTCCATTGTTTACCCCTTCTGCCATAGAGATGTCTCCATTTTCTACTACTGCTTTACACATGGCGCATTGAGCATTGGAAATAATGGTCGTAAAAACAACTAAAAGCGTAAGTGCAATTTTTTTATTGAACATAATAAGGAGCTATCATTCTATAAACAATTACACCTGTTATGGCAACATACAGCCAAAGTGGAAAGGTAATTTTTGCAATCTTTTTATGTGCTGGAAAATCAGTTAATTTTGCACGCAAGTAAGTCGTTAAAACAAAAGGGATGACTACGATTGACAAGGCGATATGTGTAATTAAAATAAAATAGTAGAATGGAAATGCTTTTAGTTTTGTTAGCAAATCATAATCTGCTGCTGCTGCACCCCCATAACTCGTGGAATTCGAGGTCATATGATAGGCTACATACATCACTAAAAACAACAGTGAACAAAAAATTGCAAAAGTATTTAACCGCTCGTGCAATTTTCGATTTCCTTTTTTGATGGCAATGACGGCGGCAACCAAGACAATCGCTGTTATTGCGTTTATAGTCGCATAAATGGGCGGCAAAAAAGTAAGTGGTTCTACGTCGAAACCTAATTTTTGTAAATTGATTCCAAACAATGCGGCTACAGCTAGCGGAATGACAATAGAGAGTGCCAAAATTATGCGCTTGTACTTTTTTTCTTGTGCTAGATTCTTATTCATTTAATAAAATTTTAATATCTTCTTTTAATTCTTTAATCTGATCGGGAAAGCTGTGCTCCTCCAAAGCTCTATAAAACTTGATCGGATTGCCATAGGCATCTTTTCTTGAGCGAATATTTCCTTCTTTGTCCACTAGGGCAAACAAGCCCGAATGTTCAAATCCGCCGTGAGCGGCAGCTCCTTTTCCAGTGTATAAGGTGAAACCTTTGTTTGATAATTGGGAAACAACATCATAGGGTTTGCCTGTTAGTAAATGCCAATTCCTATGAGTAATCTCATTCTGTTTTGCATAGGTTTTAAGCACTTTTGGGGTGTCAATATCGGGTGTAATGGATATGGAAGCAATCCCAAAGTCTGGGTTTCCAAAAAATTCATCTTGAAGCAACAACATTTTTTTTGTCATCAACGGACAAATTGTTGGACAAGTGGAAAAGAAAAACTCAACTACATACACTTTACCTGCATAGGTTTTGTTGTTTATTTTTTCCCCTTCTTGGTTTATAAATTCAAAAGCAGGTACTTTTTCAAAAGTATGCAAATCGGACTTCTCAAATCGTGACTCAATGTTTCGAATCACGTAGATCCCAAATAGTAGGATAACAAATGCAACACCGATATAAGAATATTTTTTATTCATAATTACTTTTCCTTTCTATCTGCTTTTTTCCGGTCTTTAAAAGCAGCATAATACTCATAATAAAGGACGCTAACATCGTCTTTCATAGGTCCTTTTAAATCAGATACTGATCTCATATCATATCCAATAAATTTCCTGTTTGGATTTTTTAAGTCATCTGTTCTTCCTCTAAGGCTTCCTTTTTTATCGATTATAAAAGCATCATTCGAAGAGAGGTTCAAGAGTTGGGTGTTGTTTTTAAAACTGGCATAAAAAGCATTTATTTTTGCTTCCGAACCTGTTAGAAATTTCCACTTATCCATATCTGTAAATGCACCAATCTCCTCTTTAAGAATTTGTACTTCTTTTTCTTTTCCTTTTGGGGCAATCGCAATAATTTGAAACTTTTTATGGTCAATAAATTTTTTGTACACTTTCTCATTCAAATTAAACAATCCTCCTTTAATTTTATTCAAATCATTTCCCAAAAAACAAATTATAGATACTTTGTCCTGAAGTGTTTCCGTAGAATCAATACTAGAAATATCAATGACATTTTTATTTACTACTGGCAATTTATTGAAACCATTTATTCCTGTAGAAAGCAATAAGAAAGCGATCAACGGGAATATAAAAAGTAAAAAAAGTACAACTCTTTTTTTTGTAATCATGATGTGTAACATTTTTTGCAAAAAAAAAAAAGTGGTTATCAAAAACCACCTTTTATTTTATTACCATTTTACAAGTGGTCCTAATGTATCGTAGATATATCCACCTTCTATTAGTAACAAGGTTACTAGGAAGCAGATTAGGAAAACGGGTGTCCAAACTATGGCGCGTCTAAACCATGTTTTTTCCCCTTCCAAATGCATAAAAGACCAAGCAATAAAGTAGGCTTTTAGAAGTGTTAGTATTATAAAAATCCAGTTTAACCAGCTTGTTCCTAAAAAGTTTGACAAGTATAAAGAATCTGGTTTTAAAATTCCTAACCAAACTTCAACGCCAGTTATAACCGTTAAAATGATTAGTACTATCCAAATTTTCTTTGTATTTGATTCGTGTGCGTGTCCCATTTTATATTCTTTTTTTAATTTAAACTAAGTAGAAGAATGTGAATACGAATACCCAAACTAGATCTACAAAGTGCCAATACAATCCTACCTTTTCTACCATTTCATAGTGCCCTCTTTTTTCATAGGTACCAAGAATTACGTTAAAGAAAATAATAATATTGATTAAAATTCCTGTAATTACGTGGAAACCATGGAAACCCGTAATGAAAAAGAAAAAGTCTGCAAAGATGGTATTCCCATATTCATTCACTTCTAGGTTTGCACCTTCTACAACCAATTTTGTTTTTGCCAATTGTACACTCCCTTCTTCTCTAGATAAGATTGTTTTTTTCTTTTGACCTGTTATCAATTCTGTTCTTATTTGAACTTCTGGATGTGCGTTATAAGAAGCAATAATTTGCGCTATGGAGTAGGTTGCTATGGTTGGTTCTTCTACAAACCACAATCCATTCTTTTTTGTATGCTGCTCTCTACCATCTAATCTTTCTGTAGTTACAAAGTCTGCCAAGGCAATTTGTTTTCCATCTTGGTTTACAAATTGTAAGATTTTTCCTTCAGTTGTTTTTACAGCTCCGTAAGAACCCTTGATAAAAGTATTCCATTCCCAAGCTTGAGAACCAACAAAAATAATTCCAAAAACAATTGTAGCAAACATGTACCATGCTACTTTGTTTTTCTGCATTTTATGACCCGCATCTACAGCCAATACCATAGTTACAGAGGAGACAATTAGGATGAATGTCATTATTGCAACATAAATCATTGGATACTCTCCATGTACAAAAGGAACGTGCGTAAAAACTTCATCGGCAATTGGCCAGGAATCGATAAATTTAAAACGAGTTAAACCGTACGCTGCTAAAAACCCTGAAAAAGTTAATGCATCTGAAACGATAAAAAACCACATCATCATTTTACCGTAGCTTGCGCCAAATGGTTTTATACCACCTCCACTCCAGGTTTCTTTTTTGTTAGAAGATACCGCTGAATTTGATTTCATAAATTATTCTATTAAATAGTTCTTTAATTGTTCGGCGAAATTAATCATTTTTCATCACTTAATAAAAGAGAAAAAGAAAAATAGATAAATCCATAATATATCCACAAAATGCCAGAAGATTGCGCCTAGTTCAAACCCCAGCAAATCATTTGATTTGTATTTATATTTAAAATGATTATAAATAACAACCAAAAGTACAATCACCCCAGCCAGAAGGTGTAAAACATGTAAAAATGTAATCCCAATTATAAATGATGTTGATACAGTACTTTCAGGACCTGTAAAAAATAATCCGATACTTTTCAATTGATTGAAACCAACATATTGCTGCCAAATAAAACCAACACCCAATAAAAAAGTGAGTGCCACCAAAACTAACGACAGTTGTCTTTTGTTGGTTTTTATAAAATATTGAGACAATTGTAACGTAAGACTACTCAATACAATTAAAAAGGTACTGACATAAAATGCTTGTGGTAGCTCAAATGAAACCCAATCATCTCTTCGCATACTAATTACATATGCACTTGTAAGTCCTGCAAAAAACATAACCATACTGATCATCGAAACCCACAACATCGGTTTTGCCGCTTTTCTTCTAGCAACCTGTAATTCTTCCTGTAATTTTTCTTCTGTTATCATTTTTTTAATGTAAAAATTTATCGATCACATATATTACTTGAACCATTGTTATATACAAAACACTGGCTAACATTAACTTTCTTGCTTCTGTATTGTGCAACGTTTTATAGAGTTGCACTGCATAATACAACATGAAACAACCTAGCAAAGCAACGATTACTGCCGTTGCTGGATAGATATAAAAAGCACCGGTAACTTGTAAGACAGGAGCTATCGAAACAATGATCATGATCACCGTGTAAAAAATTATTTGTTTTACAGCTCCCGTATCTTTTGTATTCATAGGAAGCATATTAAAACCTGCCTTTTTGTATTCTTCATCCTGCAACCAACCGATAGACCAAAAATGCGGAAATTGCCAAAAAAACTGAATCATAAACAAGATCCCCGCTTCAATACCAAATTGATTGGTTGCGGCTACCCAACCTAGCATAAATGGAATGGCTCCTGGAATAGCACCCACAAAAACCGTGAGTGGAGTAACCGATTTTAAAGGTGTATACGCACTTGTATACAAAAAAATTGAGATCGCGCCAAACAGAGCACTTTTTGCATTGATGTAATATAAAATTCCCAAACCTAAAATAGCAAGAAGAATTGCGATTGTTAGTGCCGTATTTAAGGACATTCTACCTGTGGGCAATGGCCTTGTTTTTGTACGCTGCATTAATGCATCAGTATCTATTTCTATGATTTGATTGAATGCATTGGAAGCACCTACCATAAAGAATCCGCCAAATGCAAGCAGCGTCAGGTTTGCATAATCCACGGTTTCTACAGCGAGTAAATACCCTGCCACTGATGAAAAAACAACACTTAACGACAACCCAACTTTAACAAGTTGCTTTACATCCGTAATTGTTGATTTTATGGAAGAAGTATTCTCTGTAATACTCGTAGAATTCATGGCCTATTTACTTGACTGCAAAGATATTTCATAATTCTGAATCTACCATATGTTTTAACGCTTAAAAAAGAAAAAAACCATTCATAAAGAAACCCATTCTGAATAGGTAAATTGGTATGTAAAAAAGTGTAACCACTTTAAATCGTTGTTAGTTTTTATCAGTCTTCATCAAAAACTCATTAGAATGCTTCGGAATACGCTACTTTTATTCCTCTTTTCCCTCTTTGTCATGCAATTTTGTAACAACATTATTTCTCAATTGATACTGTTGCCTACTCTCTTTACAGGTCGCAAAACCAGAATCATTAAAATCAAGACGATGTCCATATTCACTTACCCAGCCTATTTGTTTAGACGGATTGCCAACGACCAAAGCATAGGGTTTTATTTCTTTAGTAACGACGGCACCTGCACCAACAAAAGCATATTCACCAATATTATTGCCACAAACAATCGTAGCGTTGGCGCCAATGCTAGCCCCCTTTTTTACAATGGTTTTTAAATACTCTTTTTTTCTTATGATGGCACTTCTGGGGTTGATTACGTTTGTAAAAACCATGGAAGGTCCCAAAAAAACATCGGCTTCGCAAACAACTCCGGTATAGATAGAAACGTTATTTTGAACTTTTACGTTTTTCCCTAAAATTACTTGCGGAGAAACGACTACATTCTGACCAAGATTACACCCTTCTCCAATAGTACAGTTGGACATAATATGACTAAAATGCCATATTTTGGTACCATTCCCAATACTGCAATTCTCGTCGATTACTGCAGTTTCATGTGCGAAAACTTTTTTCAAGATTGATCTATTTTATTTCGTTAATTTCATTTTTTACAATTTCTTTTGCGGATGAAGTTCCAATTCTGTCTACCCCCAATGCCAGCATTTTTTTTGCCATTTCAAAGGTCTTCACTCCTCCAGCTGCCTTTACTTTTAATGGTCTTGCATGTGCAATTATCAATCGCATGTTTTCGAGCGTTGCGCCATTAGGTATGGGAGGCACTGTTTTGTAAAATCCAGTTGATGATTTTACATAAACATTTTTTACAGATGCTATTGAAAAATGCTTTAGAACAATATCGCGTATGCGCTGTGAAATTACAACTATTTCCTCATTTGTGAATGCAGCGGTTTCTATAATCCATTTAATAACGCTTTTTTTCTCGATACAATTTTGGGTACATGCAATAATTTCTTGGTCAACCAACTGGAAATTTCCTTCTTTAAATGCTTTATAATTCAACACAAAATCGAGTTCATCTGCCCCTAAATGAATGGCGGTTTCTGCCTCAGCTAACTTTTGGGAAACAGAAGAAGTTCCTTCATGAAAACCAATCACCGTTCCAATTAATGTAGGAGCCTTTGCCATACGCAATGCTTGCTTTACTTCGCAAATATACTTTGCACGAATCATTAAAAGTTTGTAATTGTTAGCAATCGCTTCTTTTGTGAGCAACTTTACAATTTCCAAATTCTCCGTTTCTGAAATTCCTGCTTGTGTAGCTGTTTTTAAATAGGTAGCCTCTAAAAATTGGTGCATCTTCATTTAACAAAAATAAGAAATCCGACCTTAGTTGATCGGATTTCTATTTATTCTATTTGAAAAGAAATGGGCAAGGTGTATTTTACTTTTACGGATTTTCTTCGTTGTTTGCCCGGTGTAAATTGAGGCAGCTTTTTCAAAATTCTTTTTGCTTCTTTTTCCAACTGCTTATGAGGGGCTTTCACAAAAACAACTGCAACATCGCCCTGCGTATCAATGATAAATTGGGAATGTATTTTATGTTTCCCGGAATAAAGTCCTAGTTCTTGTGCTAATTCGGCATTAAAGTTCTTTATAAAAAATCGGGCAATGCTTTTTTCAAAACATTTTTTATTCGCTTCTTTTGAGAGACCTTCACAGCCTTTATAAATGGGTGCATCTTCTATAAGTACATAGGGTACAGGATCTGGCTCATCTACTTCGGAAGCCTCAATAAATTGAATAGAATCAATATCCAATACCACTGGATCTTGATTCATCAACGAATCAGGAAGAACCGTTTCTACAACAGTATCATCTCCTTTTGTGAGATCCATCAAATCAATAAGCTTTGCGCTTACTACTTTATTTTTTGGTTTCACTTTTACTTCTTTTTGAAAAACAACATTCTGAAGATTTTCTGGAATGTAGACCACTATTGTTTCGTTAGGGTCGGGGTCTTGAATTACAGAGTGTACTTGTTCGGATTTATACTCAAGAAGTAGGTACACGATAAAAAGGACGAATACGAGGCCTATCTGCATAAATATAGTAGAAAACTTTTCTAATTGTTTGGTTGGGTCTTTTTTTAGGTTTCTCATAATTAGAAAATTTTAAATGATTACACCTAGCCCAAACCAAACAGCATGCCACAAAAAAAGCGCAACCAGTTAGGTTGCGCTTTATGGAACGTTCTTTTTTTATTTTTACTCAACAATTAGCGTAAATGGAATACTATATTTTACACCTACCGCTTTTCCTCTTTGTCTTCCTGGCTTCATTTTAGGCAACATTTTCATCACCTTCACAACTTCTTTTTTGATCTTTGGGTGCGGCGCTCTTGCTTGAATGTTTACAACATTTCCGTTTCTATCGATTTTGAACCCAATAAAAACTTTTTTCCTACCTGCATCCAGTCCAAGTTCGTTGGGTAGATCTGCATCAAATTTTCTAGAAAAATGCTTTTGAACCATCTTACTAAAACATGTTTTTAATGCTGCTTTATCTCCTTTACAACCTGGAAAAACAGGCACATCTTCAATAATCATAAAACTTACATCTTCGATTACTTCTTCTGTCTCTTCTACTTCTTCAATTTCTTCTACGATAATCTCTTCCGTTTCATCGGTTTCTGTACTCTCGATAACCGTTTCTTCTACTTCTTTTTCGTCTTCTACAATTTCAATTTTTTCAGGTGCTGGTGGCGGTGGCGTTTTTGGCTTGATTTCCTCAATACGCTCTGTGATAACAGTTTCTTCTTCCATCTCCGCATTCATATTTGCCAAACCAAATTCTCCAAGATCTTTCTCAAAAGTTTTGTGTTCAATAGAAGCATAGGTTACAAATAATGCCAAAACGAGGCCTAATTGCATAAAAATCTTACTGTAGTTTTCTAAGTTAGATTTTGGATTTTTTTTAATTTCCATTGTAAAATGTTTTTAATAGTGCGCTAATTTAGTTAAATTATTGACTTACTTACAAGTCTTGCTGTTAATAAAATACTTTTTTTTAAAAAAAAGATTATAAGCTCCCAATGCGAGAAGTCCGCCGAGCGTATTTGCAAGAAAATCAAACAATTCTCCCGCTCTGTAAGCGGTTAATGTCATTTGCAATATCTCAATAATAATGCCAAAAACCACACAGGCAATCAGCACTTTGTATTGATGTTTCCCCTTGTTTAATGTTAGCAGCCAACTCAGGGTGAGTACAAAATAAGCAATAAGATGGTAGATCTTATCAATATTAGATACCGTGATGACTGGGAAATTCGTTGTTTGAATCAGACTCAGATACGCAATACAAACTGTAATGGCAATGGCAATACAAAGCTTGCTAGCCTGCAATAAGTGTTGTATACCCTGCTGCATCTAGTAAAGCTTCTATTTGTGAATCATCTGAAATGGTAATTTTAATCATCCAACCCGCTCCATAAGGATCTGTGTTTACCAATTCTGGAGCATCTTCCAATGCTTCATTGAATTCAGCTACTTCTCCCGATAAAGGCATAAATAAATCAGAAACTGTTTTAACTGCTTCTACAGAACCGAAAACATCCCCTTCTTCTACCGTATCGTCTAAAGTGTCTACATCTACATAAACAATGTCTCCTAGCTCTCCTTGAGCAAAATCTGTAATTCCTACAATTGCAGTATTGCCTTCAATTCTAATCCACTCATGGTCTTTTGTATATTTTAATTCTGATGGGATATTCATAATCTTTTATTTTATAAACTGATTTTTTTTAATTGCCTCCTAAATTGTAAATAATATTGAATCCACCATTGATTGCCTGTCTTGGAAATGTAGTAGAAATCGCATATTTTGACGTTTGATGGTTGTAATAAAACGACGCAGTAAAATTACTATTTAATCTATAATCTGCCGTAAATTTTAATGAAAATAATCGTTGCCCTCCACTAATTTGGTTATTATCAATATCTACCGATCTAATTTGTGTTAAATTGTCCCTTAAAGAGAGGTCTGCTCTTAGATTAATATCTCCTTTTAAGGTTTCTTTTTTTCCTGTGAACCGCGTACTAAATTTCACATCTTTCAATACATATCCCATCCCTAAAACATATTCTGTTCCTTTGATATCTGTCAATGTACTATTGTTAAAGTTCATGGTTAAAGTTCGATCTCTTTTTACTTCCCCTCTTAATGAAAAAGAATTCTTCATTTTCATGTCTACTTTTATCAATGGCGAAAACTCATCGACCAAAGTAACTGTAGAAACTAGTAGTTCGGGCTCGTAATTTGCTGCAGCATTAAAATTTGGATTGGCAAGATCCTCACTAAACTGGAGATTGTTTGTAAAACTAGAGACCGTGTAGGAAGAACGATATCCATGTGATATTACAAAAGTGCTAAAGTTTTTCTTAAACCATTTTCGCTTCATAAAACCGTTATAACGTAGAGTCCAATTGGGTATTGGAATGTCTCTAAACAGGCCGGTACTAATTTTTTCTGGATCACGCCCTGAATAAGCAGCCATAAAGGCGGGCAATAATACCTGTTGACTTGTGGGTCCAAAACTAGCAACTGGCAAACCGCTTTCGGCAGACAATCTATTGGCAATGGTACTTCGATAGGCTTTCATTTTTTGAAACAACGCATCTCCATCAGAAAAAGAAGTGCCAATCATTGCATAACTGGTACTAAAATTTCCATTTTCAAAGGCGGCAGCTCTCGAATCTATAATTCCAAAAAGGTTGTTTGGATTATTAGTATCTGCAATCACATCTAATTGTTGTTGCAAATCTCTTGTTTGGATTTTATTTCCAATAACATCAATGTTTAAATCCTTAAAGGGCTTTACAGTAAACGAATAGTCTAATTTGTTGTAATGTGTTTTGCGATAGGTTTTATTAAAATAGGCGCTTTCATCTATATCTGGGGTTGAAGGATCGTCTTCTAAAGCTCTTGGAGCTACCAGCCAGCCATTCATCAAGGCTTTGTTTCGAATATCTACTTGGCTTCCGAATGCAAAGGAAGTGGGTGCACCTCCTAAAAAACCAACGATTTCATCGTAACCAGGCAATAGCTGCCCATTGTTTTCTGAATAACTAATTTTCCCCTGTTTCACAGAAGTAACAACGTCAAAAGCTCCTTTTAACAATCGCTTCCCTAAAGGCAATTTTTTATTTTTATTGCGTCTTATGGGGGGTGCAGATTTTCCAGATTTCCTCAATGCTCTATTTCTTTTACGTTGTGCTTTTGTGAGTAAAAATCTTTCGAAATTTAATTTTTTATACAATTTCTCAAAAGCAAAAGTTGTATTAATATTATGAGTGTTTGCATTCTGAATGACATTCCCAATTCGATCGTTGATAGAAGGGTCCTGGGAGGTCACTTGCCAATCAAAATCTGCGGTATACGCATAGTCTGCTTTCATAAAATCTAAAAAAGGAATTTTATCGATGGGGGTTCGATAGGTTCCGTTTAATTTTTGATGGTATTGATTTGGCCTTCCAATATTAAAAAAATTGTCAAAAACAACCAAATCTTCTCCAGACCCAAAAGCATCATAAATATTGCTATTGGTAGCATTAAAGTTTACTTGAATCGACTTTGTCAAATCAAAAGCAATCGCATAATCCCAATCAAATAGAAACCTTCGTTGTTTTAATTCTGGCTGAGCAGACAAACCATCTACTAAATTTCGAGATTCCTGCGCACTGAATTGTCTATTTATACGGGAGTTAATAGCGACTGTTTTTGGAATCGGATTAAAGTTTAAATCTTTAAACAACTGCCAATACTTTCCTTTTAAAGAATCTAAATTTTTAAAGGGAGCAATTCCTTTGGATGGAAAGTTAAAATTATAGGCCGCGGATGCAGTTACATTTTCGTTTATATATTTTTTAATATTGTAATCTCTATGCAATTCTTTATTGTGTGCATAGGAAACAGAAACATTTTCTACATCGTAAAACTGTGGTTTTTTGGATGATGCTGGATTTCTGTTCTTTTTTACATTATTAAAACTAATGCTCGTTCTTTTGGTATAATCTCTAGAAAAGGCACTGTTTGGATTTTCAGTAACGGCATCTGCCAACGTTACATCTTGATATTGCGGATCAAATTTCGGATCGATAAATTGTTCGCCAATACTGTAACTCATAGGCAACTGAATTCCCCACTTTTTGGGCGTTAGAACACTTCCTAGATTAACGGTCGTCGCAAAATTATATGCTTTTGTTTCGTTTAAACTACGTTGTCCTATTCGATCTTCTACATTACCGAAACCAATAGTTTGCATGTTTCCTGATAAAGAAACATTGGCTACATCTGCAAAATTTGCATCGGCATTTACAACAGCTGCCCAGCCGGCTTTGTTATCAAAACCTGCAGAGCGCAACTCATTGAACCAAATTTTTGCACTTTTGGGCAATGGCGTATTGTTCTTTAGTCCCAGTAGTACAGTTCTTAGTTGTGCTAGTGTTGGATTCCCTTTTATACTTACTTTTATGGGTGCTTCGGTTTCAGGGGTGTAGAGTTCATTGATGGGTGCATCTGCAGCATCTCGCTCCAATTTCGTAGCTCCAAAGCGCTTTAAAAGTACTTCTAAATTATTTTCCTCTGGCCAAATATCAACCGCTGCAGTGGCATTATTTTCTGATACAATTAAAGGAACTTCTACTTGGTAAAAATTATCATTCAAATCTGTCCCCAAACGAATAATGGCAGACAGATCTCCTTCATTGATAGCCCCTGTTGTTTTAATTTCTTCTAGATGCATAAACATTTTCAGTTCTTTAAAACGTCTTAAGTCCATGCTTATGTTTTTATAAATGGCTCTAATTTTGTCGGTTTCTAAATTCAAAACACTTAAGGTAACCGATTGTTCGTTTTGTTGCTGTACCGTTGTGCTTCCTTGTAAGTTTTCTCTTACAATCCCTGGAGGCAGCACATAGCTCCCTTCATTTTGTTCGATACTGATAACCCCTACTTCAAAATTATTTAATTCTGTTTGATCTAATTCTCGATCTGGATTGATGTTCGGGTCTAAAGTTCTTACATAACGCCTCCAATCGCCACGCACTAAATCCAATTCCCCAAAACGCAAAACTACCGGCATTTTAAATCCAGAGAGAAACATTCTTATAAAACGAATACTGTTAAAATCTGAAATTCCATTGATGGGTGTTCCACTTCGAATGGGTACTCGAAATTGATACCATTTTGACTGTTGTGAATTCCCATTCTCTAGCGTAACTGTGGTGGTTTTTTCATCCACAATAAAGTTTCTTCCAGGAACCAAATCAGCTTTATCCATAGAAATTTTGTATTGATAGTAACTTTCGACCGTATTCATGGTTTGATCTCTGTTAATATCTTCTACATCAGGATAATTGGTAGCAGCTGTTGGGTAAGATTCGGGAGATTGGTTGATTGTAGGCGAATTCCCTTGGGTATTATTGAAATTCTTGTATCTTTTAATAACAGAAGCATCTTCGCTATCCAATTGTCCTCCTCTAAAGAACTGGAAATTATCGGATGCAGGATCTGCTCTAAAGTAACTTGGCAAACTTGCTTCCGGAACACCCAAATTTTCAGCCAATTTTGTTAATTCATCTACATCAGACAACCCATCAAAACCTAAATCCTGATTTGCCCTTGCCGCATCTTCTTCACTAAATGCATAAATAATCGACTGATTTGAAGGAACCTTTCCCCAAATCGTTGAGATCGTGTTTTGGTCTGACCCGGATTCTGGCAGTCCGTTCTCATACATTTTTCGACTGTCCTTATTTACGTCCTCTGAGATGTTTCCTAGGTTTAAATACAAATCTCCTACTTGATTTGCTGGATCTTGTGCATCGACTCCAATTGGCAAACCTTCCTCGTTTGTAATAGAATAATTTTCATACGGATCCATAATCCAAAACTGAATGTATTCTACATTGGCTTGGTCAAAATTATTGGTAGTCAGGGGACGGGTAATTCCTGCCCAACGTGCTGCTGGATTGTCAAAAGTTCCGTCTGACCTTACATTGGCTCCGGTATCAAAATTATACGACCCTCTTTCATTTGGGAAATAGGCCAAATCTAAGGTTCTAAGCAAACTATTTTGAGTGATGTCTAATTGCTGGTTTGGGAATAATTCTCTATAATTTATTTGTCTAGTTTCTGCTCTGGACAAATCGTCTGCCCCAATTCCGGAGGGTGTGTTTCCCAAACCATAAAAAACTTGATCGATACTATACCAGGCTAATTTTGCTCTTTTAAAATTATATTCAATGCTGTTAAAACCTCCATTAAAAACATCGTTGGCATTGTTATTTGGGGTACTCGCCAAATACCATTGCAAGGGAGATATTAATGAAATTGGTATTTGAGAAGCTTCAAAATCGTCTATGTAAGAAGTGGCTGCACCCGCTACATCAATTCCACTTGGAGTTCCAGGTAATAAATAGGCCATATCGGCTCTCAACGATACATTGGAAGGAACATCGGTGTCTACAAAGGGCAGTTTGTTTGCCAACTTTGTGAAAAAAGGAACCGCTGCAGCATAATCTACATTCAATCCCAACATGGTATTGTTTATGGGTTCCGATCCAAAATTTACTTTTGGTGTTAAGGGTCTTTCTTCAACATTTAAAACCGTACCTCCCAAGGTAAATTTGTCGGAAAAACGATGCTCGACATCAACTCCCATAAAAGTTTTTCGCTGCTGATTGAATACGGCATTGTTTTCTGTAGAAACACTAATAGGCACTCCAGATGCTTGCAATCCTGGATCTATAATTTGTACTTTTCCTGCTAAATAGTCTACCACAAAATCTACTCCCTCGAGCAATTGCCTTCCTCCGGCTGAAACTTTTACAGAACCTCTTGGAACATTAAATGCACCAATCGGAATTCCACCAGAATTCTCTGATTTAAAGTATCCTTTCAACAAAAATTTATCTTTGTTTTGGTAGTTATTTTTTGCGTTTATTTTAGTGTCTAAATACAGTTCTTTAAATACGTAATTGTCTTTGTCTTCTTGACTCGCTAATTGCTCCTCTAAATTTCCACCAAAGGGTTCAGGTTCCGGGAAAAAGATGAATCCATTTTGTGAATTTACCGTAATCCCTTCTAGATAATCAAAATAGCCATCGGCATCACGAAACTGACTTTGGTCTAATTGATCCAAACGCAATACTTGCAACAAGGGCTTGTTGGCAATTGCTGGAGTTTGTGCGTTTTGTAGTGTGTTTGATGGAATTCCTGTTGCGTCATCTCGATACTGAACTTCAAAACGAAACCCGTCTTGCGACAATGGAAAAGCCCCCAAAGCATAAACGTTTTTCATCATCAAACGCCAGGTTGGAAATTGTTCTAACCCCCCATTTCGATCATCTCTTTTGGTTGTTAATATTTCACTTCTTAATAATTTTACAGCCAAATTATTAGGTGCTTGAATACCATCGTTTGAAAATTCTCCAACTTTAAAAGAATTCTGATTGATAGGAGCTCCAGTTGCATCGGTCACATTTCCAGCAACTGTATATTCATAGGCAACAGCCAAAACTTCACCGTCGTTCAAACGTCTATTTAAAGAGATAAAACCGAGCTGTGGATTTAGTGTATACTCGTTTGTTTGTAACTTTCTTGCATTCTGAAGCAGTGAGTAATCACTTCCTTCTTGCATGTTGTAAGGACTACTTTGTAGGGTTGTGTTTACGGTCCCCACATCTCTAATCCCACTGGACTGTGTTAATAAATTGGCAATTGTATTTGTACTGTTGGAAGGGATGTTTTGCAAAGAAACAAAAGGGCTATCTGCATTGGGGGTAATGTCTGTAAAGTTCACCAAGTTCGAGGTCCCTACTTCACCGATATCTGCAAAGGCGACGATACTTCTAAAATCTTCGGTACTTGCATTTCTATTGGTAATCCAAACTTCAATTCTGGTGATATTAATTTGACTGTTTATCAAAGGATATTGCTCCAATGACTTCGCATAATTATCTACAAAATATTGTGATAAAAAAAAGTGTCTGTCATTGTCATAATCGGTGGTTCTTAACTCGAAGGGTTGAATAGAAGCGCCTCCCTCGGATGTAACCGTTTTACTTTCAGAATTTTGCTGTGAAAAAACAGCGGTTACTTTGGTGTTTCCAAATTTTAAATCGGTTTTCACACCAAACAAACTCTGTGCGCCATTAATTAATGAATTCTTTATGGGCATCGAAATATTACCCGCTTCAAGTCCTTGTATAATCCCGTCTTCTGAAAAATTTGTTAAGTCATCTTTGTAACTGCCAACCTTCTTCCCAAAGTCTCCAGCTTTTTTATTAAAGCTTCCCAATTTGTCATTAAACCCACCTGAATTATTTCCTGACCTTTGCGATTCATCTGAATTTTCCGACGGGAGAAACTGAACTTTTACTAAATTTTGAAAGTCGAAGGTAGATTGTGTATCATAGTTTGCTGTGAACTGTAATCGCGTTCCAACTTTCGCTTGCAAGCTGATGTTAATTTGTTGATCAAAATCAAAAGTAAAACTGCTTCTATTTTCTTCGGAAATTTGTGGATTTTCTGTATTTTGATAAATAACGCCTAACTTTAAATTTAAATTTCCCGTAGGGATTACCTCTACCTTGTTGCTTCCAAAAATAGTTTCAAAGAATTTAGAATTGACATAATAGGTGGGTAGTAAGTTCTTTTGAGCAGCAACTGCATCGCCAGTTCTCCCGTTTGCAGCGGTCACTTTCTCCTTAAAATACAACAGCATATCTCTTTTTAATCGATATCTTTTGTATTGTTCGGGAGTCAAATAAATAGGTGTTCTTGTATAATAATCTCCTATTTTTTCTAAAATCACGTATTTGTTAAGGACACTATCAAAAATAATTTCTTTTTCGGCTAAATAATCTAGAAACAACCCACCTGTTTGGTTTTTTGTGAAATTATAGGTTAAATCTAAGGTGTCCTTTTCAACGGAAGGAGTATTGCTTCCCGCCATGAATTGTGAAAACAAAGAAGTGCTTGCCAACAAAGCAAACACAACAAACAAAAATATATTTTTTAGATACTGCTTCAAAAGGACTACAAATTCTTTAACGCTAATTTTATAAGTTGCTCTACGGAAGCATCTTTTTGTGTTTTTATGATGGATGATATTGCCTTTTCAGATTGTTTTCTTGCAAAACCTAATACCTCCAAAGCAGATAACGCTTCTTCTTTGTTTGTATTGTTTGTATGGACGGAAACTTCGTCTAAATCAAATGTTTTTAGGATTTTATCTTTAAGATCTACAATAACTCTTTGTGCAGTTTTCGCACCGATTCCTTTTACAGATTGAATTAGGGGCACATTTTCTGAGGCTATTGCTTGTTGTATTTCCTCTGATGTCATTGAAGATAACATAGTTCTTGCAATGCTAGGGCCAACACCAGAAACAGAAATCAAAAGCCTAAAAACTTCTCTTTCTGTTTTATTGATAAAACCAAACAAGGTATGGGCGTCTTCTCGAATGAGTAAATGGGTATACAAGCGCAGGGCCTCCTGGTCTGGAAGACTCGAAAACGTATTCAAAGAGATGTGTAATAAATATCCAACTCCATTACAATCTACAATGGCATAGGTAGGGTTTTTCTCTACTAGTTTTCCGCTTATTTGTGTAATCATACCGATCTTTTTATGTTCCTAATGTGGCTTTTTATTTTGAGTTTCCTTTTTCTTTTTCCTGCGCATCTACAGCTGCTAGAGCTGCCATGTTTACAATTTCATCAACACTTGCTCCCAATTGCAGAATATGCACTGGCTTACTAAACCCTAAAATAACGGGGCCAATTGACTCTGCTTCATCTACTTGTTTTAATAATTTGTAGGTGATATTTGCCGATTCTAAATTTGGAAAAATAAGCACATTTACTTTTTTACCATTCAATTTTGAGAAAGGAAACTCTTTCGCCAACATTTCTGGGTTTAAGGCAAAATCTGCTTGAATTTCTCCATCAACTACAACCTTTGGAAAATTGCGGTGAATATAGGATACTGCTTCTCTAATTTTTTGAGACGTTTCTGTGTTTGAAGATCCAAAATTCGAAAACCCTAACATGGCAATATTGGGTTTCATTCCAAACATGGTTACCAATTTGGAGGTCATTTGAGAGATTTTTGATAACTCTTTGGCAGAAGGATTTACATTAATGGTAGTATCTGCTAAAAATAAAGGCCCTTGTTTTGTCAACATTAAATTACAAGCTGCAATCCTTGTAACACCTTTCGATTTTTCAATAAGCTCCAACATGGGTTTTACTACAGTTGGATAAGGCCTTGAATATCCAGTAATTAAGGCATCTGCTTCTCCTTCATTGACCAACATTGCTGCAAAATAATTTCGTTCTCGCATTAATTTCACTGCTTCTGAGAAGGTTTTGCCTTTCCGTTGTCTGCTTTTCCAATAAACTGCACCAAAACGTTCTCTCCTTTCTTTTTCTTCGTCTGTTTTTGGATCAATAATTGGCACCTCAGCTATAAAGCCAATTTCTTCTTTCAGAGCTAGAATTAAATCTTTTCGGCCCAGTAAAATGGGCTTTCCTAATTTTTCGTCATACACTCTTTGTGCTGCTTTTAGCACATCTAAATGATCTGCTTCTGCGAAAACAATTCGCTTAAGATTGCTTTTGGCTCTGTTGTGAAGTATTCTAATTTCCTTACTCCCAGAACCCGATCTTTCCATAAGTTGTTCGCGGTATTTACCCCAATCTTCAATCGGCTCTAAGGCCACTCCTGAATCCATCGCCGCTTTTGCAACCGCTGGTGGAATCTCGTAAATAAGTCTTGGGTCAAAAGGTTTTGGGATAATGTATTCTTTCCCATAGGTTAAACTCACCTCATCATAGACAATGTTCACTTGCTCGGGCACGGATTTTTTAGCCAAATCAGCCAGTGCATGTACCGCTGCCATTTTCATTTCTTCATTAATTTTAGTTGCTCTAACATCTAGAGCTCCTCTAAAAATAAATGGAAAACCAAGTACATTGTTTACTTGGTTTGGGTGATCGGAACGACCAGTAGCCATTAGAATATCTTCTCTTGTAGCTACCGCTAAATCATATTCTATTTCGGGCTCTGGATTTGCCATGGCAAATACAATTGGGTTTTTGGCCATCGACAACAACATCGCTGGAGTCACTACATTTCCAGTAGATAATCCAATAAAAACATCGGCATTGTGCATGGCCTCTTCCAATGTATTGATATCTTCACTAGAGGCAAACTCTGCTTTTTGTGAGTTCAAATGGGGACGATCTTTCCGGATGACTCCTTTGCTATCGCACATGATAATATTTTCTTTTTTGGCACCTAACTTCAGGTACAACCGCGTGCAAGAAATGGCTGCTGCGCCTGCACCATTGACAACAATTTTAACATCCGCAAAACTTTTCTCAGCAATGTCAATTGCATTCTTTAAAGCGGCTGCAGAGATGATGGCGGTTCCGTGTTGGTCGTCATGCATTACAGGAATGTTTAATTCCTCTTTTAACCTTCGTTCTATTTCAAAAGCCTCTGGTGCTTTAATGTCTTCTAAATTAATACCTCCAAAAGTGGGTGCAATTGCTTTTACAGTTTCTATAAATTTATCAACATCTGTGGCGTCTACTTCGATGTCAAAAACATCGATATCCGCAAATATTTTAAACAACAATCCCTTACCTTCCATTACTGGTTTTGAAGCTTCTGGCCCAATATCACCCAACCCTAAAACTGCCGTACCATTTGTAATCACGGCTACTAAGTTTCCTTTTGCGGTATACTTATAAACGTTATTTCTGTCTTTTGCTATTTCTAAACATGGCTCAGCGACACCCGGCGAATAAGCCAAAGCCAAATCATGCTGCGTGGCATATTTTTTGGTAGGTATTACTGCAATCTTCCCTGGTTTTGGTTTTGCGTGGTATAGTAGGGCTTCATGTCTTTTTCTAGAATCACTCATAAGAAAACATAGTTTGTTTGTGACTAACAAATATACGGTTTTCAAGTGAAGCTCTGCGCTTTATTCCATTCTTTTGAATCAACTTTCTGGGTTGATATTTGATGCGCAATAAAAAATAAGATTGCTATTTATGCTCGGTAACATTTAAAAGCGAATCCAATTTGGCGACCCAAAATGGAATCGCTCTATTTTAACAAATTTTATGTTTTAAGAACATTCTTAAAAGTTTATGTTTGTAGAGCGTTGTTTAAAAAAATATTATGAAGAAAATTATTATTTTATTTCTTATTTTGATTGCGAATCCTGTAAACGCTCAAATAAAAGGAAAAATCACAGATACAAATGGAAATCCACTTTCTTTTGTGAGTGTTTATTTAGAAAAAACAATAGCGGGAACTACTTCCAATGATAACGGGGACTATATTTTAAACATCAAAAATCCTGGAAACTACATTGTGTACTTTCAATTTTTGGGATACAAAACACAGAAAAAAAAAGTAAGTGTCAACCGTTCTCCGCAGATCTTGGATATCACTTTAGTGGAAGAGAGTATTGAATTAGAAGAAATTTTAATTTCAACAAAAGACAACCCCGCAAATGCAATTATTAGAAATGTCATTGCGAATAAAGATAAAATTACAGATAAATTTTCGAAGTATGCTGCAAAATTTTACTCTCGTGGGCTGTATAAGATAAAAAATGCTCCCGAGAAATTTATGGGTCAAACCTTGGGCGATTTTGGAGGTGGATTGGACACTACCAGAAGTGGAATTATATATCTTTCCGAAACCATTTCTGAAATTACGTATCAAAAAAGACCTAAAAAATTCAAAGAAAGAATTATTGCATCTAAAGTATCCGGTACCGATAACGGGCCTAGTTTTAATAGAGCAGAAGATGCAAATATCAACTTTTATAACAATAGTGTTGCGCTTGGAAATGATTTAGTTTCGCCGCTTTCTACCAACGCATTCAGTTATTATCGTTATAAACTTATAGGTACTTTTTATACGAAGAGCGGAAAACTTATCAATAAAATAAAACTACTTCCAAAGCGAAAAAATGACCCTACTTTTAATGGCTATCTTTATATTGTTGAAGACGATTGGGCCATCTACGGTGCAGAAGTGACCGTAACTGGTGCTCAAGCAAACTTTCCCGCTATAGATCTTTTGTCTTTAAAACAAGACTACAATTATTCAGAAGAAAATGATTCTTGGGTGCTCATTAGTCAAGCAATTGGGTTTCAAGTTAACTTTCTTGGATTTAAGTTTGACGGTAAATTTTCATCTGCCTATTCAAACTACAACTTCAATCCAAATATCAATGAGAATTCCTTTACGAATGAGGTCTTAAGCTTTGCTAAAGAAGCCACCAAAAAAGATTCCGTATACTGGGAAAAGATCCGCCCAGTCCCCTTAACATTGGAAGAAATTAAAGATTATTCAACCAAAGACAGTATCAAAGTAGTACGAAAATCTAAAAAGTATCTAGACAGTTTGGATGCCAAAAGAAACAAATTGGGTTGGTTTGATCCCATCACAGGGTATACCTTTCGAAACTCCTACAAGGACTGGTCAATTTCCTACAATGGTCCTTTGCTAAAAACAAGTTTTAACCCGGTACAGGGTTTTCATTCATCTGCTGGAATTCGCTATTTTAAAAGACAAAACGATACTGGAAAATGGTGGGATTTAGGCGTAAATGTAAACTATGGTTTTGCAGATAAAAGAGCGAGACCTACCCTGTTTTTTAGCAAAAAATGGAACAACATATCGCGGCCAAGAATTTCAATTACAGGAGGGGTTAAAACAGCACAATTTAATGATCGCGATTCTTTCTTACTGACAAACAATGCTTTTAGCGCGCTTTTTGACAAAGATAATTACTTGAAGATTTACGAGAAATCATTTGCCAAAATTAGTTTTTCTAATGAGATAAAAAACGGTGTTTTTTTAAACACTTCCCTTGAGTATGCAAATCGGAAGCCTCTTTTCAATACTACGGATTTCTCCTTTAAAAACAAAGCGCTTCGCTACACGTCGAACAATCCATTAGATGAAACCGATTATACAAATGCTGCTTTTACAGAACATCGCATCGCAACGTTAAGGATAGGTGCTCGTTTTGTGTTTGGTCAGAAATACCTTTCCTATCCAAATCGGAAATTCAACATTGGAAATGACAAGTACCCAACACTCAATCTGATTTATCGAAAGACATTTGGTGCTCAAAATTCTGAACGAAATTCTGATGTGCTGATTGGGCGCCTCAATCAAGAGATCAAGACAGGAAATTACGGCCGTCTTTCTTACAATCTAAGAGGAGGTTTTTTCTTTAAAAAGAAACAAATTGCCTTTATGGATTATTTTCATCCGAACGGAAATCAATTTATATTTCCACTTGATATTTCATATACCAACAGTTTTGGATTGCTCAATTACTACAAAATTTTCTCTAATGACAAATATGCGGAAATGCATCTGCAACACAATTTCAGAGGAGCGCTATTGTCAAAAATACCCCTGATGAACCGACTAAATTTTCATTTAGTAGCAGGTGGAAAAACCTTGTTTACAGCAGAAAGAAAGCCTTATAGTGAATATTCAGTGGGCCTAAATAATATTGGCTGGGGGAAATGGCGTTTCTTACGAATCGATTATCTACGCTCTAATTTTAATGGAGTCTCAGAAGCAGGTTGGCTTTTTGGATTGAGTTTGTTCAATTAATTTTTATCTTTGATCTTATGAAAATTAAATTACTCTTATTTGGGATTACTAGAGATTTATTAAATGCAAACCAGGTGTTTATTGATGTTCTTGAAAACTCAAGCATTCAAAATCTTAAAAAGGAATTGCACTTAAAATATCCTTTGCTAGAAAACATCAATTCCTACGCAATTGCCGTCAACGAAAACTATGCTTCAGCGGATTTAATCTTACAAGAAAATGATGTTGTTGCTCTGATTCCTCCTGTGAGTGGGGGCTAATTTATCTCAAATATTTTTTATCTACATAAAAAGTACCAAAAGGCAAGATAGCCGCCGCAAAAACAACGGCAAGTGTTTTATAGCTCCACTTCATTGGTTTGAAAAGCATGATTGCTAAAACAAGATACAACATGAAAAGAATTCCATGTGGCATTCCTAATAGTTTTACATAAGAAACATCTCCTTGAAAGTATTTTATTGGGACAGCTACAAAAAGCAATAACAAATAGGAAACTCCTTCAAAAAAACTTACGATTCTAAAAATATTTTTCATTTTTTTAACTTGTGTTATAACGTGACAAAGATACGTTATGATTTCCTATTTTTGTATTTCAATATGAGCAAAACATCTATAAAAGTTACTTCAGAGAAATTGAATTTAAACGAATGTTACCATTTTGTAACAGCGGATTCATGCGGTGGTATTGCAGCATTTGTGGGTACTGTTAGAAATGACACCCAAAAGAAAAAAGTAACCCAACTGGACTTTTCTACTTACAAACCCATGGCAATAAAAGAAATGCAAAAAATTGCCAAATTGGCCTTAGAAAAATTCAACATCCAAAAAATTGCCATACACCATGCAGAGGGCATGTTGCAAATTGGCGATATTCCGGTGATTATTACGGCATCTGCTAAACACAGAAAGGCGGCTTTTGAGGCTTGCCAATTTGCCATTGACAGGCTAAAAGAAACGGTCCCTATTTGGAAAAAAGAATACTTTGAAGATGGTGAAGTTTGGGTAAATGCCCACCCCTAATAGTTTGAGATTCCTCCCGTAAGACTTAATACGGTTACTGCTGGATATCTTTTCTTGATCATTTTTGTGGCTTGGTAACTATTCAATCCACGTTGACACACCATCACATATGTTTTACTAAAATCAATATTTATTTTTTGAACATCAAAATCAGTGATCGGAATTGTTTGATGCACTTTAAATGGTAATTCTAAATGGGATTTTACTGCTATAATTTCAATGTCTTTAGAATGCAATCTCTCTCTTAAGGCGGTCGGCGAAATTTGTAAATCTACTCGTTGAGTAGCACAAAGAGGATCCGAGTAAGACTGTGAATTAAACAACTTCAAAATTTCCGTTTTCAAAACACTCGGTAACAATCTCATTTTTAACTGTGTGTTTTCAAGCGAATTGTAGATCAGCAATCTATTAATTAAAGGACTTCCAATACCAGTTACCAATTTCAGAACTTCATTTACTTGTTGTGTAGCAATCATACCAACAATTCCATTCAATGTCCCAGCTGCTTCGCAATTAGGAATGTCGGTTGCCATTTCTGGAAATGCATCCCTTAAATTTGCTGAATAACTTCCATCTTTTTGTGGCATATTAAAAGTGGCTACATAACCATCAAACTTATATAAAGAGCCGTATACCAAGGGTTTATTTTTTAAAACACACGCGTCGTTTAGTAAATATTTTGTAGGAAGCGAATCGGTTGCGTCTACTACAATATCAACCTGCCCTATTAATTCAAAAACAGTTTCTTTGGTAACTTTTTCATTGGTGAATGTCACTGCTGTAAAGGGTGCTCTCTTTTGTATAAATACGGATAGCACCTCCGCTTTTAATTTTCCAACATCATCTACATCATAGAAGACCTGTCTGTGAAGGTTGGTAGGATCTACTGTATCAAAATCTACTAGATGTATTTTTCCGATTCCACTAGCAGCTAAGTAGACTGCAATTGGACTTCCTAATCCGCCACAACCTACCACTAAAACAGCAGCGTCTTGCAGTTTTTGTTGTCCAACCTTTCCAAGTTCTGAAAGTGTCGTTTGGCGTTTAAAAAATTGGTTTTTATCCATGTTTCGAATTGATTTCTTTCTTTGCTGCTTCAAATGCTTCAGGGGTATTTACATTGAGAATCAAAGACGCGTCTATTTCAACGATTTCAACATCTGAATTAATCAACATTTTTCGCGGACAGGAATACCCTTGCGCCAAATACTGTAATAGGATTGGATATGCTTTTGGTTCATAAATAGTAATCAGCGGCTCTACAAACGCATTCCCTTTGCCTTTAATAGCCGTTGCCACTTTGCTAGGATTTCTTTTTTCTAATAACAACTGAATAACTTCCTCATTAATAAAAGGAAGATCTATTGCTACTGCGAGCCAAGCTGCATTTGGGTCTTTTTGAAACGCAGAACATATCCCCCCAAAAGGACCCAAGTTTAAAAATACATCAGAAATTTCACTTTCATTTTCTGAGAAGTCCTGAACGGAAAAATAGGTCTCTATGGTGTGGTTCTCTATTATTTCTTGAACAAACTTTCTTTGGGGAACTCCGTGATAATCGAGTGTTGATTTATCGGCTCCCATTCGGGTACTTTTTCCCCCAATGAGCACCAAGCCATTTACTGATGGCACTTTCTCTTGAATCAAATCGTCAAGGTGATTTGCTATTTTAGCCACCTCGTCAATTGTATAACATTTTAGAGTATTAATGTGTGGGTATTTTTCTTCTAAAAAGGAAAAGAAGCTGCTTTCCTTTTTTAATTTAATCACAAATTCTATACGGTCCAATTGATCCAATCGCTTTAACAATGAGGCCTCTTTCTCTTCGTCTAAAATTAAAATTTGCTTTGCTCCCTGGTAATGATTGCCATTGATAAAAACAAAATCATAGTGTGCAAATTGCAAGCGTTGTTCAAACTTATTCACGTTTCCAGAGGTTGTAATTTGTAGGTTCCCTCCGTGATGAAATGTATATGTAGCAATTTTATTTTTAACAACATTTTGAGCATGAGAGGCGTCGAAATAGGCTAATTTATAATTGGATAAATGCTCCGAAAGTTTCTGAACCAATTCAGAAATAACTCCGCAATTGGTTCCTAAAATTGAAATTTCATTCGAAGCAAAATGATCGTTCTGCCTTCTCACTAAATTTGAATGTTTCTGATGTTTAGCCATTTTTAATATCTGATTTTCCGCCTGTTTTTTCCAACAACCTTACTTGCTTAATTTCGATTTCTTGGGAAATACTTTTGCACATATCATAGATGGTTAAACAAGAAATATTTACGCCAGTTAGTGCTTCCATTTCTACCCCTGTTTTTCCTTCAATCGTTACCTTACAAAACACGTCTATTGTTTCTGAATCTACAATTTTAATATCAATATCAACCCCATTAATCAGTAATGGATGACACATCGGAATTAGTTCAGAAGTCTTTTTTACCCCCTGAATTCCTGCAATAATTGCTGTTTGAAAAACAGGTCCTTTCTTAGTGATTAGTTCATCATTTGTAAATTGAGAAAGTATTTCTTTTCCTAAGAAAAGGGTTGCCTTTGCAATCGCTGTTCTTTTGGTGGTTTTTTTCGCTGAAACGTCCACCATTTTAGGGTTGTTGTCTTTATTAATGTGTGTAAAATTGCTCATAAATTATTGTTTGTAATCTTCTTAAATTTCAGTCTCAACGATATCTAATTACCGGAAAAACAGCGCCTTCTTCAAATTCTGTTTGGCCTTGGGGCAATTGAATAAATGCATCTGCATGTATCATACTGGCTAAGTCTCCTGAACCATTTCCCAATACCGGGGTTGCCACTAAGTGCCCAAAACGTGTACTCAATTTGACTTGCAAAAAATAGGTCAGATCTGGTTTAAAGGAAATGGCTGAGGACAAAATTGCCGTTTCTTGTTCAACTTTCATCCCAACAGAATTGTAATACCAAGGATAAAAATACGCCAAGCAATTTACAAAAGTTGAAATCGGATTCCCCGGAAACCCAAAAACAATGGTGCACTTATTGTTGGGTTGTTTTGCCACCAGATCCCTATTTTTCGTGCTTCCAAACCAGAAAGGTTTTCCTGGTCTTTGTGCCACTTTATGAAATAATTTCTCAACGCCTAATTCATCAAACACTTCAGGTAAAAAATCAAATTTTCCTTTACTTACAGCACCACTAAAAAGCAACACGTCATATTCTTGTAAATAGATTTTAATCTTCGATTTTAAAATTGGTTTGTCATCTGTAAGATGTGCAGTTTCTGAGGCGATATTCAATTTTTCTAATAAGGAAACCAGCGTAAAAACATTGCTCCGTCTAATTTGGTGTTCTTGTGGAATTTTGCCAACATCGACCAATTCATCTCCCGTGGAAACAATCATTATTTTTGGCTGCTTTGCAACGTTTACAAACGATTTTCCAACTGTAGCCAATACCCCTATTTCTGCGGCTGCTATTTTTGTGTTTTTGGCGATTAATAGATCGCCTACTTTTCTGTCTTTTCCTTTTTCATGAATGTTTTGCCCTTTTTGAAGGCTGTCAACATGCACTATGGCAATTCCATTTTTTATGGTAATGTCTTCATAGCGAATGACCGTATTGGTGTTGTCTGGCAACACAGACCCTGTCATTACTTCCAAGCAATTTTTTGGATCTTGAAGCACCAATCGGGCACTTCCTGCAGCTTGAGTTCCGGCGATTCTAAAACTTCGTTGCCCCTTTTTGAAGGCTGTATAATCTATAGAAATTCCATCCATAGAAACCCTGTGAAATGGCGGAAAATCTCTATCCGCATAAATAGCTTCTTTTAAAACTCTCCCACCCGATTTTAAAAAGGGAATTTGTTCCACGCCAAATTCTTGGGTAGTATTCAATACGGCTTGTAATGCGGCGGCTACTGAAATCATTTTAAGTGCGTAATTGTTATATTTTTGTAATCGGTTGTCTACCCTCCAATCGTACTCATACTTTCGGATACATCTCCATTTTTTCGGTTTGCTTCGGCTATAAATCCATTTGCTGGCTTGTCTTTGACTAAAGATAAAAAGAGTTTTTTTAAATCGTCGTTGGAAGCTCCTTTTCTTATGAATTCTCGCAAATCAAAAACACCATCGTCAAACAAACAGTTTTTAAAAGTACCCGTTGATGTGATTCTAATTCGATTGCAGTCATTACAAATAGATCGTGTAAACGCTGGAATAATACCAAAAGTTCCACGATGATTTTCTATCGCGTAATTTCTTGATGTAGCCGATTTTTCGGATTGAATTTCAGTAACTTTAAACTCGGTTGCTATCTCGTTTAAAATTTTATTAAACGTCCAATTTTCATTCATTTCACGTTGTCCGTTTCCATTGAATGGCATTTCTTCAATAAACCGAACGGCCAAATTCCTATCTTTCGTCAATCGAACAAAATCTTTAATTTCATCTGTATTAATACCAGATTGAACTACAACATTTAATTTAAGATTTAACGTACTTTTTTCTAAAAGTTCCATTGTTTTAAAAACGGCATCAAAAGCATTTCTTCGGGTAATTTCATTGAATTTATCGGCTTGTAAACTGTCAATACTTAAATTAATATTTTTAACTTTCTCTAGCTTTTCAATGGCAGTAATGTATTTAGAAATCAAAGCCCCGTTTGTGGTAATATTAATGGCGTCTAACAAGTCATTGTAGGACAGCATTTCTAAAAAACCAATAAAATCTTTACGAACAAAAGGCTCTCCTCCTGTTAAACGAACTTTAGTAACTCCCAACTCTGTTAATACGCGAATTAAGCGATACATTTCTTTAAATGTGAGCAATTCTTGCTTGGGAACAATCTCAATACCATGGGCAGGCATACAGTATTGGCATCGCAAATTACATCGATCTGTAACTGCGAGGCGCACATAGGCGATTTGTCGCCCAAAATTGTCTGTTAATTTGCTCATTGAATTCGAGAGTTAATACTTTAAAATCGAAATGTTATATTTTTTCTTGCACCCATTCTACAATAGATTGCGTTGCTCCCCTATGGTCTTGGATGTATTTTTTATTAATTTCTCCTGTTGATGTCCTGTACAAATCATCCTTTCTGAGAACGCGAAGTTGATTTGTAAATTCTTCTTGATTCTCAATAGAAATAACTCCTTTAAGCGCTACAAGATCCAATGCTTCTTTAAATTTATCATATTTATTTCCAATGACTATTGGTACACCAAAGATAGCAGGTTCTAAGATATTATGTAGTCCTGTTTTTAAACCACCACCAACGTATGCAGTATCTGCTGCACTATAAATTTTGGTTAGAATACCAATCGTATCGATAATGAAAACCTGGTATTCTTTTAAATTTTTAGTGGCTTTTTCTGAAAATAGCACTGATTTTTTTTGCAGAGCCTTTTGGAGTGCAACAATAGAATCTTGCTTGATGTTGTGGGGAGCTATTATAAATTTCTCCTCTTCAGAAGCCACATGATTGATGTAATTGACAAACAAGGCTTCATCTTCTTGCCAAGTACTTCCCGCAACAACCGTATAAGTATTGTCTTTAAATGCTGTGATAAAATCTTGTGAATTGTCTTGTTTTAAAATTTCAGATACGCGATCAAAGCGAGTATCTCCAACTACAGAAATATTCTCAAACTGAATTGTAGTTAATAACTGTTTCGAATTTTCATCTTGCACAAAAAAGTGATGAAATGCTTTTAGAGAATTTCGCATAAAACCTCCGTAATACTTGAAGAAGATTTGCTTTTTTCGAAAAATTCCTGACACTAAAATGGTTGGAATTTCTTTCTTTTTTAATGCATCTAAGAGATTGGGCCAAAACTCATATTTTATGAAAACGGCGAGCGTTGGATTCACAAGACCCACAAATTTTTTTGCATTAGAGTTACTGTCCAAGGGCAAATAACAAACCACATCTGCTAGATCATACTTCTTTCGAATTTCATAGCCTGAAGGTGAGAAAAAAGTGATGAGGATTTTATAATCCGGGTATTTCTTTTTTAAAACAGCTATTATGGGTCTTGCTTGTTCAAATTCACCCAGTGAAGCTGCATGAACCCAAAGTGTTTTTTTGTTTTTTAATGCAGCAATTTTCGAAAAAGTTTGTTTTCTTCCAGCGACAAAAAGTTTTATTTTTTTATTGAAAACGGCTGCAATAGGTAAGAATAGCGAGGCTAAGAAAATAATAAAATCATAGAATACCTTCATAAGGGTAAAAATACAAAACGGAATCTTTTTAAACGGAAAATGCTCAAACAATTAATTGTTTGAGCATTTTATAAGTTGGGAACGCTTTATTGACTAAGCTTCAAAAGGTGTAATAGAAACGTAAGATTTGTTGTTTCTTTTCTTTCTAAACTCAACAACTCCGTCAACTTTTGCATGTAAAGTATGATCCTTACCCATGTAAACGTTTTCTCCTGGATTGTGTGTTGTTCCTCTTTGACGAACAATAATATTTCCTGCAATTGCAGCTTGTCCTCCAAATATTTTTACTCCTAGACGTTTCGATTCTGATTCTCTACCATTCTTCGAACTACCTACTCCTTTTTTATGTGCCATGATACGATGGTTTTAAAATTGAAATTTTTATTTAGTTAAAGCCTCAATTAATTCCGCTTTCTTTAGAGAGGTGTATCCAGTAATACCCTTTTCTTTCGCAGCTACTTTTAATTTTGCAACAGTCATAGAACTATAATCTGTTGTCGCTTCTTTTACCTCAGCTTTAGGAGCCGCTTTCTTTTTTGGAGCCGCTTCTTTTTTTGCTGATTTTTTTGCACCAGATGCAGCAATAGATTCGATCTGAATCTCACTAAATGCTTGTCTGTGTCCATTTTTCTTCTTGTAACCTTTTCTACGTTTCTTCTTAAAAACGATCACTTTATCACCTTGTAAGTGAGTTAAGATCTTAGCCGTTACTGTGGCTCCTTCTATAGCTGGGGCGCCAATAGTTACGTTTCCTTTGTCTTCAATAAGCATTACATTCTCAAAAGTAACTTCTGATCCTGCTGCTCCTTGTAAACGGTGTACGTATACTTTTTGGTCTTTTGCAACTTTAAACTGCTGCCCTGCTATCTCTACGATTGCGTACATACTATTTGTTTTGCGTATTTATACTAATTAGTGTCACTTTCTTGATGAAAATGCGGGTGCAAATATACATATTTTTTAGAACTACAATCTCCTAATGACGAAATAATTAAAAGAAAATACTTATAAATAACACGAATTGAAGAAAACTTTGTCTTTAAATTTTTATTTTTGAGTAAAAATTTAATGGATTTTACAATTTAAATGTAACATTATAGACTAAAAATCGTCTTATTAAATTTAAAGACAAATTAATCACTAAACAAGAATCAATGAAAAAAAGTATATTCACTTTTGCTTCAGCTGCTTTCGTTGCATTTTCTATCAATGCACAAAAAGTTGAATTTGAAGAGTACGATTTAGACAACGGAATGCATGTCATTTTACACCAAGACAACTCTGCTCCAGTTGTAACAACAGCGGTCATGTATCATGTAGGCGCTAAAGATGAACAACCAGACAGAACCGGTATGGCACACTTTTTTGAGCACCTACTCTTTGAAGGAACACAAAATATTGGGAAAGGAGAATGGTTTAAACTTGTTTCTTCTAACGGAGGTAGAAATAATGCAAATACTACTGACGACAGAACTTACTATTATGAAATTTTCCCTTCAAACAAATTAGCATTGGGATTGTGGATGGAATCTGAACGTTTGTTGCACCCAATTATTGGTCAAGACGGTGTAGATACCCAAAATGAAGTGGTAAAAGAAGAGAAAAGATTGAGAGTTGACAATCAGCCTTATTCTCGTTTTTTAGAAAATGTAAAAAAGAATATTTTTAAAAAACATCCTTACAAAGGAACCACCATTGGTGAAATGAAACACTTAGATGCGGCAACTTTAGAGGAATTCTTATCCTTTAATAAAAAATTCTATGTTCCCAACAATGCAACCCTTGTAGTAGCTGGTGATATAAATGTGGATACTACTAAAAGAATGATTCAAGACTATTTTGGTCCCATCCCCAGGGGTGAAGCCATCGAAAGAATCGTAGTACAAGAAGATCCAATTACCGTTCCTATAAGCGCAAAAGCATACGATCCAAACATTCAAATACCTGCAATCATTACAGCCTACAGAACTCCTTCAATGAAAACAAGAGATTCGAGAGTATTGGACATGGTTTCTTCGTATTTGAGTTCTGGAAAAAGCTCGATCTTGTATAAAAAATTGGTAGACACCAAGAAAATGACACTACAAGTAGGGGCTATCAATTTAAGTCAAGAGGATTATGGAACTTATATCTTGTATGGTTTACCACAAGGAGAAACACAACTTGCAGATATTGTCAAAGAAATTGATGAAGAGATTGTTAAAATACAAACAGATTTAATTTCTGAAAGAGACTATCAAAAACTACAAAACAAGTTCGAAAACAATTTTGTTAATTCCAATGCGAGTGTAGAAGGAATTGCAAATTCTTTAGCACGCTATAATGTATTATTTGGAGACACCAACTTAATTAATACCGAAATCGACATTTACAGATCGATTACAAAGGAAGAAATTAGAGAAGTTGCTAAAAAATACTTGAATCCAAATCAACGTTTAACCTTGGAATATCTTCCAGAGAAAAAATAAACCAAAAGACAAAACAATTATGAGAACAAAAATTTTATCGTTAATAGCAATTGTATCTATGTCTTTTGCTTTAAACGCACAAATAGACAGAAGTAAGATGCCAAAACCTGGACCAGATCCAGTGGTGAAACTAGGGGACGCAAAAAAGTTTAGCTTAAAGAATGGGATGACTGTGATTATGGTTGAAAACCCAAAACTACCAAGGGTTTCCGCAAGCCTTACCATCGACAACAAACCTGTTTTTGAAGGAGAAATCGCTGGAGTTTCTTCAATGATGGGAAGTTTACTAGGACGTGGAACCTCTACCATTTCTAAGGATGACTTTAATGAAAAAGTAGATTACCTCGGTGCCAATGTGAACTTTTTTAGTGGCGGTGCATTTGCTTCTTCTTTAACAAGATACTTCCCTGATGTCCTTGCATTAATGGCCGACGGTGTTAAAAATTCAAAATTCACCCAAGAAGAGTTTGACAAGGAGGTAAAAGTAACATTAGATGGCATAAAGTCAGGTGAAAAAAGTGTTACCAATATTGCAAGACGTGTAGAAAATGTACTTACCTATGGTAAACAACACCCATTTGGTGAATTTGTAAGCAAGAAATCGGTAAACAATATTACCCTGGAAGATGTACAAGCATATTACAACACCTATTACAAACCCAATAATGGGTACTTGATTATTGAAGGAGATATCAATCCCAGAAAAATTAAAAAATTAGTTAAAAAATTATTTAACGACTGGACTAAAGGAACGATTCCTTCTCAAGACATCCCAAAACCTACCAATGTAAGTACGACAGAAATAAATTTTGTTAACATGCCAAATGCAGTTCAGTCTGAAATTGCAATTGTTAATAATATTGATTTAAAGCTAGGCGATAAAGACTACTATGCAGCACTATTGGCAAACCAAATTTTAGGTGGTGGTGGTACTGCTCGATTGTTTCAAAACCTTCGAGAAGACAAAGCCTATACCTACGGTTCTTATTCTAGTGTAAGACAAAGTAGAGATGCTGCAATATTCAAGGCCACTGCGAGTGTTCGAAATATGGTTACAGATAGTGCTGTTGTTGAATTGCAAAAAGAGATTACACGAATTCGATACCAAAAGGTATCTGCTGAAGAATTGAAAAATGTCAAAGAAAAATACATTGGAAGCTTCGTAATGGATGTGCAAAAGCCAAGAACAGCTGCTAATTATGCATTGAACATTGCACGATATGATTTGCCAAAAGATTTTTATGCCAATTATATTGAAAATATAAATGCGGTAACCATAGAAGATGTCCAAAACGCAGCCATCAAATATTTTAAAGGAGACAAAGCTAGAGTTATAATTACAGGAAAAGGAATTGATGTACTTAAAAACCTTGAAAAAGGAGATTATGTTATCAAGTATTTTGACAAAGAAGGAAATCCTTCAGAAAAGCCAGCGATGACCCTGCCAATTCCTGAGGGAATGACCGCAGAAAAGGTAGTTAATAAATACATAGAAGCTATTGGTGGAAAAGAAAAAGTAATGGCTGTTAAAACGGTAATGATGGTTTCAAATGCAACTATTCAAGGTACCCCACTGTTAATGACTATGAAGGCTTCTTCTCCAAACAAAACTTCCCAAGTAATTTCTGTAATGGGGACTGTTTTTCAAAAAGCAGTATTTGACGGTGAGAACGGATATGAAGAATCTAGAGGACAAAGAAGAGAAATGGAAGGTGATGCTTTAGAAAAAGCGAAGTCTGGAAATGCGCTTTTTGAAGATTTGGGGTATACCGCTGGAGAATTAGTGAGAATAGAGCCTCTCGAAGGAAAAAATGCAATTGTATTGAAGTATTTAGACAAAGAGGTTTTTTACGACATGGCTACGGGCTTAAAAGTGAAGGCTGTTGAAACAATCAAAGCTCCTAATGGAAAAGAAGTAAAGGTTCCCACAACTTTTTCTGATTACAAAGCGGTGAATGGAATCCTGTTCCCTCACGCTATTGGTCAAAAAAGTGGCCCAATGGACTTGAACTTCACCATGAGCGAAATCAAAATAAACGAAGGGGTTACTGATGAAGATTTTAAATAATCGGCAAGCAACTACTTTTAAAACAGAGAGTCAAGAATTTATTCTTGGCTCTTTTTTTGTAGTCAATTCTAAATCTAAAAACTACTTCTTTTTATTAACTAAATACACTCCAAAGAGAATCACAAATCCAGCTAAAAACTGAATCCAGCTTAATTTTTCGTTATCAAAAATACCCCATAAAATGGCAATAACTGGAATAAGATAGGTGACGGAAGAAGAAAAAACAGGATTTGAAATTTGCACCAATTTATTAAACATTGTTTTTGCAATACCGGTTCCAACAATGGAAAGAATCGCAACGTAGCCTAGTGCCTCTAAACCTGTTTCAGAAGTCTTAAATTCTGTAAAAAAATTAGTACATGACAACACTATGATGGCGGGCAGGAGTAGCAATAAAAAATTTCCTGTCGTAATTGCCAAAGCGTCTACATCTTGCAAATGTTTTTTCACAATATTTACATTAAAAGCATACCCGATCGAGGCAATTATAATCAGCAAGGCAAACCAATAGTTCTGATTTGGATTTAAAACGGCTCCTTCTAATATTAAAATTAGCGTTCCAGCAAGTCCAATTAAAATTCCAATAAATTGTTGTTTTTTAACGGTAAATCCAAAAAAGAGTGCACCAAAAACCAAGGTATTGAAAGGAGTAAACGAGTTCAAAATTGCTACAATAGCGCTATCAATTACCTGCACTGCATAGGCAAAAAGAAACCCAGGAAGAAAGGTTCCTAAAAAAGCTGTATACGCAATATAGCGCCATTGTTTCTTTTGAATTTTGCAAAGTCGCTTACTACCAATGAGCACCAAGAAAAGAGCTGTGATAATCATTCTTAATGCTCCCAGTTGGATGGGAGAAACGCCAATCAATGCCTTTTTCATTAAAATAAATGAACTCCCCCAAACTAAGGAAAGTAATAGGAGGTACAACCATTTTTGCTGTTGATGATTCATAACGATTTTACAATTTGCACAAAAATCTGGAAATTCTTTAAGTATTTGTGTTTTTCTTAATAAGTTTGTACAATAATTAAATAGTTAAAACCATGCAATTTCAAAAATTTATATGCACACTTCTAATCGCTTGTTTTACCTTAACAAGTTGTAATTCTGAAAAAAACACCCCCACTAAAGCAACTCTTTCAACTACTGAAAAACAAGAGGTTCGTCTTGCAATTTCTGGGATGACCTGCGAGATTGGTTGTGCAAAAACAATAGAATCTAAATTGAACAAAAAAGAAGGTGTCCTCGCTGCGAAAGTCGTTTTTTCCGATAGCATCGCAACGGTCGAATTTGATGCCAACACACTTTCTAAAAAAGACTTGATCGCATTTGTAGATGGAATAGCAGGTGGAGATCTATACACGGCATCTGAAATAACAAATGAAAAACATACCTGTGCTGATGCCTGCAAATCAACTTGCGAGATGAAAGAGTCCAAAAAAACATGTAAAGAAGATTGCAAAATGGAATGTTGCAAAGACAAAAAAGCATAATCTATATCAATTCTAAAGAGAAGGCTTCTAAATTTTAGAAGCTTTTTTTTATACCTTTTAGCCTATCTTTGCACGAAACTTAGTTGTAAATATCGTGAAGAAAAACTTTCCTAAAATCGTAAAAATCACAATAATCGCTGTGTATTTAATTTTTTTAGCCGGCGCTATTGTTCGAATGACAGGGTCTGGAATGGGGTGTCCCGATTGGCCAAAGTGTTTCGGTTATTTAATTCCTCCCACTTCTGAAGAACAAATCACTTGGCAAAAAAACACTGTTTTTGAGGCAGGGATGATCATCATAAAAAACAAGGAATTGTTTGTTGCAAAGCAAGATGTAAAAACAGGCGAAAACTTTGATGCTGGGAATTGGAAAGCCTACAAAAAACACGACTATGCAAAGTTTAACAAATACCACACGTGGACAGAATATATAAATCGTTTGATTTCTGTAGTTGCTGGTTTTGTGTTTTTATTTTTAATTGTGGGTGCCTACCGCTTTAGAAAAGAAAACAAAGCTATTCCAATACTTGCATTCGCTGCTTTCTTTTTAATGCTTTTTGAAGCCTGGCTAGGAAAAACAGTTGTAGATACAAATTTAACACCTGAAATAATTACCATTCATATGGTGGTTGGTCTTCTCATTATTGCGCTTTTATTGAAACTACATTTTATCATCTCTTCAAAGGAGAACCTATTCAAATACAATGCACTTTTTAATAAATTATTGCTTGTATCTGTCATTTTCTCATTGATCCAAATCGCAATGGGAACTCAAGTTCGCCAGTTTATAGATGAGCAAGTAAAACAACTTGGGTTTGAGAATAAAAATTATAGCTTGCTAAACCCGAGTTTTAAATTCTACTTCCATCGTTCTTTTACCATTGCTATTGTATTGGTCAATTTGGGACTTTTTTATCTAAACCAAATAAAGCACTTAGGGTACAAGCTTATAAATTGGATTGTCTTTTTAATCTTTTTAGAAGCCCTTACGGGAATACTCATGTACTATGCCGAATTTCCAATAGGAACACAGGCAATTCATTTGCTTTCTGGCGCTGTATTGTTTGGGTTACAATTTTACTTATGGTTACAAAGTAGAGTAGTCAAAAATACATAACCTATTTTTACCGCCATTTCAAAGTTTCCATCAGACGTAAAATATCTTTTTTAATATAAGTTACTGCAGGTAAAACAGAATCGTAATTTGGTTTTGTATAAAAATACAACGACCCTTTTATAAAGTTCTTTGTACTATCTGTTGCGTGAAACTGAATTTGTGAGGCCGCATTTCCAGTTATTTCATAGATACTCCCAAATACTTTCTTTTTTGTATCCAAAAAATCTTTAACCGTAATTTCTTCTGCTTTTAAGGTGTGCTTAAAAACTAACTTTTCTGCCTCTTTTAACAATTCTAACAAATTGTCATCTACTTCTCTGTAAGTAATATCTATGGAGGCTTTAAGCGCAGGATAAGTAATTTTTAACCATCCGTGCTGCTCGTCTTTTAAGACACTGCTTTTTGGAACATCAAAAATATAGGGTCTCGGAATGGCTAATTTTTGATAGGTTTTTTGGGGATATTCTAAACTTAAATAAGCTTTGGGTTTTGGGATTACATCTTGTTGACAAGAAATAAAAAACAGACTTAAGATAAAAAGAGTGAGATTACGCATTTCTAGTTGTTTTCACTTGTTTTATGCGTTTATTATCTAACGCCTCTATAGTAAACGTATATTTTTTGAAATTTATTTGATCACCCCTTTTGGGAAATTTTCCAGAAATTTCTAAAATGAATCCTGCCAAGGTTTCTGACTCGCCTTTTTCCGCTTCAAAAAGCGCCTGGTCTTCATCTCCTAAAACTTTACAAAAATCTTTAATCGTAGTCTTACCTTCAAAAATATAATTGTGCTCATCAATTTTAGAGTAGGACAAATCATCTTCATCAAACTCATCATTAATGTCGCCAACAATTTCTTCTATGACATCTTCTAAGGTAACCAAACCACTTGTTCCTCCATACTCATCAACCACAATTGCCAAATGATTTTTCTTTTCTTGAAACTCTGCTAATAAATCGTCTAGTTTTTTGTTTTCTGGAACAAAAAGCGGTTCTCGAAGTAAGCGCTGCCATTTAAATGTTTCCTTATTTAAATGTGCTAATAGATCTTTGGCATACAAAACACCAATAATGGTATCAATATTTTCGTGATAAACGGGATTTCTAGAGTATCCGTTTTTTAAAATTTTATCCAAAACGGCTTCATATGTTTCTGTATCTGAAAGCGCAAAAATATCAATTCTTGGCTTCATTATCTGAACGGTTTCTGTATTTCCAAAACTCACAATTCCTTCTAAGATTTTTTGCTCATCTTTGGTCGTTGCTCCCTTGGAAGTAAGCTCTAACGCTTGAGACAACGTTTCTACCGAAAAAATATTGGTTTTATTTCCTAAGCTTCTTTCAACAACATTTGTAAGGTTGATTAAAGGAGCGCTAAGGGGAGTTAAAAGAAGGTTCAGAACTTGAACAGGTTTTGACATAAAACTAGCAAAACGTACTGCTTTTCTTGACGCATATACTTTGGGCAATACCTCTCCAAATAGAAGAATTAGAAATGTGACTAAAACAACTTCAATTAAAAAACGAACATGAATTCCAAAGATGGAATCGTCAAAATCTTTTAACAACTCTGCTCCCAAAGAAGCAAAAAGCAATACGATTAAAATATTTATAAAATTGTTGGTAATTAAAATTGTTGCCAATAATTTCTTTGGTTTCTGCAACAACTTTACAACGGTATCCTTTTCATTTTTTGCAGACAATTCATCAATATCTACTTGAGAAATCGAGAAAAAAGCAACTTCGGTTCCTGAAATTAATGCGGAGCTTATGAGTAAAATTATGAGCGCAATCGTATTTATCGATAAGGTATAATCTATCGCTAATAGGGAAACAAATAAAAGTTCGGGGTCTGGATCCAAATTTTAAAATTTAAAGATGTTAAAATGGTAAATCGTCATTTGTTTCTGGTACAACAGTTTTTTGAGGAGTTGAAATTGTTGCATGGTTTTCGGACGGCATTTGTGTGGCTGCCTTCTCCAAACTTTTTTTGGTCGACAAAAAAGTCATTTCTGAAACGTGTACTTCGGTTGCATACCGTTTCACCCCTTCTTGTTCCCACTGCTTATTTTTAAGCTTTCCTTCGCAATAGACTTTATCTCCTTTGGTTAAATACTTTTCACAAATTTCTGCCAATTTATTTTTTACAACAATATTATGCCAATCTGTTGTGGTTACTTTTTGACCTGTCTGTTTGTTGGTGTAACTTTCATTGGTCGCAATTGGAAATCTTCCAATAGCATTCCCTCCCTCAAAATAGTGCATTTTAATTTCATCTCCTAAATGTCCAATTAAAATTACTTTATTTACAGTGCCTGCCATGTTTTTGATCCAATTTTGTTGATTTGTCAATTCTTACATAATTTAGAATGACAACTTCTATTTCAAATCAAATGTACTAAAAATATCAATTAGTTTTGGCTTTGAAGTCTTTCAAAAAATTGGCAATTAAAACAGGAACAGGATAACGTGCAACATCCTTCCAATCAATATTTGCTTCGAAAGCGGTTTTGGGTCGCACAATCCAGAATTGAGTATGAAGGTGTTGGTGTGATAATTTATGAACAATCTCTTTTTTATTGAATAATGAAACCGACACCTTTTCAGGAAATAAACGGATAAATGTCTCATTGGAAATTAGTTCTTCTCCAGCGATGTTTTGGGTGGTTTCTAGGAGAGGAAATTGGTACAACCCTTGCCAAATTCCCTTGCCTTTTCTTTCTAGTAAAACGGTCTTGTCGTCAATGGTTTGAATCACTAAAAAATTAAAATACCGTTTCTTAACCTTTGTTTTCTTGTCTTTTAAAGGCAATATATTGGTTAATTTTTTTTCTAAAGCAACACAGCTATTTGCGAAAGGACAACTTTCACATAGCGGATTCTGAGGCTTACATTGCAAGGCACCAAAGTCCATAATTGCTTGATTAAAGTTTCCTGGCTGAGAAACATCTAACAGGGATTGCGCGAGTGCTTTAAACTCCTTAATTCCTGCAGACGAGTTTGTAGGTGTACGGATGCCAAAGTATCGCGAGAGCACCCTGTAAACGTTCCCATCGACAACAGCTGTGGGTTCGTTAAAACATATGGAGGCAATTGCCGATGCTGTATAATCTCCAATTCCTTTTAATTTTATAATTTCGGAATACGAAGAGGGAAATTCACCGTTTAGCTCATAGGCAATGTGTTTGGCTGCTGCATGAAGGTTTCTTGCTCGCGAGTAGTACCCCAGGCCTTGCCACATTTTTAAAACGGTGCTTTCATCTGCTTTTGCAAGGTCGAAAACAGTAGGAAAAGTAGTCGTAAACTTTTCATAATAAGACAAACCCTGTGCAACTCTTGTTTGTTGAAGCATCACTTCTGATAGCCAAATGAAATAAGGATTCCTACTTTTACGCCAAGGCAATTCTCTTTTGTTTTGTAAGTACCAGTATGTTAATAGGTTAGAAAAAGCCATTGTTAAGAAAAAGATTTAGTAATATTGCATTTTAAAATTCGCACAAATTTAAGCTTTAATTTTCTTGGAATTGATTAATTATCATATATTTGCATCCGCATTTTTGGAAGTAAATTAATAAAAATATAGTAAAAAAAAAGACATGACGAAAGCAGATATCGTATCAAAAATTTCAGATAAATCTGGCATTGAAAAAACAGATGTATTAGCAACTGTTGAAGCATTTATGACAGAAGTTAAAGATGCATTGGAAAATGGTGACAACGTTTATTTAAGAGGTTTTGGTAGTTTTATTATTAAAACTAGAGCCGAAAAAACTGGTAGAAATATTTCAAAAAATACGACTATTAAGATTCCTGCACACAACATACCAGCCTTTAAACCGGCTAAAATTTTTACTGAAGGAGTAAAAAACAAAGTAACTGTTAAGTAGTAAAAAAACATTAATCTAAATCTTTATTGATTTAAAAAAACATCTCGTATTATGCCAAGTGGTAAAAAAAGAAAGAGAGCTAAGATCTCTACACACAAAAGAAAGAAAAGAGCTAGAGCAAATAGACACAAGAAAAAGTAAGCTTCTGCTTACTTTTTCGTTTATTTTTTAGCGAAAAACAAAAAGTTCATTGACATTAGAAGATTTTTTTAACTGCAGAAAGCAGTAAATCTTCGCACGGTATTATTCAATACCTGACAATATTAATCCATCTACACAACAATGGTGTAGTGTTAAAACCAAATTCAGCATGAAAAGAACAGAATTAATAATTCGTACAAATTCATCTGATATTGATTTTGCCTTATTAAAAGATGGGAAACTTATTGAATTGAATAATGAAACAACTGATAACAAATTCTCTGTTGGCGATATTTTTTTAGCCAAAATAGGAAAGGTGTTAACAGGCTTGAACGCAGCATTTGTAAATGTTGGTTATCCAAAAGACGGATTTCTACATTATCATGATTTGGGTGCGCAAGTAAATTCATTAACGACATTCCTTAAGAAAGTAAGCACAGGTAAGTATAAAGAATTCACTTTGAAAAACTTCCAATTTCAGGGAGACATTCACAAAAACGGTAGTATAAACGAAGTACTAAAAACAGGTCAAAACCTGTTGGTACAAATTGTAAAAGAACCCATTTCTACAAAAGGCCCAAGATTGAGCTCAGAGCTCTCTATCGCTGGTAGATTTTTAGTTTTAGTTCCTTTTTCTAACAGAGTTTCGGTTTCTCAAAAAATAGAAGACCCAAAAGAAAAAGAACGTTTAAAAAGATTAGCAAAAAGCATAAGACCCAAAGGGTTTGGTGTTATCTTAAGAACTGTTGCCGAAGGCAAAAAAGTAGCAGAACTAGATAAAGATTTGCAGAACTCATTGGATCGTTGGAAAGCCACATGTAAGCGTATTGCGAACACAAACACTCCAACAAAAATATTGAGTGAATTAAACAGAGCATCCTCAATTCTAAGAGATGTTATGAATGAATCTTTTACAAATATTGTAACCAATGATGCATCGCTTCAAGAAGAAATAAAGGAGTATTTACAAGAAATTTATCCCGAAAAGGAAAAGATTGTAAAACTTCACACTTCTGAAGTACCAATTTTCGAGAAATACGGAATAGAAAGACAAATAAAAACATCATTTGGTAAAACAGTTTCTATGAGCAAAGGCGCTTATTTAGTTATTGAACACACAGAAGCTTTACACGTTATAGACGTGAATAGTGGAAATCGTTCAAACAAAGCAGGCTCTCAAGAAGACACTGCATTGGAAGTAAATTTAATTGCTGCATCTGAAGTAGCACGACAGTTACAACTGCGTGATATGGGAGGAATTATAGTCGTTGATTTTATTGATTTGCATTCGGCCGAAAATAGAAACAAACTCTATCAGCATTTAAAAGAAGAAATGTCTTTTGATAGAACAAAGCATAAGATTCTACCTCCAAGTAAATTTGGTTTGATACAAATTACAAGACAAAGGGTTAGACCCGAGTTGAGTATAAAAACTACCGAAACAAACCCAAATAAAAATGGAGAAGTAGAAGCACCAATTGTGCTGTTAGATAAGATAGAAGCAGACTTAGAAAAGTTTGTTTTGAATAAGAAAAATAAAAAGACAAGCCTACATGTGCACCCTTTTATTGCTGCTTATTTAACAAAAGGAGTATCATCAATTCGTTTTAAATGGTACTTAAAACATAAAAAGTGGATTACAATTATACCTAGAGACGCTTACACCTACTTACATTTTAGATTTAAAGCTGTAAAAAGCTAACAACAATCTTTAAAGTAAAGGCAATAATTTTTTATCAAAAAAAAACCCGCAACTTACCTTGCGGGTTTTTTTATTTTACAAGAACACGAAATCCTTATTTCTTATACTTTAAAACTTCGCTTCGTCCTTTTTTAAAAATTTGATTGCTATTCCCTTTGCCTTTTCTCAATTCTTTTTGAACCTCAGCGGGAAGCTGAATCGTATCTTGACAATCTATCGAACAAGTATTTTCCATTTTCTCTGAACAGGCATCACATTGAATAAATAATAAATGACAACCTTCATTTGCACAGTTGGTATGTGTATTACAAGCAGCCCCACATTGATGACAATTTGAAACAACATCCGCTGTGATTTTTTCTGCTCTTCGATGATCGAAGACAAAATTCTTGCCAATAAACTTATTTTCAACACCCGCTGCTTGTACTTGACGGGTGTACTCTATAATGCCGCCTTCCAACTGAAAAACATTCTTAAACCCCTTGTGTTTGTAATATGCAGATGCTTTTTCACATCGGATTCCACCTGTACAATACATCAATAAGTTTTTGTCTTCTTTATGATCTTTTAAATCTTCTTCAATAATGTCTAAAGAATCTCTAAAAGTATCTACATCCGGAGTTACCGCACCTTCAAAATAACCAATTTCACTTTCGTAATGATTGCGCATATCCACACAAACCGTATTAGGATTTGCCAACATATCATTGAATTCCACTGCATTTAAATGAATCCCAATATCTGTAACATCAAAAGTAGCATCTTCCAAACCGTCAGCAACAATTTTGTCCCGCACTTTTACCTTCAATTTTAAAAAGGATTTATTATGTTGCTCTATGGCAATATTCAAACGAATGTCTTTTAAAAATGAAATGGTATCTAATTGATCTTTGAGTGCGAATAAATTTTCTGAAGGCACTGATAGTTGCGCATTGATCCCTTCATAAGAAACATAAATTCTACCCAAAACATCCAGAGCATTCCATTCTAAAAACAATTTATCTCGAATTAATTGTGGGTTTTCTATCTTATGGTATTGATAGAATGAAATGGTGAGACGGTCTTTCCCTGCCTCATCAATTAGCGCAGCTCGTTCTTGCGCGCTTAACTTATTGTACAGTTGCATGCTATACTTTTTTTAGTTAATCGTTATTTAATGTTACAAAACTAAGGTTTTTAGACAGTAAATCCACAAATCAAACAAATTATTAATGCTTCCAAGAAAGCAACGGTTTAAAAATCATATCTTTTTTAAAGTTTAATTTTAAACAGCAGAATTCTATGTAGATTAATTTTAAACTTTAGTTGATTTATAACACTTTAAGGAATTTAAATCGTATTTTTTTTTAGCATCTTTGCAAGAGTAAAACAATTAAATTATTTTTCCTGTAAGAACAGGACACTAAAAGAATTTCTTATGAAAGTAGCTATTGTAGGCGCAACTGGTATGGTTGGCACCGTTATGTTAAAAGTCTTAGAAGAACGTAATTTACCCATAACAGCATTGATTCCTGTAGCCTCAGCTCGTTCAGCAGGAAAGAAATTAAGCTACAAAGGAACCGACTATACCGTGGTTACTTTAGCCGATGCGCTAAAAATGAGCCCCGATGTGGCTTTGTTCTCTGCTGGCGGAGAAACTTCATTGGAATGGGCTCCAAAATTTGCTGCTGTTGGCACCACCGTAATTGACAATTCATCTGCCTGGAGAATGGATCCCACTAAAAAATTGGTTGTTCCAGAAATTAATGGGGATGTATTAACCGCAGCAGATAAAATTATTGCAAATCCAAATTGCTCAACCATTCAATTGGTAATGGCATTAGGACCTTTGCACAAAAAATACACGATGAAACGAGTAGTCGTCTCTACCTACCAATCTGTATCTGGATCTGGTATCAAAGCGGTGCAACAATTGGACAATGAAGAAGCTGGCATTGAAGGTGCCATGGCATATCCGCACAAGATTGGAAGAAATGCATTGCCACATTGTGATGTTTTTTTAGAAAATGGATATACAAAAGAGGAAATGAAATTGGTAAAAGAGCCTAAGAAAATTTTACGTGACGATTCTTTTTCAGTAACCGCAACTGCCGTAAGAATACCAACTTCTGGAGGACATTCTGAAGCTGTTAATGTGGAATTTAAAAATGATTTTGATCTAACAGAAGTACGTCAAATATTATCAAACACCCCAGGTGTTATTGTGCAAGACGATTTGGCAAACAATGTATATCCGATGGCCATAAACGCTCATGATAAAGACGAAGTATTTGTTGGACGAATTCGAAGAGATGAATCTCAAGAAAATAGCTTAAATTTGTGGATCGTTGCAGACAACCTTAGAAAAGGTGCTGCCACCAATACAGTTCAAATTGCCGAATATTTAATTGCAAATAATTTGGTTTAATCCACCCTTTTTAATGGCAACATTTTACGATCTAAACATAAAAGAAATAACACAAGAAACCGCTGATGCGGTTTCTGTAGTATTTACCATTCCTGAAAACTTAACCGATAAGTTTCATTTTTCTGCGGGACAATACATTACGCTCCAAAAAGAAATTGACAACAGGATGATTCGACGTGCCTATTCTATTTGTTCTTCATCAGCAAGCAGTGAAGTTAGAGTGGCAATTAAAGCGGTTGAAAAGGGTGTTTTTTCAACCTACGCTACCAACCATTTAAAAGTGGGTGATGCACTCGAAGTTGCTGCACCAGAAGGACGTTTTTTATTAGAGCCAAAAGCGAATAAAAATTACATTGGATTTGCGGCAGGTTCTGGAATTACACCTATTTTATCCATGCTCAAAACAGTTTTAGAAACTGAACCAACAGCAACATTTACATTGATATATGGAAATAAATCGATTGCAGATACCATGTTCTTCGACGCTTTAAACAGTTTGAAAGAAATTTATTCAGAACGATTAAACCTCCACTATATCTTCAGTAGAGCGGACGTAAAGAATGCTTTGCGTGGTAGAATCAATGAAAGTGTAACAGATTTTTTTATAAAAAGTAGGTACAAGGAAACTTCATTTGATGCGGCCTATTTATGCGGTCCAGAACCAATGATTAAAGAAGTCTCGAAAACACTTGCTAAAAATAATATTTCAAAAGAAAACATCCACTTCGAACTTTTTACCATTACCGAAGACAAAGAAAGTACCGAACAGGTAAAAGAAGGAGTTACCGAAATTACTGTTCTTTTAGATGATGAAAAATCAACTTTTACGATGGAACAAACAGATGATATTCTGGCGGCCAGTTTGCGAAACGACCTGGACGCTCCTTACTCATGTCAAGGAGGTGTTTGTAGTTCTTGTTTGTGTAAAGTTATCGAAGGAAAGGCTGTTATGGTTAAAAATGCTATTTTATCAGAAAGTGAAATCGCCGATGGATTTATTTTAGCTTGTCAGGCCCACCCAACAACATCAAAAATTACCATTGACTTTGATGATGTATAATACAACATCATAAAAAATTTGTTGAAATTTGTTGTGTCTTCAGTGGTAGAAATGGCCCCTCAAGAACTAAAATATTATTCCTATTTTTAACCAATGGATATTTACGATTTTAAAAATGCTTTTCTAATTGGATTCTTCATGGCCTTCATGATTGGTCCCGTTTTTTTTGTACTCATCCAAACCAGTATTTTAAAAGGTGCAAGAGCTGCTATTGTTTTTGATTTGGGAGTTCTTTTAGGAGATGTTTCTTTTATCTTAATTGCTTATTACGGGAGTCGATCTCTATTAGAAAAAATAAAAGATGATCCAAGACTCTTCTTTATTGGAGGGTTGGTTTTAGTGCTCTATGGGCTCATTACTTACTTAGAGAAAGAAGGGAAAGAAGAAGCCCTAGAAACGGATAATACCGTCACCATTCCGCTTAAAAATAATTACCTAAAAGGTTTTTTTAAAGGTTTCTTTTTAAACTTTGTAAATGTAGGTGTTTTGGCATTCTGGCTTGGCATTGTCTTGGTGATTGGACCTACTTTAAAAATGGATCAAACCGCTATTTTCTGGTACTTTGGAACAATTTTAATTGCCTACTTTCTTACAGATTTGGGAAAGATTTTTTTGGCCAAACAATTAAAAAGTAAAATGACGCCATCGGTAATTTATCGCACAAAAAAAATTATGGGGATCATCTTAATTGTTTGTGGTGTCTTTTTAATGCTACAAGGATTTATTCCGAATGAAAAAATCGATGGGCTCATTCAAATTGGCGACTAAAAAAAAGCGAAGTTTTTGCCTCGCTTTTTTATTTCTTTTTTCTTAAAAATAGAATTATTTTTCGAATTACTCCACCTCAAAAATGTTATTATCATCATTAATATCTGCCATGAGTTTACTACCATCAATGACTACTGATTTTATTGTTTTGGAGGTTTTAAAACGATACGTTGGATGTGCCCAAGCCCAATCTTCTAGGACCGTTGCAGATGTTGGTTTATTCCCTCGCATTACTCTTAATGGAATATTATACCTTTCTGTAGATCCATCAATATAAGTAACCTCAACATCGACAGGCATTGGCATTTGACCAATTCTCTCGAGTGTAACTTCCGTTCCATTTACGGATTTAACCCCGTAGTCAATGGTGTGCGTAGTTTGAATCCATTCATTTAAATACCAGTCTAAATGAATTCCAGAAACTTTTTCCATCGTTCGTTTGATATCGTTGGGTGTTGGATGTTTAAAACTAAAGTCTGCAAAGTACTTTTTTAATCCTTTCGCAACATTCTCTGCACCAATTATATATTCGAGTTGCGACAAAAACATACTTCCTTTTCCATAACTTCCCACACTATATGCTGCATTGGTATTGTATCGATCTGCATGGGTTGTTAAAGGTTCTTCTAAACCACTTTTTGTAATATAATTATAGCCTCTGTAAGGGCCTGCATTGGGATTTTTCCCTTCCGAATTCTTCAAAATTTCTGCAGAAGCTTTGTTTGATATGTAGGAAGTAAATCCTTCGTCCATCCAGGGGTGTAAGCTTTCGTTGGAAGCCAATAAAAACTGAAACCAAGTGTGTGCCAATTCGTGTGCAGTAACTCCAAATAGACTTCCATATTTTCTTTTCCCAGTAATTAAAGTGGCCATGGCATATTCCATTCCGCCATCTCCCCCTTGAATTACAGAGTATTGTTTGTAAGGATACTGTCCAATGTGCTCACTAAAATAAGTCATTAAAGCAGCTGTTGGTTTTTGTAAGTCTTTCCAATTTTTTAAATATGCTGGTGCTAAATTTTTCTTGTACAAGAAGTGTAAATCAATTCCGTTGTCCATTTTTAACACATCATGCAAATAGTCCGGATCAGCAGCCCAAACAAAATCGTGTACTTTTGGTGCTTTAAAATGCCAAGTCAATTTGTCTGAGGATGGTAGGGTTAACGGTTTTGAAGCCTCCTCATAACCATGTCCAACTTCTTGCGGATTTTGTAAATATCCTGTTCCACCAACGACATAATTTTTATCGATGGTTAATTTGACATCAAAATTACCCCAAACTCCATGAAACTCGCGTGCTATATAAGGTGGTGTATGCCATCCTTGAAAGTCATACTCCGCCATTTTTGGATACCATTGTGCCATTGAAAGTGCGACACCTTCTTTATTATTTCTTCCAGAACGACGAATTTGTACAGGAACTTGCGCTTCAAAAACCATATCGAAAGTAACCGTCTCTCCAGATTTAATGGGTGTCTCCAAAGTAACTTCTAAAATAGTCCCTACCGTTTCAAAAGCAACAGAAACACCATTCTGTTGTAAAGAATTTACCTTAATATACCCTATTTCATCCGGCTGTAATTTACTAATTCTGTCTCCAACCCTTCGGTCTGGATCTTTAATATTTAAAGATCGAATGTCCATTTGAGAGCCGGGTTGAAAAGCATTAAAATACAAGTGATAAAAAACTTTGGTCAATTCGTCTGGCGAATTGTTGGTGTATACTGCCTTTTGAGTTCCTTGGTATTGGTAGTTGTTTACATCCACATCAATATTCATTGAATAATCAATATGTTGCTGCCAATAAGAAGCAGTTTCTGAAGTGGCGGATTGTTTGTAAACGACCTCTTGTGTTTGCTTACAAGAAGTCATAGTCAAGGCCATAAAAGCAACTAATAATAATTTTTTCATTTTCTTACGATTTAAATACTTCTTTTTTTTTATTTCGCTGAATCGAACTAAATACGGTTCGGGATTATTTTTTCCCATTCACAATTTGATCTGCCATCTTTAAAGCATTGTATGCATTTACGATACGCCCTGAAACAGATAAATCTGAAAATGATACTTTGTCTCCTGTTGGATTTTCTCTTGATTGCGATCCTGGTTTGATGACTTCAAAATTAATTTTTACGCCCGAATTCATCAAAATATGTTTTACTTGAATTGCCGATAACTGAGGATAGTAGGAACGAACTAGTGCAGCAACACCTGCAGCGGAAGGTGCAGCCATAGAGGTTCCACTATTGGGTGCATAGGTGTCTTTTGGCATGGTTGCATAGATGTCAACCCCTGGTGCAAATACATCTACATTTACCTTCCCATAGTTGGAAAAGTTTGCAGGTAAATTTTCATTATAATTGAGGCTCATTGCGCCAACAGTTAAAACATTGTCTGAGATTTCATTGATGAAATCGGGAGCATCTGTTGGAAAAGTCGCTTCAACATCAATATTTGCCCCATCATTACCGGCAGCATTTACTAATAAAACATCTTTTTTGGCAGCATAACGAATGGCTTCTAATACCCATTCCATATTGGGTGATTGTCCTTTACCAAAACTCATATTAATTACTTTTGCCCCATTATCTACTGCATATCGAATTCCCAATGCCACATCTTTGTCGTGCTCGTCTCCATCTGGCACCACTCTTACTGCCATAATTTTTACATTTTTGGCTACCCCATTTACACCTTTGTCGTTGTTTCTTGATGCTGCTACAATTCCAGCTACATGAGTACCATGGCTTTCTAAATCTTTTGAACCAATCACATTATTGTTTCCATAATCGGTGTCGGTAATGTCGTATAAATCATCGCCCATGGTTTGACGTGCGTCAAAATCTAAATCGAAATGCTTTGTTCTTTCAACACCAGCCATATAGTCTAACAGCCCTTTTTGATAATCTAAAAGACTTGCTTCGGTCATTCCTCTGTTTAAAATATTGACAACATCGGCAATTTGTTCAGCAACTTTTGGATCTCCTGGCTTTACTACTTTTAAGTCTTCTAAGGTGAAATTCTCTTTTCCAAGGAAGGTTTTTACAGCGTTAAAACTTTCTCTAAGTTGATTCAATCGTTGCTTGGTATTGTTTAAATTTTCTTTTTCCTTTGCTTTTCTATCTGCAGCTTTAGAAAATGCTGCTTTGTCCTTTAAAAATTGAGCAAATGCCGCTTGTTCAGCTTCTGGAATCTCGGAAGCTGTTTTATCGCCATACTTTTTCATCCCTCTTTTAACAATTCTAGTAATTTCTAATTGATCGGAATTTACAATACGACCATCTTTGCTTCCAATAAAATTCCAGCCATGAATATCATCAACGTAACCATTCTGATCATCATCAATATTATTGCCTGCAATTTCATTTGGATTTACCCAAGCTACTTCTTTTAAATCTTCATGAGATACATCTACCCCAGAATCTGCGATCCCCACAATTACTTCTTGCCCTTTTTTGCCCTCTAAAAACTGATATGCTTTTGCGATACTCATTCCTGGGATAGAGTCTTTTTCTAAATCTGCATGACTCCAGCGATGAGTCTCATCTTCGGACAAAGCTGCTTTCTTAGCAGTAACATTGATCGTGTTTACGGTTCCACTAGGAACAGGTATAGCGGTAATAGGTGTTTTACAGCTTGATAAGATAGAAACAGCTATTGCTGTATAAAAAATAGATTTTAATGTGCTCATAATAGTATTAATTAAATAGGTCTGTGAATTTATGGGTTTGATGGAGTCGTACTCCTTTTTCTGTATGTTTTACGGTACAAAGCTCGTTGTAAGTATCGTGCTCTAAAAAAAGATAATAATTTTTGTCTGCGGCTTCCTTTAAAAAAGCGGCTTTTTCAGTGATTGTTAGTAGGGGTCTTGTGTCATACCCCATTACATATGGCAATGGAATGTGGCCAACAGTAGGAAGTAAATCGGCCATAAAAACGATGGTTTTGTCTTGGTATGTGATTTTTGGCAACATTTGTTTTTCAGTATGCCCGTCCATCAATAGAACGTCAAATCCTATTTGGTCTTTGGCATTCTGTTGGATAAAATTTAACTGCCCATTTTGTTGAATTGGGAGAATATTTTCCGTTAAAAAAGACGCTTTTTCTCTTGGATTTGGTTCCGTTGCCCAATTCCAATGGGCTTCATTCGACCAAACTTTTGCATTTTTAAAGGCAGGTTGCAAGAGTGTTTTTGCTTGGTTAAACTCAATAACTCCACCACAGTGATCAAAGTGTAAATGGGTTAAAAAAACATCGGTAATAGCGTCTCTGTGAAAACCATGTTTTGCCAAAGAAGCGTCTAAGGAGAAATCTCCAAATAAATAATAATATCCAAAAAACTTTTGAGATTGTTTGTTTCCCAAACCGGTATCAATTAAAGTCAATCGATCGCCATCTTCTATAAGTAGACAACGCATGCTCATGTCTATTAGGTTGTTTGCGTCTGCAGGATTTGTTTTTTGCCAAATCGTTTTAGGCACAACACCAAACATAGCACCTCCGTCTAACTTAAAATTTCCTGTTTCTATTGGGTACAATTTCATCCACAACAAATATGCAGAAAAAACGCCACTTTTTTGCTAATAAAATGTGAAATATTGAAAGCATAGCGTGTTTTATAATTCGTTCTTACTAATTGAATTGCAGCATAAAAGAAACCGTACTTAAAAGCATACTACAAAAAAAAACGCTTCAATTTCTTGAAGCGTTTTTGAGGTGTCGAGCG
>JAHEET010000007.1 GCA_024640565.1 Flavobacteriaceae bacterium
ATTTATGTGGGAGAGTAGGTCGCCGCCTTTCTTTATACTGATTTTTATCAGTCCTTTAAACCTCATATCTAACGATATGAGGTTTTTTTTTAACCCTCGATGAAATAAATAAGCGCTTGTTTCTTCCTATATTTGCAACACAATAACCTAGATTTTTATGCGTACAAAAACCATCAAAAAAAATAAAATAAACGTCGTTACCTTAGGATGTTCTAAAAACATATATGATTCTGAAGTTTTAATGGGGCAATTGAAAGCCAACGGTAAGGATGTTGTTCATGAAGATGAAAATGAAGCAGGTAATATCGTTGTTATTAATACTTGTGGTTTTATTGGCAAAGCAAAAGAAGAGAGTATCGATACGATCTTGCATTATGCGAAAAGAAAAGAAGCAGGTGAAATTGATAAAGTTTTTGTTTCTGGTTGCTTGAGTGAACGATACAAACCAGATTTACAAAAAGAAATTCCAAATGTAGATCAGTATTTTGGTACACATGATCTACCAAATTTATTGAAAGTGTTAGAGGCAGATTACAAGCATGAATTAATTGGTGAACGTTTGACCACGACTCCAAAGCATTATGCCTATTTAAAAATTGCAGAGGGTTGTGATCGTCCTTGCTCTTTTTGTGCAATTCCACTTATGAGAGGGAAGCATAGATCGACCCCTATTGAAGATATTGTTGTTGAAGCCACTAAATTAGCTGAAAAAGGAATTAAGGAAGTGATGTTAATTGCGCAAGACCTTACTTATTATGGTCTTGATATTTACAAAAAACGTGCATTGGCTGATTTGTTGGAAGCATTGGTGAAGGTGGAGGGTATTGAATGGATTCGAATGCATTATGCATTTCCAACTGGATTTCCTTTGGATGTTTTAGAGGTCATGAAACGTGAACCCAAAGTATGTAATTATCTAGACATTCCCTTACAACATATAAATACAGAACTTTTAAAGTCGATGAAACGTGGAACAACCCATGAGAAAACAACTGCTCTAATTCATAAGTTTAGAGCCCTAGTTCCAGAAATGGCAATTAGAACTACCTTGATTGTTGGATATCCTGGTGAGACTGAAGCTATGTTTCAAGAACTAAAAGATTGGGTAGAAGAAATGCGTTTTGATCGTTTGGGGGCCTTTGAGTATTCTCATGAAGAAAACACGGGAGCTTATGTTCTAGAAGATGATGTTCCTGCGGAAGTAAAATTTCAAAGGGTTAATGAAATTATGGAAGTTCAATCTCAAATTTCTTGGGAGTTGAATCAAGAAAAAGTAGGTAAAACTTTTAGATGTTTGTTCGATCGAAAAGATGGGGAATATTTTTATGGAAGAACTGAATCTGATTCACCGGATGTAGACAATGACGTATTGGTAGATGCCAGAGAACACTATGTAAAAATTGGAGAGTTCATTGATATTAAAGTACATGAAGCGGGTGATTATGATTTATATGGTACTCCTGTAAGAGCATAAGGTGTCTTACTTTTTAAGACGAATTATCTAATTTTTTATTTTTCTCAAATTTTCAGTTTTGTCTTAGGAGCTATAATTTTGTTTTATTCGATGTATCCCTTATCACGCATCCAGTCGTCATTAAACATTTTTCCAACGTACCTGCTTCCATGATCATGAAATAATACAACAACAACATCTTCTTTTGTAAAATGTTCTTTTAATTGTAAAACACCTTTTATTGCTGCTCCAGCAGAATTTCCTAGAAACATTCCTTCTTCCTTAGAGAGTCGCTGTGTGTATACAGCAGCATCTTTATCGGTTACCTTGGTAAACCCGTCAATGACTCCAAAGTTTACATTCTTGGGTAATATATCTTCACCAATTCCTTCCGTTACGTAGGGATAGATTTCATTTTCATCAAAGATTCCTGTTTCGTGGTATTTTTTAAATACAGATCCATAGGTATCTACCCCCCAAATTTTTACATTTGGATTTTTCATTTTTAAGTAACTCCCTACACCAGATATGGTTCCTCCGGTTCCAACGCCCACTACAAAATGAGTGATTTTTCCGGCAGTTTGTTCCCAGATCTCGGGACCTGTACTTAAAAAGTGTGCCTTGCAATTGCTTGGGTTGTCGTATTGATTTACATACCATGCATTTGGCGTTTCTTCACCCAAACGTTTAGAAACAGCGTAATATGATCTGGGATCGTCTGGTGCTACATCTGTTGGACATACGACCACTTCTGCTCCTACGGCTCTTAAAATATCTATTTTTTCTTTGGATTGTTTGTCTGCCATTACAAAAATACACTTGTACCCTTTTACAATTGCTGCCAATGCCAAACCCATTCCAGTATTTCCAGAGGTTCCTTCAATAATTGTACCCCCTGGCTGTAGGCGACCATCTGCTTCTGCATCTTCTATCATTTGCAAAGCCATTCTGTCTTTTACAGAGTTGCCTGGATTGAATGTTTCATACTTAGAGAGCACCAAACAAGGGAGTTCTTTAGTAAGGACATTCAATTTTACTAATGGTGTATTTCCAATCGTCTCTAATATGTTTTTAGCGTATTTCATTCCGTTTTTTTACTGGATCAAAGATAATTTTTTTTGGCTGTTTCCTCTCATGTTTGCGTTTTCATTACTTATTTCTTTAAAGAAAAAGGAGTAGTGCTTATCCTAGCATTCAATTGCTAACCCAAACATCGGTTAGCCAAATTTAATTGATTTCGCAGGGTTGATTTTTGTAATTATATACGAAGGGATCAATAGCATTGTAAAACATAAAACCAACGTTCCTAAATTTAGGAGTAGAATGTTTGTAAAATTCATATAAACGGGTACTTCACTCACATAATAGGTCGCTGGATCTAGGGTGATGATTCCTGTGTATTTTTGAAATAGTAAAATTGTAAAACCAATTGTATTTCCCCAAAAAAGACCTTTTAATATTAGATAAGAGGCGTTGTAAAGAAACACTTTTCTGATGGACCAACTATTACTCCCCAAGGCTTTGAGAATACCAATCATTTGCACACGTTCCAGAATTAAAACTAACAATGCGGTAATCATATTAATGCTTGCAATGAGGATCATAATAGCGATGATAAATGAAACATTGTTGTCAAATAGTTGAATCCAATCAAAGATGTTTGGATAACTTTCTACAATTGTTTTGCTGTTGAGTTGTGCGCCAATTTGATTGTAAATTTCATTTCCTTTTTCTTCGATGTTGTCAAAATTATCTATTAAAACCTCAAATCCACCTACTTGATTACTCGTCCATTTATTCAATCGTTGTACTTCTCGAAGGTCACCAATCATTACACTGTTATCAAACTGTGCAAAGCCTGTATTGTAAATACCAACAATGGTATATTTCCTATTGGAAGGTATTTTATTGGTATTGTTTTTTGGAAAGGTTGATAAAATGGTGTCATTTAGTTGCAATTGCAAACGACTCATTACTATTTTGGAGAGTAAAATTTCTTTTGTTCGTGGTAAGGTTAGGTCCGGAATACGACCCGCTACGAGATATTCTTTGAAAAAAGACCAATTAAAATCTTTTGAAACCCCTTTGAAAATAATGCCTTCAAAGTCATTTTCAGTTCGTAAAATACCACCTTTAGAGGCAAATACTTGTACGTTTTTAATACCCGTAATGGTTTTAAATTTGGGGTAAAAATCTTGATTTTTGTCAATAGGGACTGCAGAGACTTCGGAGTTATTGTTGTCATAATTGACAATCTGAACATGTCCTTTGAATCCTGCCATTTTATCGCGGATTTTTGTTTGCAAGCCCGCACTAGTAGTAACAGCAATAAGCATAATAACAATCCCCAATGCAATTGCAGTGATTGCAATTTTTATTATTGGAGATGAAATACTATTTTTATACTCTTTGCCAGCAATGATGCGTTTGGCGATAAATAACTCGTAATTCAATTTGATGTTTCATTTTAAACCTTTCAAAAGTACATATTTATTCTTGCTTTTAGCCCTCAATTTTCAGCTGATTTCATGTGCGCAAAACCCAAAAGTGGTTTCAAAAAACACAGATCAAGAAAATCAAACTCTAAAAACAGGCGCAGCACGCACTTCGTTGTATTTGAATTTATTGAAAGGAAAAAACGTTGCTGTTGTTGGAAATCAAACTTCTGTGATTGCAAAAAGGCAAACGCGCAATGGAAGACCTGTTGCCCCTTCATTTTCGCACTTAGTAGATAGTCTTTTATCACGAGATGTTACTATTAAAAAAGTATTTTCTCCAGAACATGGCTTTCGAGGGAATGCAGATGCTTCCGAATATGTTAAAGATGGATTTGATGTAAAAACAGGGCTGCCGATTATTTCTTTATATGGTAAAAATAAAAAACCCTCTGCAAAACAGTTGGACGGAATCGACATTGTTATTTTTGATGTTCAGGATGTGGGTGTTCGTTTTTACACCTATATTTCTTCATTGCATTATGTGATGGAAGCTTGTGCAGAACTGGGCATTCAAGTACTTATTTTTGACAGACCCAATCCCAATGGACATTATATAGATGGTCCTGTTTTAGAAATGAAATATTCAAGTTTTGTAGGAAAACACCCAGTTCCTGTTGTTTATGGGATGACAATTGGCGAGTATGGACAAATGATTAATGGAGAAAAGTGGTTAAAAAATGGCATTCAATGTAATTTAACAGTGATTCCTTTAGAAAATTATTCACATCATTCAGTAATCAATTTAACGATAAGACCTTCGCCTAATTTACCAAATGATACGTCTATAAATCTGTATCCAAGTTTAGGTTTTTTTGAAGGAACGACAATAAATGCAGGTCGCGGCACAGCGTTTCAATTTCAAAGATATGGAGCGCCCTTCTTTCCTGAGAGTAAATTTAGTTATACTCCAAAACCAAATTTCGGTTCTAAATATCCAAAGCATAGTGAAGAATTATGCTATGGTGTCGATGTAAGTTCCACAAAAAAGTTACAGTCGTTAAATTTAGAATGGCTTATAGATGCTTATCAAAAAACGCCTAAAACAGAAAAATTTTTTGGAAAAACGTTCACAATTCACGCTGGAAATACAAGATTACAACAACAAATAGCGCAAGGCATGTCTGAGGAAGCGATCCGAAAAACATGGAAACGAGATTTAACTACTTTTAAACGCGTAAGAGAAAAGTATTTAATCTATGAGTAAGCTTTTTTTGACTACAAATACAACTGGGCAATGAGCTTGTTTGCAAAATCCCTTTTGGGATTAGCTAAGAAGCGTTGATAAAATTTCAGTAAAAAACGACTTCCTAGTTAAAAGACTAAATTTCCTCCACCCCTGTTGGCTTGCGATACCCTTGAAATGGTTGTTTTAATAATTCTATTAAGGAGGAGTTTTTAACTTCGTCTGGAAAGGTGTCCACGCCATAAACAATTTTATCCCGATCCAATTCAATGTAAGTTCCAAAAACACGATCCCAGATTGAAAAAATGTTTCCATAGTTTGCATCTGTATAAGGCAACTTGTGGTGATGGTGTACTTTGTGCATATCGGGTGAAATAATTACATAGCTTAGCAATTTATCTAATTTTCGTGAAATTTTAATATTAGCATGAATAAATTGACTGGTAATCAACGATAAAGATTGATAGATAAATACAATTGCTATAGGGGCTCCTACGATAAAAACACCAAATAATGTGAAAGTAAAACGAATGATACTCTCTAGTGGATGGTGTCTGTTTGAAGTTGTTATGTCTACTTTATGATCTGAATGATGCACTAAATGTACCATCCATAATGGTTTCACTTTGTGTTCTGTGAAATGTGCTAAATAGGCCCCAAAGAAATCTAATAATAACACGCCCAAACTCGCATACAACCAAACCGGCATTTCTGGCAACCAGTTTATAATACCAAAATTATTCACTTGAACCCAGTCTGCGGTGTTTAGCAGTAAAAAAGCCAATGTAAAATTGATAAGGATGGTTGTTCCTGTAAAAAATAAGTTGGGCCCTGCGTGTTTCCATTTCTTGTAATTGAATTCAAAGAGTGGGATTCCGCTTTCTAAAAGCCAGAAAAATGTAATTCCGCCCACCAAAAAGAGACTTCTATGTGAGGAGGGTATGGTCTCAAAATATCCGAGTAATGTTTCCAAGTTGATTTATTTTTCTACTAAATTAAGAAAAATAAATTAAGGGTGTGGTTTTTACGGGTATCGTCTTAGAATTAAATTGTTTTTAAAAAGAAGTTGCATTATCTGCGTGTCTTTTTGATATTGTATGTGTAAGGGATTTTTATTTTTAATGCTTCTACAATATTGTAAACAGCAGGACAAATGGTTGTGTTTTCAATGGTTAAATCGGTAATTTGTATAAACTTTTTTCGATTGGTATGTGGGTATTCTGCACAGGCTTTTGGTCTTACATTGTAGATTAAACAAGTATTGTCGGAGGTGTCAAAAAAGGAGCAAGGTGCTGTTTTTAAGACCATAAAATCATCCGTATCTCGTTCTAAGTATTTATTTTGAAAGTCTATAACTTTCATTTTTAAATGTTTAGAAATTCGCGCTGTATCGGTATCTGAAAAAATAGGGGAAGTAGTTTTACAACAATTCCCACAGGTCAAACAATCTGTTTTTTGAAACTCTTTATCATGCAATTCTTGCATTAGGTAATCCAAATTCTTAGGAGTTCTCTTGCGTAAGTTGACAAAATATTTTTTGTTTTCTTTTTTAGCCTCTTCTGCTAATTTAGGGAGTTCTTCTAAGCGCTTTTGCATGTGTGGTATATTTCAAATTATCGCAATACGGGCCAAATAGTAGCTCGTGTTTTGGAAGTCAAGTTGAATCACAAAAATACAATTATTCTTGACCAAAAATCATTGAAAAAAACAAATAAAAATGTTTAATTTCGCAATTCAATTAATTGCATTTAATGAACATTCAAAATACCATCGAATCCAAAGTAAAGGAAGGATTTTTAGCGCTTTATCATACTGAAATCCCTACGGTTGAATTTCAGGCTACTCGTAAGGAATTTGAAGGCGATATTACAGTCGTTGTTTTCCCGATGTTGCGATATAAAAAAGGAAATCCTGTTCAGCTTGGTGAAGCCTTGGGAAAGTACCTTGTTGAAAATCTCACTCAGATTACTAGTTACAATGTTGTAAAGGGGTTTTTAAATTTGGTTATTGAAGATGCGTTTTATATAAATTTCTTCCATAGAATATATCCGAATACTACCTATGGTTTTATCTCAGCAAAAGAGAATGAAGCGGCTGTTTTGGTAGAGTACTCCTCGCCAAACACAAACAAACCTTTGCATTTAGGCCATGTTCGAAATAACCTTTTAGGCTACTCGGTTGCAGAAATCATAAAGGCCTCGGGAAAAAAAGTCTATAAAACTCAAATCATCAATGATCGAGGGATTCATATCTGTAAATCAATGTTGGCTTGGAAAAAATTTGGAAATGGTGAAACACCAGCAACTTCAGGTTTGAAAGGAGATAAACTGGTTGGGAATTATTATGTGAAATTCGATCAAGAATACAAGAAAGAAATTGCGCAATTAGTTTTAGAAGGAAAAACAGAGGAAGAAGCAAAAAAACAAGCTCCCTTGATTCTTGAGGCACAACAAATGTTATTGCTATGGGAAGCAGGTGACCCGCAGGTTGTTGCGCTCTGGAAAACAATGAACTCATGGGTTTACGATGGTTTTGACGTAACATATAAAAATTTAGGGGTTGACTTTGATACGTTATACTTTGAGAGCGACACGTATTTATTGGGAAAAGATAGTATTGACGAAGGTTTGAAATCTGAAGTTTTCTATCAAAAAGAAGATGGTTCTGTTTGGTGTGATTTAACGGATGACGGTTTGGATGAAAAATTGGTATTGCGTTCCGATGGAACTGCTGTCTATATGACACAAGATCTTGGAACGGCCATTCAACGAACCAAAGATTTACCGGATGTTGGTGGTATGGTGTACACCGTTGGAAATGAACAAGATTACCATTTTAAAGTGTTGTTTTTGATTCTTAAAAAACTAGGGTATTTTTGGGCAGAAAGCTTGTTTCATTTGAGTTATGGAATGGTCGATTTGCCTTCTGGAAAAATGAAATCACGTGAAGGAACAGTTGTAGATGCAGATGATTTAATGGTTGAAATGACAACGACCGCCAAAGAAATTTCTGAAGAATTGGGGAAATTGGATGGGTATTCTGATGCTGAGAAAGCGGAATTATTCCAAACCATTGGTTTGGGGGCTTTGAAATATTTTATTTTAAAAGTGGATCCTAAAAAGCGCATTTTATTCGATCCAAAATCTTCGGTGGATTTTCAAGGAAATACGGGGCCTTTTATACAGTATACCTACGCAAGAATTCAATCCATTGTTAGAAAAGCAAATTTTGATTTTGCGAGCCCTGTCGCAATTGAACTGCACGTTAAGGAGAAAGAATTGTTAAAACAATTGGCATTGTTTCCAGAAACGATTCAGCAAGCAGCTGCAAATTATTCGCCTGCTGTGATTGCCAATTTCACCTATGATTTGGTCAAGGAATTCAATTCTTTTTATCAGAATGTACCTATTTTAGGAGAGGAAGATCAAAATAAAAAAATATTTAGGGTACAATTGTCAAAAAAAGTTGCGGATACAATAAAACAAGCATTTTCATTACTTGGAATTCGAGTTCCAGAGCGAATGTAAAAGCGAAGCTTCTGTATTCTTAAAGTCTTTTAACGAGGACTGTATAAATTAAAAGATTTAGTTTTAGAAAATAATAAAAGGTAGTAAATTAGCCCGCGTTAAGGATTGCAGTGACATCCTTTTTATTTTTATAAAAAGATACAACGGAAAGCCTGTGAAAACGACCAAAAAAACAAAATATACACAATTATGAAATACGACATCATTATTATCGGAAGTGGACCTGGAGGATATGTAACTGGAATTAGAGCTTCTCAATTAGGCTTTAAAGTTGCTGTCGTAGAGAAAGAATCTTTGGGAGGAATTTGCTTAAACTGGGGATGTATTCCAACAAAAGCATTGTTGAAATCTGCTCAAGTGTATGATTATTTAAAGCATGTTGATGACTACGGTTTAAAAGCGGAAGCCATTGACAAGGATTTTGATGCAGTGATTAAAAGAAGTCGTGGTGTTGCAGACGGAATGAGTAAAGGGGTCGCCTTTTTAATGAAGAAAAACAAAATCGATATTATCAATGGTTTTGGAAAAATAAAAACGGGTAAAAAAGTGGACGTTACTGCTGAAAACGGTACCGTAACAGAATATTCCGCAGACAATATTATTATTGCAACAGGTGCTCGTTCGCGAGAATTACCAAACCTACCTCAAGATGGTGTAAAGGTAATAGGATATCGAAAAGCGATGACGTTACCAAGTCAACCCAAATCGATGATTGTTGTTGGTTCTGGAGCAATTGGTGTTGAGTTTGCACATTTTTATAACGCTATGGGTACGGAGGTTACTATTGTAGAATACATGCCCAATGTAGTGCCTGTAGAAGATATAGATGTTTCTAAACAATTTGAACGTTCTATCAAAAAAGCGGGTATTAAGGTAATGACGAATTCTTCTGTAGAATCTGTAGATACTTCTGGGGAAGGAGTGGTGGCAACCGTAAAAACAAAGAAAGGAGAGGAAACCTTACAAGCAGATATTTTGCTTTCGGCTGTAGGAATTAAATCGAACATTGAAAATATTGGATTGGAAGATGTGGGTATTGTTGTAGACCGAGATAAAATTTTAGTAAACGATTTTTACCAAACAAATATCCCGGGTTATTATGCTATTGGTGATGTGGTTCCTGGTCAAGCATTGGCACATGTTGCTTCTGCCGAAGGAATTACCTGTGTAGAGAAACTAGCAGGATTGCACACGGAGCCCATTGACTATGGAAACGTTCCGGGTTGTACCTATGCGACTCCTGAAATTGCTTCCGTTGGAATGACCGAAGCGAAAGCTAGAGAAGCGGGCTACGATTTAAAAGTAGGTAAATTTCCTTTTTCTGCCTCTGGAAAAGCAACTGCTGCTGGAACCACTGAAGGGTTTGTAAAAGTAATTTTTGATGCAAAATATGGCGAATGGTTAGGATGCCATATGATTGGTGCTGGGGTTACAGATATGATTGCGGAGGCTGTTTTAGGACGTAAATTAGAAACTACGGGGCATGAAGTCCTAAAAACAATTCATCCACACCCAACCATGAGTGAAGCAGTAATGGAAGCAGTTGCAGATGCTTATGATGAAGTGATCCACTTATAAAGTACACTATTCCCTACCGAAAGGAATCTTAGTAAAAAATAAAAACCGAAGCATTGCGCTTTGGTTTTTTTATCTCTGCTCTCAAAAAAAATAATTTTTTAAAACTTCCAGCAAACGATTCGAGTTACTTTATTTCCTTGACGCATTGGAATGACTTTAAATGCAGTTGCGCCTAATTTTTTGGAAGATTTTTCCATGCTTTCTACATTTTCTTTTTTTGATACCAAACTTGTGAACCAACTACTTTTGGTTTTGTACAAATAACTTTCATACAGGTAGTTGTGTAAAAAAGCTTTTTCACCACCTACATACCATAATTCATTATTGTTTCCAGAGAAATTTCGAACGGCACTATTTCCTAAGTTTCTGTTTTTTCTTTTGTTAGCACCTTGTGCTTCTTCTGCCGATTTATAAAAGGGCGGATTACACATGACTGCATCAAAGGAATCATCATCTCCCAAAATGCCTTTTAAAATCTGATTTTCGTCAAATTGTTGGCGTAACTTTATATGTGCGTCTAACTCATTATCATCAACAATGTCTTGTGCAGTATCCAAAGAATCCAAGTCAATGTCGACACCAACAAAATTCCAATTGTAAGCTGCAACGCCCAATAATGGATAAATACAAGTTGCCCCTGTTCCAATATCTAATATTGTAATGTTTTTTTCTTTTTCTAGTTCGGGGGAAAGCAAGTCTGCTAGATGATGAATATAATCTAAGCGACCCGGAATAGGTGGACATAGGTTTTGATCTGGAAAATTCCAAAGCGTTATTTTATCAAAGGTGAAAAGCAATGCTTTGTTGAGTTCCTTTACAGCCATCGGATTTGAAAAATCGATGCTAATACTCCCGTATTTATTCTGAGCAACAAACTTTTTTAATGCTGGATTTTTAAGCATTAAATCCTCAAAATCATATGGGGCATTGAATTTATTATTTGGATGGAGTCCTTTGTCTTTTTGGCTCATGATAGTTCTATAATTGTAAATTGGTGAGCGAGTGGTTTGAGTGCCGCTTTTAAAGTATCTAAAAAAGCAGGGCCATAGGCTAAATAATAGTCAGAGAAGTTCCGTTGTCGTTCTTCTAAACTTTGGTTGGGGAGAAGTTGATTTTGCAATGTTGTAATGCGATCTACCAATTCTTTTTGTCTTCTTTTTTCAGCTCGTAACAATCTTTTTTGAAGATTTTCTAGGCCTTTAATTTGCTTTTTTTCTTGAGCATTTACAGCACCTACAAAGGAGACGTCCGTTTTCTTGGCGACTTCCTTTAGTTCTAAAAAATGTTTTTTTAAATCATTAATTTTGCAATTAAAATCGATATCAATCTCGGTGTTTTCTAACACTTTTTTTGACAAAAGCTCTTGTTGTTTTAAAAACAGCTCTTGATGCGAAATCTTAAGGGATGCTAATTTCTTTTGTTGTTTTTCGGAGATAATCTGAACCGAATTCCTCAATAATAAAATTGGAAAAGTGACTCTAGCCTTGTCAAAATAATTTTTTAACTCCAACCAATAGGCAATTTCTCCACCACCACCAATATAACATAGATTTGGCAAAACAATCTCTTGATAGAGCGGGCGCATAATCACATTGGGCGAAAAAGCCATCGGGTTTTTATCTACTTCCTTTAGGATTTCTTCTTTTGAAAATGTAATGTCGGTATTGTTTATCTGATACACCCCATTTTTAAGAAGGATACGTTCCCGAGAATTTTCATGTAAATAAAACAAATTAATCGCTCTCGGATTAACTTGCACTTTATAATTTTTTTCCAAGGCTGCAATCGTTTCAGAAACCGCACGAAATGAAGTTTCATTTTCCAATTCATCTTTTACAAAGGGCGCTAGTAATTTTTTTAATGCAAGATCATCGCCATCAACAATCACCAATCCATATTCTTTGAATAATTCATTAGCGATATACCGTGTGGCAAGGGCTAAATTTTCGTGTTTTAAATAACCTTCTGAAAATAATTCCTTGAGTTTTTCTGCATTTTTTGAACTTCCTAAATGGGAGGAGAATTCTTCAAATACATGTTCCAAACCTTTTGTTGAAATTCGTCCAACTGCTCCTCCAGATGCTGCATTCCATTGTACTTTTTTTTCTTGAAAATTAAAGTAATTGATTTCTTCAAAGTCATGGTCCTCAGAAGCCATCCAGTAGACAGGGACAATATTTTTGGTCGGAAATTTTGCTGAAATTTCTTCTGCCAAATTGATGGTAGAAAGTATTTTGTACAGAAAGTAGAGTGGACCTGTAAATAGGTTTAATTGATGTCCCGTAGTTACCGTAAAAGTATTTTTTTGTTGAAGTAGCGCAATGTTTTTTTGGGTAGCTTCTGAAAGATCAAAACCCTGATATTGTTTTTCTAATGATTTTGATAAAACGTTTCTAGTTTCAAGATTGCACCATTTTTCTTTTTCTTCAAACTGATTTTTAAACCCTACTAGATTGGGGCAATTGTGATAAAAAGGCGCTATACTTTCTTTCTTTGCAAGATAATCAAGCATTGTTTTAGAGAAAAAGCCTGTTTTCTCGAAAGGAAGTTCTACTACTTTCATGCGGGTAATTTGAGAATCGTTGTTTGTAGCCTGTATGAGTTTTATTATCCAAACGCTATGGCTCTTAATTTTTTGATAAAAATACACTATTTTGATGGTTGTACGAAGTGATTAATGAATTGAACCATTAATTGTTTGTCAATCGCCCTTTTGTTTCACTTCTGAAAAGATATAATGCTTACATTTGAGTATCCAATACAAATTTACATGAACATTAAATTACTCTCTCTTCTTACGCTTTTTATCCTTGGAAATGCCTTTTCGCAATCCATTCAATCTCCCTCAGAATTTTTAGGCTATGAACTTGGGGATCGTTTTACTCGTCATCATCAAGTTGTTGATTATTTCAAATATGTAAGCAATACAGTAGCTACCGTGAAAATGGAAAAATATGGGGAAACAAATGAACATAGACCGCTTTATGTGAGTTATATTTCTTCCAAAGAGAACATCGCTAATTTAGAGAAGATCCGAAAAGATAACCTTTCTCAAACTGGAATTATCAAAGGCGGTAATGGAAATACCAAAGCAATCGTATGGTTGAGTTATAATGTACATGGTAACGAAGCTTCAAGTACCGAAGCGGCGATGCTTACATTGTATGAATTGATTACCAATAAAAAAGATTGGTTAGAAAATACCATAGTAATCATCGACCCCTGTATCAATCCAGATGGACGTGATCGGTATGTGAATTGGTTCAATCAGGTAAAAAGTACTCCGTATTCGATAGATCAAAATGCAAAGGAACACTTGGAACCCTGGCCTTCTGGAAGGCCAAACCACTATTTGTTTGATTTAAATAGAGATTGGGCATGGGCTACTCAAGTAGAATCTTCACAAAGAATTGCTATTTATAACAAATGGTTGCCTCACATTCATGTAGATTTTCACGAACAAGGAATCAACGATCCATATTATTTTGCCCCGGCTGCTGAACCTTTTCATGAAGTAATTTCTGATTGGCAACGTAATTTCCAAATTGAAATTGGAAAAAATCACGCAAAATACTTTGACAAAGAAGGGTGGTTGTATTTTACCAGAGAGAGTTTTGATTTGCTATATCCAAGTTATGGAGACACCTATCCAACTTATATGGGAGCTATTGGAATGACCTATGAACAAGCGGGACATGGACGTGCAGGATTGGGAATTCAAACCAATGAAGGCGAGGTTTTGACCCTCAAAGACCGAGTGATGCATCATACGACAACTGGTTTGTCTACTGTAGAAATTTCCTCTACTTCTGCGATTCAATTAAATGCTGAGTTTGCAAAGTTTTTTGACAATTCGGATTTAAAGTATAAAAGTTATGTGTTGAAAAACAAAAATAAAGATCAATTAAATCGTTTAAAAAAATTGTTGGACAAACACCAAATTTATTTTCAATCGGCTAAGAAAGGCATTGCAAAAGGCTATCTTTATTCGACTCAGGAGGAAGGTAAAATGGAGGTGACTTCTTCGGATCTCATGATTCATACAGATCAACCCAAAGGCAAAATGGTCAAAGTTTTGTTTGAACCGAAAGCAAAATTGATGGATTCTTTGACCTATGACATTACTGCTTGGTCTTTGCCATATGCATATGGATTTGAGGCGATTGCTTCAAGAACGAAATTACCTTCATCCAATGCAATTAAAGAAACGAATATCAACAATTCAATTGTGAAGCGTGCTTACGCATATGTTTCTAAGTGGAACAGCCTCGAGGACGCTACCTTTTTAGGTGCGCTGCTGCAAAATAACATGGTGCCTCGATTTAGCGAAAAAGCTTTTTCTATAGAAGGGAACTCTTTTGAAAGAGGCTCGTTAATTGTTTTAAGAAATGACAATCGGAATCCTGAATTTGATGCAAAACTAATTGCAATTGCAAATCAGCATCAACGTTCTTTAACGGCCGTTGCAACTGGTTTTTCTGACTCAGGGGTAGACTTTGGATCCGCTTTCGTGAAGCCAATTCATCAACAAAAGATTGCTGTGCTCTCAGGGAAAGCAACTTCTTCTTTGAGTTTTGGTGAAGTTTGGCATTTTTTTGAAGCTCAATTGAACTATCCAATTACAAATATCAATGCAGAAGATTTTAGCGATACCACGTTGCATTCCTATGATGTTATTGTACTTCCAAGCGGGTCGTATCGGGATGTTTTGAATACATCAATGATGACAAAATTAAAAAAATGGATGCGCAATGGAGGCACACTCATTGCTATAGGAAATGCATTGCGTAGTTTTGCGGACAAAGACGGGTTTTCCTTGAAAGTAAAAAAATCAGCTGAAAAAGATAAGGTGGATAATCTTACTCCTTTTGCAGAACGAGAACGTAAAAGCGTTGCAAATTTAATTACTGGAAGTATTTTTACAAGTAAGATTGATTCGACACATCCTCTTGGATTTGGATATGATTCCAATTATTTTTCATTAAAACTAAGCAGTACTTCATACCAATATTTAGCGAAAGGTATCAATGTGGGCTATTTTGATCAAATGACAAAAAATGTTTCGGGTTATGCTGGAAGTGAAGCCATTAAAAACGTCCCAAAATCACTGATGCTTGGTGAAGAATCTTTTGGTAAGGGTAGTATTGTGTATATGGTAGACAATCCGTTATTTCGATCTTTTTGGGAAAACGGAAAGCTTTTTATGGCCAATGCTGTTTTTTTATTAAATTCCAATACCTTAAAATAATCAGATGTTACCTTTCTTTTCAGATAAAAAAAACCATCTCAATAGAGATGGTTTTTTACTCAAATAATTCAAACAATTTATAACTTTAAGAGGTTTATGAGGTCTCTTACTATTATCATATCAACCTTTGTACCAAAGTATGTTTTTAGAGTAAAAAAAATAGTTTATTGAACGGATCCTCAAAAAAAAAACGGCACTCAATTGAGTGCCATTTTTATAAAGTTGTATTTTTACCACCCCAGGAAAGCGGTTTATTTAGCGTGTTTATGTGCTTTGTATGATGAGCGAACTAATGGCCCACTCTCTACATACATAAAGCCCATTTCCAATCCTAAGGTTTCGTATTTTTTAAATTGTTCTGGTGTTATAAACGCTTTCAGAGGTAAGTGTTTTTTTGTTGGTTGTAAATACTGACCTATTGTTAACACATCCAATCCCACAGCTTGGAGATCTTTCATGGTTTCTATTACTTCTGCTTCCGTTTCCCCTAAACCAAGCATCAATCCAGTTTTGGTTCGCATGCCTTTTTCTTTTAGGTACCTTAAAACTTCTAAACTACGATCATATTTTGCTTGAATTCGAACCTCTCGGGTGAGTCTTCTTACGGTTTCCATATTATGAGAAACTACTTCTGGATGCACCCCAATGATTCGATCTAATTGTTTGGTGTTTCCTTGAAAATCTGGAATCAATGTTTCTAAGGTTGTGGTTGGATTTGTTCTACGAATAGCATCTACTGTTTCTGCCCAAATAATGGATCCACCATCTTTCAAATCATCTCTATCTACAGAGGTAATTACAGCATGTTTTATGCCCATGATTTTTATAGAACGGGCTACTTTTTCTGGTTCATCCCATTCTACCGTTTCGGGCCTTCCAGTTTTTACACCACAGAAACCACAAGAACGGGTACAAATATTTCCTAGAATCATGAAAGTCGCAGTTCCTTCTCCCCAACATTCTCCCATATTTGGACAGCTTCCACTGGTACAAATAGTATTTAATTTGTATTTGTCTACCAAACCTCTTAGTTCGGTATATTTCTTACCAACGGGTAATTTTACACGTAACCATTTTGGTTTTTTTACTCTTTCTTGAAGCATTTCAGGTACTGTCTCCATTTTCTAACGAATTTGTTTTGCAAAGATACAAAGGAAAGTTTTAAATACTTGATAAAAACCAAATACTGAATGCAACTAAAAAGAGAATTCCAACAAGGCTTAAAATCTTTACATAAATATTGGGTTGGTGTTCTTTTGGAGTATGTTTTCCAGTAATTAATGTATAATTTAAAATGGCATAAAACGGTGCTGTTAAAAACGATAAAACCGTAGCTATTTTTACCAAGAAACCCATATTGTCCCTCCCATATTTTAAGATCAAGCAGGTTCCTAAAAATAGACATGCAATCCAAAACCAATAGTTGAGCTTTGTTTTATTGGAAAACAAGAGTTGGGTAGTTTGTTCCATGGCTCTCGGAGAAGCGTCGAAGGTTGTTAGTGTTGTACTAAACATGGTCGTAAATGCGGCAATGGCTATAAAGAGATAAAAGAATTCACCCAGGTTTTTGGTGTACAAATGAATTAGTTGCGACGCAAATTCACCACCTTTTTCTGAGAAAATTTCTCCAGAATGATGCATGACCAATACACCTAACATTACAAAACAAATCCCCAAGAAGAGCGTCCCAAGATACCCAATGTTAAAATCAAAAATAGCTGCTTTGGGTGTTGTCTTTAGTCCTGTGTTTTTGTTTTTTTCAATGGACCAAATGGAGTGCCAAACTGCAATATCTAAGGGTGCTGGCATCCATCCAAAAAATGCAATAAGAAACGTGATTTCTCCTGTCCCCGAAGGAAGTACTTGTGTAATGTCAAAAGCATTTTTTGTGCTAAAAAAAGCAACGGTAACTGCCACGATAGTACTTAATGTGAGCGTGATGATGATGTATTTCATTAGGTTATCTAGCAGTTTGTAACGCCCAATTATTAGCAATGTAGCACTTATCAAAAGGAGCATCGCAGACCAAATCGTCAAATCCTCTGTAATGCCAAAAAGTTGGGATGCCAAACCTGCCGTAACGATGGTGACGGCTGCTTGGATGGTAAACATTGTTGCAAAATTGAGAATGTAATAGGCCATGAGTACTCCTTTGCCTAATTTTTGATAACCTTCCAATAAGGTTTCGCCTGTAGCTGCAGCATAACGGGGTCCAAATTGAAAAAAAGGATATTTAAACAGATGAACAAGTAGTAAAGCCCATAACAAACCAAAACCAAATTCCGCTCCAGCTTTGGTAGCTTGCACCAAATGAGAAACACCAATAGCAGCTCCTGCAAATAATAAACCAGGGCCTAAAGTTTGGAGGAATGTTTTTTTCACATTAAGTTTTTTTGATAATGGCTGCAAGTAATTTTTTTGCACGTAAAAGTTTCACTTTTACATTGCTTATGGGTTCATTGATTTCGGAAGCAATTTCTTTGTAACTCAATTCTTGGAAATAGCGTAACTGAATTACCTCCTGGTACTTTGGCTTTAAGAGCTTGATGTCTCTAAGAAGTTTTGCTAAATTTTGTTCTCGAATGATTTTATCCTCAGGTGTAGGATTGTCATCTACTACTAAATAAATTTTTTCTTCTTGTGCATGCGTATTTTCAATTTGAATTGAACTCCTTTTTTTTCGGAACAAATCGATATGAATATTTTTAGAAATCGAAATGATCCAAGTCTTGAATACGTATTTCTGATCAAAAGTTTGGATTTTGTCAAAGGCTTTTGAAAACGTTTGTATCGTAATGTCTTCAGCATCATTTTCACTTTTGGTTCGTTTTAATTGATAATTATAAACGTCGGACCAAAAAGTATCTAATAAATATTTAAAAGCAGTCTGATTTCCTTTTTTTGCTTTTGAAATGCTGCTTTCCAATTGTGTGTTCTCTATTTTCAAGGATTGAGTTTTGAAATCAAATTCGTTATAAAGATACGAAATTGAAATAATACGATCCTGGTTTCTAGAAATGAGGTCCCAAGGGGTTTCGTCTTTTTAGTATTTTGTAGAAAAAGAATCAAGTATTTAGTGGAAGAAATGAAAGCTAATTGTGTTGAGGTTCGGCGCAGTTTTCAAACTGATCTGGTGTTTTACCACAAAAACCACAAGATTCTCCCGTTTTGTTTAACATCGGGTTTTGGCTGGCACAAGTTCCAGCAAATTCACCATCTTTTTTGGCCCAAATTTTAATGGCAATTCCAGCAACTCCCACTCCCAATAGTGCTAAAGTAAACAGTAGTAATTTCATAGTATTTGATTCTATTGCAAAGATAGTAAATCTATTGTTTTAACTTTTAGTTCCTGCTTTTTTTATGTAATTTCCCAGTTGAGAAAACTAAATATTGGACGAAAAAGAATTCATAAAGAAATTAGTAGCTGGAAATCAAGTTGCTTTCGGTCAATTAATCGATGCTTATCAACAAAAAATTTTTGGCACCTGCATTTCCTTTATCCCCAATAAAGAAGATGCAGAAGATGTGGCGCAAGAAGTTTTCTTAGAAGTTTTTAAATCAATTTCTAAATTTAAATCCAATGCGAAACTATCTACTTGGATTTATAAAATTACCACGAATAAATGTTTGGAGTTTATTCGAAAAAAGAAGACTAAAAAACGTTTTGCTTTCATGCAAACACTATCAGGAGATGATCTTCCCATTCCAATGACTCCTTATTTTGTAGAAATTAACCATCCAGGAATCCTCCTAGAAAATAAAGAAAAAACAGCGCTTATTTTTAAGGCAATAGATACATTGCCAGCGCAGCAAAAAGTAATTTTTACATTGGCTAAAATTGACGGGAAGCGTTATCAAGAAATTGTTGAAATCACAGGGAAAAGTTTGTCATCAGTAGAATCTGTTCTCTTTCGAGCAAAGAAAAATTTACAGAAAAAATTAGCAAATTTTTATAAAAACCATCCATAGCGCAAGTTATTCACACAATATGCATCTAAAGAATCGTATCAATTTAGTAGATATCCAATCAAATGAACGAAATAAGTAAGCACAAAACTACACAAACTCTTGAGTTACTAACTCAAATAGCACCCGTAAAAGTGAGTCCTTTTTTTAAGCATAAGCTAATGCAAGAATTCACAAAAGAAGCACCCCAAAAACCGCTTTCATTTTCTTGGTTGACACCGCAATTTCAATGGGCAACACTCGGTCTTGTTTTGGTTTTAAATATTGGGACTATTTTCTATACCTTTTCCGGTTCAAAAGAAGCCACAGCTATAGCTTTATTTGCACAAGAGTACGCTTTGCAAACTAGTTCGAATTCTATTTTAAATTAAAAAGATGAAATCAAAATTACTCCCCTTATTTTTTATGGTATTGATCGTTTTAAATGGCGTTCTAATTTTTATGTTGCTCAAAAAACCCCATGAAAAAAGGCCTCAAAAAAACAGTCAAAGAAATTTTTTAACCGAACAATTACAATTTTCAGAAGTTCAAAAGGAGCAATTCAGTATTTTAGAGCAAATGCACAGTACTGAAATGAATGCTTTTGATGATCAAATCATGAAAAATAAAAACATTTTATTTCGTAGGATTTCAGAGAAAAATTTCAAGTCGGATTCTATTTCGACAACCATCGGTATCATTACTGCCAAAAAAGAAGCTGAGGTATTTCGTTTCTTTCAAAAAGTTCGAAATATTTGTAATGAAGCGCAATTGAAGTCCTTTGATAAAATTATTATGACGGCATTGCATACGGGTAGGAGAAGCCCCCCAAATGAGGGTGGTATGCGACGCCCAATACATCTCAATCATCCACCAAGAGATGGGCGAAGACCTCCAAGATAAAATAATTTCATTGTTATTTTACTAGTGTATATGTGAAATTTTAGACGTCAATTTAAAAATGATAAAAATGAAACAATTTATTAATTGCTTGTTCGTAGCACTAGTTGCTTTACCTGCTTTCTATGGGTGTAGTTCAGATACTCAGGAAGCGCCCTCCGAAATTGTAGAAACCGCTTATGATACAAGTAGGTTGCTCTCCATGTTTGACAATGTCGCTGCCGTTTCTTATTCGGTAAGCGGTACTACAGTAACTTTTACAACAACAGATTTGCCAAATCATACCAGTCCATATTGGGATACATCTAGCCCATTGTATGAAGCATACAACGGGACCAATCCAAATTGGAATCAAAATCCAGGTGTTATTGGAGAACAGCAGATAACTTTTACAATGACTTTAAACCCTGCGGAAGCGTTGAATAAAAGTGCAACTCCTATGGGACCGATCGGGATTTCCAGAAATGGGGTTGTTTTTTTTAATCAATATGCAGCGGGTGGCGCTCCACTAACGGGAGAAATTAATTCTTTCGATCAATGGTTGGGCCACCCAGCAAATACAACCTATCACTATCATGTTGAGCCCCTCTATTTAACAGAAACGTATGGCGCTGACGCCTTTTTAGGATTGCTTTCAGATGGATTTCCAGTCTATGGACCTTTGGAGAACGGGACAACAATTACCAATGCAGATTTAGACGACTATCATGGGCATACGTCTGCAACTCCAGATTTTCCGGATGGCATTTACCATTATCATGTTACAAATGAAGATCCTTATTTAAATGGAAACGGTTTCTTTGGAACCGCAGGATCTATAACCAGATAAGCGTGAGGAAAATAATTTACTTTTTCATAAGTATTACAATCTTTATTTCATGCCAATCCAAAGAACAGGAAATGAAAATTTCTGCTTCTAAGAATATCCTTGTTATTCCGAATGTAGAAAAAGATCGGAAGGCAGTTGAATTTAAATTGATCAATGGTGTTTTACGCTTCAAAGGGAAGGCCTATTCTGGAGTAGTCAACGAGTCTTACGTTGGAGGGAGTCTAAAAACAGCTTCTGAATACGATCAAGGCAAGCGACAAGGTTTTTACAGAGGTTGGTATGCAAACGGGAAAAAATGGTTTGAGCGTTTTTATACCAAGGGCTTGAAATCTCAGGTACATCGTGGTTGGTATGCAAACGGAAATCAAATGTTTGAATACCATTTTAATTCAAATGGGCGCTATGACGGTAGTGTCAAGGAGTGGCATACAGATGGGACTTTGGCCCAGCATTTTAATTTTGTTGATGGGGTAGAAGACGGACATCAAAGAATGTGGAATCTTTCTGGTAAAATTACGGCTAACTTCTTCACGGTAAACAATGATAGACACGGTTTAATTGGACTTAAAAAATGTGTGAGCGTGGTTCATAAAAACGAATTAAAATGATTAAAAAAGTAGTATCATTAGTTCTGTTGTCCACTTTTTTATCTTGTAAAAAAGAGGTTCCAATCGATAAGTCAACAACACTTCCCTTTTACAATTCAGCAGCATTTACTCCAGAATGGATTTCAAAAAAGGATACGAATTATTCTAAAATTCATAGGATTGATTCGTTTGAGTTTACAAATCAAAACGGGTATCTCATCACAAATAAAACTTTTGAAGGTAAAATTTATATTGCAGATTTTTTCTTTACAACCTGTCCAAGTATTTGTCCTATCCTAGCCAATAATATGGCTACTATTCAAGAATTTTATAAAGAGGATGCTTCTGTTTTATTATTGTCACATACCGTAATGCCTCGAGTAGATTCTGTTGCGAAAATAAAAGAATATGCTTTGGAAAAAGGAGCAATAGATGGAAAATGGCATTTAATTACAGGCGATAGAGATCATATTTACAACATCGCAAGAACTTCATATTTTGCAGATGGAGATTTTAATGAGACAAAAAATAAAAGTGAATTTATACACACAGAAAATTTCATTTTGGTCGATGCAAAAGGACGAATTCGAGGAGTTTACAATGGTACTTTAGGAGTCGATATTTTACGACTTAGACGTCATATAGAAATCTTAAAGAAAGAGTTCTAAACTCAGGAAGCAACAACATTCACTTCAATTTCTAAAGCAATTTCAAATTTTTTAAATACTGTTTGCTGGATTTTTTCAGCAAGTTGAAAAATCTCAATACCCGTTGCACTTCCATAATTTACAAGTACTAAGGCTTGTTTTTCATGCACGCCAGCATCACCAAAACGTTTTCCTTTAAAGCCACTTTGCTCTACCAACCATCCTGCTGGAACTTTGATTTCGGTCTCAGAAACGGGATAGTTTGGGATCGATGGATTTTCTTTTTGGAGTCTTAGAAACTGTTTTTTAGAAATTACAGGATTTTTAAAGAAACTGCCACTATTGCCAATTTCTTTAGGATCGGGTAATTTGGATTTTCGAATGCGAATAATGGCATCAGAAATATTTTTTAATGTTGGGATTTTAATTTTCTGAACCGCTAATTCATTTTCAATAGCACCATAAGAGGTTGTTAATTGATGATTTTTAGTAGTTAGCCTAAAAGAGACAGAAGTCAAGATGTATTTTCCTTTTACCTCATTTTTAAAAATCGAATTTCGATAACCAAAATTACAAGCTTCGTTTGAAAAAGAAACCAGTTTATTGGTTGCAATCTCCAAGGCTTCCACCTTTGTAATGCAGTCTTTTACCTCTACCCCATATGCACCAATATTTTGAATAGGGCTGGTGCCAACATTTCCGGGAATTAAGGATAAGTTTTCGAGGCCACCGTAATTCTCACTAATACACCAAAGGACAAACTCATGCCAGTTTTCGCCTCCATTTACAGTTAGATCAACAGTGTTTTCTTCCTCGTGATCTATAGAAATTCCTTGAATGTTAATATGAACCACAAGCCTTTCAATGTCTCTTGTTAAAAGCAGATTGCTACCACCAGAAATTAGAAAAAAGTCTTTTTCTGAATTTAAAAGTTGTTTCAATTCATACAAAGAAGCAATCGAAACAAAGCGGCTGGCTTTTACATCAATGCCAAAAGTGTTGTATGCTTTTAATGATATGTTCTTTTTAATGACCAATTAATTTGGATATTGTTTTAAGGCTTCTTTTAATATTTCGACCGAACGAATTAAATCTTTCTTATTCAAAACATAGGCGATTCTAACTTGATTTTTCCCTTCTCCGGGTGTCGAGTAGAATCCACTTGCAGGGGCTACCATTAAAGTTTCCATTTTGTGGTGAAAGGCTTCTAAGATCCACTGTGCAAAATGATCTGCATCTGTTACAGGCAATTCAGCAACACAATAAAATGCTCCTTTTGGAGTAGCTACTTTTACACCCTCAATTTTTTCCAATTCCTCTATTAAGGTATTTCTTCTTTCTACATACTCTTCAATTACCTCGTCAAAATAACTTTTTGGCGTATCCAAAGCGGCTTCACTGGCCATTAATGCATAGGTGGGCGGACTAAGTCTTGCTTGTGCAAATTTGATCGCAGTGGCAATGAATTGTTTGTTTTTTGAAACAATGCAGCCTATTCTTGCACCACACATGCTATATCGTTTCGATACCGAGTCGATTACTATTGCATTGGCCTCCAATCCTTCTAAAGAGAGAACAGAAGTGTGTTGCAGTCCATCATAGGCAAACTCTCTATAAACTTCATCGGCAATTAAATACAAGTCATGTTTTAGAACGATTTGCTTTAATTTTTCTATTTCTTCTTTAGCATAAAGGTACCCTGTTGGATTCCCTGGATTACAGATTAAGATTGCTTTTGTTTTTTTTGTAATTAACTTCTCGAAATCTTCAATTTTTGGCAAAGCAAAATTATCTTCAATTTTTGAAATTACAGGTACTACAGTGACACCAGATGCAGTAGAAAAACCGTTGTAATTTGCATAAAAAGGTTCTGGAATTATAATTTCATCTCCCGGATCTGTAATACTCCCAATGGTGAAAAGTAAGGCTTCAGAACCACCTGTTGTAACCACAATATCGTCTGCTGCTACCGAAATATTATGTGCTACATAATAGTTTGCCAATTTGGTTCTGTAGATTTCGGAGCCTTCCGAACGCACATAAGCCAATGTCTCAAGAGTATTGTTTTTTACAGCATCCAATGCTACTTGGGGCGTCTTAATATCAGGTTGCCCAATATTTAAATGAAACACGTTGACCCCTCTTTTTTTGGCGTCTTCTGCATAAGGCACCAATTTTCTGATTGGTGATTCTGGCATTTTATTTCCTTTCTGAGAAATCGTAGGCATAATTTTTGTTATGGTATTAAGGAGTACAAATTTGCGAAATATTTTTATAAAATAACGAAATTCAGTTTGTTTAATATGTTAAAACATAAAAACATAGAAAATATGTATTTTTCTTATTGTATTTTTCACATTCACTAAAATACCAGCGCTTATTAAAAAACGAATAATCATACTGTTTTTGGTCTTCAATAATTGCATTATTGCCTTTGGACAATCTAGGTTTCAGTTTCCCATTGAAAATCGAAACGCTCAAAAGCTATCGTTTCAATTAATCAACAATATTATCGTAATTCCTGTTGAGGTAAATCATACAAAGTTGTCCTTTATCTTAGATACTGGAGTAGATAAAACAATCTTATTTAGCCTTTCTGAAAATGATAGTTTGGGACTGAAAAATGTAAAAAAAATATCGTTGCAAGGATTGGGAAAAGGAAAGGCAATCGATGCCTTAATTTCAAAAAAAAACAAATTAAAAGTAGGGAAACTGAAAAGCAACAACGAAACCATTTACTTGATTTTAAAGGACCAATTTGAGCTTTCATGAAAAATGGGAACCACCATACACGGTATTATTGGTTATAGTTTATTGAAAGATGTTATTGCCAAAATCGATTACAAAACAAAAAAAATAATCCTGTACAATCCAAAGACTTTTCAATACAAGAAATGTAAAAAATGCGAAGAATTTCCTCTTGAGTTTTATCGGAACAAACCCTATGTTGATGCGGCTGTTCAATTGGATACCCTTGGAAATGAAATGACTTCTGTAAAAATGCTACTAGACACAGGCGGAAGTGATGCACTTTGGTTGTTTGAAGGATCCCATGAGAAGATCAAAACCCCTCTTCGGCATTACAATGATATTTTGGGAGAAGGTTTGAGTGGAACCATCTATGGAAATAGAGCTCGAATTCCAAAAATGACCCTGGGTTCATTTGAAGTTTTACGACCTACAGTGTCTTTTCTAGATAGCATTTCTACCCTCCAAGCAAGAAAATTTGAAACTAGAAATGGGAGTATTGGAAGCAATATTCTAAAGCGTTTTAAACTGTGGATTGACTATCCCAATAAAAATTTGATGCTCAGAAAATGTGCTGCCATTTCAGGAGGCTTTGAATACAATATGAGTGGTTTGGATATCGTCTACAATGGAGAGGAATTGGTAAAAGAAATAGATCCTGAAAAAGTAATTAATTATTCAGGACCAAATAATGGTTTTGAAAACAATAACAATACCATTACATTTTCGGCGAGTTACCGATTTAAGTTCAAGCCCTCTTATCGCATTTCCAAAGTCTTGCAGAATTCACCTGCTGCACTCGTTGGAATTCTCCCCGATGATATTTTATTGAAAATTAATGGAAATTCAGTACATGATTTATCCATTGGCCAACTGATAAAGAAGCTCCAGACAAAAGATGGTAAAAAGATAAACCTAACAATCCGAAGAGGTGTAGATATTCTAAAATTTCAATTCAAATTAAAGAAAAGAGTTTAATGATCGGACAATAGACTTTTTTCTTTTTCAAAAGAAACTTCAGCAGAAACATACCCTTTCACTCGAATCACTTTTCGAGGTTGTTTCGCATTGGAGAAAATAAGGATTTGTTTGTTAAATCTTCCTAGCTTATTGGTATCATAAGAAACTTTTATTGTTCCCTTTGCCCCTGGCATAATGGGCGCTTCCGGTTTTTCAGGAACTGTACAGCCACAGGTAGATTGTATTCTTTTGATTACAATGGGCGCTGTACCGATGTTTTTGAAAGTAAAAATACGCGTACCTGCTGATTTTTTTGCAACTGTACCATAGTCAATGGTTTCTTTTTCAAACTGAAATTCTTGTGCTTGCATGGCGAATGAAACAAAAAGGAAGACAAAAAATAGCGGAAAATTCTTCATGATATCGGTTTGATATAGTAAAATTAGCACAAAAATTTTGTTTTAAAAAATCAATGACTAATTTTCTCTTGAAAGTAGATAATTGTATTTTTGCCCCTTATATTTTAAAATTTAGCCCAAAGTATGACAATTCCATCTAAATATGATGCCAGCCAGGTAGAAGACAAGTGGTACGAGTACTGGATGCAGCATGATTATTTTCATTCTACACCAGACGAGAGAGAACCTTATACCATTGTAATCCCACCTCCCAATGTTACCGGGGTTTTACACATGGGGCATATGCTAAACAATACCATTCAAGATGTATTGGTTCGACGTGCGCGATTGTTGGGGAAAAATGCATGTTGGGTGCCTGGAACAGACCATGCATCTATTGCGACCGAAGCAAAGGTGGTGGCACGATTGAAAGAGCAAGGAATTGAAAAAAGCGATTTAACCCGCGAAGAATTCATGGCCCATGCTTTTGAGTGGAAACATCAATATGGGGGAATTATACTAGAGCAATTAAAAAAATTGGGTGCTTCCTGTGATTGGGATCGTACCGCGTTTACCATGGATCCAGAAATGTCTGAGTCCGTGATCAAAGTCTTCGTAGACCTTTACAACAAAGGATTGATTTACCGCGGGTATCGAATGGTTAATTGGGATCCGGAAGCAAAAACCACCTTGTCAGATGAAGAGGTCATTCATGAGGAACGACAAGGAAATTTATACTATTTAACCTATAAGATAGCAGGTACTACCGATACTTTAACCATCGCAACTACGCGACCAGAAACTATTTTTGGTGATACAGCTATTTGCATCAATCCAGAAGACCCCCGTTTTACGCATTTAAAAGGAAAGCAGGCTATCGTTCCTTTGTGTGGGCGCGTTATCCCCATTATAGAAGACACTTACGTAGACATCGAATTTGGTACAGGTTGCTTAAAAGTAACACCGGCACATGATGAAAATGACAAAGCTTTGGGAGAAAAACACCAATTGGAAGTTATCGATATTTTTAACGATGATGCTTCTTTAAATGCTTTCGGATTGCATTATCAGGGAAAAGATCGTTTTGTGGTTCGAGAAGAAATCGCAAAAGAACTGGCTGAAAAAGGAATTTTGGTAAAAACCGAAATTCATACCAACAAAGTTGGAACCTCGGAGAGAACCAAAGCGGTCATTGAACCCCGTTTGTCAGATCAATGGTTTTTAAAGATGGAAGACTTGGTAAAACCAGCCATAAAAGCAGTTTTAGGAGAAGATTCAGAAATCAATTTATATCCGAAGAAATTTGAAAACACCTACCGTCATTGGATGGAGAATATTCGCGATTGGAATATTTCCCGTCAATTGTGGTGGGGACAACAAATTCCAGCTTTTTTCTACGGAGATGGAAAGGAAGATTTTGTAGTAGCAGAAACTAGAGAAGCTGCCTTGTTGTTGGCCATTGAGAAAACTCAAAACCCAGCTTTGTTGGCTGCTGACCTAAGACAAGATGAAGATGCCTTGGATACTTGGTTTTCTTCTTGGCTATGGCCCATGTCTGTTTTTGACGGAATCCGAAATCCAGAAAATAAAGAAATAAAATACTATTACCCAACCAACGATTTAGTTACCGGACCTGATATTTTGTTTTTCTGGGTAGCAAGAATGGTCATAGCAGGATACGAATATAAAGCAGAAAAACCATTTCAGAATGTGTACCTCACCGGATTGGTGCGAGACAAACAGCGTCGTAAAATGTCGAAATCTTTAGGGAATTCTCCAGATGCATTGAAGTTGATAGAACAATACGGTGCCGATGGTGTGCGTGTAGGCTTGCTGCTCAGTGCGGCAGCCGGAAACGATTTGATGTTTGATGAAGACTTATGTCAGCAAGGAAAACAATTTGCCAATAAAATTTGGAATGCTTTCCGATTGATCAAAGGCTGGGAAGTAGATGCAAGCATAGCACAACCAGCAACTGCCATCACCGGATTGGCTTGGTACGAAGCAAAGTTTCAGAAAGCACTGTCAGAAATAGAAGATCATTTCTCTAAATACCGTTTGTCAGATGCTTTGATGGCGATTTATAAACTCATTACCGACGATTTTTCTCCCTGGTTATTGGAGATTGTAAAACCTGCCTATCAGCAGCCAATAGATGCAAAAACACATGCAGCAATCATTGAGGTGTTAGAAAATAACTTGAAAGTATTGCACCCATTCATGCCTTTCTTATCGGAAGAAATTTGGCAATACATTGCAGAAAGAACTCCAGAAGAAGCTTTAATCATTGCAAAGTATCCAACTGTGAAAGATTTTGATACAAACATTATTGCTGATTTTGATATTGCAAGCCAAGTGGTTTCAGGGATTAGAACCATACGAAAAGATAAAAACATATCGTTTCGAGATACCATCGAATTATTTGTGGTTGAAAATGAACAAAATGCCAAAGCCTTTGATGCGATCATCCAGAAATTAACTAACACGGCAAGCATTGCGGTAGTTTCAGAAAAAGTAGATGGCGCATCTTTTAGAGTAAAATCGAATGAATATTATATTCCGATTGCCATGGGCAACATCAATGTAGCAGAGGAGCAGGAAAAATTACACAAAGAATTAAAGCGAGCAGAGGGGTTTCTTTTTGGCATCCAAAAAAAGTTATCCAATGAGCGTTTTGTAAACAATGCACCAGAAGCGGTATTGGCCATAGAACGTAAAAAAGAAACTGATACCTTGGCGAAAATTGCTACTCTTCAGAAGAGTTTACAATCCTTAAAATAAATAATACATTCAAAAACGTTTTGGGTAGCCACTGCATAAATTATGAAGCCACTTTACCTGGTGGGTTTCAATAATGCTATTTTATGGAGATTTAATTGACGCAGGGTATACATTTATTGTCTATTTTAGCCAAATAATAGGGGATGTAGCTCAGTTGGCTAGAGCGCTTGACTGGCAGTCAAGAGGTCGTGGGTTCGAGTCCCATCTTCTCCACAAAAAAAAACCACTCAATTTGAGTGGTTTTTTGGATGTGTTGCGTATTGTTAATTCGCAGAAAGTAAATCTCCTTTTCCTTTTGAGGATAAGAACGATTCAGAAGTTAAATAGGTATCTATTTCTTTGGCAGCTTCTCTTCCTTCAGAAATAGCCCAAACGATTAAAGATTGTCCTCTTCTCATGTCTCCAGCAGTAAATACATGTGGTACATTCGTTTGGTATTTTTTTGCGTTGTAATTGTTCCTTGCATCGAGTTCCAAGCCTAGTTGATCGCTCAATGAAGTCTCAGGTCCTGTAAAGCCTAAAGCCAATAAGACCATATCACACGGCCAAATTTTTTCAGAATCTGGTTTTTCATTTAAAACAGGGCGTTCTCCTGGCTTAAAAGTCCAAGATACTTCCACGGTTTTTACAGCAATCAATTCATTTTTAGCATTTTTAATAAACTCTTTGGTGCTAATCAGCCAGTTACGATCACAACCTTCTTCATGCGAAGAACTTGTTTTCAACTGCAAAGGCCAAAATGGCCATGGTGTTTTCTCGCTTCTCAATTCGGGCGGTTTTTCCATAATTTCGAAGTTTGTAACTGATTTTGCACCTTGTCTGTTGGAAGTTCCCACACAGTCAGATCCGGTATCTCCACCTCCAATTACAATGACATTTTTATCCTTTGCAGATAAAAGGGGACCATTTACTTCTTTATTGAACAGTTGCTTGGTTTGTTGTGTTAAGAAGTCCATCGCTTGCACGACACCTTTTGCATCTGCTCCATCAATAGGCAATGCTCTTTTTTTAGTAGCTCCACCACAAAGAACGATCGCATCAAAATAGTCTAGATTTTTAAGATCATAATTGCCACCGACATTCACATTGGTTTTAAAGATTATCCCTTCTTTCTCTAGAATGGCAATTCTTCTATCAATGATTTCTTTTTCCAGTTTAAAATTTGGAATTCCATATCTTAACAAGCCACCTATTTCATCATCTCTTTCAAAAACAGTCACACTATGGCCCGCTCTGTTAAGTTGTTGTGCAGCAGCAAGTCCAGCAGGACCAGAGCCAATAACGGCCACTGTTTTTCCGGTTCTACTTTCTGGTAAAATGGGTTGGATCCATCCATTGGCAAAGGCCTTTTCTACAATGCTTTTTTCAATGTCTTCAATGGCTACAGGGCTGTCTACAATTCCGAGAACACAAGCTTGTTCGCAAGGAGCAGGACACAGTCTTCCGGTGAATTCAGGAAAGTTGTTGGTGGCATGTAAAAGAGCCGAAGCTTTTTGCCATTCTCCCTTGTGTACCATGTCATTGAAGTCGGGAATTAAGTTGCCCAATGGGCATCCACTGTGGCAAAATGGAATCCCACAATCCATGCAGCGCGATCCTTGTTTTTTTAGTGCTTTTTCTGGCAAGGGCACTGTAAATTCCTTGTAATTCTGGATACGAGATTTTACAGCTAAATTGGTTTCGTTCTGTCTTTTGAATTCTTTAAATCCTCCTATTTTTCCCATGTATTTTTATTAAGCTGTTAATTTTTCTGTACGTTCTTCTCTTGCTATTCGCTCCAATGCCTTCTTATAATCTTTTGGGAAGACTTTAATGAAGTTCAATTTCTCGGTTTCCCAATTTTGAAGTAATTTTTCAGCCAAAGTACTTTCTGTGTATGCATAATGCTGGGTGATATCTGCTTTCAGTTCCTCAAAATCTGCAGCCACTAAGCTGTCCAGATCAATCATTTCTAAGTTACACAAATAGTCAGAGAATTCATTATTTTTATTGTACACATACGCAATACCACCACTCATTCCTGCGGCAAAATTTCGACCTGTTTTTCCTAAAACAACAACTTTTCCACCGGTCATGTATTCGCAACCATGATCTCCAACACCCTCTACAACAGTTGTAATTCCCGAATTTCTTACAGCAAAACGTTCTCCTGCAATTCCGTTGATGTAGGCTTCTCCTTTGATAGCGCCATAGAAACAAACGTTTCCAACAATCACATTGTCTTCAGCGACAAAGGTTGCTTCTTTGGGTTTCTTTACTATTATTTTGGCACCTGACAATCCTTTTCCTAAGTAATCATTGGCTTCTCCTTCTAGCTTTAAAGTAATTCCTTTGGTAGAAAAAGCACCAAAACTTTGTCCAGCAGATCCTTTAAAATTTAAAGATAAAGTATCTTTGGGTAAACCATCTTCGCCATGTATTTTGGAAATTTCATTGCTTATAATAGCACCCAATGTACGATCTGTGTTCTGAATTGGATAGGATAGGTTGATTGTTTTTTTATTGACAATTGCAGATTTGGCATCGTTTAGAATTTGCATATCCAATACATTTTCTAAATTGTGATTTTGTTTTTCTGAATTTGACAACGTAGTGGTTGCTTCACTTTCTGGTTGGTGAAGGATCGAAGCAATTTCAATGCCTTTTGCTTTGTAATGCGCTACGGCTTTTTTGGCATTAATTTTATGGGTTTGCCCCACCATTTCCTTCAAGGTTCTAAAACCGAGACTCGCCATGATTTGTCTTAACTCCTCAGCAACAAAGTACATATAGTTGATCACGTGTTCTGGGGTCCCTTTAAAATTCTTTCGAAGTTCAGGATCTTGAGTTGCAATTCCAACAGGGCAGGTGTTCAAATGACAGGCACGCATCATAATACATCCCGAGGCAACTAGCGGTGCGGTAGCAAAACCAAACTCTTCTGCTCCCAATAAGGCTGCAATGGCCACATCCCTTCCTGTTTTTAATTGCCCATCACATTCTAGAGCGACTCTCCCTCTTAGATTGTTCATAACCAAGGTTTGTTGTGCTTCTGCCAGGCCTAATTCCCAAGGCAAACCTGCATGTTTTAAAGAGGTGAGTGGGGAGGCCCCAGTTCCACCATCAAAACCAGAAATTAGAATTACGTCAGCTTTTGCTTTTGCAACCCCTGCAGCAATGGTTCCGACGCCTACTTTGGAGACTAATTTTACATTGATTCGTGCTTCACGGTTGGCATTCTTTAAATCGAAGATTAGCTGTGCTAGATCTTCAATCGAATAAATATCGTGATGCGGTGGTGGAGAAATTAACCCCACATAAGGTGTCGAATTTCGAACTTCGGCAATCCAAGGCAATACCTTTTCTCCGGGCAATTGTCCACCCTCCCCTGGTTTGGCACCTTGTGCCATTTTAATCTGTATCTCTTTGGCATTGGTTAAGTAGTTGCTAGTAACTCCAAACCTTCCTGAAGCAACTTGCTTAATCGCACTGTTTTTCCAGTCGCCATTTTTCTCTTTTGAAAAACGATTTTTATGTTCTCCTCCTTCACCAGAATTGCTTTTACCGCCAATTCGGTTCATTGCTATGGCCAAGTTTTCATGGGCTTCCTGACTGATAGACCCATAAGACATCGCTCCTGTTTTGAATCGTTTTACGATTTCTGTCCAAGGTTCTACTTCTTCAATAGATATCGGGTCGAGGTTGTTGAATTCAAACAAGCCTCTAATGGTCATTAAATTTTTATTCTGGTTGTTAATCTCATCTGCAAAGATCTGATAACTATCCACATTTTTTTGACGTACTGCTTCTTGTAGTTTAGAGACCGTTGTTGGGTTAAACATGTGTTTTTCGCCATTTCTTCTCCAGCGATATTCACCACCAATTTCTAATGGAAGTGCATCTTTAAAGTCTTCTAGTTTGAACGCTTTCTGAAATCTTTTCTGAATGTCCTTATCCAAAACAACCAGTCCAATTCCGCCAATTCTAGTTGGAGTGTTTGGAAAATATTTTCCAACAAATGCCTTTTTCAGTCCGAGGGCTTCAAAAATTTGAGAGGCACGGTAGGAGTGGAGTGTCGAAATTCCGATTTTATTCATAATCTTAAGAATTCCTTTTCCAATCGCTTTGTTGTAGTTTTTCACAGCGACTTCCGCATCTATTCCTTTGATTACATTTGTTTTCACTTGGTCTCGAATGATCTCGTTGACTAAGTAGGGGTTAATGGCGCTGGCACCGTAACCAAATAAGGTGGCAAAATGATGAGGTTCTCTTGGTTCTGCGGATTCGATTACTATGCCAAACTTCGATCTTTTATGTCTTTTGTTTAGCGCGTGATTTACATAGGAACACGCCATTAATGCAGGGATAGGAGCGTTGTCTTCGTTCACGCCTCTGTCGGAAAGAATAATGATATTGGCACCTTCAAAAATAGCCATTTCACAGGCAACTAAGATGTCATCCAATGCTTTTTCCAATCCGTTAACTCCTTTTGAAATCGGATACAACATTGGAATCACTGCCGATTTGAAGTCGGGATGTGTTAGGTTTTTAAGTTTGTCTAAATCGTCATTGGAGATCACCGGATTTTGAATGCGTAATTTTTTGGCTTGCTCAGGAATGATGTCAAAAATGTTACGATCACCACCAATTGCCAAACTAATATCTGTAATAATTTCTTCACGAATTCCATCTAATGGTGGGTTGGTGACTTGTGCAAAAAGTTGCTTGAAATAGTTATACAGCAGTTGTGGTTTGTCCGAAAGTACTGCCAGCGGTGTGTCAATTCCCATAGATCCTAAGGCCTCTTTGGATTGCGTTGCCATGGGATTGATTACGGTAGAAATGTCTTCTAATGTATATCCAAAAATACGTAAACGAGTATCGTATTTTGTTGCCTCTATGGGACAAGTGTTGTTTGTGTATGGTACTTCAGAGAGTGGTAGCGTATGAGTGTCTACCCATTCTTTGTATGGTTTTTGAGAAACAATTTTGTTTTTGATCTCTTCATCTTCAATAATTCTACCGGCATTCATGTCTACCAAAAACATTTTCCCAGGCTCCAAACGACCGTGGCTTTTAACATTTTCGGGAGTTACTTCTACCACACCGATTTCAGATGACATGATGACAAAACCATCCTTGGTCTCGGTATATCGAGAAGGTCTCAATCCATTTCGATCTAACAGCGCTCCAATGTAATTTCCATCGGTAAAAGGAACGGAAGCGGGACCGTCCCAAGGTTCCATAATACAAGAGTTGTATTCGTAGAATGCTTTCTTGTCTTCCGACATGGTTTGGTGTTTTTCCCACGCTTCAGGGACTAACATCATCATGACCTCTGGTAAAGACCTTCCGGTCATTAGTAACAGTTCGACAATCAAATCCATGGAAGCGGAATCGGATTGTCCTTCACTTACAATGGGGAATATTTTTTTAATGTCTTCACCAAATAAATCGCTTTTCATGATTTCCTCTCGTGCCTTCATGCGATTTACGTTTCCGCGTAGTGTATTGATTTCTCCGTTGTGGCACATGTATCGGAACGGCTGTGCCAAGCTCCAAGCTGGAAATGTATTGGTGGAGAAACGCTGGTGTACCAACGCCAATCGTGTGACTACATCTTCTTCTTTTAAATCTTTGTAGTAACGCCCAATATCTTCAGGAATCAAAAGTCCTTTGTAAATAAGAGTTGTGGTTGAAAAACTTGGTAAATAGAAATAATCTCTCTGCGATAATTTAGATTTTGAAATGATGTGTTCTGCAATTTTTCTCGCAGCAAATAACTTGGCATTGAATACTAAGTCAGTCAATTCTTGATCGTTCTTGTCAACAAAAATTTGTTTTATTTTAGGCTCTGATTTTGCAGCAATTTCACCAATACTGGAGGTGTCCACTGGAACATCTCTCCAGCCAATAATACGCAACCCTTGTTTTTTTATTTCATCTTCAAAAGCAGCAATACAAAAGTTACTTTGATTGGAACTTCTTGGTAAAAAAACCATTCCAACGGCATACTCCTTTGGAGCTGGAAGATTGAAATTACAGACACGATTGAAGAAATCGTGGGGTATGTCAATTAAAATTCCGGCACCATCTCCTGTTCTTCCGTCCGAGCTAACAGCTCCTCTATGTTCTAGTTTTACAAGAATCTCTAAAGCATTATGAATGATTTTGTTCGATTTTTTTCCTTGAAGATTACAGATAAAACCAGCACCACAATTGGCGGTTTCAAATTCAGGTAAATAGAGGCCTTGTTGTTTCATTTTGTTGAATAATTTTCGTAAAATTAATATTTTTATTGAAAATAATTCAATGATTTGAGTGTTTTGATTTTGTTTTTATTGAGATGATGGAAAAAAGGTGGGAAAAATGAAATAATCACAAATATGGCATTTTATTTTGTGATATTCATAAAAAGCACAAAAAGCCTACAGGAAGAAATCCTGTAGGCTATAATAAGCTATTTTTACTTGAACCTAGTGTTCGTTTAATCTAAAATCTGGATAGGCGTCCATTCCATGTTCATGTGCATCCAATCCTTCCAATTCTTCTTTTTCACTCACTCGAATACCAATGGTTTTCTTTAGGGTGTAAATAATGATAAAGGAAGTAACGATACAAAATACTGCATAGACTGCAACACCAAATAATTGACTCAAAAATTGTGATCCACTCGCAAGGTTTCCGAAGATACCAACCGCTAAAGTTCCCCAAACACCACAAATTAAGTGGACTGCTATGGCTCCAACAGGATCATCTAATTTAAGTTTGTCAATTAAACTTACGGCAAATACAATGAGTGCACCGGCAATTCCACCAATTAAAATGGCATCCGTTGGCGACATTTGATCAGCGCCCGCTGTAATGGCAACCAATCCACCAAGGATTCCGTTTAAAAACATGGTTAAATCTAAGTTTTTGTACATAATAGTTGAAGCTAACGAAGCAATCACACCTCCTGCAGCTGCAGCTAAACAAGTTGTAACCAAGGTTAATGAAGTTAATCCTGGATCTGCTGATAATACAGAACCGCCGTTAAATCCGAACCAACCCAACCAAAGGATTAAAACTCCAGCGGTCGCTAGTGGGATATTATGACCAGGGATGGCTTGAATTTTCCCGTTTTTAAATTTTCCAATTCGAGCACCAAGTAAGCATACGGCTACCACAGCAGCCCACCCTCCTACAGAGTGCACTAACGTAGACCCTGCAAAATCATAAAAAGGTGTATCTAATTGATCTAAAAATCCGCCTCCCCATTTCCAAGAACCAGCGATTGGGTATACCAATCCTACATATATGATGGTGAAAATCATAAAAGGTAAGATTTTCATTCTTTCAGCAACAGCTCCAGAAACAATAGTCGCTGCAGTGGCTGCAAACATTCCTTGAAATAAGAAATCAGTCCAGAATGTGTATCCCTCATTGTAGGCTAGGTCTAAGGCACCGTCTTTTAAGGGTGCGGAGATTCCAAAAATAAAATCACCTAAATAACCCGAAGCGTTTGCGCCCCAAGCTGGGTACATAAGGTTGAATCCAACCAAAGCGTATAATAAGAGCCCCACAGTGATGATAAAAATATTCTTGAATAAGATATTGATCGTATTTTTTTGTCTTGTCAATCCGATTTCTAAAAAAGCGAATCCTAAATGCATAAAGAAAACCAGTGCTGTACATAGCATCATCCATACATTATTTATTGTAAGTAATTCCATAATTTAATTTTGTAAAAGTTTAGTTTAATGTTTCTCCGCCTTTTTCGCCTGTTCTAATTCTGTAAGCTTCCTTAATGTCGCTTACAAAAATTTTCCCATCTCCAACATTTCCTGTTCCTGCAGCATCTATGATGGTTTTTATGGTGATGGCTTCAAAGTCATCATTGACTACTATTGAGATGTATCTTCTTTGGATGTCGCTCGTACTATAACTAACCCCTCTGTAGACATGTCCTTCTTGTTCGTTTCCTAAACCTGTAACATCCCAATATGAAAAGAAGTTAACGCCTACTTCATGCAACGCATCTCGCACCGTGCTGAATTTCGATTTTCTGATAATCGCTTCGATTTTTTTCATGATAAAAAGTATTTAATTTGTTTGTTTTTTTAGAAAGAATATACAGCAGCAAGAGCAAAAGAGCTTAACGCTTTGTCACCTACAAATGCTGCCTCAGAAGCAGAGTCTAATCTTAATTCTGGAATGATTGTTAAAGAGCCTATAGTGTAATTACCTGTTAAAGTAGTTGCAAATACACTCGAGTCTTCTACACCAGTTCCGATTGCTCCAAAATCTCCATCTTCTACAAAGTATTCAGTTCTTAACCCAATCTTAAATGAATCTGAAGTTGCGATTTGTGGGTATAATGCTGCACCATAGAATCCTTGAGCTTCATCTCCCGAAAAGTAGGCTGCGTTTATACCTAAAAAGAATGTTTCTGATACATCAAAACCACCCGTGAAATCTACTTCATAAGCTCCTGAGTCGTACAAGAAGTTAACGTATTGATCAGAAAAACCTAATTGCGCTCCGAAAGCATAGTTTCCTGTTGGGTTGAATTCTGTAGCATCTGTAGGATTCATAATCGCTAACATCAAAGAAGTGTTTTCTGATAACGTGAAATCTGCTTTTAATCCAGTATGGCTAAATGGTCCATAAGAGAATAAGTAAGAAGTACTGTAGTTAAAGTTCGCAGCTGGTGAAATTACTTCATACCCTAAAAAAGTATTAAAGTTACCCATCGTAAGTTTTACTTTATCACTTACATTCCAATATGCATATAATTGATTCACAATTGATGAATTTCCTACTGAGTTAAAAACGGCATCTACTCCTCTTGGTCCGTATACCATGTCTGCAACAAAACCAACTTTCTCTCCTTCGTATGCAGCTACTAAATTAATCATACCCAAAGCAAAACCTGACTGATTGGCAAAAGAGCTACCTGGAGCTGTGTCATAATTACCTCCGCTGATATTTCCTCTAAAATAAGTGTCAACAGTTCCGCTTAAAGAAAATGTTTTTTCTTCTTTTTCTTGAGCTGTTCCAATAAAACTAGCTGCTAATAAAAATGTAAAAATAATTTTTTTCATAATGTGTGTTCTTTTAGTTAGTGATGGGGCAAAAGTAGCTATTAAATATTCAAAAACAAGATTGGTTTTTATTTAAAGCCATTTTTTAAGAGCATACCCTTAAAAAAAAGGGGGGTAAAATGATTATAATGTAATTGAATTAAATTTAAAGGGTCTAAATAATGGGGTTGTTTAAAAATAATTACTAAAATTATGAAACTGATAAAAATGCGGTTTTGCAAAAAAAAAATATTTTTATTGTACTTTTGAAGTTATGAAATACCCTTTTTCTTATTTAGTGAAAATTCAATTTTTAGGTTTTCGATTTCATGGATGGCAGAAGCAACCTGCGGTAAAAACAGTTCACGACATTGTAGATAAAAGCTTGCATTTTGTTTTTGAAAGAGAAGATTATAAAACCCTTGGTATTGGGAGAACAGATGCAAAGGTCTCTGCAAGTAGCTATTACATTCATCTTTTTACACGATTTGAATTTGATAAAGAAACATTCATCAAAAATTTCAATAAAAATGCCCCCGCAGATGTCAAAGCAATTTCCTTTCAAGAACTGCCAAAAGGGTTCGATCTTATCAGTTCAGAAAAGGTAAAAGAATATCATTATTATTTTTCTTTTGGTGAAAAAAACCACCCATTTGCAGCACCATTTATGACTGGATTGCAAGAAAATTTAAATCTAGAACGCATGCAGTTGGGTGCGAAATTGTTTGAGGGGACACATTATTTTCATAAATATTGTACGAAACCCTCAGCAAAAACTCATTTTAAAAGAAGAATCGATTCTTGCGAGATTGTAGAGAATGGTATTTTAACAGCCAATTTCTTTCCTGAAAAAAGTTATGTATTGAAGGTGCGCGGGAAGGGTTTTTTGCGCTATCAGATCCGGTTAATGATGGCAACCTTATTTGATTTGGGGAGAGAAAACTTGTCTTTGGACTTTATAAAGGCCTCGCTACAAGAAGACAATGATCGGCAATCCTTCCGGAATGTTGCACCAGGTTCTGGTTTGCAGCTATACGATATTGATTTTGTTGTTTAGATATAGGGTAGGTATACTGAAATAATCGCATGCTATAAATCAAAAAAAAAACCACCTTTTAAAAGATGGTTTTTTTTAGGGTATATATAATGAGTAAATTTATCCTTTGATGAGTCCTCTTGAAATGACAATTTTCTGAATTTCAGAGGTTCCTTCGTAGATCTGAGTGATTTTTGCATCGCGCATTAAGCGTTCTACATGGTAGTCTTTTACAAAACCATTTCCACCATGAATTTGCACCGCTTCTACCGTGTGTTCCATCGCAACTTTAGAAGCATATAGTTTTGCCATTGCAGAGGACATGTCATAGTTGTTGCCTTGGTCCTTGTCCCAAGCCGCTTTCATGACCATCATTCTTGCGGCAGAAATATCGGTATACATATCCGCCAATTTAAAGGCAATTGCTTGGTGATTGCAAATTTCTGTACCAAAAGCTTTTCGCTCTTTCGCATATTTTAAAGACAGTTCGTAAGCTCCAGCAGCAATTCCCAGGGCCTGAGCAGCAATCCCGATTCTACCACCAGAAAGTGTTTTCATGGCAAATTTAAAGCCAAAGCCATCTGCACCAATTCTATTTTCTTTGGGTACAATTACATCATTAAATTGTAAGGTGTGTGTATCACTTCCTCGAATCCCTAGTTTGTCTTCTTTTGGTCCTATATGAAAACCTGCAGTTCCTTTTTCTACAATAAAAGCATTTATTCCTCGGTGTCCCTTGGCTCTGTCGGTTTGTGCGATGACCAAATAGACATCTGCGCGTCCACCACTGGTGATCCAGTTTTTTGTACCATTTATTACATAGTGATCCCCTTTGTCTTCTGCGGTTGTTGCTTGTGAAGTTGCATCGGAACCCGCTTCAGGTTCGCTCAAACAAAATGCGCCAACGAATTCTCCAGTAGCTAATTTTGTCAAATATTTTTGCTTTTGCGCTTCGTTTCCGAAGGCTTCTAGTCCGTAGCAAACCAATGAGTTGTTTACAGAAACAATGACAGAAGCGGAAGCATCTATTTTGGAGAGTTCTTCCATGACGATTACATAAGAAATTGCATCCATTCCGCTACCTCCATATTTTGGGTCTACCATAATTCCCATAAAACCAAGGGCACCCATTTTCTTGACGAGTTCGTCTGGAAACTCTTGTTTATGATCTCTTTCTATTACACCCGGAAGCAATGCTGTTTGTGCAAAATCTCTTGCTGCTTCCTGAATCATGAGGTGTTCTTCCGTTAAACTAAAGTTCATGTGCTTTTTTTTAATGAATTCGTAAAATTAGACTGCAAATATATCGATTTCGTAACATATTATTGATTCTCTTTTGTTAATTTTACGAATATGAATATAAATGATGCTTACAGCATTGGATTGATGTCTGGTACCTCTTTGGACGGACTGGATTTGGTGTATGTAAAATTAAATACTCAGCATTATCAGGATTTTGAAATTATCCATGCAGATACAATTCCGTATTCAAAAAAATGGAAGGCTATTTTACAGAAATCAATTGATTTTTCTAAAAACGATTTAATACAATTAGATCTTGAGTATGGCCAATTATTGGCAAATCGGGTTACAGATTTTATTGAAAAATATGCCATTACAAAAATCGATTTTATTGCCTCCCACGGACATACTGTTTTGCATCAGCCGGAAAAGGGAATTACGCTACAGATTGGAAACGGTCAGGTACTTGCCAACAAAACAAAACACAAGGTGGTCTGTGATTTTAGGTCTCAGGATGTGGCTTTAGGAGGGCAGGGTGCACCCTTAGTTCCTGTTGGAGATGCGCTTCTATTTTCAGAATATAAGTATTGTATTAATCTTGGTGGTTTTTCGAATGTTTCTTACCAGAAGGATGGAGAAAGAATTGCATTTGACATTTGTCCTGTAAATATTGTGATGAACTTTTATGCTTCAAAATTAGGAATGGAGTATGATGACAACGGAGCATTGGCCTCCAAAGGAAAACTAAATCATATACTTTTGGAGAGGTTGAACCAATTGGACTATTACAAAAAAATGCCACCAAAATCATTAGGGTTGGAATGGGTACAAAAAGAAATTTTTCCATTGATTGATAAAATGGAAACGGATGTGTCAACCATTTTGAGAACCTTTGTGGAGCATGTAGCAATTCAGATTGCAAGCATTGTTGAAAAGGAGGGGATGGTGTTGTTTACAGGTGGTGGTGTTTTTAACTCCTTTTTAATGAGTAGCATACGTAATTTTTCTTCAGGAAAGCCAGTCACTGTGTCCGAGAAGTTGGTCAACTACAAAGAGGCGCTGGTCTTTTCTTTTTTGGGGTTGTTGAAAATTAAGAATGAAATCAATTGTTTAAAAAGTGTAACTGGCGCGCGTAAAAACCACACTTCAGGTGTCGTTTATGATTGTAAAATGTTGTAATTTTACAGAATAAATTAAACGCCAAAGTGATCACTTTAAATACTTTTGATGTATCTGGAACGAGAAGTACCACCCCTTTATGGAATAGTAAGGTAGGTGGAGAGCAAAATATAATAGATTTTGCACCCACGTTCACGGTTAAGAAAAATGCGTCTAGTTTTCATGTCTATGCCTATGGCAAAAAGTATTATGATTTTGGAGTACTGCGTATTAACGATTAATGTGCGCTGATTAAGAAAAGTAGGGGAAAAGCATTTTTTTAATGTAGGGAATGGGTGTTTTTTTTAAAAGAACAATCTATGTCCACTTTTCTTAGCATAATTTCAGAAATACAAAGCTCTTTGGACAGAAAGTAGTTTGTCAAGTAGAAGTTTAAAAATGAAAGAATTATTAAAAAAGTACGAAAATAAACAACCCGAGATCGTTTTTCACTGGAAAGACACAGAAACAGAAGCCGAAGGTTGGACCGTGATTAACTCGCTTCGTGGTGGTGCAGCAGGAGGAGGTACGCGCATGCGAAAAGGCTTGGATCAAAACGAAGTAGTGTCCTTGGCAAAAACGATGGAGGTGAAATTTACCGTTTCAGGACCTGCAATTGGCGGTGCAAAATCGGGCATTAATTTCGATCCAAATGACCCAAGAAAAAGAGGTGTTTTGGAGCGTTGGTACAAAGCCGTTACTCCACTTTTAAAACATTATTATGGTACGGGAGGGGATTTAAATGTAGATGCAGATAAAGATGTCATTCCCATTACAGAAGATTGTGGCGTGTGGCATCCTCAAGAAGGAATTTTCAATGGACATTTTAAACCTTCAGAAGCAGACAAAATCAATCGAATTGGCCAGTTGCGTTTGGGGGTCATTAAAGTAATTGAAGATTCTGAGTTTTCGCCAGATTTGGCAAGAAAATATACCGTAGCAGACATGCTAACCGGCTATGGTGTTGCAGAAGCTGTAAAGCATTATTATGCAATATATGGTGGTGAAATTGTAGGAAAAAGAGCCATTGTGCAAGGCTTTGGAAATGTAGGTTCTGCAGCAGCTTACTATCTAACAAAGCTTGGCGTAAAAGTAGTTGGAATTATTGATAGAGATGGTGGTGTCATTTGCGAAGAAGGCTTTTCTTTGGAAGCAATGACTGCTTTGTTTTTATCCAAAGATGGCAACAAGCTGGTTTCAGAAAACATGATTTCCTTTGATCAAATAAACGAACAAATATGGCGTTTGCCTGCCGAAATCTTTATCCCAGCAGCAGCCTCAAGATTGGTTTCCAAAGCGCAAGTTCAAAAAATGATCGATACTGGTTTGGAAGTCATATCTCCAGGTGCGAATGTGCCTTTTGCGGATAAAGAAATTTTCTTTGGACCCATTATGGAACATGCCGACAATCACATTAGTTTATTACCAGATTTTATCTCAAATTGCGGCATTGCAAGAGTGTTTGCCTATTTTATGCAGTCTCGCATCGAATTGCCAATGCAAGACAAAGCTATATTTGAAGATACGTCAACCATTATTGAGAAAGCGTTACAAAAAACACATAACAAAAGTGCCTCTAAAACAAAAATTTGCTCAACAGCATTTGAAATTGCACTCAAAGAATTAATTTAAATTTATTTTATGGAATCAGTAATTATTGTAGTATTTATTATCGGTTATTTAGCGATCACTTTAGAACACAATTTAAAGTTGGATAAGCTAATCTCTGCTCTTGTGATGATGGCTGTTTGTTGGGCATTGGTGGCACTGGGAATTGATAGTTTTTCGAATTGGTTTGATTCTGCAAATCACGGTTTGGTAGAGGGTTTTGCTAGTAAAGCTCATCAAGTCAAAATGCATTTAGTAGAAGAAACATTGTTGCACCATTTAGGGAAAACTGCCGAAATCTTGGTCTTTCTTTTGGGAGCAATGACCATTGTTGAAATCATTGATTATTTCGATGGATTCGCTACCATCAAAGGTTTTGTAACCTTTAAAGGCAAAAAGAAACTGCTATGGATGTTCTCCATCTTAGCATTTATTCTCTCAGCCATAATTGATAATTTAACGGCCACCATCGTCTTGATTTCAATTTTACAGAAAATTGTTAAAAGCAGAGAAGATCGAATTTGGTTTGCCGGATTAATTATTATTGCAGCAAACGCAGGGGGCGCTTTTTCTCCAATCGGAGATGTGACCACGACAATGCTTTGGATTGGTGATAAGGTAAGTACAGGAATGTTATTTACCTATTTATTTATTCCATCGCTTTTGTGTATGGTGGTGCCTACCTTTATAGCGACTTTTTTACCGGCATTTAAGGGCGATATCAATTTTGATGAAAATGAAGTTGAGAAACCAAAAAGTCAACACAGTGCTACAATGTTGTACCTAGGGCTTGGGGCCATTTTGTTTGTTCCTGTTTTTAAAACAGTTACTCATTTGCCACCTTATGTAGGAATGATGTTGTCTTTGGGTATTGTGGCAACCTTTGCAGAAATTTACAGTAGAACAAAATTTTCGTTGACTGATTTTGATACTGAAGCATCCGATTTGAATGCGCATCACAGTCCAGTGCACGCCTCGTTATCTAAAATAGAAATGCCCAGTATCTTATTTTTCTTGGGGATTTTAATGGCCGTAGCCGCGCTGGAATCCTTAGGGATTTTATTTAATTTTGCAGACAACTTAAAACAAGGAGTTCCTTTAATAGGCTCCGAATTAGCGGGTACAAAAGTTTCAGATTTGGTGGTTCTTTTACTCGGAGTTGGTTCAGCAGTAATTGACAATGTACCCTTGGTCGCTGCAAGTCTTGGAATGTTCTCTGAATCTTTGGACAATCCATTGTGGCACTTTATTGCCTTTTCTGCAGGAACAGGGGGGTCTATGTTGGTCATTGGTTCTGCGGCAGGAGTGGTAGCAATGGGAATGGAAAAATTAGATTTCTTCTGGTATTTGAAGAAAATATCTTGGTTGGCACTTATTGGTTTCCTCGTTGGATCTGCAGCATTTGTTGTGTTAAGAGCCTTGATTTAAAAAATAGTTCCCTCAAGAAAATGGCACACTGTAGGTTTTTAGGAGGGTGTTTTGTTGAAATTGGATGGGCAATTTTACCTAAAAAAGCTCGTTAGTATTATAGAATATAAAAAAAGCGACATGTTATCATTTTTTCAAGAAAGTAAAGAAGTTTTGGAAGGGACGCTTCCCAACGAAAAAACACTTTCCATTTATAAATTAATCATGAATGGAGGTCTTGGCGGGCAACTCATTTTAGCCCTACTTTTGGTGTTATTGACCATAGCACTCTATATTTATTTTGAACGTTTTTTTGCGATTAAATCCGCTTCCAAAATAGATCAAAATTTTATGAACCAAATAAAAGAGAATGTGTCTGAGGGGAAACTAGTAGCGGCAGATTCACTCTGTAAAAGTAAAAATACGCCCACAGCACGACTCATTGGAAAAGGAATTTCAAGAATAGGAAAACCCCTCGAAGATATTAATACTGCGATTGAAACGGCAGGAAAATTAGAAGTATATCAGTTGGAGAAAAATGTCAGTGTATTGGCAACCATTGCTGGAGTAGCTCCCATGATTGGTTTCTTAGGAACGGTTATTGGAATGATTGTTGCCATTCATGAAATTGCAAATGCGGGCGGACAAATTGATATTAAAATGCTTTCAGATGGCTTGTATACTGCAATGACAACTACCGTTGGGGGGTTAATTGTTGGGATTATTGCCTATAGTACCTACAATCATTTGGTAGTTAAAACAGATCAAGTAGTTTATCAAATGGAAGCAAAGTCTGTAGAGTTTTTAGACTTGTTAAACGAACCTGTATAGCTGCGTTTCTAGATTGATCAAGGAGCCATAAAAATCTTTAATGCCTCCCAAGAAGATCATGTACACCTGTACGTTTAAACATTAAATACGATTCTAAATGAATTTAAGAGGAAGAAATAAAGTAGATCCAGCATTCAATATGTCATCAATGACAGACATTGTTTTTTTATTGTTGATATTTTTTATGCTTACTTCCACCTTGGTCACCATCAATGCCATTGATTTAATATTGCCCAATTCCTCTGGAAAAACAGAGAACAAGGCGCCCATTGCTATTTCCGTGACTCAAAATGGGGATTTCTACATCAATAAATCAAAAGTACGTCCGGAAGCACTGGAAAACGAGCTTTTAAAAGTTGTTGGTGTCGATAAGAAGAAAAGTATTGTCATTCGAGGAGCCAAAAAAGTAGCTTATGAAAAGGTGGTGAAAATCATAAATATTGCACAACGAAATAAGCTTAAAATGGTGTTAGCTGTAAAAGTCAACGGAAACTAAATGGCAGTTCTAGATACCAAACACAAGCGAAAATCTGCAGTAATAACAGTTTTTATCCTGTTGTTGTTGCTCTTTGTGATGTTTAATTTTGGCATGCGTTATCTAGATCCTCCCGAAGAATATGGGTTGGCTATCAATTTTGGAGATGTTGCTACAGGAAATGAAACTTCTGTAGCCAACACCACAGATAGGAGTTTCCAAAAAGGAATGCAACAGGAAAAAGTAGCCGAAGCTCCTATTGAAAAAGGAGTCGAAAAGGTTTTGACAGCTCCTGAAGCCAAAGATGTTCCAGTGATGGAAAGTGCAAAAGAAGCTGTAAAGGAACCTGCAAAAGAGGTAGTAAAACCCTTGCCACCCAAAGAAGTTTCAAAACCCAAGCCTTCCAAAGAAACCCAAGAGGCACTCCAGCGTTTGTTGAATGGAGATGCTTCAGATGGAAAACCAAAAGGAGCGGGAGATGCTGAAAACGAAGGAGTAAAAGGCACTAAAAAAGGGGATCCCGCGGTAAGCAAATACTATGGCAATTTGGTTGATGGGACTACTGGAGACTACAATTTAGCAGGTAGAAAGGCGCTGTCTAAGCCAAAAGAACAGCCCGATTGTGAAGAAGAAGGTATTGTGGTTGTGAGTATTACCGTGGACAAAGCAGGAAAAGTAATCCGTGCCCTCCCAGGGGTAAAAGGGTCGACCAATACGGCTCCCTGCCTTTTAAAACCCGCAAAAGAAGCTGCGTTAAGAACCACTTGGAATGCAGATCCCAAGGCGCCCTCCAAACAAACAGGAACGATTATTTATCAATTTTCTTTGTCCAAATAACCTCCATTTTCCCCAATGAATTACGCACAAACTTTAGATTGGATGTTTGCACAACTGCCCATGTATCAGCGGCAAGGAAAAACCGCATTCAAAAAAGATCTAACCAACATTGTGGCATTTTCCAAAGTACTGGCTTCACCAGAAAAGAGGTTAAAAACCATTCATGTAGGTGGGACCAATGGAAAGGGATCTACCAGTCATATGATTGCCTCCATACTTCAGGAGGCAGGCTATAAGGTGGGCTTGTATACCTCTCCTCATTTAAAAAATTTCACAGAACGAATTCGCATTAATGGGAAAGAAATCCCTCAGCAAAAAGTCGTCTCATTTATCAGTCAACACCAAGCTTTTTTAGCGAAACAAAAATTGTCTTTTTTTGAAATGACTGTGGGGATGGCATTCGATTATTTTGCCAGTGAAAACGTAGACATTGCCATTGTTGAGGTAGGCTTGGGGGGAAGGCTCGATTCTACAAACATTATCGTACCAGAGGTGGCTGTTATTACAAATATCGGATTGGACCATACTCAGTTTTTAGGAGAAACATTGCCTGAAATTGCTTTTGAAAAAGCAGGGATTATCAAAGCGCAAGTTCCCGTGGTCATCGGAGAGGAGCAAGCGGCGGTAAAAGCCGTTTTTTTAGAAAAAGCAAAAGCGGTAAATGCCCCAATTTTCTTTGCTTCTAGCGCAGCGGGATCTTACAAAACCGATTTGCTTGGTGCTTATCAACAAAACAATGCCATTACTGCAGCGGCTGTCTTTCAATTTTTGAAGGGTTTTACCGTTTCAGCCAAACATATTCAAAACGGACTTCTGCAGGTAGTAAAAAACACATCTTTACAAGGACGATGGCACCGCTTACAAGATAGGCCCTTAGCAATTTGCGATACGGCCCACAACAAAGAAGGTTTGTCCCTGGTATTGCATCAATTAAAAAAGCAACACTACAAACAGCTGCATGTCGTTTTGGGAGTGGTTGCAGATAAAGCATTGGCGACCCTCTTACCATTGTTTCCAAAAGATGCTCACTATTATTTTTGCAAACCAGCCATCCCAAGAGGCTTGTCGGAAGAGGAGTTAGCAAAAAAGGCTGGAGAATTTCAGCTTACAGGAAAAAAATATGCGTCTGTAGAAAAAGCCTATGCAAGTGCCTTAGCGAATGCAAATCAAGAAGATATGATTTTTGTAGGAGGGAGTACCTTTGTGGTGGCTGAAATAATTTAAATAAAAAATTCTTTTTTGTTTGGTATACTTAAAAACAGTGTTATATTTGCAACCGCTTAGGGCAATTAGCTCAGTTGGTTCAGAGCATCTCGTTTACACCGAGAGGGTCGGGGGTTCGAATCCCTCATTGCCCACTAACCTAAAATCCTTCTTATTTTCATGGGAAGGATTTTTTCATTTAAGATTTTGCCCCCCCTTTCAATGCGGAAATTCTTTGGACTTTTTGTCCATGTTTTATGGGCAGTGATCTTCAAAGAAAGTTGTAGGGAAATTCATAGAAATCAGTATCTTTGCTCAGATGAATAAGACCTGCTCTTGTTCAAGTTAACAACAACTATCATGAAAAAAAAAGCCATCATTGTTTCCGGGTATTTTAATCCCATTCACAAAGGACATATCGCCTATTTTAACAATGCAAAAGCACTGTGTGATGTTCTTTTTGTGATTGTAAATAGTGATTTGCAAAGGGCTCTGAAAGGGGCTAAAGAATTTCAAATGGAAGCTGAACGGCTCTTTATTGTTGAAAATATCAAGGCTGTCGACAAAGCCATTATTTCGATTGATGAAGACAGAACCGTTTGCAAATCGATTCGTTTTTTACATGAAAAGTATCAAGAGACTTATGCTTTTGGTTTTGCCAACGGAGGTGATCAAAACAACAATTCCATTCCCGAAGTACCTGTGTGTCAGGAATTGGGCATTGAACTCATTGACGGTTTGGGGGCGAAGATTCAATCTTCTTCTTGGTTGTTGGGTAAGTAGCGTTTGCTCGCTTTCTGACTGCCTTTTGTGTAGAAGGAACTTAAAATGCGGCGGATTCAATTGAAAAAAAAGTAAGTCACTTCGGTGATGTTAATAAGTATAAAAAGACATGAGCAACACGAAAAATTTTGCGTTAATAGGTGCGGCGGGCTATATTGCCCCTCGCCATCTGAAAGCAATACAAGATACCGACAATACATTAATTGCGGCATTGGATAAGTTTGATTCTGTGGGTATTATGGATCAGTATTTTCCGAAGGTAGATTTTTTCACAGAGTTTGAGCGTTTTGATCGCCATTTAGAAAAGTTAAAAAGACATCAAAACATTCGTTTAGACTATGTGAGTATTTGTTCTCCCAATTATTTACACGATGCGCACATTCGAATGGCGTTGCGAAGTGGAGCACATGCTATTTGTGAAAAGCCTATTGTTTTAAATCCATGGAACATCGATGCTTTGGCCGCCATTGAAAAGGAGTCTGCTGGGAATATTTATACGATTTTACAGTTGCGATTGCATTCGGCAATTGTAGCCTTAAAGGCAAAAGTGGCTTCCGAGGCCAAGCAAGGAAAATACGATATAGATCTTACCTATATTACCTCTAGAGGCAGGTGGTATGACAATTCCTGGAAGGGTGATGAAAGCAAGTCGGGTGGTATTGCTACAAACATTGGCGTACATTTTTATGACATGCTTTCATGGGTATTTGGAGCCGTTCAAGAGAATATTGTGCACTTTCGAGAAAAACACAAAGCATCTGGGTATTTAGAATTTGAAAACGCACGAGTTCGCTGGTTTTTGTCAATTGACGAAAATGACCTTCCACAACCTGTCAAAGAAAAAGGACAACGTACCTATCGATCAATAACGATTGATCATCAGGAATTGGAGTTTAGTGCTGGTTTTACGGAACTCCACACCAAAAGTTACCAAGAAATTCTAAAAGGAAATGGATTTGGCCTTTCGGATGTGCGAAAATCAATAGAGATTGTCCATGATATTCGAAACGCAAGCATTGTTAAAAACGGAGAACAGCACCCTTTTTTAACTGCCGTTAATCGACTTTAGTGGGTTTGTTTTTTATTTTTGGCAATGGGTTTGTATCCCTTCGTCGCTTAAATTCTTTTTTCCGTAAAAATCGAATCCTAATTTTTTAATCGATTTTTTAAATACGCGAAAGAGTATTTTCGCTTATTTTTCTTAGCTGTTTCAAGGAGTTTCTTAGCAATGTCATCACCATTGCTAATGTGCGAAAACACGTTTGCGTTTAAAAATGGAATTTTTTTAAAGTTTTTTTTTACTTTCGTTGTAAATAAAAAAAATCGTTTTAAACTTAACCTAAATATAACAGTCCAAATTAAAACTAGGGTTTTGGTATACGTATTTTTGACCTCTAGTTTAGGAGGCATGTACGTGCCAACGAGGGCTGTTTTTGGGCTAACATAGGGATCAATTTTTGTATTTTTGTTTTTTAAATAACGGTTGAAAAATAATATGAACTTAGAAAGTATAAATTTATTTTTAACTTCAAAATTGGTCCTTTTGCCAATTTTAGTCTTCTTGGGTTCTCTATTTCTGATCCCAAAAATAAGACAGTTGTCTTTAAAACTCAATTTCTCCGATACTTCCAATTCCAGGAGTTCCCACCAAGGTAAGGTGGCTTCTTTTGGAGGAGTGGCCTTTTTTTTAAGTTATGTATTTGTACTCTTTTTTGCAAAAACCTTGGATACAAGTCATGTGTCACTCACCTTATTAGCTTCTATTACAATCATGTTTTTTACAGGTCTTCTGGATGATATGTCAAACCTATCGCCCAGGATTAAATTCCTTGCGCAGTTTATTGCGGTTTCATTTTTAATGTCCGAACCGGATTTCAGACTGCTTTCCTTGCATGGTTTCATGGGGATTTACGAAATACCTTTGTACATTTCTGTCGCTGGAAGTATGTTTTTCTTGCTAGGACTTATCAATGCGTTTAATTTAATTGATGGCATTGATGGACTAACGGGGATTACCGGCATTATTGTCGCTTCCTTTTACAGCTACATGTTTTACATGTTGGATTATTACTTTTACCTCACCATTTGTTTGACTACCATTGCGACGCTGCTTGCTTTTCTTAGATTTAATTTTTCTCGAAGAAGAAAAATTTTTATGGGAGACACCGGCAGTCTTGTTATTGGTTTGGTTTTGGGGCTGTTAACATTTAAGCTGCTTTCCTTAGACAATGACGCCTATGTTTCTTTGTCTTTCAACCGACAGCAATTACCTCTTTTCTTAATAAGTGTTTTGTTTGTTCCGCTTCTAGATACTTTTCGTGTCATGATTTTAAGAGCAGCCAGAGGCGTTTCTATGTTCAAGCCCGACAGAAACCACCTTCATCATATCATCGTCGATTTTGGTCTCTCACACCGTAGAGCTTCCTTTTTTATTGGTTTGCTCAATTCTATGGTTGCGCTGATCATGTTTTTTGTCATTCAAATTTTCAATGATGTCCTTTCATTATTGGTTTTGTTGGGACTCTTTTTTATTGCAATTGTCCTGTTGTTTTTAATGAATAAAAACCAGTATGCCATCCGAATGAAACTAAAAATTAAAAAGTTTTTTTTAACTTTCTTGTCGTTATAATAAATTGGATGATTTTATGTTATAGTATCCGTAAGGAACCCTAACTTTGTACCGCTAAAAATGAAAGAAAAAACGGAGAATTGGTATGTTTTGTGCACCAAACCTAGAAATGAATTCAAGGTGATGGAGCGACTTGTAAGCGTGGATTTCGAAGCGTACACTCCTTTCAAAACTGAAATTCGTCAGTGGTCTGATCGCAAAAAAAAAATAAAGGTTCCTTTGTTAACCTCCATGGTACTGGTCAAGCTTGCTGGAAATCCAACAGACATCGTGTTTGAGATTCCTGGGGTGGTTCGTTATCTGTTTGATGGCGGAAAACGCGCTGAAGTTTCGCAGAGAGAGGTTTTGGCAATGAAAGCCCATTTGGAAGTAAATAGGGGATTCATAGAAAAGAAGCTGTTCAAAGGAGATACCGTAGTGGTCCCTTCAATCAATCAAGAAGCGACGGTGCTGTCCATTCAAGGAAAAAACTGTATTGCGCAATTGAGTAAATTAGCGGCAAAAGTGTCATTTCAACTGAATTAGTCAGTTGTTTTTTTTTGTAATTAATTTCCATTACTGTGAGTAGTGAGGGCGAAGCCGCATCCAATTAAAGCGAAATTGTGCCTTAGAAGCCAAAAAAAATAGATAAATTCACATTTTAGTAGCATATAAAAATATTGTATGAAAGTAGGAATCACCTTTTCAACCTTTGATTTGTTTCGTGCTGGTCATGTAAAGATGCTGGAAGAAGCCAAACGACAGTGCGATTATTTAATTGTAGGGTTGCAGCTAGATCCTTCTTTGAATCGTCCTGAGAAAAATGCACCTTCCCAGACCATTATTGAAAGGTATATTCAACTCAAAGGCTCCAAGCACATCGATGAGATCGTCCCCTATGTTTCGGAGCAGGATTTGGAGGATATTTTGCGCTCTTTCAAGATTGATGTAAGAATCATTGGCGATGAGTACAAGGAAAGGAACTTTACAGGGAAAAGCTACTGTAAAGCAAAAGGAATCGAAATTTACTATAATACTAGAGACCACCGATTTTCTTCGAGTGGGCTCAGAAAACAGGTGAAAATCGCAGAAGATAAATAAGAAATGAAGATTACTGTTATAGGATCTGGATATGTAGGGTTAGTCTCAGGAACCTGTTTTGCCGAAATGGGAAACAGGGTTACCTGCGTAGACATCGATCCCGTTAAGATTGAGAAATTAAACCAAGGGATCCTACCTATTTTTGAACCGGGTTTAGAGACGATGGTTTTAAAAAATGTAAAAAATGAGAATTTGTTTTTTACAACAGCTTTAGATAAAGCGTTACAAAATACTGACATCGCTTTTATTGCCGTTGGAACGCCGATGGGAGAAGACGGCGCTGCCGATTTACAATACGTATTAGCGGTAGCCAAATCGATTGGGCAGGCCATGCAAAAAAGATTGATTGTGGTCAATAAATCTACGGTGCCTGTTGGGACGGCAGATCAAGTAAAAGAAATCATTCAACAAGAGTTAGAAGCACGGAATTCTGATGTACAGTTTGCTATGGTCTCCAATCCTGAATTTTTAAAAGAGGGCGCAGCGATTGATGATTTTATGAAGCCAGACAGAGTAGTGATTGGGGCCGATTCGGAGAGTGCCATTCAAAAAATGAAGGAATTGTATGTTCCTTTTTTCAGAGCTCATGATCGTTTTATTACCATGGACATTCGCTCTGCAGAAATGACCAAGTATGCAGCAAACGCTATGTTGGCGACCAAAATATCTTTTATGAATGAAATTGCCAATATCTGTGAAAGGGTAGGGGCCGATGCCAATCAGGTTCGTATTGGAATTGGTTCCGATCAGCGTATAGGCTATAGTTTTATATATCCGGGTGTGGGTTATGGCGGTTCTTGCTTTCCAAAAGATGTAAAAGCCTTGACTCAAATAGCACAAGAAAATGGCTACAAGGCACAATTAATCACCGCGGTAGCGGAAGTCAATAAGGCACAAAAATTAGTCATAAATCAAAAAATTAAAACTCATTTTGGAGAGGACCTAACCGGTTTTACTTTTGGCATTTGGGGTTTGGCCTACAAGCCAGGAACCGACGATATGCGGGAAGCACCGGCCATTGATGTCATCAAAGAATTAGTAAGAAAAGGGGCCCAGATAAAAGCCTATGATCCAAAGGCCACGGATCAAGCAAAAGAGCATTACCTTAAAGGCGTGCAAAACATTACCTATATAGCCTCAAAGTATGCGGTTTTAAAAGATGCAGATGCACTGGTATTGCTCACGGAATGGAAAGAGTTCCGTTCACCAGATTTTGAAGAGATGAAAGCGCAAATGAAATCAGCGGTGATTTTTGACGGGCGAAATCAGTATCTTGCCTATGACATGAAAAACAAAGGATTCGAATATTACAGAATTGGAAAATAAAAAAAATACTGATGTTTGTTGATAATTATAAGTTCATACAAACCTTATTTAGATAAAAATGAATTTAGAGAAAGTAAAAATTGCAGTGATTGGACAAGGTTATGTGGGTTTACCGCTGGCCATTGAGTTTGGTAAAAACCGTCCTACCGTTGGATTCGATATTAATAAGGCTAGAATAAATGAGTTAAAAAAAGGAGTTGATCATACCAATGAAGCTACTCCTGAGCAATTAAGAAGTGCTCAACAGCTAACATTTAGCTCAGGTATAAATGACATAAAAGCCTGTAATATTTATATAGTAACCGTTCCTACGCCGATTGACGAATTCAAAACACCCGATCTCAATCCTTTAAGAGCTGCTTCTAAAATGTTGGGCGAGATTTTGAAAAAAGGAGATCTTGTTATTTACGAGAGTACGGTATACCCGGGTTGTACCGAAGAGGTATGTGTGCCTTTGTTAGAAAAATCAAGTAACCTAATATTCAATACCGACTTTTATTGTGGGTATTCACCAGAGCGAATTGTTCCAGGCGATAAAATAAATACGCTAACCACCATTCAAAAAGTAACCTCTGGATCGACTCCTGAAGTGGCAACCTTTGTAGACAATTTATACAGTTCCATCATTACTGCTGGGACGTTTAAAGCAGCAAGTATCAAAGTAGCAGAGGCTTCTAAAGCCATTGAAAATGCACAACGGGATGTGAACATCTCCTTTGTCAACGAACTGGCATTAATATTTGACAAAGTAGGGATCGATACCCAAGATGTATTGGATGCAGCGGGAACCAAATGGAATTTTTTAAAATACAAACCCGGTCTCGTTGGAGGGCACTGCATTAGTGTAGACCCTTATTATTTAGCTTACAAAGCAGAAAATTTAGGCTACCATCCTGAAGTGATTCTTAGTGGAAGGCGAGTAAATGATAACATGAGTAGTTTTGTGGCAAACAAGATGATCAAAATGTTAATCAAAGCAGGCAAACAAATTATGGGCTCTAAAATCTTAATACTAGGAGTTACCTTTAAAGAAAATTGTCCAGACATTCGAAATTCGAAAGTAGCGGATGTATATCACGAATTAAAAGAGTTTGGCTTGCAGGTTGATGCTTATGATTATGAAGCTAATCCTACAGAAGTAAAACAGGAGTATGGTATTGCTCTTTTAGATGAGATTAAAGATAAATATGATGGAATTCTATTGGCAGTTTCCCACAATAAATTTTCAATGATTAATATTGAAAACATAAAAAAAGATGCTAAAAGTATTGTATATGATTTAAAAGGATTTCTGCCAAGAAATCAAGTTGACTCAAGACTCTAATCCATCAGACAAAACAAACTTAAACAGTTAGTTTGCCATGTCTACAATAGTATTAACTTTGCAAAAAAAAGATAAAAATGCGTAAAATTTTATTATTGCTTGTTGTAGTTTTTAGTTTGAACCAAACCAAAGGTCAAACAAAACAGGATGCACTTAATGTTCTAAGAGCAAAAGGTGTTACTCTAGAACAAGCTCAGGAATTGGCGAAGGCCAACGGGCTTTTACCCGATACGAAATCTACAAAATCAAATGCTGTAAAAGCCAATGATGTTGTTACCGATTTAAAGGTAGTCGAGGTAAAACAGGATACAATTATACCAACCAAACCAAAACCAGTTGTTCAGGTTGAAAAAGATACTTTAAAATATTTTGGATATGATATTTTTGTGAACAATCCATTCGGTCAAAAGGATTACCTTTTAGGGAACATCGACGAAGGATATATCCTAGCTCCAGGTGATGAGTTAAGAATTACTGTATTTGGAGATAATAATTTGGAATTTGTTTCTAAAATAGATTTAAATGGAAACATCTCTTTTCCAAATCTAGGCGTCTTTTTTGCGGCTGGAAATTCTTTTGCTACTCTTAAAAAGAGAGTTAAAGTGTTTCTAGGGAAATTCTACAGTGGTCTGTTATCAAATCCATCGAGAACGTTTTTAGATGTTTCACTTACCCAAATAAGACCTGTTAAAGTCTCTGTTTTAGGAAACGTTAACACACCAGGTCCACACCTGGTTAATGGTATGGCTACCGTTTTAAATGCGTTGTATGCCTCTGGAGGGATTAATACCTCAGGTTCGCTAAGAGAGATAAAAGTGTATCGTAACAACAAGCTTATAAAATCAATAGATTTATACGATTACATTACCCAAGGAAATATTGATCAAGACATCAGACTCTCGAATAACGACGTGCTTTTTGTTGGGCCGCGTTTGTCATCAGTTACCCTTACTGGTAATGTTAAAAACAAAGCTATCTATGAATTAAAGTCAAACGAATCGTTGAAAGACTTGTTAAAGTATTCGGGTGGTATGTCGGCATCCGCTTCTTTGGATAATATAAATATCTCTAGAATCAAACCTTTTGAAGATAGAGATCAGGAAATGATTTTTAATCGTTTTTTAACGACAATTAATTACTCGAAGTATCGAGACAATCCAAAAAATAACTTTCTGTTAACAGACGGGGATGTTGTTTCTGTTAAGGAGATTTTGGCAAATCAAAAAAATACAGTATCAATCTCAGGAAATGTATATTCTCCGGGAGATTTTGCATTGGACACGTACAGCGATCTTAAAACATTAATCGTCTCTGGAGCCAATGGATTAAAGCCAAAAACCTATTTGGAAAAAATAGATATCAATAGCGAGGATGACAAAGGTGTATTGTCTTATCAGACCTTTAAATTATCAAGCGTTTTAAATGGTGATGTTAAAGTTACCCTTAAAGAAAACGATCAGGTTAGAATTTATTCTTTGGAAGAAGTTGAAGGAGCTAAAACAGTTTCTATCTCTGGATTTGGAGTGACTGCTAGAACAGTGTCTATTACTGAGAACTTATCATTGTATGATTTGATCTTTCAATCGGTCTCTTATGATGCGTTGGAATTTCAATCAAAGGTACTTACTTCGCGTTTGGATTTAAATCGATTTGATTCCACAACAGGACTTTATTCTACGATTCAATTTGATTTTAATGACATTACTACTTTAAAATCAACCTTTTTAAAGGCGAAAGATCAAGTGGTCTTGTATGCAAAAACTGTAACTGAAGATCTATCACCGACAGTTACTATTGGCGGACAGGTTAACAATCCAGGAGAGTTTCCTCTTTCCAAGAAAATGTATTTAGAGGATTTAATTATCAAAGCAGGAGGTTTTACAAATACGGCTTTAAGAGACTATGTTTTTATTAACCGTTTAGACAGAGATCTTGGGACAGGGAAATACTCTCAACAAAAAGTAAATGATCTGGATATTGAATACATGTTAGGAAATAAGGACACTCCTTCAAATCCATTTGTTTTAGAGAATTATGACATTGTAAATGTTGTTGCGCCAATTAGAGCAAATTTTCAACCTGTAGTAGCTGTTCAAGGAGAGGTGAAATTTCCTAGAAATGTCATTCTAAAGACCGATCAAATAACCATTGGTTCGTTGATAGAATCTGTAGGGGGACTTACAAATAATTCAAACATAGAGAGCTCATATGTAGAGAGAGATAGTTTAAAATTATATGTCAATTTTAACAAAAACCTATCAGATATTAATACAAATCTGCAAGATGGTGATGTTCTATTTGTTGGAAGTAAAATGACACCAGTAACCACATCTGGTGCGGTTGCAATGCCGATGGCTTTTAACTGGGAGCCAGGGAAAAAAGCAAAATATTACATCAAAGCATCCGGAGGAAAAAAGAAAGTTGGCATCGAACAAATGTATGTGGTGCATGCAAATGGTAAGACAGAGAATATTTCACTTTTTAAAAACCCCAAAATCTATCCTGGATCTAACATTATATTAATTCAAAAAGATAAAACTCAACGCTCAGAAAAGTTTAGAGAATCTATCGACAAGTTTACGAATGTTTTTTCTATTCTAACAGGTGCTTTAACAAGCGTATTACTAATTACAAGACTTTAAGAATATGGAATCTTCAAATAAAAACATGCATTTGGAATCGGAAGATCAAATCGATATCGTAGCATTGATTGCTAAAGTTTGGAAAAGTAAAAAACTTATTTTTAAATCCATTCTAGTATTTGGTGTGTTAGGGTTTTTGGTAGCGATTTCTACTTCGAACCAGTATACAGCCTCTTCTATGTTTACGCCAAATTATAGTAATAAGGCATCTGGTAGTGGAGGGTTAAAAGGCTTGGCCTCACTAGCAGGAATTAACTTAGGTTCCATGTCAGAGGCTAGCTCTGAACTCTCCCCCATGCTTTATGGTAAGGTTTTGGAGAGTGCTACCTTTAAAAACGAATTATTAGCCTCTCCTTTAAAAAATATCGATGGGGTAACATCGCTCAGAGAATATTTTGTTCAACAACAAAAAAAAACCTCTTTTTTAGGGACTATTAAGGAGTACACCATTGGCTTACCCTCCAAAATTATAGGATTTTTTAAATCTGAGCAAACAGGGAATACATTGGAAACTATCGATGGGATTTCAAAAATATCAGAGGATGATTTTGAGTTTTTTAAATCTATTGATGAAATTTTAACCTTATCGATTAACGACAGGGATGGTTTTATTGAAATGATCTCTGTAAGTGACCATCCACAGATCGCAGCTCAGGTTGCTAAAAACGGAGAATTAATACTTCAGAATCAAATCATAGCCATTAAAACCAAGTCTAGCCTAGAGCTTTTAGACTATTTAGAAACTCAGTATGCTGAGAAGAAAAAACTCTTGAACCAGGCCCAAGACCGTTTGTCAAATTTTAAAGATCGAAATTTGAACATCTCGCGAAGTAGCTTCTCAGACAAACAAACCCGCCTAGAGTCTGAATTATCAACAGCCTCTTCGGTATTTGATAACATCGTTGCTCAACTAGAACAGGTAAAGCTTCAGGTAACCAAAGACACCCCTGTGTTTTCGATTATAAAACCCGTTGTTTTTCCGAACGAGAAATCAGGTCCCAAACGAAGTTTAATATTGGTGATCTATTTATTTTTAGGTGTAGTATTAAGCATTGGTTTTATCCTTGCCAAAGAGCCAGTTCAGGATATTATAAAAGAAATCCAAAACAAAGAGTCTGCTTAAAAAGTATAAAGCTTTAAAGTAAAAAAAACACTCTAACAAGAGGCGATGTCGCTTTATTATAGAGGGTTAATTGATAAAGAATAAAATAAGTGACTACCGGTGGTAGTCGAGAGAAAATAGAAATATGAAAGTAGGAATCACCTTTTCAACCTTTGATCTATTGCATGCCGGGCATGTAAAAATGTTGGAGGAAGCTAAAAGACAGTGTGATTATTTAATTGTGGGCTTACAGTTAGATCCTTCTTTGGATCGTCCTGAAAAAAATAGTCCTTCACAGTCCATTATTGAACGTTATATTCAGCTTCAAGGAAACAAGCATGTGAATGAGATTGTGCCTTATGTATCTGAACAAGATTTAGAGGATATTTTACGCTCTTTTAAAATTGATGTTCGCATCATTGGAGATGAATACCAAGATAAAAACTTTACTGGAAGAGAGTATTGTGAAGAAAAAGGAATTGAAATTTATTACAATACTAGAGATCATAGGTTTTCCTCGAGTGGACTTAGAAAACAAGTAAAAACTGCAGAAGATAAATAAGGTATGAATAAGTCATCAAAAATCTACATTGCTGGCCACAGAGGTATGGTGGGGTCTGCAGTTTGGAGAGCTTTAGAGTCTAAAGGGTATACTAATTTGATTGGAAAAACTAGCGCTGAGCTTGATCTCAGAAATCAACAGGCAGTTACTGATTTTTACAATCAAGAAAAGCCAGAAGTAGTTATTGATGCTGCAGCAAAAGTTGGAGGTATTTTAGCAAACAACGATTTTCCATATCAATTTTTAATGGAGAATATGCAGATTCAAAATAATCTAATTAATGGTGCTCATAAGGGGGGTATTGAAAAATTTATTTTTCTAGGTAGCTCTTGTATTTATCCAAAGTTTGCTCAGCAGCCCCTAAAAGAAGAATACCTACTTACAGGTTCTTTAGAACCTACCAATGAGTGGTATGCCATTGCAAAAATCACTGGAGTAAAAGCATGCCAAGCGATACGCAAACAATATAACAAAGAGTATGTGAGTTTAATGCCTACCAACTTGTACGGTTCTTTTGATAATTTTAACCTGAAATCCTCGCATGTATTGCCAGCGATGTTGCGAAAATTTCATGAGGCTAAAATAAATAAGCATTCAGAGGTAACGCTATGGGGAAGTGGAACTCCAATGAGAGAGTTTTTGTTTGTAGATGATATGGCAGAAGCAGTGGTGTTTGCCTTAGAAAATAATTTGCCAGAATATTTATATAATGTCGGTACAGGAAAAGACATTACCATTAAAGAATTGGCAGAGACTATACAAAATGTAATAGGGCACCAAGGAAATATTCTTTGGGATGCTAGTAAACCAGACGGTACGCCAAGAAAACTCATGGATGTTTCCAAAATGAAAGAAATAGGTTGGCACTATACAACAGAATTAGAAGACGGTATTAGAAAAACCTACCAATGGTTTTTAGAGAATATAGAAACAATTAAAGAAATCAAATTAAAAAAATGAAAGTAGCTTTAATAACAGGAATTACGGGACAAGATGGTTCTTATTTAGCTGAACTATTATTAGAAAAAGGATACATGGTTCATGGTATAAAAAGAAGAGCTTCTTTGTTTAATACTGACAGAATAGACCACTTATATCAAGATCCTCACGATCCTGATCAAAGATTAAAATTACATTATGGTGATTTAACAGATTCTATGAATTTAACCCGAATCATACAAGAATGCCAACCTGATGAAATTTACAATTTAGGGGCAATGTCTCATGTAAAAGTATCATTTGATATGCCAGAGTATGTTGGTAATGTTGATGGTTTAGGTACTTTACGAATATTAGAGGCTGTTAGAATTCTTGGGTTAGAAAAAAAAACTAGAATTTACCAAGCATCTACATCAGAATTATTCGGTGGGTTACCAGAGAATAAGAATGAAAGAGGTTTTTATGATGAAAACTCTCCTTTATACCCTCGATCTCCATATGGTGTTGCTAAAATTTACGGCTTTTGGATCACAAAAAATTATCGTGAAGCTTATGATATGTTTGCGTGTAATGGAATTTTATTTAACCATGAAAGCCCTAGAAGAGGTGAGACTTTTGTAACAAGAAAAATTACCAGAGCTGTTGCTAAAATAGCATTAGGACTTCAGGATAAGTTTTATTTAGGGAATTTAGAGGCAAAAAGAGACTGGGGGCATGCAAAAGATTATGTTCGGATGATGTGGATGATTTTACAGGCAGATAAAGCTGAAGATTGGGTGATTGCTACAGGTGTAACAACTACAGTTAGGGATTTTGTCAGAATGGCTTTTGGTGAAGTTGGAATCGAGCTAGAGTTTAAAGGTATAGGAGTTGAAGAAAAAGCTTATGTAAAGTCATGTAACGATAGTGAGTTTCAACTTGAGATTGGTAAAGAAGTTTTATCAATAGACTCATCTTATTTTCGCCCAACAGAAGTCGACTTATTGATTGGAGATCCCTCAAAAGCTAAAAATAAATTAGGTTGGGTCCCAGAACATGATCTGGCTTCATTAGTAAAAGACATGATGAAGTGTGATGTTTCATTAATGAAAAAAGATGTTGTTTTGTTAAAATCAGGACACGAAATTTTAAAACAAGCTGAATAATTTAAAACTATATAATATAATTTATTTTTTTTATGTGTGGAATAACAGGAATATTTTCAAATAAAACAATATCTAATTTAGAAAAAAGAATTATTACTATGAATTCATCTATTATTCATAGAGGGCCTGATGCTGGTGATTTTTTTATTGATAATAATTTAGCAATTGGTCATAGAAGACTATCTATAATAGACACTAGCGATAGTGCAAATCAACCTATGCATTCAAAATCTAATACCTGGCATTTAGTTTTTAATGGAGAAATATATAATTTTAAAGAAATTAAAGAAGAATTAAGTTATATTTTTTCAACTTCTTCAGATTCTGAAGTTATAATAGCAGCTGTTGAAGAAAAAGGTTTTGATTGGTTTATTAATAAAGCAAACGGTATGTTTGCTATAGCTTTGTATAATTCTCTTTCAAAGAAGTTATATTTAGTAAGAGATAGGTTAGGAATAAAGCCTTTATATTATTATAGAGATAAAGATAAAATTGTGTTTTCCTCTGAAATAAAAGGGATATTATCGAGTGGTTTAGTTTGTGCAAAATTTAATGAATTGGCTGTAGATGAATATCTTGGAAATAGATATGTAAGAGCTCCATATACTTTTTTTGAGAATATTTATCAATTAGAAGCAGGGACATATTTGAAAATAGACTATTCTTTGGATTTAATTCAACAGAAATATTGGGACATACCTAAAAACTTTAATACAGATCAATCTTTTAATGAAGAAGAATTAAAACAAAAATTTGAAAAAGAATTGATAAAATCAATTAAATATAGATTAATATCTGATGTACCTCTAGGAACCTATCTTAGTGGAGGTGTTGACTCTAGTCTTATAACAGCAATAACAGCCAAAAGTAAAAAAGAAGCGATTAATACATATACTATAGGATTTCCTGAACTTAATGAGTTTGAATATTCAAAAATTATTGCAGAACAATACGATACAATACATCATGAAATAATGATGACTAAGGACGATTATGTTGATAATTGGGAAAGGTTAATAGGATTCAAAGATGGGCCTCTTGGTGTTCCTAATGAAATACCTTTAGCGGTTATGTCAAAAAAGTTAAAAGAAAAAATTACTGTTGTTTTATCTGGAGAAGGTGCTGATGAGCTAATGGGTGGATATGGAAGGATATTTAGATCTCCTTTTGATTATAAAAATGAAGACACTAATTTAACTTTTTATGAATATTTAATCAATGATTATGAGTACGTCTCAAGAGAAATGCGGGATAATTTTTTAACAACTTCTAAAGAATATAGAAAAGAATTTGATAATAAAATAATAAAAGATTTTTCTAATAAATCTAATGAAGAGAATGTGTTTAGATTTTTTCATAAATTTCATGTAAAAGGACTTTTACAGAGAGTTGATATGACTACAATGCAAACATCAGTCGAAGCTCGTGTGCCATTTTTAGATCATAAATTAATTGAATTTGTTTATTCTAAAATTCCATATAATTTAAAATTAAAATGGAAATCTAAAGAATACAAAACAAGAGCTATGAAAATGAAGTCATCAGAATATAGTGAGACATTAGATACACCAAAACACTTGTTAAGAGAAGTTGCTTATAACCATATTCCAAAATCTATTGTTGATAGGAAGAAAGTTGGTTTTCCAGTACCATTAACAAAATGGTTTAATAACCTTGAAGAAATGGCAAAGGAACTATTAACTAATGTATTCTGGTTAAAAGAAGGTACTTTAGATAACTTATTAGAGAAAAGTAAAAAAGAATCCAGAGCAGGTCAAGTGTTGTGGATGTTTATTAATATTGAAATTTTTAGAAAACAATACTTCACCAAAGAATGGGAGTGGTAAAAAATATTTAAGATATGTACAAAAGAGGAGATGAAAAAATAATGACAGGCTATACTTCAGGTGTTTATGACTTATTTCATGTTGGTCATTTAAATTTATTAAAAAACGCAAAAGGTTTGTGTGATAAATTAATCGTGGGTGTTACCAGTGATGAACTTGTGTCTTACAAGAATAAAAAATCTGTAATACCACATAATGAAAGAATGGAGATTGTAAGAAATATTAGATATGTTGATGCGGTAGTACCTCAAAATGATATGGATAAATTTAAAATGTGGGAAAGATTAAAGTTTGATGTTATGTTTGTTGGAGATGACTGGTTTGAAACTGAAAAATGGAAAGATTTAGATGAAAAATTTAAATCTGTAGGGGTGAAAATCATCTACTTTCCATATACTAAAGGGGTGTCATCAACTTTAATTAACAAAACATTAGTTAATCTTAGAGATAAATAATATTTATGTCACAATTAAAAGAACTACTTGGTGATACGGCAATATATGGTATAGGTAGCTTCTTGTTAAAAGCAACTCAAATCTTAATTCTCCCTTTAATTATATTTTACTTAAAAACGGATGAATTTGGAAGATTAGATTATTTTTTAAGTATTAAAAATATTCTAATTATTCTGTATGGATATGGAATATTAACCTCAATTTTTAAATATTCAGATTATAATCAAAAATTAGATAAAAGTCCGTTTAATGGGTTTTTAGTTGTTTTGCTTATAGTTGGAATAGGAACATTAACTATTTTTGGTCTAATTTTTCTCTTTCCTAGTATTTATGGCTATGCTGAAGACTTGTTGTATGTTCACTTAATTTCAGCGTTTGGTGCTTTTTTAACGATTCCTTTAGGTGTTTTAAGACAACGAAAAATGCCTAAAAGCTATATTTTTGTAAGCACCATATATACACTTTTATTTATAGGTATTTCATATGTTTTTGTTCTTTATACAAGTTTGAGTTATAAATCTATATTATTGGCACATACTTTAGCAGCTTTAATAGCCTTTATTAGTGGTGCTTTTTTAGTTAAGAAATACATCCTTTTTTCTTATTCACCTACTCTATTTAAAAAGATGTTTAATTTTGGATTTTCAATCCTATTAAATTCACTTTGTTTTATTATTATTTTAAGCTTAACAAGATTTGTTTTAAAATCTAATGGTACTTTCGAAGATATAGGTTTGTTAGGAATGGCTACAAGGTTATCTCTTTTTGTAGGAGCCTTACTTGTAGCTCCTTTTAATTTAGCTTGGTTACCTTTTGTTTCTGCTAATGTAAAAAAAGAGGGCTTTACAAATACTTTAAATAGTGTCTTTAGAATTTTTACTTGGGTAGGTTTGTTCTTTTGTTTGACTTTAGAATTTGTTGCAAAAGACTTTTTTTTATTAATAGAAAATAAAGAGTATCTACCTTCAATCAAGCATATATTACCTTTTTCTTTATCTCACTTTCTTCTAGGTTACTATTTTATATTTGCTGCAGGTATTTATCTTTCTGGAAAAATTATACAATATAGAATTATAGCTATTTCTACTGTTGCTTTCAATGTTTTATTATATCTGTTTTCATTAAATTACATTAATATTTATTCCGTCTCTTACATTACTTTACTTTCTTTTGCATTTGCCATGATGCTATCTTTTTTTTATGGAAATAAAACGCTAAAAATCAAAGTTCTTAGGTCTTCAAATATATATATACTCATAAGTTATGTAATCTTTTTTGCTGCTATTAAATTATTACCTGATGCACTAATTTTTTCACCAACTATCTTTGGAATTAAAATAGTTTTGTTGATGCTTTTATTTGTGTTTCATATTATTTTAGAAAAATATTTATTAAAAAAAAAGTACTTAGATGTTTTTTAAATATTTGTTAGGGAACATACTTTATTTTTTTAGCTTTTTAATCCCTAAATCTAAAAAAATATGGGTTTTTGGATCTTGGGGAGGTCAACAATTTGCTGATAATCCAAAATATTTTTATAATTACGTTAATATAGAAAAAGATATCAAACCTATTTGGCTGTCCAAAAATAAAAACCTTATAAGTAAATTAAATGCTAAAGGTTTGTTAGCCTTTCACACTTATAGTTTTTTGGGTATTTGGTACTCTTCAAGAGCCTCAGTTGGAGTTGTATCTCATGGTTTGGTAGATTTAAATAGATATGCGTGTGCAAGGATGAAAATTGTACAGACTTGGCATGGAATTCCAATGAAACCAGTTTTGTTATCAGATAAAAAAGAGCATGCCATAAAAAAGAGAAAAATACTATTGAAAATGATGTTTTTTTTTCCTTTTTTAAAAAAAGAACTTTTATTTGATAGGAGTTTAATTATTTGTAGTAGTTCTTCCCATGTTAAAGAATTATTTAGAAAAGTTTTTGGAAATAGATCTCCATTATATAATGTTGGTTTTCCAAGGTTAGATGGTCTCTTTAAAACAGTTAACAACAATTTAATTTGTAAAGAAATCATTAGTTTTAAGAGAGAAGGTTATCAAGTTGGTGTATATATGCCAACGTATAGGAGAAAAGGAGAGTTTGATATAATTTCATTTTTAGTTAAAAATAAAAGTAAGATTGAATACCAACTTATAGAGAGTAAATCAATTTTGTATCTAAAAGTGCATCCGTTTGATTATTTTAAAATAAAGGATACATTTGATTCTGAATTAATAAGAATAATTAGTAACGAAGAAATTAACAATGATATTTATGAAATCTTAGAATGTTTTGATTTTTTAGTTTCAGATTATTCTAGTATTGTTTTTGATTTTTTAGTTTTAGTTAAACCAATTTATCTTTTAGTTCCAGATAGAGAAAGTTATATTTCTTCTAACGGAGATTTTGTTTATGATTATTTAAGTATAGATTTACCAGTGGTTAAATCTTGGACAGAACTTTTATTATTAATCCAGAATAAAAGAGAAATTAAAAATTTAGAAAATATTTCCTCTAAATATCATTTAAATAAAGATGGAAATAATTCTGAAAGGCTGTATAATGAAATAATAAAGAAGTTAAATTAAAAATGAAGAAATTTCTTATTTTAATTATTGGTATAATATCATATTTGCTTTCTAAATTTTTTAAAACAAAAAAGAAACTTTGGATTTATGGGTCAAGCCACGGTGAAAGATTTTCAGATAACTCAAAATATTTTTTTAATCATATAAGAAAAAATAACACAAATATTAAATCAATATGGATAACAAGATCAAAGCGATTGTATAAAGAGTTAAAACACAAAAACATACCAGTTGTCCATAATGTTTCATTAAAAGGTATTTTCTATTGTTTAATCGCAGACGTTGTTGTTTTTTCTACTAGTAGAGATGATTTGTTATTTGTTTACCCAAAATTAAATCGAAAAATAGTGAATTTGTGGCATGGAATGCCAATGAAGAAAATAGTATTTGATCATAAACCACATTTACCGAAAAATAGAAATATTAAAAGTAAAATATGGGATAAGTTTGTGGTTGGTTTTCAACATTCTGATGTTGACTTAATACCAGCAACTTCCTCTTTTTTTAAAAATATTTTACAATCTGCATTTAAATCAAATAATGTTTATGTCACAGGCCAAGCTAGAACAGATGCTTTTTTTGAATGGGATTCGTTGAAAATTAGAACGAAATACGGTTTTAGTACTGAGGATACTGTTATTACATATATGCCTACACATAGAGGCTATGGAAGTGGACTAATGAACCCTAAGATTTTTATTGAAAACCTTAATGCAACTTCCTACTTTAAAAAAAATAAAATCAAAATAATTTGGAAGTTTCATCCAAATATGATTAATAAAATGGTTAGAGATGATATTAATTTTGATGAAGATGTTTTTAGAGATATGACTTTTGTTAACTGTGAACCACAAGAATTATTATTTATTTCAGATATGCTAATCACAGATTATTCAAGCTGTTATATTGATTATTTATTTCTTAAAAGACCAATAGCATTCTACTTATATGATAATTATAAAGAGGAAGATAATGAGCTTTATTTTTCTCCAAAAGACCACAAAATAGGAGGTATTTGTTTCAGTGAAAAAGATTTATTTAATTGGATTAAATTAGAAAAAGAAAATCCTAAATTTGAATATGGGCCAGACTTATTATTATATCATAAAAAAATAGATAATAATTCATGTAGCAATATTGCAAAATTAGTTCTGAATTAATTTCATTTTACCTTTAATGTCAGTAAAATTTATTTTATCGAGATCAAAACTATTAAACCAGCTTTGGCCACTTTTTGTTTTTTTTCTAATATTTGGTGCGTTATTAAATAATCTTGGAAAAATAATTTCTTTACCTAATTTGTTTACTCTTATTAGATTATTGATTTTAATTTTAATACTTTTTGTTACTAAGAAAAAAGCGTTAACTAATAAAGTTATATCTTTTTTTTATTTAACTATAACAATGTTCATTGTTTTTTACCTGATAATATCGATTTTTCAGGGTAAGTTGGGACATGGTTTATATTTTATTAGAATTTATATTGAAGTTTTCTTAGTTTTTTATTTAGCACAGTATCTAAAATATTATATTGATTTAAATAAGTTTATTAGAACAATACTGATAATAGGAGCTTTAAGCTCTACTGTTTCTATATGTTCGTTATTTTTGTTTTATACCAATTCTAACCTTTTAAGTATTATGCATGCTTCTAAAGAAATTAATTTTCATTGGTTTTTAGGAGCAGGTAAGTACATTTATAGAGCTGGATTTCCAATTGGAGGACCCAATCAGTTAGGGCTATTTTATTCCTCTTTAATAATTCTTAGTTTAAATTTTCCAAGAAAATCAAAAAAGAAAAATCTTGGGTATCTAACATTATTTTTTATAGGATTACTTTCAACGTTTTCTAAAAGTGCATTATTAGTTCTAATAATATATATATTAATTATAAACTTTAGGAAATTTTCTAACCTAATTAAACTTGTTCCAATAATTATTTTAGTGGGTTTTCTTTTTGTAAAAATAGATACAACACTTCTTGATGGTAGATTTGTAGATTATACTGAAAATTTAATTAATAATGATGATGGTTCTACAGAAGGGCATTATGAGTCTTTAGTAAATGCAATAGATAACTTTAAAGAATATTCTTTTGTTGGCTATGAGAAAGGAACAGTTGGACCAAGAGGTAAATTATTTACAGATAAATATAAAAATGTGGAGAGTTCTTTTTTTATTATTTTGTATGATATGGGTTTAACATTAGCTTTTGTCTATTTAATCTCATTATTCACACTACTAAGATCATCTTTTTTAGACAGGAATCAACTATTTTTTTTAATTTCTATTTTTCCTATATATTTTTTTCTTCCAATAATTCATAGTATAGAAATAACCTCTTTTGTGTTCTTGGCTTATGTAATTATTGGTCTTAATAAAACTTTAAAATTGAAACATGACTTTGAATAAAAATAAATCAATTTCAATTATTTGTGCAACCTATAATGCTGAATCATATTTGAAGAAATTTATAGACAGTTTAAATAACCAGACAGTTAAGGATTTTGAGCTTATAATTATAGATGGTAAATCTTCTGATAAAACAGTTGATATTATTGAGTCTAATAGTTCACTGATTACCAAATATATTTCCGAAAAAGATAAAGGCATTTATGATGCATGGAACAAAGGTATAAAGATTGCTAATGGAAACTGGTTAGCTTTTGTAGGAGCAGATGATATTTTAAATAAAGATTATGTAGAAATTTATTTAAATTCATTAAAAAAATGTCCACTAAATACAGACTATATATCCTCAAAAGTAAATTATATAAATAATAACGGTAAGATTTTGAAAGTTTTAGGGGAAACTTGGAAATGGGATAGATTTAAATATAAAATGACAACAGCGCATGTAGGTTCATTACATAATAAAAGATTGTTTCATGAAATTGGAAGTTATGATATTAACTATAAAATTGTGGGTGACTATGAACTCTTATTAAGAAAAAAAGAAAAACTTAATACTTTTTTTATTAATAAAATAACCTTGAATATGTTAGCGGATGGAATGAGTTTATCTTTTGATTCTTTAATAGAACGAAGAAGAGCTCAATTAAATACTGCAAAAATAAGACCTTTCAAAGCTAATCTTTTATTTCTAGTAGGGGTTTTATTTCTTATAAAGTTAAAATGGAAAATAAAATAGAATATTTAAAAAACTTCTTTTATAAATTTAAATTAAATCAGCATTTCATCAACATTACTGTTAAATTGATTAGTTTTATGTAATTTCGAAAAATTCAACAAATTTTAAATATTTTTAATCAATAAACAAAAAGTAAATTTTTGATTTAATATGAAGTCAATAGTAGAAAAAATTATATCAAAAAAAAATAAATCACCTTTTAAGTTTGATGCTAATATAAAATCTTCAGATATTTTTGTGTTGACTTTAAACAATCTAATGAGACTAATTCGTGGTAAAAGTATTTTTGGATTAAAAAAAAATAAGTTATTGTTTCTAGATAAGGGTTGTAGATTTTTATTTAGAAGAAATATAATCATAGAGAAAAATGTAAGAATTGGGCGGTATTGTTCATTAAGTGGACTTGGTAAAAACGGAATTACATTAAAGAATAATGTAAGTATTGGTTCATTTTCTAGCTTGATCACCTCCATGACTTTTAATAAAACAGGTCATTCAATATTTATTGATGAAAACGTTGGAATTGGTGAATATAGTTATATTGGTGGTGCAGGACCTGTAATGATAGGAAAGGATACGATAACAGGTCAATATTTGAGCATTCATCCAGAAAACCATACTTTTAATCTAAAAGATAAGCCAATAAGGTTACAAGAAACTACAAGAAAAGGTATTTGTATCGGAGAAAATTGTTGGATAGGTGCAAAAGTAACATTTCTTGATGGAGTAAAAATTGGTGATAATTGTATTGTTGCTGCAGGAGCTGTAGTAAATAAGTCGTTTCCAAATAACTCTCTGATTGGAGGTGTTCCTGCTAAACTTATAAAATCAATATAAAAAATTTTGAAAAAAGTTATATTTATTCACTTGTTAAATAACTATACAGGTAGTCCTAAGGTTTTAAGAGATGTAATATTAAATGTTGTTAATTCAGGTGAATTTAATTGTCTGCTTTTAACTAGTAAAACTGATGGGTTTTTAAGTCAAATTGACTCCAATAAAATTAGTAAGTATAGTTTACTATACAAATGGCATGATGTTACGATATTTTCTTTACTCTATTTTTTACTAGCTCAGTTTCAAATATTTTTTTTTATTCTTTTTAAAACAAATAAAAATGATATCATTTATTTAAACACTATTTTACCTTTTTCTGCTTATTTAGCTTCTCGAGTTTCCCATCGAAAAATAGTAAATCATATTCACGAGGATATGAATTTAAATAAACCTCTCTATAAATTGATTAAAAAAGTATATAAGCGTTACAATCAAGATTCTATTTTTGTTTCTAAATATTTAGAATCTGTAACTTGTAACGTGAAAAAATCTTTTGTAGTTTACAATACAATATTTAATAGTTATAAACATACAGATATTGATTTAACAAAGAAAAAAAACATTTTAATGATTTCTAGCCTTAAGAAGTTTAAAGGTGTTGATACTTTTATCAATTTAGCTAAAAGTTCAGAAAAATTAAGTTTTCAATTAGTGCTTAGTTCAACTCATGATGAGATTGAATCATTTTTAAAAAGCAATAATTTTAAAATCACAGATAATTTAAAAATTTTCTCTATTCAAAAAGATTTGTCTACTTTCTATCAAGAAGCATTAATAACTCTCGTTTTAACTAAACCCTCACAATGGATTGAAACATTTGGTTTAACAATATTAGAATCTTTTTCTTATGGTACTCCAGTAATTGCTCCTAATTTTGGAGGTCCTAAAGAGTTAATAAATAACTCTGAAAATGGATACCTTTTAAATGATGTTGAAAATATCTCATCAATAAAGCAATTAATAAAAGATTTTGTTTATAGGAGAGATGATTTAATTAAGATGAGTTTTAATTCTTTAGATTATTACAAGAAATTTATTGATGATAATTCTTATGATAAAATAACAAAATATCTATCTACAAAATGAAAGTTAGTATAATAGGGACAGTTGGTATACCAGCCAAATATGGAGGTTTTGAAACTTTAGCTGAGTATTTAACAAAAAAAATAGGTATTAAGTTTGATATGACAGTTTTTTGTAGTAGTAATATTATTACTTCAAAATTGAAGCAGCATAATAATGCCAAACTAAAATATATAAATTTAAAAGCAAACGGCATACAAAGTATACCCTACGATATTATTTCAATATTTCAATCTATAAAAAACTCTGATACGCTTTTGATCCTTGGTGTTTCTGGATGTTTAGTTTTGCCTATTGTTAAGCTTATAAGTAATG
>JAHEET010000013.1 GCA_024640565.1 Flavobacteriaceae bacterium
GGCTGAGACAGTGTCCAGATCGTTGCACCATTCGTGCAGGTCGGAACTTACCCGACAAGGAATTTCGCTACCTTAGGACCGTTATAGTTACGGCCGCCGTTTACTGGGGCTTCATTTCAGAGCTTCGCCGAAGCTAACCCCTCCATTTAACCTTCCAGCACCGGGCAGGTGTCAGGCCTTATACATCATCTTTCAATTTAGCAAAGCCCTGTGTTTTTGATAAACAGTCGCCTGGACCTTTTCACTGCGGCCACGCCAAAGGCGTGGCGACCCTTCTCCCGAAGTTACGGGTCTATTTTGCCTAGTTCCTTAGCCATGAATCTCTCGAGCGCCTTAGAATTCTCATCCCAACTACCTGTGTCGGTTTACGGTACGGGTTCTTATAATCTGATGCTTAGAGGTTTTTCTTGGAAGCCCTTAGGCACACTATCCACGCAGCCGAAGCCTTGTGGTACTATCATGATTCACCTAGTCCTGCGGATTTACCTACAGGTCCAATAGCTACTCATTTCAACGAACTATTCCGTCAGTTCGCGGTGCTTTCATTACTCCGTCACCCCATCGCAATTATAAGAAGTACAGGAATATTAACCTGTTGTCCATCGACTACTCCATTCGGATTCGCCTTAGGCCCCGACTAACCCTCAGCTGATTAGCATCGCTGAGGAAACCTTAGTCTTTCGGCGTGCGGGTTTCTCGCCCGCATTATCGTTACTTATGCCTACATTTTCTTTTGTAATCACTCCAGCATACCTCACAGTACACCTTCTACGCAGATTACAATGCTCCCCTACCACTTGTATATAATACAAATCCATAGCTTCGGTAATATGTTTATGCCCGATTATTATCCATGCTCGTCCGCTCGACTAGTGAGCTGTTACGCACTCTTTAAATGAATGGCTGCTTCCAAGCCAACATCCTAGCTGTCTGGGCAGACAAACCTCGTTTTTTCAACTTAACATATATTTGGGGACCTTAGCTGATGGTCTGGGTTCTTTCCCTCTCGGACATGGACCTTAGCACCCATGCCCTCACTGCTGAGAAACATTTTATAGCATTCGGAGTTTGTCAGGAATTGGTAGGCGGTGAAGCCCCCGCATCCAATCAGTAGCTCTACCTCTATAAAACTTTTACTCAACGCTGCACCTAAATGCATTTCGGGGAGTACGAGCTATTTCCGAGTTTGATTGGCCTTTCACCCCTACCCACAGGTCATCCAAAGACTTTTCAACGTCAACTGGTTCGGTCCTCCACTGTATGTTACTACAGCTTCAACCTGCCCATGGGTAGATCACTCGGTTTCGCGTCTACTACTACTAACTAAATCGCCCTATTCAGACTCGCTTTCGCTACGGCTCCGTATCTTAAATACTTAACCTTGCTAGAAACAGTAACTCGTAGGCTCATTATGCAAAAGGCACGCCGTCACCACGCAAAACGTGGCTCCGACCGCTTGTAGGCGTACGGTTTCAGGATCTCTTTCACTCCCTTACTTAGGGTTCTTTTCACCTTTCCCTCACGGTACTAGTTCACTATCGGTCTCTCAGGAGTATTTAGCCTTACCGGATGGTCCCGGTGGATTCATACAGGATTACTCGTGTCCCGCACTACTCAGGATACCACTATCAATAACTGCTCTTACTTATACGGGACTATCACCCTCTTTGGTCTGTCTTTCCAAACAGTTCTAATTCAATTAGCATCAAATATTGTGGTCCTACAACCCCAGTATTGCCGTAACAACACTGGTTTGGGCTAATCCGCGTTCGCTCGCCACTACTAACGGAATCACTATTGTTTTCTCTTCCTCCGGTTACTTAGATGTTTCAGTTCACCGGGTTTACTCCACTTACGTGGTGACACAGCTTCACTGTGCCGGGTTGCCCCATTCGGAGATCTACGGATTATAAGGTATGTGCCCCTCCCCGTAGCTTTTCGCAGCTTATCACGTCCTTCATCGTCTCTGAGAGCCTAGGCATCCGCCATACGCCCTTACTTAACTTATTGTACTTTTTGCTGCAGTATAAATACTGCAATGAACTCTTTTATTCTATATTCTTTGTTTAGATAAATCTAAACGGTTTCTATCTTTTTGATTCTTACGATATCATTTTACCAATATGTCAATGAACTTTGTGCGCAACAAAGTAAAACCCTGATGCTACAGCTTATACAAAAGTATAAACGTTTGTGGAGAATATCGGAGTCGAACCGATGACCTCTTGCGTGCAAGGCAAGCGCTCTAGCCAGCTGAGCTAATCCCCCCTTTTTCTATAGTAGGCAGTCCACAGTTCTTAGTCTGCAGTCGATGACCGACTAATTTGGGTGAATAACCACTTCTAGAATTTCCTTTTAAAACAATATAAGCATATTTGTAGTCCCGGGCAGACTCGAACTGCCGACCTCTACATTATCAGTGTAGCGCTCTAACCAGCTGAGCTACGAGACTAGAATAGCTTATTATTATTTTGTTTTTTAAAATTAACAGCAAAGAGTAAAATTATACCTTTTGTAACTCACCATCTTTCTCTAGAAAGGAGGTGTTCCAGCCGCACCTTCCGGTACGGCTACCTTGTTACGACTTAGCCCTAGTTACCAGTTTTACCCTAGGCGGCTCCTTGCGGTGACCGACTTCAGGCACCCCCAGCTTCCATGGCTTGACGGGCGGTGTGTACAAGGCCCGGGAACGTATTCACCGGATCATGGCTGATATCCGATTACTAGCGATTCCAGCTTCACGGAGTCGAGTTGCAGACTCCGATCCGAACTGTGACCGGTTTTATAGATTCGCTCCGCCTTGCGACGTGGCTGCTCTCTGTACCGGCCATTGTAGCACGTGTGTGGCCCAGGACGTAAGGGCCGTGATGATTTGACGTCATCCCCACCTTCCTCGCGGTTTGCACCGGCAGTCTCGTTAGAGTCCCCATCATGACATGCTGGCAACTAACGACAGGGGTTGCGCTCGTTATAGGACTTAACCTGACACCTCACGGCACGAGCTGACGACAACCATGCAGCACCTTGTAATCTGTCCGAAGAAAACTCTATCTCTAAAGCTGTCAGACTACATTTAAGCCCTGGTAAGGTTCCTCGCGTATCATCGAATTAAACCACATGCTCCACCGCTTGTGCGGGCCCCCGTCAATTCCTTTGAGTTTCAGTCTTGCGACCGTACTCCCCAGGTGGGATACTTATCACTTTCGCTTAGTCACTGAGATAAATCCCAACAACTAGTATCCATCGTTTACGGCGTGGACTACCAGGGTATCTAATCCTGTTCGCTCCCCACGCTTTCGTCCCTCAGCGTCAGTACATACGTAGTAGACTGCCTTCGCAATCGGTATTCTGTGTAATATCTATGCATTTCACCGCTACACTACACATTCTATCTACTTCCATATGACTCAAGTCAACCAGTATCAAAGGCAGTTCCATAGTTAAGCTATGGGATTTCACCTCTGACTTAATTGACCGCCTGCGGACCCTTTAAACCCAATGATTCCGGATAACGCTCGGACCCTCCGTATTACCGCGGCTGCTGGCACGGAGTTAGCCGGTCCTTATTCTTACAGTACCGTCAAGCTCCTACACGTAGCAGTGTTTCTTCCTGTATAAAAGCAGTTTACAACCCATAGGGCAGTCTTCCTGCACGCGGCATGGCTGGGTCAGAGTTGCCTCCATTGCCCAATATTCCTCACTGCTGCCTCCCGTAGGAGTCTGGTCCGTGTCTCAGTACCAGTGTGGGGGATCTCCCTCTCAGGACCCCTACCTATCGTCGCCATGGTAAGCCGTTACCTTACCATCTAGCTAATAGGACGCATAGCCATCTTTTACCGATAAATCTTTAAGTATAAATTCATGCGAATCTATAATACTATGAGGTATTAATCTTCATTTCTAAAGGCTATCCCTCTGTAAAAGGTAGGTTCTATACGCGTTACGCACCCGTGCGCCGGTCGTCAGCGGAAGCAAGCTTCCCTGTTACCCCTCGACTTGCATGTGTTAAGCCTGCCGCTAGCGTTCATCCTGAGCCAGGATCAAACTCTTCATTGTATATCTTTTATAATATGAATGAATAAGTTTCAAAAGAATTTTACATTACGTGAATAATGCGGTTATTCTACTCTTTGTTTACGCTGTCAATTTCAATATTTTCAATGAACTTTATAAGTTACAATACATCTACTAAAACATAAAATGTAACTCCTATTTTGTTAAAATGTTAGAATCGAACTAACCGACTTTACCTCTATAACAACTCCTAATCTGTTGCCTTAAGCCGTTCCAAAATTTCTGTGATCGTGTGTGCTATTTGTATTAGCGGGTGCAAATCTAAAACTTATTTTTGATTCAACAATAAAAAAAATTATTTTTTTTTATTTATTTTCAAACCCAAATCCTACATCTAACTACTCCCAAAAAATGGGACTGCAAACATACTACTTGTTTCTGTGTTTCTTCTAATTTATTTGATAAAATTTAATTCTTCTTTGAAATCGAATGCCTTTCACAAAACTCTCAGAAAAAAAACACAAAAATTAATGCAATGAACTTTTAATAAACTTAGAAAAAGAAACTTGTTTTTTTCCCTTAGCGGGTGCAAATATACAACACCTTTTCAATCTCACAACTACTTTATACAAATCTTTTGAAACTATTTTCAACGCAAAGCATAATTCATTGATAACAGATTACTTACAACAACAAAAAAATGAATGTTTTTTTTTAAATTATTAGCAACATGACAAGAAAACACTTCGTTACTTCAAATTTTAATCCTTTGCAAACACGCTTGGACCGGGGATTGTTGCTTATATAAGGACTCTTTAGTGAGACAGAAACAAAAATACGTAAGAAAGTCCGACCGTATTATGCTGCAAAGAATTGCCCAAAAAAACGATTCTATAATAAGTACATATATATATTGTGTGAAAAATTGTTTTCTAATATCTTTGTGGACTCAAATTTTAGATATTAAATGATTAAAATCACTTTACCTGACGGAACGGTTAAGGAGTTTGCAATAAACAGCACTCCCATGGATGTTGCAAAAAGCATTAGCGAAGGATTTGCGAGAAACGTTATTTCTGCAAATTTTAATGGTACAACAGTTGAAACCAGTACAGCTTTAACCTGTGATGGTTCTTTAATATTGTATACCTTTAATGATGCAAGTGGTAAGAAGGCTTTTTGGCATTCTTCCGCCCACGTTTTGGCAGAAACAATTTTAACATTTCATCCTTCCGCTAAATTAACCATTGGCCCTGCTATTGATAATGGGTTTTATTATGACGTTGACTTGAGCAATGCGGTACTTTCTGAAAACGACTTTAAAAAACTAGAGACGCGGTTTTTGGAAATTGCACGCGGAAAACATGAGTTTTCGATGCGATCGGTTTCTAAAGCGGATGCACTGTCCTTATATAAAGGTGAAGGAAATGAGTACAAGGTTGAACTTATTGAGAACTTGACAGATGGTGATATTACTTTTTGCGACCACAGTAATTTTTCTGATTTGTGTAGAGGAGGACACATCCCAAATACAGGGATTATCAAGGCTGTAAAAATAATGAATGTTGCTGGTGCTTATTGGCGTGGTGACGAAAAAAATAATCAATTGACGCGTGTTTATGGTATTTCTTTCCCAAAGCAAAAAATGCTTACGGAGTATCTAGAACTCTTGGAAGCGGCGAAACAACGTGATCACAGAAAGTTAGGAAAGGAATTGGAATTGTTCACTTTTTCTCAGAAAGTGGGTGCCGGTTTGCCATTGTGGTTGCCAAAAGGTGCTGCATTACGTTCTCGATTAGAAGACTTCCTAAAGAAGGCACAAAAGAAAGCGGGCTATGAAATGGTTATGACACCTCATATTGGACAGAAAGAACTCTATGTTACTTCTGGGCATTATGAAAAGTATGGTGAAGATAGTTTCCAGGCAATAAAGACTCCGAAAATGGATGAGGAATTTTTATTGAAACCTATGAACTGTCCACATCACTGTGAGGTTTACAATTTCAAACCGTACTCTTATAAGGATTTACCAAAGCGTTTTGCTGAATTTGGGACGGTATATCGATACGAACAAAGTGGAGAATTACACGGATTAACACGAGTAAGGGGGTTTACACAAGATGATGCGCATATTTTTTGTACTCCTGAACAGTTGGACCAAGAGTTTAAAGAGGTCATTGATTTGGTATTGTATGTCTTTAAATCCTTGGGCTTTGAAGACTTTACGGCACAGGTTTCTGTAAGAGATTCTAAAAATTCTGACAAGTACATCGGTGCTGTTGCTACCTGGGAAATTGCAGAGAATGCCATTATAAATGCTGCAAAGGACAAAGGATTGGATTTTGTAATTGAAGAAGGTGAAGCGGCGTTTTACGGACCAAAATTAGACTTCATGGTGAAGGACGCTTTGGGTAGAAGTTGGCAACTTGGAACCATCCAAGTGGACTATAATTTGCCTGAAAGGTTTGATTTGACCTATAAAGGTGCCGACAATCAATTGCACAGACCCGTAATGATTCACAGAGCTCCTTTTGGTTCTATGGAACGCTTCATTGCAGTACTGTTGGAGCATACAGGCGGAAACTTTCCACTTTGGCTGACTCCAGATCAAGTTATCTTATTGCCAATCAGTGATAAATATCAAAAATATTCGGAAAAAGTTTTAGAATCGTTAGAAAATTCCGAAATTCGCGCCCTCGTAGACAATCGAAATGAAAAAACGGGTCGTAAGATTCGGGATGCAGAAGTTAATAAGATTCCTTTTATGGTGATCGTTGGCGAAAAAGAAGAACAAGAAGGCACTGTTTCCATCAGGAAACACGGTGAAGGAGATCTGGGAACTTTTACGATTGAAGCATTTGTTGCCCTAATAAAAAAAGAAGTAAATAAGACTTTCGTTGAGTTTTAAATAATTTAGATTTAACTTTACAAAAGTTTATACAAATAAGGTTGTGCAAAACAACTGCTGTTTAATTTTAAATTTATAAGTCATAGCAATCAGGAGATCAAGGTCAAAAAGGCCTTTACGAGTAATCAAAGAAGACCAACACAGAATCAACGACAAAATTAAGTACGTTAATGAAGTTCGTTTAGTTGGCGAAAATATAGAAGTAGGTGTTTATTCATTAGACAAAGCCAAAGAACTTGCCAAAGAGCAAGAACTAGACTTGGTTGAAATCTCACCTAAAGCGGTACCCCCTGTTTGTAAAATTATCGATTACAAAAAGTTCATGTACGAGCAAAAGAAACGCGAAAAGGTTTTAAAATCAAAAGCCTCTAAGGTGATTGTAAAAGAAATTCGTTTTGGACCTCAAACAGATGAGCATGATTATGAGTTTAAGAAGAAACATGCAATTAAGTTTCTACAAGAAGGGGCCAAATTAAAAGCTTTTGTTTTCTTTAAAGGAAGATCTATCATCTTTAAAGAACAAGGACAAATTCTTTTATTAAAACTAGCTCAGGAACTAGAAGAATATGGTAAAGTGGAGCAATTACCAAGATTAGAAGGTAAGCGTATGATTATGTTTATCGCTCCCAAAAAAGTAAAATAACTATCTATAAGCAAGATATAAAAACGAAGGAGAATGCCTAAAATGAAAACCAAATCTAGTGCCAAGAAACGTTTTAAAGTTACTGGTTCTGGAAAAATTAAAAGAAAGCACGCGTTTAAGAGTCACATCTTAACAAAGAAGTCAAAAAAACGTAAGCTAAAATTGACTCATGATACTTTAGTGCATAAGTCAGATGTTTCAAACATCAAACAACAATTAGCTATTTAATTAGCTAATTAGGGAATTTAATCATTAACCATGGAGTTTGGCAATTAAAGTGTTTGGAAAACAAACCGCCAACTACAAAAAACAATTGAAATTATGCCAAGATCAGTAAATTCAGTAGCCTCAAGAAATAGAAGAAAGAAAATCTTGAAGGCAGCAAAAGGTTACTTTGGACGTAGAAAAAACGTTTATACAGTAGCAAAAAATGCGGTTGAAAAAGGAATGCTTTATGCATACCGTGACCGTAAAAACAATAAGAGAAACTTTCGTTCTTTATGGATTGTGCGTATTAACGCTGCAGCTCGTTTACACGGAATGTCTTATTCTCAGTTTATGGGGAAAGTGAAAGCGAATCACATCGAATTAAACCGAAAGGTTTTAGCTGATTTAGCTGTCAACAACCCAGAAGCTTTTAAGGCAGTTGTAGAGAAAATTAAATAAATAATAATACTTGCTTATATAGAAAAAACCCAAACAAATGTTTGGGTTTTTTTAGTAACTTTATATTTCAAAATCATTCAAATGAAATCTGTTCTATTCTTTTTAGTTTTATTTTTTTGTAGCCTTGTAAATGCCCAAAATACTTTTGAAAAACCGACGCCACTAGCTACGCTATTTGATTCGATTTATTCCATCTCAAACAGTTACGATCGGTATAAAATTATTAAGAAAATTTATCTACAAGATCTAAAACAGCAGTCTTTGGATAGCGTGAAAAACTATAAACAACAACTTGCTCAAAAGGATTCGCTTCTAAAAATTGAAATCGGAAATTTTAAAAACTTAAAGGCGGAAGCCGAGAAGACTCAAATTGCGCTTAAAGAATCAATTTTAAAAGAAAACAACATAACGCTTTTTGGCACTTCAATCCGAAAAACCAATTATAATTTAGTCCTCTGGTTGATGATGCTTTTACTTCTTTTAGGGTTGTGTATCTTTATTTATAAATACAATAACAACAAGCACATCACTAAAAATGCTCAAAATGATTTGACGGAAATCGAAGAAGAATTTACCGCATTTCGTAAAAAAACATTAGAAAGAGAACAGAAATTGAGAAGACAACTCCAAGACGAAATAAACAAGCAACGGAATTCCTAATACAATACATTAACTTCTAAAAACCAAGCGAACTTGGCGTCTATATTTTTCCAATAAAAAAAATAGGATACTTGAGTATCCTATGCTTTTTTTGAGAGTTGTACAAGAACGTTAAAAACCGTCACTTAGTTGTTTCAGTTTCTCCGTATTTTCTGCCAACATCAATTCATCAATAATTTTCTGAATGTCTCCGTTGACAATATTCGATAAATCATACAAGGTTAAACCAATTCGATGATCGGTAACACGTCCTTGTGAATAATTGTAAGTTCTAATCTTTGCACTTCGATCACCTGATGAAACCATTGACCCACGCTTGAGCGCATCTTCTGCATTTTTCTTGGCCAACTCCATATCATACAAACGAGAACGCAATACTTTAAAGGCTTTCTCTTTGTTCTTATGCTGGCTTTTCTGATCTTGACATTGTGCCACCAATCCGGTTGGAATATGTGTTAGACGCACTGCTGAATACGTTGTGTTTACGGATTGACCTCCTGGACCTGAAGAGCAGAAAAAATCAATTCTAACATCTTTTGGGTTAATTTCTACATCAAACTCTTCTGCCTCTGGAAAGACCATACAAGTTGCTGCTGATGTATGAACACGTCCTTGTGTTTCTGTTTGGGGTACTCGTTGCACACGATGAACTCCTGCTTCAAACTTTAGGGTTCCGTATACATCGGGGCCATTAACTTCAAATTGAATTTCTTTAAAACCTCCATTGGTACCTTCCGAATAATCTACCGTAGAAACCTTCCAGCCTTTGCTTTCGCAATATTTTGAATACATTCGAAACAAATCTCCTGCAAATATACTCGCTTCATCTCCTCCGGTTCCAGCCCTCAGTTCAACTACTGCATTTTTTGAATCTTCAGGATCTTTTGGAATTAACAAAAACTTAATCTCTTCTTCCAGCTGAGGAATGCGTACATTGGCCTCTTCGATTTCCATTTTGGCCATCTCATTCATTTCAGCATCAGAACCATCTGAAAGAATTTCTTTAGCTTCCACAATATTGTCCAGTAACGTTTGATATTCTTCCCCCTTTTTTACAACATCTCCTAAATCTTTGTATTCTTTACTCAATTGCGCATACCGCTTTTGATTCATGATAATTTCTGGCTGAATGATTAAATCCGAAACCTCATCATAACGTTGCTTTACAATTCTTATTTTATCTAACATTTCTAGTGCTTTTCTTGGATTGCGAATTTACAATTTTTATCGGTAAGTTAAATAATTCGTTTTAAGTATCTTTGAATAACAATCAATTTATTCGATGAAATATTTCTACTTGATTTGTTGTTTATTCACAGTCCTATCGTGTCAAACTAAAAGAGCAATTCCCAAGAAACCGTCATTTTTAATTGGAAAATGGATTCGTATAAATGCTGCTGATTCTATAAAAACTTATGAGAATTGGCGAGTAGATTTTACAGGATTTGGACTAAGTTTAAAAGGAAAAGACACCACCTTTTTTGAGCAATTGCGTATTTTAGAAAAAAACAATAGACTGTTTTTAGAGGTTTCTGGAATCAATAAAACTCCGACAATTTTTCAATTTACTGCCCAAACTACAACCTCCTTTGTTTGTGAAAATCTTGAAAATGAGTTTCCAAAAAAGATAAAATATTATATGGATGCCCCCCTATTGAGGGCAGAAATCTCTGATGAAAATTTTCAACTTGATTTTATTTTTGAAAAGATAAAATAGATGAACTATTTTTTAATTTTTAACGCGTAAACTCCAATGGAATTGGAATTTCGAAACAACCATTCCATCGGTATTCGTTCCTTCGGAAACCAAAACAACTGTTTGCCCCTCTCCTGTTTCTATGGATTGATTGATGGCAGCTCTTATCTCGTCTCCACCTGTGCATGAAAATGTAATTTTTCCCGTCGCTTTTTTATAAAAATTAGCTTCTTGATGTGTTACCAACATGGAAACATTTCGTCCAGAATCTTTAATGGCCTTCATCACCAAAACTCCTGTCGGCATTTCTGCAGCCATTCCTTGGGCTGCCCAGAACATGCTTTTAAACGGATTTTGATTCTTCCAAGCATGTTTGATAGATACAATGACTTCTTTGTTTGTGATCGACTGGACTCGAACACCCCCGAAATAAGCTAAAGGTAATTTTAAAAGGTTGAAAAGATTGACTTTTGCTGGTGTAAATTTCATTTTTAATCGTTGAAAGTTAAAATTTTAAAAAAACATACATGATTTACAAGATACTCAAAAAAACCATAAAAATTGAGTATTAACAATACTTTTCGAGTTTTTTATTTCAAGAATAGAAACTCAAAAATGTTAAATTTTGTTAATTTTAGTACTATGTATTGCATAATACTATCTTAAAAACATATATGCATAAGAAAGTAGCATATTACGTACAGCTTATGAAACGAAACCGAACCAACACCAATGCTTTTTTAATTCACATTTCTGCATTAGCGGGCTTAATTTTTCCATTTGGCCTAATCATTACGCCATTAATTGCATGGCAAACATTTAAAGAAAGAAGTCCTTTTTTAGATGCCCATGGCAAAGAAGTGGTAAACTTTACGATTAGCTACACGTTGTATGTGTGTTTCCTCAGTATTTTTATTGGTGGCCATACTGTGGGAAATTTTTATAAAAACCGAATTAGGTTGAATGGTTTTGAGGAAATGACCTTCCGTTTGAATCTAGAAAATGTTTTCAGTTTTTTAAATATTGGCACCTTGGCAGGGATGGTCTATTTAATTGGAATTGCACTTGTAATAATAGCTGCTTCAAAAGCAAAAGAAGGCGAAAACTATGCCTATCCTTTTACCCTAAAATTTATAAAATAATGCCCCTTAAACTCCAATAAATGAAGATAGAGAACACAAAAGCGAGCAGCTGAAGTTCAATAAAAGCATTCAATTTGAAAAGCAAAAATGCAATTGTAAAGTTGTCCAGTGGCGCAAATATAGACATCCATGCGTCTCAAAGAATTGAAGCAAGAGCATCTAGTGGTGGTGATATTGATTATACAGGAACACCTAAAAAAGTAATCCAAAAAACTTCTTCGGGCGGAAGTATTTCTGATAGCTAAAAAAAAAAAATTGCGAAGCTAATTAAGAAGCAAACTTTTACGAATTACTACTTCTTGGTTTTAGTAGTGTACTTGGTCAATCGTCGTTTAATGAAAAAACGGCGATTACTTTTTATCTTTTAAATATTCTTCGATATCGCCAATATGGTACTGCAAGGCTTGTGTTGAAATCTGAATTTCACGAATTAAAAGCGCTAAGGAAAGAATTAAGAGTCCTAGGGCAAAACCAAATACCCAAACAGCGATTGCAGTGCTTCCTATATAAATTAAAAACATAGTCAACACACAGCACAACAAACTAGAAATGCCAAAAATTTGCATCCAGCGAGTGAGGTTTAAACGCAATTTTAAATTTTTAATCTGTCGCAACAACGAAGCTTCTTTTCGTTCTAAATACTGACCATGCAAATTCCGAATTACAGCAGCATAAGCCAAAAAACGATTTGTGTAGGCCAACATAATTAATGAGATTGCAGAAAATAATAGTGCCGGAGTGGTTAATGAGAGTTGTTCCATAGGACTGCAAAATTAAGAATTCCTTTTATTATTTTATCTTTCTTGGGAGTGAAATTAACAGAAAGTATCCACATTTTCTTCGCTGCTACTTGCATTGCTTCCATGCAAAATCATCCTTTGATTGCCAGCACCATTTTAACGCACTTCTTTTTTTGTTAAAAAAACAATTTTGTACTTTCGAAATATGAAAAGTATCGCTTTTGGGTTGCTATTTTTAATTGCTTTGGGCGTTAGCGCCCAAAATTTACCCAGTGGATTTGTATATCTATCTGATATTGAAGCCTCCATTCAAAAAGAATTGCGCTATGCAAATACAAATAATTTTATAGGACAGCCCATAGATGGATATCACAAAGACCGAGTCATTCTTACCAAAGAAACAGCACTTGCATTGAAAAAAATACAACAGCACTTGTTAAAAAACAACCTGAGTCTCAAAATTTTTGACGCCTACCGCCCCCAGCAAGCCGTTGACCATTTTGTGAAATGGGCCAAAGATGTGACCGATACACTCAGAAAGCAAGAATATTACCCTAGGGTTGCGAAAAGTGATTTGTTTGCAAAAGGCTATATTGCCTCAAAATCGGGACATACTCGAGGAAGTACCGTAGATCTCACCTTGGTTTATGTAAAAACAAACCAAGAAATAGACATGGGAAGTGCTTATGATTTTTTTGGAGAGGCATCTCATCCCTTTTCAAAAGAAATCACCAAAGTTCAACAGGAAAATAGGATGCTTCTAAGAACCGTCATGCTCCAACATGGCTTTCAGCCTTATGAAAATGAATGGTGGCATTTCACCTTAACAAAGGAACCGTTTCCAAAAACCTATTTTAATTTTGCCATAGAATAGTTAATTTTAACAAATTCTAAACAACAACTTACAGAATCGGTCTTATCTTTGTGTTGGTCTCTAAAACCTACCCTATGAAAGCTATCTTATTGCTCATTTCTGGATATCTATTACTATTCTCTTCAACATCGCTTAGAGGACAAGTGGAGAACAATGGAGGTGGAAAAAAACTTGGGAAAATCCGTTCTGTAATTATTACCAACGCAAAAGAAGTTGCAAAACCCAGCTCAATAAAAATTGAGGGCGCAAACGGTTTCAAGAAAGCCTACGAAAAAGAACAACAAAAAATCAAAAAACAACAACAAGAAGAGAATTTAAACAACAAAGGAATTATTTCTCAAGCCAAATTAACTGAAGAACGTTTTTTAAAATCTTTCAAAAAAATCAATGGTATGTATCAATATCCTGTGATTGACCAAGATCTCGGGAGTATTCGCACCAATGCAAAAAGCATCAACATCATATGCAGAGACTATCAGCATCCCGATGGTGATCGGGTTACAATTTTAATCAATGGTATTCCAATTATTGTCAATATAGTTTTGCAACAGCGATATCAAAAATTTAATATTCCGCTAGAAAAAGGCATTAATAAGATTACAATTTTAGCCTTAAACCAAGGAACTTCAGGTCCTAATACAGCTGGTTTCAAAGTTTTCAATGATACTGGTATACTACTCGCCTCAAACGAATGGAATTTAGCAACCGGTGCCAAGGCTACGATGGTCATTGCGAAGGACAAATAAACAGCGTACGAAATCGTTTGAGTTGAATTCAAAAAAACATGTTTTTTTATTCTATTTAAAACCATTATTTTTGTTGCCCAATCATTGTTGAACACAACGATTATAAAAAACAAACAACAAGAATTTAGAATGAAGAAAATCACCAAGCAAACCTATTTAGATTGGTACAAGGACATGTTATTTTGGCGAAAATTTGAGGACAAATTGGCCTCTGTATATATTCAACAAAAAGTACGAGGGTTTTTACATCTCTACAACGGTCAAGAAGCTATTTTAGCAGGTGCATTACATGCCATGGATTTGTCAAAAGACAAAATGATAACGGCCTACAGGAATCACGTACAACCCATTGGAATGGGAGAAGATCCAAAAAAAGTAATGGCTGAGTTATATGGTAAAGCAACCGGAACTTCCAAAGGAATGGGAGGCTCTATGCATATCTTCTCTAAAGAATTTGGTTTTTATGGAGGACATGGTATCGTTGGAGGTCAAATTCCATTAGGAGCCGGAATTGCTTTTGGAGACAAATACAAAGGCAGTGACGCTGTAACACTAACCTGTTTTGGAGATGGTGCCGCAAGACAAGGTTCTTTACATGAAGCTTTTAACATGGCAATGCTGTGGAAATTACCCGTAATCTTTATTGTTGAAAATAATGGATATGCTATGGGAACTTCTGTAGAAAGAACAGCAAACCACTCCGATATTTGGAAACTCGGTTTGGGGTACGAAATGCCTTGTGGGCCCGTAGATGCAATGAATCCTATCAAGGTGGCAGAAGCTATAGATGAAGCGATACAAAGAGCTAGACGTGGAGACGGCCCTACTTTCTTGGAAATGAAAACCTACAGATATAGAGGTCACTCGATGTCGGATGCACAACATTATAGAACAAAAGACGAAGTAGAAGAATATAAAAAAATAGATCCAATTACACAGGTGAGAGATATTATTTTAGAAAAAAACTATGCTACTTTAGAAGAAATTGCTGCAATTGATAAAAGTGTGAAGGCAAGAGTGAGTGAATGTGAAAAATTTGCAGAAGAATCACCCTACCCAGAAACACAACAAATGTATGACATGGTATATGAACAAGAAGATTACCCTTTTATAAGTTAAAATATGGCTACAATTGTAAATATGCCGCGTTTAAGCGACACCATGGAAGAAGGTGTTGTGGCAAAATGGTTAAAGAGTGTTGGGGATAGAATTGAGGAAGGTGATATTATTGCTGAAATTGAAACTGACAAAGCAACCATGGAATTTGAATCTTTCCATGAAGGAACGTTATTACACATCGGTGTTCAAGAGGGTGAGACCTCTCCTGTTGATGTATTACTAGCTATTATTGGTGAAGAAGGCGAAGACATCTCTGGAATTGTCAATGGAAACACCGCGACTGCAACAGCAGAAACAACCAATGAAACCACAACAGAAGCTCCTACAACAAGTACTGAAAATAAAACGGAAGCAGTTGCAATACCAACCGGTGTTCATGTAATTACTATGCCGCGTTTGAGTGATACAATGACAGACGGTACAGTAGCTACTTGGTTGAAAAAAGAGGGAGAAACCGTAGCAGAAGGTGATATATTAGCTGAAATTGAAACTGACAAAGCAACCATGGAATTTGAATGTTTCTACGAAGGAACAATCCTATACATTGGTGTGCAAGAAGGTGAAACAGCTCCTGTAGACAGCTTACTAACCATTATTGGCCCATCAGGAACAGATGTTTCTGCCATAGTCGCCAATGGAGGCAAAGCTCCCGAGACCACTGAAGCACCAGTTGAAGAGAAAAAAGAAACGACGGAAGCAGCAAAAGTTGAAGAAACACCGTCGGTAGCTACCACTGTAGATGCATCAAATGGACGCATTTTTGCATCTCCATTGGCAAAGAAGATTGCTGCAGACAAAGGGTATCAATTATCTGACATTAAAGGTTCTGGAGAAAATGGACGCATCATTAAAAAAGATGTAGAAAACTATACTCCTACTGCTAAAGCCGTTGCAGAAGTCAAAACAGAAACAGCCGCACCGACAATGACCTTTAGTGCTTCTGGCGAAGAAAAATCAGAAGAAGTAAAGAACTCGCAAATGCGAAAAGCAATTGCAAAATCTTTGGGGAATTCTAAATTTACCGCTCCCGATTTCAACTTGAATATCGAGGTAGATATGGACAATGCAATGGCATCAAGAAAAACCATCAATGCAATTCCTAATACCAAAGTATCATTCAATGACATGGTGGTAAAAGCCTGTGCGATGGCATTACAAAAACATCCACAAGTGAATACTTCTTGGACCAACGACCATACGATCTATCACAGTCACATACATGTGGGTGTTGCAGTTGCAGTTGATGAAGGTTTGGTGGTCCCTGTTGTGAAACACACCAATCAGTTGAGTTTAACTCAAATTGGTGCCTCTGTAAGAGATTTGGCAGGTAAAGCCAGAGATAAGAAAATATCTGTAGCAGAAATGCAAGGGAGTACTTTTACGGTTTCTAATTTAGGAATGTTTGGAATCGAAAACTTTACCTCGATTATCAACCAACCAAATTCTGCCATTTTATCTGTTGGTGCCATTGTTGAAAAACCAGTGGTTAAAAACGGACAGATCGTTGTTGGTAATACAATGAAGTTAAGCTTAACCTGCGATCACAGAACGGTTGACGGTGCTGTTGGTGCTCAATTCTTACAAACACTAAAAACATTTATAGAAAACCCAGTTACAATGTTGGCATAGGTTTTTTTAAAAAATAGTATATCTTTGAAAAACTCACATTACTGTGAGTTTTTTTTATACCCCAACAGATGATCTCCTTAGAAGAAAAATTAAAAAATCCAGTATGGTACTCCTTAAAGGAATCGCATAATACGTTTTTGAGAACGCACAATGACGTTCTTTTTTACGATCCAGATATCTGTATTTTTGGCGCCTTTGATGACAGCTCAAAAACTAGCCTGGCTCTGAGTGGATATGGAAAAAGTGTTGAAAAGTTCTTTCTGGTCTCAGAAAACCAAACAATAGACATTGACACAAAAACTACAGTTTTAGAAAAAAAGATTTTAGGTTGTCAAATGGTATTAGAGCACCTAATAGACACGAAAATTTCGGAAGAAATTGTAAAACTTACCGAAAAGCACATGGATGAAGTTTACGATTTAATAAAATTGGTAATGCCCGGTTTTTATCGAAAAAGAGGTTTTGAAATGGGGCAGTTTTTCGGCATCTTTAAGAACAACAAGCTCATTGCCATTTCTGGCCAACGCATGCAAGCAGATGATTTTATAGAAGTTAGCTCTGTAGTTACACATCCAGATTATACCAGAAAAGGGTATGCAAAACAACTCATAACACACACTTCAAAAGAGATCCTAAAGGAAAACAAACTCCCTATTCTTCACACAAATAAAGGAAATGTGGCCATTTCTTTGTATGAAAAAATAGGGTATAAGATCACTCGAGATATGAATTGGTGGTTGTATTCCAGAAAATAGAAACATAAAAAAACTCAGATAGAATCTGAGTTTTTTTTATGAATAATTTGTCTAAAAATCTTGATTTAGATCCCAGGCCTCTAATATTTCTTTTAGAGTTTTAATGAACATTCCTCCCAAAGCACCATTGACTACTCGGTGGTCGTAAGAATGGGAAACAAACATTTTTTGCCTGATTCCTATAAAATCTCCTTCCGAAGTTTCAATAACTGCGGGTACTTTTCGTATCGCTCCTAAAGCTAAAATAGCAACTTGAGGTTGGTTGATTATGGGAGTCCCCATAACAGAACCAAAACCACCTACATTGGTTACCGTATAGGTTCCGCCTTGAATTTCATCTGGCTTCAATGCATTGTTTCTTGCTCTATTTGCTAAATCATTCACAGATTTTGTCATTCCAACAAGATTCAATTGATCTGCATTTTTTATTACAGGCACAATTAAGTTACCATCTGGAAGGGCCGCAGCCATCCCTAGGTTTATATTTCTTCTTTTGATAATGTGATCGCCATCAACTGCAATGTTGATCATTGGAAATTTTTTGATGGTCGCAGCAACGGCATGCATTAAAATGGGTGTAAAGGTTAATTTTTCTCCTTCTCTTTTGAAGAAATCATCTTTAACTTTCGATCTCCATTTTACGATATTGGTCACATCTATTTCAATAAAAGACTGCACATGAGCTGCCGTTTGAACCGAATTGACCATATGTTTGGAAATTAATTTCCCCATTCGAGTCATTTCGATTACTTCATCTTCACCATTTACAGAGATGGGTGTAGCCTTTTGAATAGGGGATAGTGTTTTTTCTTCAATGAAGGCTCTGGAACCTGATTTTCTATTTTCAATAAAAGATAGAATATCATTTTTGGCAACCCTTCCATCTTTTCCGGAACCGGATATTGTTTCCAATTCAGCCATTGTAATACCTTCTGTCTTGGCAATATTTCGAACTAAGGGAGAATAAAACTTTCCATTCTCAGCGATTTTAGGAATCGGAGCTGCAACAACTTCGATGGCTTTTTCAATGGTTTTTTCTACTGCTGCAACCTGTACAGGTTCTTTTGGAGTTGCTGCATCCATTTCAGCAGCTACTGCAGTTTCTATAATGGCAATCGTTGCACCTACGGTAACGACTTCATCTTTTTCAAATAGAACTTCTACTAAAGTACCTTCTACTTCTGAGGGTACTTCGGAATCTACTTTGTCTGTAGCAATTTCAACAATAGCTTCATCCAACGCTATGGTATCACCAACTTCTTTTAACCAAGATGTGATTGTTGCTTCTGCAACACTTTCTCCCATTTTAGGTAATTTCAATTCGAATCTTGCCATTACTATCAATTTATCGATTGCAAAAATACTAAAAAGGGATGGTTTTTCACTAGTAATTTGAATAGAATAATCGTATCCAATCCCTACTTACTTGTATTATTCACAATAAAATATTAAATTATAATATAAAAATAAAATATTCTTAATATTTTAACTTTTATTTTATTGATTTTATAAACAATTAATTGTTTTTACCTTCATAAAACATCCACAAAATTGCTTAAGAGCTTACTTTATTTTTGTTCAATTTTAAAACTTTTTACCCCCGAAACTGTTTGCGGGATAAAAAAAAGAAAACCAAATGAGTTTTTATAGGTAGGTGTTTGTTCTTAAACCCATTCTTTGGGATGCTTTAAGACCTTTATAAGTCTTTCTTCTTCAGAATTTTCTTGGGGTTGATGGTTGTATTTCCATTGTACAATTGGCGGTAAACTCATTAAAATACTCTCGATACGCCCATTGGTTTTCAATCCAAATAAAGTTCCTCTGTCATGGACTAAATTAAATTCTACATAGCGACCTCTTCGAATTTCTTGCCAATCTTTTTGAGCTCTCGTGAATGAAAGTTCTTTTCTCTTTATTAGTATTGGAATGTAACTGTCTAAGAAATGATTTCCAACTTCGGTAACAAAGTTAAATCGATCTTGAATTGTAAATTCTTCTGTTTCTTTTAAATAATCAAAAAACAACCCGCCCACTCCACGCGCTTCTTCTCGATGTGCGTTCCAAAAATAATCGTCACAGGTTTTTTTGAACTTGGGATAAAATTCTAAATGATGTTTGTCACATGCCAACTTACAAATGGTATGAAAGTGTATTGCATCTTCATCAAAGAGATAGTAAGGCGTTAAATCTTGCCCGCCACCAAACCATTGAGTTACAATGTCTCCTGCTGCGTTGTACATTTCAAAATAACGCCAGTTGGCATGAACGGTTGGTAAAAAAGGGTTTATTGGATGCAAAACCAAACTCAGTCCACAGGCAAAGAAATTTCCTTCCTCTACACCAAACTGCTTTCTTAATGCAAGGGGCAGCTCTCCAAAAACCTTCGAAATATTTACGCCTCCTTTTTCAAAGATAGCGCCGTTTTCGATGACTCGAGTTCTACCTCCGCCACCTTCTTTACGTTTCCAGAGATCTTCTTGGAAAATTGCTTTTCCGTCAACTGCTTCTATTTCAGAAGTAATCTGGTCTTGAAGGTTTTCAATGAAGGCATTGAACTGTTCTTTCATAAATTAAATCCCAATTTTATTAAATTGCTTCTACAATTAAGAAGTTTTTTTGTATTCCTTTACTGCGTCTACAAAAGCCTTTGCATTCTCTAAAGGAATGTTTGGTAAAATACCATGTCCTAAATTAACAATGTATTTGTCTTTTCCGAATTCGTTGATCATTTGATGCACCATTTTCTTAATTTCTGCAGGTGGTGACAGCAATCTTGAGGGATCAAAATTACCTTGTAAAGTAATATTTCCACCCGATAAATAACGTGCGTTTCTTGCAGAACAGGTCCAATCTACCCCCAAAGCGGAAGCTCCGGATTTAGACATCTCATTTAATGCAAACCAACATCCCTTCCCAAAAGCTATTACTGGTGCGTCTTCTTTAAGGGCATCTATAATCTGCTGAATGTACTGCCAAGAAAATTCCTGATAATCTACGGGTGACAACATGCCTCCCCAAGAATCAAATACTTGAACAGCGTTTACTCCTGCCGCTACTTTTGCTTTTAGATAAGCAATGGTTGTATCGGTGATTTTCTGTAATAATTCGTGAGCTGCTGTTGGCTTTGTAAAACAAAATTCTTTTGCTTTGTCAAAGTTTTTAGATCCTTGCCCCTGCACCATATAACACAAAATGGTCCATGGAGAACCTGCAAAACCAATTAAAGGAATGGCGTCATTCAATTTTTCTTTGGTTGCTTTTATGGCTTGGTATACGTAATCCAATTCTACATGAACATCTGGAACAACAACTCGATCTACGTTTTTTTGAGTACGAATTGGATTGGGTAAATAGGGCCCAAAATCTGGTTTCATTTGAACTTCTACTTGCATTGCCTGTGGAATTACTAAAATATCTGAGAATAAAATAGCAGCATCCATTCCATATCTCCTAATGGGCTGAACAGTAATTTCAGAGGCCAATTCTGGAGTTCTACAACGGGTAAAGAAGTCATACTTCTTTTTTATTTCCTGAAACTCTGGCAAATATCTACCTGCTTGACGCATCATCCAAACGGGAGGCCTGTCTACTGTTTCTCCTTTTAAAGCTCTTAAAAATAAATCGTTTTTAATCATAATATTGTTCAATGCCATTCAAAAAGGAACGACTGTTTGTTTACATTTTAGAAACTACTAACATTGCTTTGTCTATTGCTACAGCTAACTTCTTTAGATCTTTGTTTGAAATTGCGGTCGATAAGAACCAAGCTTCAAATTGACTTGGCGGTAAAAACACGCCATTTTTTATCATTTCCCAAAAGAAAACAGCAAATTTTTTCTGATCAGATGTTTGCGCTTCTTCAAAATTTGTCACTTTGGTATTTGTAAAGAACGGGTTTAGCATTGATCCAAAACGATTCACAACGAGGGGCACATTGTACTTTTTTGCTGTATCCATCAACATTGTTTCTATACGACTTCCAACGGCATCAAATTGCTGGTATGGATTTTGTCGCTTTAGTTCTGTAAGGGTCGCGATGCCACCGGCCATGGCAATTGGATTCCCACTAAGTGTTCCTGCTTGATACATTCCTCCTAAGGGAGCAACCTGCTCCATGATCTCATTTCTAGCTCCATAAGCTCCTACTGGAAAACCACCTCCTATAACTTTCCCCAAACAGGTAATGTCTGCAGTAACACCCAATAATTCTTGCGCACCTCCAAATTTGGATCGAAATCCCGTCATCACTTCATCAGCAATCAACAAGGCACCTTTCGATTTTAAATACGCTTTGAGTTCTTTTAAGAAATTATGTTGCGGAATTACCACACCCATATTTCCACAGATTGGTTCTATGATAACACATGCAATGTCATCGTGGGCCTCAAAATGTTTTTTGACACTTTCTAAATTGTTGTATTCTGCAATGAGTGTGTTTTTTACAGCTCCTTCTGGAACTCCTTTAGAACCGGGAATGCTTAGGGTAGCCAAGCCAGATCCGGCCGCAACGAGAAGAGAATCTTGATGCCCATGGTAGCATCCTGAAAATTTGATGATTTTATCTTTTCCTGTAAATGCTCTTGCCAAACGAACACCGCTGATGACTGCTTCGGTTCCTGAGTTTACAAAACGAACTTTGTCCATTTCTGGAAATGCATCGCAAACAATTTTTGCAAGTTTGATTTCATTTTCTGTAGACGCACCAAAAGAGTATCCATTTTTCAATGCTTTTGCAACTGCTCTTCGCACTTTTCGATGACGATGTCCAATGATCATAGGACCGTATGACAATACCAAATCGATGTATTCATTTCCATCTACATCAATGATTTTACTTCCATTGGCTTTCTTAATAAATAAAGGATTTCCTCCAACGGAAGAAAAGGCTCTTACCGGAGAATTTACGGCTCCAACTAAATGGACCAATCCTTCTTTATACAATGCTTCTGATTTACTAAATTTCATTCCGTTATTCTTTTGGTAGTTTTGTATTGGGCGCTAAGCGAAATACGAATTCCTATTTATTCAATATTTTAGCAGCTTCCTTTGCAAAATATGTAATGAGGATATCTGCTCCTGCTCTTTTCATAGAGCGTAAACTTTCTAGCATTACTTTTTCGCCATTTATCCATCCTTTTTCTGCCGCGGCTTTTACCATTGCATATTCTCCACTTACATTGTAACATGCTATGGGTCTGTCAAAATTATTTTTCAAATCACGTATAATATCTAAATAAGACAATGCAGGTTTTACCATTAAAATATCGGCGCCCTCTTGATCGTCAAAAGTAGCTTCTCGCATTGCTTCCTCTCTGTTTGAAGGATCCATTTGATAGGTTTTGCGGTCTCCAAAACTAGGTGCAGAGTCTGCTGCATCACGAAAAGGACCATAAAATGCAGAGGCATACTTTACAGCATAGGCCATAATCGGTAGGTTTGAAAACCCCGTATTGTCTAGGGATTCGCGAATCATTGTAATGGTTCCATCCATCATTCCAGAAGGGGCAACCATATCTACACCTGCTTTTGCATGAGAAATCACTTGCTTGGCAATATTAACCAAAGTAGCATCATTGTCTACATCGTTGTTATGGATAACTCCACAATGACCATGTGTGGTATATTCACAAAAACACACATCTGTAATCACATACAGACTCGGGTAGTTTTTTTTGATAAACCGAATCGCTTGCTGCACGATTCCATTATCATTCCAGGTCTCTGTTCCTTCTTCATCTTTGTGAGAAGGGATTCCAAACAATAAAACAGCGGGTATCTTTAATGAAACAACCTCGTCCAATTCTTTGGAGATTCGATCCAAAGAAAAACGCTTGATACCGGGCATGGAAACAATCTCAGTTGCTATGTTTTCTCCTTCTTCAATAAAAAGTGGGTACACAAAGTCATCTACAGAGAGGCTGGTTTCACGAACCAGTCTTCGTATCCCTTCTGATTTCCTTAATCTTCTTGTTCTGAACATTTCCTTTTATTTATGTCATTGGGAGAAAGAATGAACAAGTAATCTCCATTTACAGATTGCTTCAGTTCTCTCGCAATGATGTTTATTCTTCTCTATAATGAGAATGCACTAACGCTAAAACACTTTCCACATCGGGCATGCTTGCCACTAGAACGTTCTCAAAATGCTTTCTTGCTGCAACTGCAGTAGTTTCTCCGATACAAAAAGCAATTTTATCTGTACTATTTTCTGTCAAATAGCTCTCGATTCCAGAAGGACTATAGAATATAACCCCCGAAACGGATGCTGCAATTTTCACAGCACTTAGCATGGTTTTATATGCTTCTATCTCATTTACAACAACATCATTTTCTTGTAAATAGGATGGTAAAACATCCAATCGAAGATCGCTACAGAAATAAGTAACCGTTTTAATGTCAGTGTCTTTTGCAATGTATTCTGCTAATTTCAAGGCATTTTTAGCAACATGCGTTACTTTCCCAATGCTGTTTTCTATCAGTTTTTTGGTTCTACGCCCAACGCAGAAAATATTTTTAAACTTAATTTCATCTTTTGTAAATGAATTCAAGATGGCTTCTACGCCATTTTTACTGGTAATAACAACATTTTCGTGTTGTTGTTTCATCACTTTAGCAGGAATTCTATTATAACGAATCTTAATGAAATCACTGTCTAAAACTTTTATTGACCTATCGACTGTTTTCTTTTGCGCTTCAGATAATTTCTTTGTTGAATAGATTGTATGCTTGGCGACTTCAACGTCTCCATCCTCAATCATCAATTCTCTTCCTCCTTTATTAAAAATATAGTCCGCACAGTCTTTTGCTAAATATTCATGACTTCCCACTTTTGCTGTTTTTGCAACTGCGATTTTTTTAGAGCCGTCTGATTTTAGCAAAACTCCTTTAAAATTTATTTCTTCTGTTCGATCGTCTATATAGGCCAATGCCCCAATAGGTGCCGAACAACCACCTTCTAACCGTCTTAAAAACTCGCGTTCGATTCCGACACAAATCTCGGTATCTGGGTGATTCAACTGCTCGCAGGCATCGATTGTAAAATCATCTTTCTCTAGAGCAGCTAACATAATTGCACCTTGGGCGGGTGCGGGGATCATCCAAGGAAGATTAACAGCCCCTCCTGGGCGCTTTCCAATTCTTTCTAAACCGGCTGCTGCAAAAATAGCACCATTCCAATCATTGGCTGCTACTTTTTCCAAACGTGTATTTACATTTCCTCTCAAGGGCACAACAGTATGGGTTGGATAGCGATTGAGCCACATGGCTTTTCTTCGAATACTTCCAGTAGCGATCATTGCTTCTGGCTGTCCAAAAAACTCTTCAGTGTCTTTTAGTACTAAAATATCATTGTAATTAGCCCTTTTTAAAACTGCTGCTTGAACAATTCCTGCTGGCAAAGCGGTAGGCACATCTTTAAAAGAATGCACTGCAATATCAATTTCTCCATTCAGCAAGGCTACATCCAAATTTTTTGTAAACACACCTGTCACTCCTAATTCATACAATGGTTTATCTAAAACGATATCTCCCATCGATTTTATAGGAACTAAGACAGATTCATACCCCAAAATGGCTAATTCTTTACGAACTTTATTGGCTTGCCAAAGTGCTAATTCACTTTCACGAGTCCCGATTCTTATTCTTTTTTGCATAGCTATTTATTAGGGTTGAAATACCTTTTGAATCACTTGTAGGCTTTGGGCAACAGAGGTGTCGTCTTCCTTTAAATGTTTCACGAATTGTGTTGTAATCTTTTGAATAAAACGCGCTGTTAAAATTTCTGCCTGCGCTTCATCAAAATTTCTTATTTTTTTCTTTTGAAAATTGATTTCGTCTTTCTTGATTGTTTCTAACGATTTTTTTAATGCAGCAATCGCTGGTGTAAATCGCCTGTGATTTAACCAATCGTTAAATTCTTTTTTATGAAGCGCTATAATCGCTTCTGCTGTTGGCACTTCTTGGAGGCGAACCGCCAATGTTTCGTCTGTGATTTTTGACAAGGCATCTACATTTACAAGCGTAATTCCTTTCAAATCAGCAACCTCTTTGGCTACGTTTTCTGGCATTGACAAATCTAAAATGAGTAGTTGCTTATTGGCTGAAATATGTTTCTTTAGAATGGTAGGTTTGCTTGCTGCTGTAGAAACAATGAGCACGTCCGTATGCTCAATTTCTTGCTCTAAATTTTCAAGCGTAGCTTTCCGAATAGAAACATGATCTTTGACAAACGCAGTAGCTTTCTCTTCTGTTCTGTTTATTAGACAAATAGACTTATTCTGGGTATATTCAGCTAGGTTTTTACAAGTATGTTTCCCCATTTTACCCAGGCCAAAAACTAAGATATTTTTAGCATTGTAATTGGGCAGGTTTTTCATAATATACTGAACAGCTGCATAAGACACAGAGGTGGTTCCTGAACTTAATTTTGTTTCATTCTTCACTTTTTTACTTGCCTGCATGACACAATTCAAAAGCCGCTCCAAATATGCATTTGTTGTTTGCTGTGCTTTTGCCATTTTAAACGATTGTCGCAATTGCCCTACAATTTCGTAATCTCCCAAGATTTGACTCTCTAAACCGGTTCCAATTCGAAAGAGGTGATTGATGGCTTCCTGATTTTTATAAACATTTGAAATCGTAGCAAACTCTTCTATGGTTCCCTCTGAAAAATGACACAATAACTGGATCAGTTGATAAGGATGCGCTGCAAAACCTGAAATCTCTGTTCGATTACAAGTAGACAAAACAAAGACACCTTCAAAGTTTTTCTCTTTTGCCATGACCAACAAAGCCTTTTGATGTTCTTTTGACAAAGAATACTTCCCACGTGTTTTTGCGTCGGCCTTAACATAACTAACGCCAATGTTATAAAAATGCTTTTGAATTTCTTGTTGCATACTTCTCTAAAGATTGTGCAAAAATAGCAACTTCACTAAGATAAAAATGTCGCTTAAAGTACTTTTAATATCGTTCTGTGTTTTTTAATCGCTTTTTTTTCTGTAAAGTTCCGAAAAGCCTTATTTTTGCGGTAAAGCAATCATTTTTAAAGCTTACTATAAAGAATGATTCTAAATAAAAACAAAATTATTAAATCAATTAGAATGTTACAAAATGTCGGAGAAAGTTCTTTTGAAGAAATCATTTTAGAAAAAGGGTTTTATGTACTTCATTTTCAGAATGAAAGTAGTCAAATACAGAGTTTTGAACGAGAGATTGACAGTTCTTTCATACAAATGCATTTTTGCTTGAGAGGAAATTCAAAATTCCTTTTTAACAATGGCTCTTATACTTTTGACGTTTTGGACAACCGTTCTATTTTACTTTATAATCCTCAAAGAGTCTTGCCAATCAATTTAGAAATTCAACCAAAAACAACCCTGGTTTCATTCATGATTTCTATTGAAAAATTTCACTCTTTGTTTTCTAAAGAATCGGGATATATTCCTTTTTTAAGTAATGAGAATAGTCACAAAAAGTATTATGACGATACCGAGATAAAACCGACAGTTTCCATTGTATTGCAACAAATCATCAATGCAAACATCAATAGCTCTGTAAAGGAGTTGTATATAAAAGGTAAGGTATATGAATTATTGAGCTTGCATTTTCAGAAAGAAGAAAACGCCAATGTAGAATATTGTCCTTTTCTGGTAGACGAACAAAATGTTTTGAAAATACGAAAAGCCAAAGAAATTATAATTGCTAGAATGACCGAGCCACCGAGTTTGCAAGCGCTAGCTTCAGAGATTGGTCTGAATTTAAAAAAATTAAAAGAAGGTTTCAAGCAAATATACGGAGACACTGTTTATAGTTTTTTGTTTGATTACAAAATGGAACACTCCCGAAAATTATTGGAAACCAATCAATTCAATGTAAACGAGGTTGGACTTCAAATTGGGTATAGTACTGCTAGTCATTTTATAGCAGCTTTTAAAAAGAAATTTGGAACCACACCAAAAAAATATGTAAAGAGCTTACAAAATTAAAAACAAAAAAAAGGTTTCAAATAACCAAGCCTAAGGATACCAAACAAATAGCATCAATCATACTTTGAAACAACTAACTCATTACGACATCGAAAACAAACAACAACAATTTCCCATCACCATTGTTTGTGATGCGATAAGAACTCCAGAAAACATTGGGATGTGTTTTCGGATTTCTGAAACTTTTGGTGTTGAAAAAATTTATTTTCATGAAAGTTCTCCAACGATCGACAATAGGGTTGTTAAGAAAACGGCCCGAAATACGATCCCACAAATTGAACATGCTTCTTACTCTGATTTCTCAACAATCATTCACAAATTAAAGGAAGAAGGACATACCATTATTGGTATAGAAATTACTGATAAAAGCATCGATATTCAAGATTTTGAATTTATAAATCATGAAAAAATCGTTTTACTTTTGGGTAGCGAAAGAAACGGTATTGAAAATATTCAACTTGTCGATCATACCATTGCAATCCCTATGTATGGAAGAAACTCTAGCATGAATGTAATACACAGTTTAGCAATCACCTTGTATGAGGCGACCAATCAAATAAAAAAAATCAAAAAAACACTGAAATAAATTCAGAATACAAATGAAAGGAGTTTTACTAGTAAATTTAGGATCCCCAGATAGTACATCAACAAAAGATGTTCGAAAATATTTGGATGAATTTTTAATGGATGAACGCGTGATAGACGCACCAAAATGGCTCAGAACGTTATTGGTTAGAGGTATTATTTTAAATACCAGGCCAAAAAAATCTGCAAAAGCTTACAAGAAAATCTGGTGGGATGAGGGCTCTCCTTTGATTGTATTATCTGAGAGATTGACAAAAAAAGTAAGAACTAAAACAACATTACCGGTAGCCTTGGCAATGCGCTATGGAAGTCCTAGCATAAAAACAGGATTGCAAGAATTGCATGACAAAGGAGTTAGCGAGGTATTAATTGTGCCTTTATATCCTCAACACGCGATGGCAACGACTGAAACAATTTTGGTTTTAGCAGAAGAATTGAGACAACAATTTTTCCCAAAAATGACATTTTCTGATATTCCTGCTTTTTACCATAGGAAAGATTACATAAAAGTTTTGGGAGATAGTATTAAAAATCATCTTGAGGGTAAAGAATGGGATAAGATTCTGTTTTCATATCATGGAATTCCAGAAAGACATGTAAGAAAATCTGATATTACAAAAAAGCATTGCAACCCTTCTGACAGTAAAAATTTTGCATGCTGCAAAACAAGTTCTGCTGCACATGAGTTTTGTTACAAACATCAATGCTATGAGACAACCAAGCAAGTTGTAGCTTATTTGGGACTTCAGCCACACCAATATTTTGTTTCCTTTCAATCTAGACTGGCGGGTGATCCTTGGCTACAGCCCTACACCGATAAAATGCTTGAAAAATATCCTGAAGAAGGGGTGAAAAAATTAGCCGTGGTTACTCCTGCTTTTGTTTCTGATTGTTTAGAAACCTTGGAAGAGATTGCAATGGAGGGTAAAGAGGAATTTTTAGAGGCTGGTGGTGAAGAATTTTATGCAATTCCTTGTATGAATGACAATGATGATTGGGTACAAGTGCTGGTCAATTGGATCGAAGCATGGGGATTGAAAGAGGAAGCCACTCTTGAAGCGGGAATTTAAAACTTTTAAAATACACTACCATGGATTTTTTGTACCTTAAAGCATTGCATATTATTTTTGTTGTGACTTGGTTTGCTGGTTTGTTCTACATCGTTCGTTTGTTTATTTATCAAACAGAAGCAGCGCAAAAACCGGAACCTGCGAGAGAAATCTTACAAACTCAGTATAAATTAATGAGTAAAAGGCTGTGGTATATCATTACTTGGCCCTCTGCAATTTTGGCAAGTATTTTTGCTTTTTGGATGCTTTACACAAATCCATATTACCTAGAAGAACCCTGGATGTTGATAAAACTCTCCTTTGTTCTCGCCCTATATTTTTACCATGGGTATTGTCATAAAATCTTCACCAAACTTCAACGCGACGTTGTAAAATACACTGCTTTAAAACTGCGTATTTTTAATGAAGTTTCTACGATTCTTTTGTTTGCTATTGTATTTCTGGTGACTTTAAAAAGCGCCATTAATTGGATTTGGGGGGTTGTTGGCATTATCCTTTTCGGGATTTTAATGATGTTAGGAATTAAGCTTTACAAGACACTGAGAGAAAAGAAAAGTTGGGAAAAGGCTGAAAAAGAGAATCTGTAGGATCTGGAGGATAACAAAAGCTTGTAATCTTAAATTTCTTATTATAATTGAATCGCTACAGGGTGCCTGAATACGCATCAGCTACCCTCGGACGCTCTGCTCAAAAGGGATCCGATTTATTATAGACCTTCCTAAAGTTACTTCATCGGCATATTCTAGTTCATCCCCCACAGAAATTCCGCGCGCTATGGTTGAAGTAGTAATGTCAAATTTTTCAATTTGTTTAAAAATATAAAAGTTGGTTGTATCTCCTTCCATGGTAGAACTTAAGGCAAAAATTAACTCTTTAGCTTCTCCTTTTTCGACTTTATTGACTAAAGATTCAATTTGCAAATTCTGAGGTCCTATGCCTTCAATTGGAGAAATTTTACCTCCCAAAACATGATAGACACCATGAAACTGTGAGGTACTTTCAATAGCCATCACATCTCTTATATCTTCAACAACACAGATAATTTCAGGGTTTCGTTTTGGATTTTTACAAATCGCACACAGGATAGTATCTGAGATATTATGGCACTTCTCGCAGGTTTCAACATCGTTTCTTAAATGCAACAATGCTTCCGACAAAAAGGTGGTATTCTCTTTTGGTTGTTTTAGTAAATGCAACACCAAACGCAACGCTGTTCGCTTTCCAATTCCAGGCAAACGAGAAACTTCGTTTACTGCATTTTCCAATAATTTTGATGAAAATTCCATAAAAGCAAAATTACGAATTATGAATTACGAAATCCTAAAAAGAAGATAGAAAAACATATATTCGTAACTCTTAATCAAACATTCGTAATTTTCAATGCAACCAGCTCACATTCTCTTTTTAATTATCGGTTATTTTAGTGTTTTAATTCTTATTTCATACCTCACAGGAAAATCTGCCGATAATAAAACATTCTTTAAAGCAAACAGCTCTTCACCCTGGTATTTGGTTGCTTTTGGAATGATTGGCGCTTCGCTTTCTGGGGTTACCTTTATCTCTGTTCCTGGATGGGTAGAAGCGCAAGGAATGAGTTATTTTCAAATGGTATTGGGATATATTGTTGGATATGCTGTAATAGGATTAGTTCTCCTCCCCTTGTATTACCGACTTAACTTAACGTCAATATACACTTATTTAGAAGATCGATTTGGCACCTATGCCTACAAAACGGGAGCCAGTTTCTTTCTATTATCGAGAACCATTGGTGCGGCTTTTCGATTATTCTTAGTCGCCAATGTGTTGCAGCTATTATTATTTGATGCCTACGGGATTCCTTTCTGGGTAACTGTTTCGATTACAATTTTACTTATTTGGCTCTACACCTTTAAAGGTGGAATAAAGACGATTGTTTGGACAGATACCTTGCAAACTTTGTTCATGCTTATAGCGGTGGGTGTTTGTATTTACACAATTTCTGATGAATTACAAATCACGAATATTTTCTCTTATGTAGCTGAAAGTGAACTCTCAAAAACCTTCTTTTTCGAAGATGTAAATACTGGCAACTATTTCTGGAAACGATTTCTTGCAGGCGCATTTATTGCCATTGTTATGACGGGTTTAGATCAAGACATGATGCAAAAAAATTTAACCTGCAAATCTCTAGAAGATGCGCAAAAAAACATGTTTTGGTTTACCATTGTGTTGGTCGCTGTAAACTTCTTCTTTTTAGCATTGGGGATTTTATTAACCAATTATGCACAAAAAAACGGAATCGATGCACACAAAGACCAGCTATTTCCAATAATTGCAACCAAAGGAACCTTAGGTTTGGCTACAGCAATGTTCTTTTTATTGGGCTTAATTGCAGCCGCCTATTCTAGTGCAGATTCTGCGCTAACCTCTTTGACCACCTCTTTTAGTATTGATATACTAGAAATTGACAAGCAGAAAAGCAGTAAAGAACAAGTACAAATTCGGAAAAAAATTCACATTCTTTTTTCATTGATTTTAATTGCTATAATTCTAGTTTTCAAATACTTTATCGCTGATGAAAGTGTCATTGCAAAAATATTTACGTTTGCCAATTACACTTACGGCCCCTTGCTAGGCTTATATGCTTTTGGACTTTTCACCAAATTAAAAGTAATGGATAAAGCTGTACCTCTTATTTGTATTTTGGCTCCTTTAGCAACCTATGCGATTAACACTGCAACACTGGCTTCCGCTGGTTTTGATTTTGGCTTCTCGTTATTAATTTTAAATGGCTTGATTACATTTATTGGATTATATTTGTTTCAAAGAAAATAACAATGTCAAAAGACCTCAGCAACTATCGTAAATCCTATGAGAAACAAGAACTTTTAGAAAGTAATTGTCCAGATAATCCAATGGAATTATTCAAAGATTGGTTTTTAAATGCAGATGCGTCCAACGCCATCGAAGAAACCAATGCCATGACCATCGCTACGATTGGAAATGATGGATTCCCAAAAAGTCGTGTTGTTTTATTGAAAAAGTACACCGAAGAAGGGTTTGTTTTTTACACAAACTATACCTCTGAAAAAGGGAAAGCCATTGAAGAAAACAAGCATATTTGTTTGTCTTTTTTTTGGCCTGCCTTAGAACAACAAATCATCATCAAAGGGACTGCTGAAAAATTAGCAGCGAATTTATCTGACGGTTATTTTAAATCAAGACCAAAGGGCAGCAAATTGGGGGCTTGGGCTTCTCCACAAAGTACTGTAGTGTCCTCAAAAAAAGAATTAGAAACACAGTTAACTTCGCTCGAAAAAGAATACGCGGAAAAAGAAATACCAAGACCAGCACATTGGGGAGGTTATTTGATAAAACCAATTTCTCTGGAATTTTGGCAAGGGAGACCAAATCGAATGCATGATCGAATTCGGTATTCTTTAGGAAAAGATTTTTCTTGGAAACTAGAGCGATTGGCTCCCTAAATTTTTATATTTACAGATCAATAACAATAAAATGAAAACTTTATACATTGTTCGTCACGCAAAATCTTCTTGGGATTATGAGGGCATTGAAGACATTGATAGACCACTAAAAAAAAGGGGCATACATGATGCGCATTTAGTTTCTAAGTTTTTAGCAACTAAAATAAACAAACCCGATGTTTTTATTTCCAGTAGCGCTAACAGAGCATTGCATACAGCAGTCATTTTTTGTGAAAATTTAAAATACCCTCTTTCCAATCTCTACATACGAAAACAGCTTTATAGTTTTAGTGATGGATATTTGGTAAAGACAGTGAATGCACTCGATGACAGTTTTGATTCTGCCATTATTTTCAGTCATGACCATGGTATCAATTCATTTGTGAATAAATTTGGAAACAAACCTATTTCACATGTTTCCACTTGTGGAGTCGTTGGAATTCAGTTTCAAGAAAAGCATTGGAAAAACATCAAAAAAGGAAAAACTTTTATGATCGAAAATCCCAAGGACCATAAATAAGCGCATTTGTTAGAAATAAAAAAATATGCTGCAATAGATATCGGATCGAATGCGATTCGACTTTTGATCGCTAATGTTATTATAGCCGAGGATAAAGAACCACAATTTAAAAAATCTTCATTGGTTCGTGTGCCTATTCGACTTGGTGCTGAAGTGTTTGTGGGACAAGGCATGATTTCGGAAGACAGTATTCAAAGATTGATTGATGCTTTAAATGCGTTTCAACTTTTAATGAAAACTCATCATGTAGAGCGATTCAAAGCTTGTGCAACCTCTGCCATGAGAGAAGCTCGTAATGGTGACGAAGTGGTGATGCGAATTTTTGAAAAAACAGGGGTAGATATCGCTGTTATAGGTGGAAAAGAAGAAGCTGCAATAATCTCATCTACAGATTTAAATGAATTGATAGAAGGTGATAATTCTTATCTCTATGTAGATGTAGGAGGCGGAAGTACCGAATTTACACTTTTTTCTAAAGGAAAAATCATACGATCTAAATCCTTTAAAATGGGAACCGTCCGACTTTTAAACAACAAAAAATCGGTCAATAAAGAAATCTTTACCGATGTTGAAAAATGGATAAAAAAATATACCAAAGACTTAAAATGCATTTCTTTAATTGGATCTGGAGGAAACATTAATAAACTTTTTAAAATGTCTGGAAGAACAGAGGGAAAACCCATTTCTTACATTTATTTGAGTGCACAATATCAGTTTTTAAAACGAATGAGTTTTGAAGAACGTATTTCAGAATTAAGTTTAAATCCAGATAGGGCCGACGTAATTATCCCAGCCACAAAAATTTATCTCTCAGCGATGAAATGGAGCAATGCAAGAAAAATTTATGTCCCAAAAATTGGATTGACAGATGGCATTATAAAAAGTCTACATTTTAACAAATTGTAAAATTGCTTGTTTGAAAGCGCCCCTTACTAAAAACAAATTCCTGAAATTATAAATTTTTGTACAAAAAAAAAGGTAGCAATCGAAATTACTACCTTTATGGTATGCTTTGTATTTGAATTAGCCATAGGTCTCTAGTACGCTATCTTCTTAAGATAATTCAGCTTCTCTTTCCATAAAGCGAGCTCTTTCTTATAGGCTGCTACTTTAGTCATAACGTTTAAAACTAATGGATTGTCTGGTTTTGTATTCGAAAAGAAACCTAAGTTATTTTCTAATTGTTGAATCTCTTTAACAATCTCATCCATTTTCTTTCGTACAAAAATATGCTCAGCATCTAATTTTCTTGCATCATTATTTGCAGCGAAACCATCTACATTATTCTTAAAACGCAACATCTCTATTTCATGCTTATCAATAGACAATGTAGCAATTAAACGCTCTATTTGTTTGTTGAACTTTCCTTCTAAATGGCGAACACTTCGCGGAAGTGAACCTAAACTTTTCCATGAATTAATGGCTTCTAATAGCTCCTCTTTTGTATGAATCTCTGAGGTTTTGATTTTCTCTAAGAAATCTTTTTTTGCAGTAATAATAAGTTGATCTTCTTCACTAACTGCATTTTTATTTTTGTGATATTGATCAAAATAATGGTTGCATGCACTTTTAAAACGTTTCCAAACGTCATCAGAAAATTTACGCGGTACATGCCCTATTTTCTTCCAATCTGCTTGAATTTTTTTCAATGTTTCCGTTGTATGCTCCCAATCTGTGCTATCCTTTAGCGATTCTGCCAACTCAATAAGTGCAATTTTCTGATTTAAATTGTCTTGTTGTCTGTTTTTCTCTTGTTTGTAAAAATTATTTTTTGCCTTATTAATTTTTCTGGTAGCTAGTTTAAATTTTTGCCAGATCTCCTCACTCTTTGCATATGGCAATTTGCCTGCATTAAAATACGCTTGTCTTAGTTCTTCTAAAGTTGCGATACTTTGTTGCCAATCCTTATGATTTTTATTTTTTGAAATATCAATACCTTCAATTTGAGCAACAATTTCTAGTTTTTTCTGGATAATTTCATCAAATTTAGTTTTCATGGAGCGATAATACTCATGTCGCTTGTCATGAATTCTTTTGGTAGCTTGGCTAAATTTTTTCCAAATTTCTTCTCGCATTTCTCTGGCAACAGGACCAATATCCTCTTTCCAAATTTTATGCAACTCCTGTAATTGTTTAAAAGAGTCATTGATATTTTCTGTTTCAGCAAGTGCTTCTGCTTTTTGAATAATTTTTAATTTTTCCTCTAAATTATTTTTAAAGTCCAAATCCCTAAAGTCATTACTCAAATGCAATAAATCGTAAAAACGCTCAACATGATGATGGTAAATCTTCCAAGTATCATTGTATTTTGTTTTGGAAACTGGGCCAATTGCACGCCAAGTAGTTTGCAATTCTTTAAATTGCTTGTACATAATTTTTGGATCAGCATCCAGAATTAAAGCTTTTAAAGCTTCAATCACTTCATAACGTTTTTCTAAATTGAGCTTTTGTGATTTCTCTTGATCGCTGTAATATGCATCTCGCTCTTTTTTATGTTGAGACAAGAGCGTGTTGTAGGTTGTCTTTATAGGGCTTGAAAACTGAAAATCGAGGCTTTCGCCTCCAGCCTCCAAAAAGGCAGCTTTTTTTTCTGCTAACAGCGCTCCAAATTGTTGATTGAATGCATTTTTAATTGCATCAACTTGGCTTTTCACTTTATGAACGGGCTGCTCTTTTAAAACTTTCTCTAATTCTGCTACTAAATTTTCTAAAGTCAATTTAGTATAGTCTTTCTCTTTGACAACTTCTGCATCTTGATTGTTTGCTTCTGTATCTTCTGCATTTGCAGCAATTTCCTCCTCAATTTCATTGACAGCGCTAGAGACCTCCAGATTTTCAGATGAAGGAACCTCTTGATGTTCTGTTTCAGTGGTCTTTTCTGGACTCGAAAAAACAGCTGGCGCTGAACTACTTTTATTGTCATCTACTTTATCTTGATTCTCGTCTAACATATGTACAATGTTTAAGGTTCTAAATTGGAATTTATAAAGATAGCTACATCTTACACTATTTTCAAAGTAATTTGTAATTATTAACAAAAATTTTGATTTTCATCCTGTTTGTTTTACAGATTTTTTAGTGATTCCAAATCCGCCAAGACTCATCTGCTTGTAAGGCTAGCATTTGTGATCCATTTTTAATTTGAGCTCCCTTCTCTTTCCCTTCTTTCAAGAAGCCTGTCAATGCGGGATTATAAATCAAATCATATAAAAGATGTTTGTCTGTGATGAATTGATAGGGGATTTGTGGTTTCAAATCTACTGCAGGAAAGGTACCCACGGGTGATGAATTAATAATTACAGTATATTTTGTTAACACATGCTCTGTGAGATCATTGTAGGCAATTTCTTTCTTTCTTTTTGGAGTACGGGACACAAATTTATATTTAATCCCCAATTGTTTTAAGGAAAAAGAAATTGCTTTAGAAGCTCCTCCAGTTCCTAGTATTAGTGCATGGGTGTGGTGTTCTTTAAGCAACGGTTTTAAGGAATTCTCAAAACCAAAAACGTCTGTATTATATCCTTTTAGCAAACCTCTTTTTGTAAACTTAATCGTATTTACTGCCCCTATTTTACGTGCTGTTTTGTCGATTATATCTAAATACGGAATCACGGCTTCTTTATAGGGAATCGTCACATTCATCCCCTGTAATTGCGGTTTATTTGCTTCTATTAACACCTCAAAATTTTCAATAGTAGGAATGTCAAAATTCAAGTATTCTGAATTTTTAATATTTAGTTCCTCAAACTTTTCTGTAAAATATCCTCTCGAAAAAGAATATCCAATATCTTTTCCTAAAAGTCCATAACGTTTATGCTTCTTTTTTTCTTTCATAAAAATCTAATATTAATATCAATCCAAGCCCTAACATACTATAAAAAATTGCGAACCAAGTTTCTGACAAAGAAAAATCTGGAATAAACCGTTCATAATTTTCTACAATTTTTTGCTGCTTAAGATCCAAAACAAAATTGCCTTCTTCTTTTAAAAAAATTGTTTTTTTCCAAGGCCAAACAATGCCTAAAGATCCAGATATAAAACCAATGATAATTGAAATCACAATTTGATTCCAGCGTTTTAACACATAGCCAAGCACGTGTGAAATTGACACAAGTCCAAAAAGTGATCCCCCTGTAAACACAAGAATTATTTTTAAGTACTTCACTTTTACAGCATCCTTAAAAGCAGAAAAATTTCCCGAAAGCACCTCTGAAAGAACACCCAAAAACACATTCACAGCGTCTACCAAAAGAAGGACATAATTTCCTAATAATATTAAAATAAAGGAACCTGACAGCCCTGGCAATGTCATCCCAGAAACTCCAATAATACCGCATAAAAAAACAAACCATAAATTATCATTTTCTTTTGCTGGTGTTAAAAAACTAATCCCTATTCCTACTGATATCCCAAGAATTAAAAAACTAATATTCGTTCGGTTCCAATCGCCAAAACCTTTTCCAATATAAAATATAGACCCAAGAATCATCCCAAAAAACCAGCTCCATACATACAGTTCATAGTGCAGCAAGAAGTAATCCAAAACTAAAGAAATACCAAAGTAACTAAAAATACTCCCTCCCATAACAAGGACTAAAAAAGCACCATTAATATGATTATAAAACTGTTTTAAATCTCCTCTTAGTAGCAGTTTTAAAGCCTTTGAATTAACTTTTCTGAAAGAAGCTATAAGTTCTTCATAAAAACCCAAAACAAAAGAAACGGTACCTCCAGAAACACCTGGTACTTTATTTGCTGCACCCATAGCAATCCCTTTTAAAAAAAGAGTTCCTTTTTGAAGCAGTGTCCTGTTTTGTTGCATTTATCGTTTTTTAGCGGCCAATTTTTCCATTCCTAAAATAAGTAGAAATCCTACAACAACAAATAAAATCGCTGGGAGCAATTGAGCATCTTCATTAAATGAAAAAGGAGAAACACTTTGTTGATTAAAAGGGACTTGTATTCCCTTGGAATTAATACGCCAAGTTAGGGTTTCTTTCCAAGGCCAAATTTTATTTAAGGAGCCAATAATAAAACCTGTTAAAACAGCTAATGTTAAATTTTTATAATTTTTAAACAACCATTTAAGCACTCTCGAGAATGTTAATAATCCAACAATAGCTCCTATCAAGAAAACACTAATTGTTTTAAAATCTCGATTGTTAACAGCGGCTAGTACAGGTTGATAAGCACCCAATAAAACTAAAATAAAAGAACCTGATATCCCTGGTAAAATCATTGCACAAATTGCAATGGCACCTGCTAAAAAGAGAAATAAACTTGATGAATTTTCTGAGACTAATGGATTTAAAGTAGTGATAAAATAAGCCAATCCAGCTCCAGCAATCATCAACAAAAAGGCTTTAAAATTCCAATCGGTAATTTGTTTTGCAATGTAGATAATACTTGCAAGTACCAAACCAAAAAAGAAAGACCACAGTAAAATAGGTTGACTTTCCAAAAGGTGTTTGATGACTTTTGCTAATGAGACAATACTTACAAAAACACCCAGAAACAAGGCTCCTAAAAAGGAACCATTGAGTTGTTTCCATGCGGCTTTGATACCTGCAGTTTTTAGGGTTTTTAAAAGGTCAATATTTACATTGCTAATAGCACTCAACAGCTCTTCATAAATACCTGAAATAAATGCAATGGTACCACCTGAAACTCCGGGGACCACATCTGCAGCTCCCATCGCTATTCCTTTCAATCCGATCACGAGATAATCGTTTAGTTTTCTAACCATTTTAATTGTATTTATTTTGTAAAAACGAAGGTAAAATAAATTTAAAGAAAAAAGGTTTGTGCGCGTACTGTTTTCTACTTAAAAATATCTTTGCTATTCGGTCGCTTTTTTAAAGTCGCAGACCAATTTTTGAAACCCCTCATTGAAATAGACAGAAGGATACAATTCTTTTAAGATAATGTGATTATCATAATCTATATTTAGGGCCTTAATAAGATGTGTTCTTCCTAGTTTTTGATTGTCAAGGATCCAGAACAACCCGGCAAAGCGATAGTCAATTTCAGCTAGGTTTTTGTACAATCGTTGCACTTTCTGTAAGGTTTTAAGCGCAATGTTAAACTCACCTACAAAGGTTAAAACATCTACTAAAGCAATGAAAACATTTACATCTTCATCTCCCAAAGACAAACACATTTCAAATCCCTTTATTGCTTCTTCAAAAAAATTTAGTTTCAGTTTAATTTCGGAATATCGCCTCCAATAAAGTGCGTCCGATTCATCAATGCTTAAGGCTTTAGAGATGTAGTAAGCGGCTTTTTCATAGTTGCTTTGATCAAAGTATATATTTGTCAAATACAACCAACCTTTTCCCAACAGAGGGTCTTCATACACCGCTTTTTTATAATATGAAATCGCTGCAACTGGATTTCCTAATCTTTGGTAACACGCACCTATTCTTACAAAAGCAAATGCTGTTGCATCATCCAACTCTAAAGTAATGAGGTAATTGTCTATGGCTTCTTGATAGGCTCCTAGTGCTTCTAAAGTTTTTGCTTTTTCTAAGTAACCTCCCACAAAGAGTTCATCGATAACAACGGCAAAATCATATGCAACTAGGGCTTCTTCGTATCTTTTAAGAACCGAATATTGTCTCCCTATTTGGTGCCAAGCTACTTCGCAATAAGGGTTTTTATTGATAAACTTATTTAGGAAATCAATGGCCTCCTCATGCTTTTCTTCCATATCAAAGCAGTACACAACATTGTAAAGTGAGGCATAGTCTTCAAGGTCCTGATCTACACAATTGATAAAATACAAACGGGCATTTTCAAAATCATCTAAATACAAATACTCCATCCCTAATAAAGACCATATGTCTTGTTTATCATCCGAGAGGGTTAAAGCTTTCATGAGATTTACAATCGCCTCTTTATGGTTGCCTTCTTTGGAAACAATTGTAGCCCTCTGAATAAAGAGCTCTTCATTGTTGGGGTCTAAAATTTCTACTTGGTGTAATAATTTTTTTGCAAGCGCTAGTTTGTCTTCAAAAACACATAACTCTATTTGCAATAACTTTAAATCAATAGAATCTGGATGCTGTTCTAAACCTAACTTGACAGCTTTTTTCGCTAAAGAATGTTTTCCAATATCAATATAATGGATTATAATTTCCTCAAATTCAGTTAAATCAAAGAAATAAACATTATTTGTTTTTAACATCGATTCAAATTTCACGAAAGACATAGGCAATGTGATTAATTATTACTTTAAATGTACTACAAGTCTTTTACCTGCCTCAAAATCTATTGTTTTGTTTTCAACAATTTAATTAACAAAAAGAGAATCGTTTTCTTTTAGATATATTTTGCTTGTACACATTTTTACATTAATTTTGTATTTCAATAACTGATTCGCTAATGAATCGGGCTTCTTATGAGCAAAAAAACCTTACTTAACGCTAAGGATATTGAGATTATCTTACATCGATTGGCTTGCCAGTTAATCGAAAATCATAACGATTTTTCTAATACAGTTTTGATTGGTTTGCAACCTAGAGGTTCTTTTTTAGCAAAGCGACTTTTAAGTTTACTAAGAAATGAATATCAAATAAAAGAGATCCAATTGGGCGCTTTAGACATTACCTTTTACAGAGATGATTTTAGGCGACGAGAAATTCCTTTAGAAGCAAATACAACAGAAATTGACTTTTTAGTAGAAGACAAGAAAGTAGTTTTCATTGACGATGTTTTGTTTTCAGGACGTAGTGTTCGTGCTGCGCTAACGGCAATTCAGTCTTATGGAAGACCTAAAAGTGTAGAATTACTGGTTTTAATAGATCGAAGATTTAGCAGACACTTACCAATACAACCAAATTACCGAGGAAGACAAGTAGATGCTATTAACGAGGAAAAAGTTTTGGTTACCTGGAAAGAAACACATAAAAAAGACGCAGTCTATATAGAACTCACCTAATATGAAACAGCTAAGTGTAGAACATTTATTGGGCATCAAATATCTAAAAAATACAGATATTGATCTTATTTTTGAAACTGCAGATCAATTCAAAGAAGTTATTAATAGACCCATCAAGAAAGTTCCTTCACTGAGAGACATCACCATTGCTAATTTATTTTTTGAAAATAGTACAAGAACTAAATTGAGTTTTGAGTTGGCAGAAAAAAGACTTTCTGCTGATGTTATCAATTTCTCTGCAAGCCAATCGTCCGTTAAGAAAGGAGAGACTTTAATTGATACTGTTAATAATATCTTGGCCATGAAGGTGGACGTTGTTGTCATGCGACATGCAAGTGTTGGCGCAGGTGTTTTCTTATCGAGACATGTAGATGCAAAAATTATAAATGCGGGTGATGGAACTCATGAACATCCTACACAAGCCTTATTGGATTCGTATTCGATTCGAGAAAAGTTAGGAAGTGTTAAAGGAAAAAAAATAGTAATTGTTGGAGACATTCTTCACTCTAGAGTAGCTTTGTCAAACATCTTTGCCTTGCAACTTCAAGGAGCAGAAGTAAAAGTTTGTGGTCCTACAACTTTGATTCCTAAATACATCACTAGCCTTGGAGTTACTGTAGAAACAAATCTTAAAAAAGTGCTTGAATGGTGTGATGTTGCCAATGTGCTTCGTGTTCAACATGAAAGAATGGACATTAAATACTTTCCATCTACAAGAGAATACACACAGCTTTTTGGTATTAATCAGGAAATCCTAGAGCATCTTAACAAAAAAATTGTGATTATGCATCCTGGCCCAATTAACAGAGGTGTTGAAATTACTAGCAATGTTGCAGATTCTAACGATTCAATTATTTTGAATCAAGTAGAAAACGGAGTTGCAGTAAGAATGGCAGTCATCTACTTATTGGCGCAACAAGTGAAAAGATAGTTACCTAATTCTATTTTATCTTAAAAAAAAAGTACTGATGAAGATTGAAAATAAAGACGGATATACGCTTTTTAGCACCAATGAAAACATCCTTCAAGAAGCGTTGCAAGCATTTTTTTTGAACGCAGAGAAATACGATACGGAAAACATTATTTTTCATATTTCTGACAATCTTAACATAACTCCAAAAGATTTTTTATTATTTTTGGATATTGCATCTACAAAAAAAGAAAATGGCACCTCGTTTGTAATAATAATAAAGTCATTAGATATTGATGCATTGCCTGAAACAATCAATGTGGTTCCTACACTTCAAGAAGCTAAGGACATTCTTGAAATGGAAAACATCGAGCGTGCACTAGGTTTTTAAAGTAAGCTGTGAATAATGACAAAAAAACTACTTCTTATCTTATTTTTTTTCAATATCACCTATTGTTTTTCACAAGAAAAATCGATTACAGCGCTCTCTGCTGCGCCAAATCCATTTACAACATCCACAAAAATTCATTTTCAGGCAGCCCAATCTGGCATTGTCATTTTTAATGTTAAAAATATTTTAGGGAAAACGGTCCATAAAAAACAGCTCGTCGCTCAAAAAGGGAAAAACACAATCGCTTTCTTTAAACAACAGTTGTTGCCCGGAATTTATATCTATTCAATACAAAATAAAAAAAGCGTCATTTCAAAACGTCTTGTTATTCAATGAGCTTAAAATTAACCATTCTGGGTTGTCATTCAGCAACTCCACGTGCAAATGCACATCCAACTTCACAATATTTAGAAATCAACAATCGTCATTTTTTGATAGATTGTGGCGAAGGTACGCAACGACAAATGCGACACTATAAAATTGGTTTTACAAAAATTACCCATATTTTCATCTCTCATTTACATGGAGATCATTTTTATGGCTTGGTAGGACTCCTTTCTACTTTTGGAATTTTAAATCGAGAAAAGGAATTGCACATTTATGGTCCAAAAGGAATTAAAGAGGTAACTTTACTTTCCTTAAAAACATCGCAATCACATGCAAAGTATACGATGATTTTTCATGAATTAGTTTCCAAAGAAAGTGAGGTTATTTTTGAGGACGAGAAAGTCTCTGTAAGTACGATACCACTTAACCATCGGATTTATACCAATGGATACTTGTTTACTGAAAAAACGAGTTCTTTAAAATTGCATATGGAGAACATTGCCAATTATGAAGAGATAGATCGTGCAGACTACCTAAATATCAAAGCCGGAAAAGACATCCTACTAACAACAGGTGAAGTCATTCCAAATTCAGCATTAACATTGCCTCCAGCGGAACCAATTCGTTATGCTTTTTGTAGTGATACTACTTACAAACCAGATATTGTTCCTTTAATAAAAAATGCAGATCTACTTTATCATGAAGCAACGTTCCTCTCTGACAGAGAAGATTTAGCAAAAAAAACCAAACATTCTACAGCAAAACAAGCAGCACAAATCGCAAAGGAAGCAAATGTAAAACAGCTGGTTTTAGGCCATTATTCTGGCAGATATAAAGATGTTGCAGCTTTTAAAACAGAGGGAGAAGAAGTTTTTAACAATACAGATATCGCAGAAGCAGGAAAAGTTTTTACTGTAAATTAATATTGGTTTGTTGCCAATAACACGAGCGTACACGCAACTTCACTTTCAATATTATTTGCTTCAAGTAATTTTACAAAAGCAGCATTCTCGGTTCCTGGATTAAAAATAACTCTTCTGGGTTTTAAACCAATGATATAGTCATAATATGGCGCTTGATTTTTTGGCCCTAAATATAAAGTAACTGTATCGATATGTTCATAATTTATGAGCTGGGAAACAATTGTCACATTAGAAACAATCCCTTCTCGCATTCCAAAAGCAACAACTTCTTGTTTATTTTCTCGGAGCTTTTGAATAGCCCTATTGGAATACCGATCTTCTTTTAGAGAAGCACCAAAAACTAATGTGTAATTTGTCATAGAAAAGCAGTGTATTTACATTTGATAAATGTAGTCAAAAAGATATAAAAATTGATTTTCAAAAAACACTTTCGTGAGCGCAGGAGAAGAATGGCCAATTTTTCCGTTTAACTCCCCGTAACTTCATGAAAAAAATCTCTGGGTATGTTCTTGTTTATTTTATGTTCCATACACTGGAAAAACAAGCTATCAGGCAAAAAACCTAAATCAAAAAAGACACGCACTACCCTTTGTGAAGGTACTATAATTTTAGGGCATAAAATCTCAAAACATATCCAATTAGTATCCAATACAAAAAAAAACCCGAAGCATCACTTCGAGTTTTATTTATATAGTCATAGTAAGATTACTACTTAAGAAAATATTTTATCAATTTTCTGTTTTTCTTCTTCAGCTAGCGCAGCGTCTACCAAAATACGTCCACTATGCTCGTCGATAGTAATTCTTTTTCTATTTGCAATTTCCAACTGAACTTGTGGTGGTATTGTAAAATAAGATCCTCCTGAAGCACCTCTTTCGATTGCAACAACTGCAAGACCATTTTTCACTTTCGATCTTATTCTATTATACGCCGTAAATAAATGTGGATCTAACGATTTTGAATATTCTACTGATTTCTCAGCCAACAGTTTTTCTTCTTTTTCTGTTTCTTTTAAAATAGCATCCAATTCAGCTTTTTTATGCCCTAAATGTTGCTCTTGCTTTTCTAATTTCTCTTTTGTTGAAGCTATTACTTCTTCTTTCTGCGAAATTTTAGCTTTAAACTCATTGATTCTTTTTTCGGCCAATTGGATTTCTAAATCTTGAAATTCAATTTCTTTAGCTAAGGAATCAAACTCCCTGTTATTACGAACTTTTTGTTGTTGCTCTTCGTATTTTTTCATCAACGATTTCGATTCGTCAATGGCTAGTTTCTTATTGTTGATGTCTGTTTCTAAGTTAGAAACATCTGCACTTAAGTTTGAAATACGTGTGTTTAAACCGGCAACCTCATCGGCTAAATCTTCAACCTCTAGGGGTAATTCTCCTCTAACGTTTCTAATTTCGTCAATTCTAGAGTCGATTAATTGTAAATCGTAAAGTGCTCTTAATTTTTGTTCAACAGAAACTTCTTTCTTCTTTGCCATGTTTATATGTAATAAATAGGATTTGTACTTTTTTGTGATAAAATGATTGCAAAATTACTAAATTTTTTTGTAAGATAATCAACCAAAAGGTTTTTTGTAAACTGTTCGCTTTCATAATGTCCAATATCTGCCAATAAAATGTCTTTTTCAGCTTTAAAAAACTCATGATATTTAAAATCGGCACTTACATAGGCATCTGCTCCAGCTCTTTTTGCGTCTGAAATTGCAAAACTTCCTGCACCTCCAAGAACTGCTACTTTTTTTATTTTTTTATGAAGCAATTCAGAATGACGAATACATGCTGTTTGCATCGTCTTTTTCAAATAATTTAAAAAATCTTTTTCTTCCATTGGTTCGGTAAATTCGCCAAGCATACCCATTCCAATATCTTGGTGTACATTTTCTTTGGTAACAATCTCATAGGCAACTTCTTCATAGGGATGTGTTTCTTGTAAAGATGTTAGTATTTTACTCTCATTTTTTCGCTCAAAGAGGATACTAATTTTTGTCTCATTTTCAATCTGAAGTACTTTTTTCTCGCCCAAAACTGGGTTGGAGTTTTCGGTTCCTTGAAAAGTACTTTCTCCTTTCGTGCTAAAAGAGCAATGCACATAATTTCCAATTGCACCTCCCCCTGCTTCAAAAAGTGAATTCCTCAAAGAAACAGCATTTGCTGTAGGTACAACCGTAGTTAGTTTTTTTATAATTCCTTTTTTAGGAATCAAAATTTTTGTGTTTTTCAAACCTAACACTTCTGCTATTTTTGCAGAAACACCATTTTTAGAATTGTCAAGGGCTGTATGCGTTGCATAAATCGCGATGTCATTTTTAATCGCTTTTAAAACCACTCGTTCAACGTAGGAGTTTCCATTTAGCTTTTTTAAACCCGTAAAAATTATCGGATGAAAACTAACAATCAGGTTGCAATGATTTGCAATGGCTTCCGCTACGGTTTCCTCTAAAGTATCCAATGTTACTAAAACACCCGATACTTCCGTATCATAATTTCCAACCAACAAGCCTACGTTGTCAAAATCTTCAGCATAATTGAGTGGGGCTAGCTCTTCTATATATTGCGTAACTTCTCTTATCTTCATTGTATATTATTTCTGCAATGACCAAAGTTAGCATTTTCCGTCTATCAATCCATAAAAATGCGTTATTTTCGTAGGGATGAAATTTTTACGTTTTTTATTATTCCCATTTTCAATTGCATATGACATTGTTACTTCCGTACGTAACCTAATGTTTGATGTTGGTTTTTTTAAAGAAAACTCTTTTAAAACACCCACAATTACTGTAGGAAACCTAAGTGTAGGCGGTACAGGGAAAACGCCTCAAATTGAGTATCTAATTCGATTACTAAAAGACAAATACCTGCTAGCTGTTTTAAGCAGAGGCTATAAAAGAGATACTAAAAAATTTGTTTTATTAAATACCACATCTACTCCAGCGGAGGTAGGTGATGAACCTCTGCAATATTTCAATAAATTTAAAAACATTACTGTAGCTGTAGATACTGATCGTGCAAATGGAATTAGAACTTTAATTACGCGTAAAAACCCAGCAGTAATTTTATTGGATGATGCTTATCAACATCGGAAAGTAAAATCAAGTTTCTATATCTTACTCACGAAATACAAGGATCTTTTTGTTGATGATTTTTTATTACCCACTGGAAATCTTAGAGAGCGAGGCGCAGGCGCAAAAAGAGCAAATGCAATTGTAGTAACTAAATGTCCTGAAAATATTTCTATTTCCGAGATGGAAAAAATTCAAAAAAAACTCCAACAATTTAAAAAGCCCTTATTTTTTTCATTCATTTCTTATGCTGATAAGACAAAAGGGAGCAACTCTATTTTAACAAAAAACCTAAAAGACTATGATGTTTTATTGATTACTGGAATTGCAAACCCCACTCCGTTGTTAAAGCATTTAAAAAGTTTAAACGTTCGTTTTGAACATCAAGAATATGCAGATCATCATCATTTTTCGAAAAAAGAAATTGAGCAAATTCAACAAAAGTTCTCCAAAATGAACATCGAAAACAGACTTCTTTTGACTACTGAAAAAGACTATACCCGATTGTACAACAGATTGAATGAATTGAATTACTTGGCCATAGAAACTCAATTTATTGGCAATCAAAAACAAGATTTTGACAATCGTATTACCAGCCATATCCAAGATTTTTCTGAGGCATAAAAACATCCAATTAAACAATAATTTTCACCCCTTCATTAAACCCATCAACACCTATTACATCAAATTGCACAACTCCAACCAAACAAGATTCATTGGCTCTGATTTGCAAGGAATCATAATGCTATCCAAATTGCGTTTTCAGAGATACTAGGATGTTAATTATACGTTAAAAACAATGGATTGAGTAACAAAAACCTGCTGTATAACGTCTGTTTGTCATTGTAGACATTAAAGTATACACTCTTAAAAATGAACAAATGAAAAAATTGTTATTTTTAGTATCGCTCATTTTATCAGCAAATTCTTTTGCTCAGAAAACAAAAAACAAGGGAACTATTAATTTGAGAGTAAATGATCTTTTTAAAGGGATGAAATTCGCCTTCAATTCGAGCAGTCCATTTATACAGAACGGAAAGTTTCATTGGGAGAGTCAGACCGCATATATTGGATTTAACTACAAATTTGGTCAGGGAAAAAACAAAGCAAAACAACGCAGGCAACGCGACGATAACATTAAAGAAAGCGGTGCTGGTTTTTAAAAAAAATTCTGTTTTTTAGGACTTAAAATAAAAAAACCAAGACCTGCAGGTCTTGGTTTTTTTTATTTAATAATGACTATTTCAATAGGGAATCTGTATTGTAGAAGCACTAAACTACCATCTAATAATAACACTTCCCCAAGTAAAACCACTACCAAAAGCTGCCAATACAACCAAATCGTTGTCTTTTATTTTCCCTTGCTCCCAAGCTTCTGTTAGTGCAATGATTACCGATGCAGCTGTTGTATTCCCATACTTCATAATATTGTTGAACACTTTGTCATTGGACAATTTAAATTTCTTTTGAATAAATTGTGCAATCCGCAAATTTGCTTGATGCGGAATCAACATATCAATATCTTCTTTTTGCAAATGATTCGCATCCAATCCTTCTACAATTGCTTCAGAAAAACGAGTAATGGCATGTTTAAACACAAACTGACCATTCATGTAAGGATAGTAGGATTGATCTTCAGGATCATTTTCTGCTATTATTTCTGGCACCCATCTTCCAGTGTGAGGACCCTCCAACATCAATTCTCGTGCATGCTTCCCTTCAGAATGAAGGTGAGAGGATAAAATTCCTTTTCCATTTTCTTCACAACGTGATAAAACCGCAGCTCCAGCACCATCTCCAAATATAACAGTAACGCCTCTTCCTCGGGTCGATTTCTCTAATCCTCCCGAATGATTTTCTGCGCCAATAACTAAAATGTTTTTATACATTCCTGTTTTTATAAATTGATCAGCAACAGACATCGCATAAATAAAACCTGAACATTGGTTTCGAACATCTAAAGCACCAATTGTTGGCATGTCCAATAGATCCTGTACGCGAACACCTCCTCCAGGGAAATACATATCTGGGCTTAAAGTTGCAAAAACAATAAAGTCGATATCCGCTTTGGTAAGACCTGCTCTTTCGATTGCTATTTTAGATGCTTTCACAGCCATCGTAGAAGTGGTCTCTCCGGTTTTAGGGTCAATCCAACGTCTTTCTTTAATCCCTGTTCGCTCCTGAATCCATTCATCTGAAGTTTCCATAAACTCCTTTAAATCATCGTTGGTGACAACATTTTCCGGGACAAAATATCCAAGTCCTGTTATTTTTGAATTATACATACTATAGCCTGCTATAAATTGATTAATTAGTTTGTTGTTAACTACAAAAATAGTGAAATTTATCCACTCAAGATCTCCATCCAACAACAAGTCAGAAATGCAGTAAAAATGCTGTCATCTTGTCAGAATAATAGGTTTGGTATTTTATTTGACTATAATATGAATGAATTTAAAAAATTAAAAAAACAAACATAAAATGGCAAAAGGAAACATCAATGTATCGGTAGAAAATATTTTTCCACTGATTAAAAAATTCTTATACTCAGATCACGAGATCTTTTTAAGAGAGTTAATTTCAAATGGAACAGATGCAACCACAAAATTAAAGCACTTAATTTCTATTGGAGAAGCAAAAACCGAATTGGGAGATGCTAAAATTGAAATTAGTATTGATAAAAAAGCAAAAACACTCACGATTAAGGACCAAGGACTAGGAATGACAATGGACGAGGTTGAAAAATACATCAACCAAATTGCATTTTCTGGTGCTGAAGAGTTTTTGGAAAAATACAAAGACGACAAAAATGAAACGGGTGTCATTGGGCATTTCGGATTGGGCTTTTACTCGGCTTTTATGGTTGCAGAAAAAGTAGACATTTTCTCAAAATCTTTTAAAGATGCTCCGGCGGCACATTGGAGCTGTGATGGATCTCCAGAATACACCTTGGTTGAACATGACAAAGCTGACAGAGGAACAGAAATTGTTTTACACATTGCAGAAGACTCTTTAGACTTTTTAGAAGATGCTAAAATAGAGGGATTACTAAATAAATACAACCGTTTTAACCAAGTGCCCATTAAATTTGGAACCAAGCAAATAAACGATCCTGAATTTACCCCAGCAACAACAAAAGATAAAGACGGAAAAGAAACCACAGAAGCTCACAAGCAAATTACAGTAGATAAAATCATCAACAACACCAACCCTGCTTGGAACAAAAAACCTGCGGATTTAAGTGATGAAGATTATACTAATTTTTATAGAGAATTGTATCCTACACAATTTGAAGAATCTCTATTTCACATTCATTTAAATGTAGATTATCCATTCAACTTAACAGGAATCTTGTTTTTCCCAAAGTTAAGTCCCACAATGGATATGCAAAAAGATAAAATCCAGTTATACCAAAACCAAGTATACGTTACCGACAATGTAGAAGGAATCGTTCCCGACTTTTTACAAATGCTAAAAGGTGTTATTGATTCTCCAGACATCCCATTAAATGTCTCAAGATCTTACCTACAAGCTGATGGTGCCGTTAAGAAAATTTCAGGATATATTACCAAAAAAGTAGGTGATAAATTGGCCTCATTGTTTAAAAAAGACAGGGCTGATTTTGAACAAAAATGGAATGATATTAAAGTAATTATTGAATATGGAATGTTGTCAGAAGATAAATTCTTTGACAAAGCCAAGAAATTTGCCTTGTATCCAACCGTAAAAGACACCTATTTTACCTTTGATGAGTTGATTGAAAAAACAAAGGAGAATCAAACTGATAAAGACGGCAACCATGTGCTATTGTATGCTTCCAACAAAGAGGCTCAACACAGTTACATTCAAGAGGTAACTGCAAAAGGATATGAGGTACTTGTGTTAGATTCACCAATTATTTCTCACTTGATGCAGAAATTAGAGGGTGGAGACGGAAAAGTAAAATTTACGCGAGTAGATTCAGATCATGTAGACAACCTAATAAAGAAAGATGAAACTGTAATATCCAAGTTGTCTGACAAAGAAACTGCTGCCTTAAAACCAATTATTGAAGCGGCTGTACCAAAAGAAACCTACACAGTGCAATTAGAAGCAATGGACTCTGCGGCATCTCCGTTTATGATTACCGTTCCAGAATTCATGCGTAGAATGAAAGAAATGCAAGCTTCTGGTGGTGGTGGAATGATGGGAATGGGAAATTTCCCAGACATGTACAACTTGGTCGTTAACACCAACAGCCCCTTGGTTGCAGATATCTTAAACAATGCAGACGAAAAAACCCAGAAACACCTAATTTCACGAGCTTTTGATTTGGCTAAATTATCTCAAAATCTTCTACATGGTGAAGAATTAACGAATTTCATCAAACGTTCTTTCGAATTAATTAAGTAGCAACACTTCCCAAGTAGCAATAAAATATAGCCCTTTTGTTTTCACAAAGGGGCTATTTTTTTAAATATTTTACAAAAAAAGACTTCAAAAAAACCACCTATTCCTGCTCAAAAAGTAACCATTTCTAAATCTCATTTTTAATTCAATTCTTTATGATATGTTTAGGTATTAAAAATCCTAGATAGATAGATAGATAGATAGATAGATAGATAGATAGATAGATAGATAGATAGATAGATAGATAGGTAGATAGATACAACTACTTTCAAACCCTAAGCCATACACAGCCCTTTCAAAGCCCATGTTTAACTTTCAAAACAACGTTTTTAAAATTAAAACATGTATATTTGAGTTACCCCTAAGAATACCTTTATGCAAAATGAATATTCACAGTTATTACTTGATGTTCAAAAGAAATCAAATGTAACGGTTAGTAAAAGTAGAGACTTACGTTTTTTAAAGCAGGACATCGATGATAACTCAGAGCTAGGTATTGGTTTTAATACCCTTCGAAGACTTTTTGGCTTTTTAGAAAAAACAACACCAAGCATTAGCACATTAAACATACTCTCCGTTTATCTCGGTTTTAGTTCTTACAGTAGCTATAAGCAGAATATTATCAATTATGATGATTGGTACTTTCAACAAAATTTGCAAAGAATACAATCTACAAATACGGTAACAAGCGAAGATATTGAAACCCTACGCATTGGACTTTTAAACAGTGCCAACACCGTATATTTCGCTTATTTTTTTTCCTATTTTATCGAAAAGAATAATATCAAAACATTGGAAGAGATTGTGAAAAGAATTCCAAAAAATGGTATTTCTGAAGCCAACAACCTTAAATTTGCTACTATCGTCTCATTAAGCCTCTACAGGATTGACGAAAAAAATGCATTTAACATTTACAAAAGACTTGTAAAATATGATAATTTCCGGAATAACGTTCCGTTACTTTACATAGACTATTCCAACCTTCATAACAAATACGCAAAAATACTAACAATTGTTAAACAGCAAAGTAAAAGAGAAGATGACGCTCTTTTTGTTGAATTAATGCGTTTTTATTGGAAATTTTATTCCTCAAAAAAATACCTTCACATAGAAATCAAAAAACCTGCTCAGTTTGAGACTTTTCACCGAGTATTACAAGGTCGTTACTATGCATATTTGCTTTTAAAATCAGAAAGTAGAAATTCAGATGTTGAAAAGAAAATCATTTTCAGTTGTAAAAAAAGCATCCAAAATAAAAGTATTTATGAAATTTCATATTTATTAGAAGAAATAATACCCAGTCTTATTTTTAAGAAAAACTTTACTTTTTTAAACGAATTAGTAAATACCTTTTACGAAGAAATTCTTGAGACAGACCGTTGGTCTTCAAAAACAGGACATGCGCTTTCTTTAATCGCAATGGCAAATCTAAATATTGAAAAAGACAACTTAACCATTGCTCAAATAAACTTAAATCTTGTAGAACTCGAAAAAGTAGAGTTGAGCTACAGCGATTATGTATCCCTGTTTTATTATCAAACGAAGTTGAAAATTAGCTATTTAAAGAATGTCAAAGACGACAACAAAAAAATACAACTTATTATAGAAAATCTAATCCAAAAAACAAAGTTTACAAAATTTAATCAATCCCTCATCGACTTCAAAATCTCCTAATATACATAGGAGTAAACACCCCAAATGATCTACCTCATATTAGCGATTCTCTTATTTTCTTTTAACAATGTGCTATGGAAAAAAAACCTAGCGAACATTTCCGTTGGTTTGTTGATGACCTACAGATCTCTTTTTACAAGTATATTGTCGGTCAGTCTTCTTTTTTATTTCTATGATGTAACAGCATTTAGTTTTTTTCAAATTTCGAAAACATTCACCGCATCAATATTAGGGGTTATTGGCCTCTACAGCATGTTAACCGTTTACAAAAAAGCATCCTTACAATGGGCTGCTATTTATAATTTGTTAGGTATAATTTTTACGATATTATATGTATGGCTTTTTAAAGAATTGGATGTAAAATCCTCTTTAGTAGGGATTTTCATCATTGCAGCAGGTTTTATCTTTTACATATACACAAATAAAAATAGCAGCTTAAAAATCAATGTAAAGCAGCATTTATTGCTCATCCTAATGACCCTCTGTTTTGGAACGGCAACAATTCTTAACTGGGAAAACCTAAACCAACAAATACCCGCAATATTCATCATTGCTAATCAAGAAGTACTTGTTTTTATTTGTGGTACCGCCCTTCTTTTTTTACAAAAAAAATTAAAAAAACCGCTTCAAGTAACCGCTATTTTACAAGGATATTTCTATCGCGTACTTCTCATGAGTCTGGTGATCTTCTTGGGACTTCTTTTTAGTTTTTTAGGATTGGAAATTACAAATCCAATCATTTCCGGTGTTTTATTTTTAGCCAGTCCAATAACCACTATTATATTTAGTGCCTATTTTTTTAAAGAAAAAATAAAAGTTACCGATTGGATTGCGATTGCTGTAATTGCTTTTGGCGCCTTTTTACTCCACTTACAAACCACTTAGCCGAAAAAATCTAAAAAATACTGTATCTTTAAATTCATTTTTCAAACAACACCGTATTATGAAGTACTTCTACCTTTTGTTTTTATGTACCACAACAACACTACTAAGTCAAACAGATCAAAAAATATATAACATTATCGATGCTGTTTCTGAAAATCGAATCAAAGCCGACGTAAAAACATTGACAGAATTTGGCACCCGAAATACTTTTTCAGATACGCTATCTGCATCTCGCGGAATTGGAGCTGCCAGACGTTGGATTAAAAGTACTTTTGAGGATATTTCTAAAGATTGTAATAATTGCATCAATGTCTTTTATCAAAAAGATCTTGTCACTACCCAAATGAGCAAAAGAGTTCCACACGATGCATGGGTGGTGAATGTCGTTGCCATTCAAAAAGGAACAAAATACCCAAACAAATACATCATTATGAGTGGCGATATTGACTCTAGAAATAGTGATGGTTCTAATTTCACAAAAGACGCACCCGGTGCCAATGACAATGCCTCTGGAATGGCAGGAACCATTGAAGCTGCAAGAGTTTTATCAAAATACCAATTTGAAAACAGCCTTGTATATGTTGGTTTATCTGGAGAAGAACAAGGCTTATTTGGAGGAGCTGGATTGGCAAAATATGCCAAAGAAAAAGGTTGGGAAATTATTGGAGTCTTAAACAATGACATGATTGGAAATATTACCGGAGTTGATGGTGTGATTGACAACAGGGCCTTTCGAATTTTTTCGGAGCCTGTAGCAGCGAATGAAACGGAAAGACAAAGAAGAATGCGCCGTTTTTATGGTGGCGAAGTAGACGGAATCTCTCGTCAATTGGCCAGATATACGCATAAAACAGTTCGTACTTACATGCCCGAAATGAATCCAATGATGATTTATCGGTTGGATCGTTTTGGTCGAGGAGGACATCACAGACCTTTCAATGATCTGGGGTATGCAGGAATTAGAATTATGGAGGCGCACGAAAACTACACCCAGCAGCATCAAGATATTAGAACAGAAAATGGCATTGCATATGGCGATACCTTTGAACATGTAAATTTTGGATATGCAAAAAAATTAACCGCCGTAAATGCAATTACAATGGCAAGTTTGGCATTGGCACCTCCAGCTCCAGAAACGGTTGCTATAGGTGGGATTGTCGAGGCATCTGCAAAATTAAAATGGAGCAAAGTTCCCAATGCAAAAGGATATAAAATTTACTGGAGAGATACCACATCTCCAACATGGGATCATAGCCGATACGTAGCGGCTACCCAATTTACCTTGGACGGAATCGTGATTGACAATTTCTTTTTTGGCGTTGCCGCTGTTGGTAAAAACGGACATGAAAGCCTGGTGGTATTTCCAAACAAAATTATGCGCTAATGCAAGAGAAGGAATCATTTTATTTTAAAAATGATACCGAATGGCGGAACTGGTTGTCAAAAAATCATAGCACTTCGGAGGGGGGCTATTTGATCTTTTACAAAGTAAGTAATAAAGAAGCCTCAATGCGTTGGGAAGAGGCTGTAAAAGTAGCACTTTGTTATGGTTGGATTGACGCTACCGTAAAAAGCATGGGAAATGGAAAGCGGAGGCAATATTTCTGCAAACGAAATCCAAAAAGTGTTTGGAGTGCACTAAACAAAAAACACATTCGAGAATTAGCAAGCAAAAATTTATTACACCAAAGCGGTATAGACAGTATCAATATCGGAAAACAAAATGGTTCTTGGACTGCTTTGGATACTGTTGAAAAAGGGATTATTCCAGAAGATTTACAAATTGAATTCGATCAAAACAAAACCGCTTTCGACAATTACAATCGTTTTGCACCCAGCTACAGAAAAAGCTATTTGTATTGGCTCAATCAAGCAAAAAGGGAAACAACAAGAAAAAACCGAATTACAGAAATAATTCGGCTTTGTTCTAAAAATATTAAATCTAGAAATACGTGGTAAGCCATTACAGGCCGCTCATAAAACTTCCGTAAGGATCTTTAAATTGAGTTCCTTCTGCATATCTGTGCTTGCTTAATTTCTTAAATTCAACCAAAGCCCAAAGCACAAATTCTTTTACGAAATAACTGTCTTTTTTGTTCATATTGGGCTGATACTTCTTTAAGAAATCATCCAATGGCTTTATTTTGTTGAGCTCCTTTTTGTAGATCCTATCTGTATACTCATCCAACAACTCAAAATCTCCATCGGCATTAAAGAACCAGGAGACAATGGCATCATAAGGAGATTCCTCTTCTTGCTTTTCCAATTTCTTAATGACAGGGAAATAGGTTGGAAATAACGTTTTAATCGCTTTTTTAATTAAATTTTCTGCGACGATTTGCGCGCCTTCTTGCTCTCCTTCATAGACCAATTCTACTTTTCCGGTAATGGCTGGAATAATTCCATCAAAATCACTCAAACGAAGCATTGTGTTGTCTTCACCAGAAAGCAAGGCTCTTCGTTCTGCCGTACTTAATAGGTTTTCGTAAGCTGAAATACTTAATCGTGCACTCACCCCACTTTTAGGATCGATGTATTCACTTTCTCTTGCCTCAAAAACAATTTGTTCTAACAAATCTTTGGCCAGTTCTGGAACTTGAATCCCAGCTTGTTGATCATCGCTTCGGTGAGTTTCTTGCTGTGTTATTTTCTTGGCAGTTTCAATATCTTCGGGATAATGTGTTAAAATTTGAGAGCCAATACGGTCTTTAAGAGGCGTTACAATACTCCCTCTATTGGTATAATCTTCTGGATTTGCTGTAAATACAAATTGCATATCAAGTGGCAAGCGCAACTTAAATCCTCTGATTTGAATATCTCCTTCTTGTAAAATATTAAACAGTGCAACCTGAATTCTGGCTTGTAAATCTGGCAATTCATTAATTACAAAAATGCATCGATTTGCTCTTGGAATCATTCCATAATGAAGTACGCGATCATCGGCATAACTCAGTTTTAAGTTCGCTGCTTTTATGGGATCTACATCTCCAATAATATCTGCAACACTTACATCAGGAGTGGCTAGTTTTTCTGCAAAACGTGCCGATCTGTGCAACCAAAAAATTGGCGTTTTGTCTCCTTTTTCAGCGATTAAGTCCGTCGCAAATCTCGAAATTGGATGCAACGGGTCGTCATTAATTTCTGACCCCTCAACTACCGGGATATATTCGTCCAACAAATTCACCATTAATCTTGCCAATCGTGTTTTTGCCTGACCTCGCAACCCTAATAAATTAATATTATGCTTGCTTAAAATTGCCCGTTCTAATTCTGGAATCACTGTGTTTTCATATCCATGAACGCCCTTAAATACGGTCTCCTTACTCATCATTTTACTAATCAAATTCTCTCGCAACTCCTCTTTAATCGATTTCGATTGATATCCTGATTTTTTTAAGCCCCCTAGTGTTGTAATCTTACTTATATTCATCTATTAGTGTATCTGGAACAAACCTTATAGCATTGTTCCTGTTTTTTATCCTCTTATATTCTTTTTTCGATTCGTTTCATAATCCTCAAAAATCATTTCTCCCAATCCTTTTAGACCTGTATAAAATGCTTTTCCTTGATTTGCTTTTGCAAATGCACTCACAAATTGCATCAAATATGGATCTTTTGCAATCATAAAAGTGGTGATTGGAATGTGTAGTTTTCTAGCCTGCTGTGCCATGGCGTAGCATTTATTGACAATATAGGAATCCAATCCGTTACTGTTTTTATAATATTGACCATCGGGCAGGCGCAAACAACTTGGCTTCCCATCAGTGATCATGAAAATTTGCTTGTTGGTGTTTCGTTTTCTTCGAAGTAAATCCATCGCAAGGTTGAGACCTGCAACCGTGTTTGTATGGTAAGGCCCCACTTGTAAGTACGGCAAATCTTTAATTTTGATGGACCAGGCATCATTTCCGAAAACTATAATATCTAGCGTATCTTTTGGATATCGCGTTGTAATTAATTCGGCCAATGCCATTGCTACTTTTTTGGCGGGGGTAATTCTGTCTTCACCATACAAAATCATCGAATGACTGATGTCAATCATTAAGACTGTACTCATTTGACTTTTGTGAAGTGTTTCTTCCACCACCAAATCGTTTTCAGTCAAACGAAAATCATCGATGCCATTATTTATCTGAGCGTTTCGAATGCTTTCAGTGATAGACACTTTATCCAAAGCATCACCAAATTGATAGTTTCTAAAATCGCCGGTCTGCGCATCTCCAATTCCAGGAGATTTGCTTTTATGACTTCCCGACCCACTCCTCTTTATTTTTCCAAAAATATGATTTAAGGCCTGCTGACGAATCGACCGTTCTGTTTTGGCTGTTATTTTTGTAGCGCCCAATCCATTGGCATCTATTTCCTTTTTTATAAATCCTTTTTTCGTAAGATCTTCAATGAAATCGTCAATTGTATAGGCTTCAGTGGTCAGTTTGTATTCTTTATCTAAGGAACGCAACCAATCAATGGCTTCTTCAAAATCGCCCGAAGTATGGGTGATCAATTCTTTAAAAATTTCGAATAACATTTCAAAAGGAGATTGATTTTCTGCTTCGTATGTTTTAAAAATAAATCCTTTTCTTGTAGTACCTTTTTTCATTAGGATAAAAATACGGTTTATTAAACATCTAAAAAAAGATTCTCATCGCTTTCCTCTATATTCTACATATCATTTTTTTTCAAAAATAAAACAGGCATATCACGATCGTTAATTTTATCATAAATTTAACAGTAGAAGTACTCTATAAAAAGTAATTTGACAAAAATTAACCCAAATCAAATTTAGATATGAAACCAAAAAAAATCTCATCATTTAAAATTCTTTGTGCTTTGTTTCTAGCATTCCTATTTGTTGGAGTTCAAGACGCAAATGCACAATTTTGGAAGAAAAAAAAGAAAGCGGCATCAAAAACAGCAGTAATTGCCAAGAAAAAGAGCCCAAAAAAGAAAGCAAAAACGATAAAAGAACTGACAGAAAGCAGTAAGAAGATTGAAGGATTATTTACCATTTTTCAAGATACTGTTACCGGTGCTACTAAATTATTGATAAAAGAAGACCAATTAAACAAAGACTTTATTTACTTTTCTCAAATTGCAGATGGAGTAACAGAAGCGGGTCAATTTAGAGGAGCTTACCGTGGATCAAGTGTTTTTCATGTAAAAAAATACTTCAATAGAATAGAATTTGTAGCACCAAATACCGCGTTTTATTTTGACAAGAACAACGCCATTTCCAAATCTGCCAATGCGAACATTAGCCATGCGGTGATTGCTAGTGGAAAACTATTAGCCTCCGATACAAAAAAAGGAGCATATTTGATTGCTGCAGATGGGTTGTTTCTCTCTGAAACTTTTACAAGAATTAAAGGACCTAGATTTCCAGGACAATCTCCTTTAGCTTTTAAACTTGGTAAATTTGACAGAGGAAAGTCAAAGATTGAAGCCATAAAAAATTATCCCGAAAACACCAATATAAAAACAGAATATGTCTACAACAATCCAGCTGTTTTAAATGGAGGTAGTGCAGCGGTTACCGATGGAAGAAATGTCTCTATCAAAGTTTTTCATACGTTTATGAACATGCCAGCGGATGACTATACTACAAGACTGGACGATCCGAGAGTTGGATATTTTTTGACCCAAACAAACAATATGACCTCCACAGATGTTGTAAATTATAGAGATTTTATTCACCGATGGAAATTGGTCAAAAAAAATCCAGAATTGCCAATTTCTGAACCAATAACCCCCATTACTTGGTGGATTGAAAATACGACTCCTGTTGAGTTTAGAGAAACCATAAAACAAGGAGTACTCGCATGGAATGAAGCTTTTGAAAAAGCAGGATTCAAGAATGCAATGGTGGTAAAGGTCCAACCCGATGATGCCAACTGGGATGCCGGAGATGTTCGTTATAATGTATTGCGTTGGACCTCCTCCCCCAACCCCCCTTTTGGTGGTTATGGGCCTAGTTTTGTAAACCCTCGAACAGGAGAGATTTTAGGTGCAGATATTATGTTGGAATACGTACATTTTACCAACAGAGTTTATTACGACCGTATTTTTAACAATGCAGCAGCTGTGAACTTTACCGCTGAAACCGAAGCAGAAGAAAAAGTAAAATTCTTTCAAAATAAAAACAATCATTTATTTTGTTCTAAAGGGCACTTGATGCATGAGAACACCCTCTTTGGAAAGACCGTTTTAGCTGCAACAGGAGCTTCAGACCTAGAAATGGAAGGAATAAAAAAGCAAGGAATGAAATCTTTAATCATGCATGAAATCGGGCATACATTAGGATTAAACCACAACATGAAAGCAAGTCAGTTATTCTCACCAGCACAGTTGGCGGATGCCGATTTCATTAAAGGAAAAGCTTTGACAGGTTCTGTGATGGATTATGCAGGTATTAATTTAACCAAAGACCGAAGTAAGCAAGGACAATATTATGATATGGCAGTAGGGCCATATGATGTTTGGGCGATTCAGTTTGGTTATATGCCATTTACATCCAAAGCAGAAAGAGCAGCTTTATTAGCAAGATCTACGGAACCCGAGTTAATTTTCGGAAATGACGCAGATGATATGCGATCTCCAGGAAAAGCAATTGATCCAAGAGTCATGATTGGTGATTTGTCTAATGATCAAATTGGATATTCTATAGATCGAATTGAACTCGTGAATTCCATGATGAAAGAGATCAAAACTCGTTTTGGTAATACTGGAGAGTCTTACATGCAATTAAGACAGGCTTATTACATTTTAAGTGGACAATCGGCCACTGCTGCAAATGTAATCTCAAGGTTTATTGGTGGGGTATATGTAGACAGGTCCAAACCAGGTACTAGCAAAACAATGCCTTATACACCGGTAAGTTTAGCCGATCAAAAAAGAGCATTGGCCGCGTTGAAAAAATATGTTTTTGCACCCAATGCATTTACTGTACCAAAAGATATTTACAATTATTTGGCAAACCAAAGACGAGGCTATAATTTCTCAAGGGGCCCCGAAGACCCAAAAATTCACGAACAAATATTGAGCTATCAAACGCGCGTGCTCGCACATATTACACATCCGAACACCCTTCAAAGAATTTCCAATTCTGAATTGTATGGCAACAAATACAAGCTCGCAACCTACATGACAGACTTAAACAACATCATGTTCAAACCAGACGTGAATGGAACCATCAACTCTTTTCGCCAAAATCTTCAAGCTGCCTATACAAAGGGATTAATAAAAATGATTACTGGAAAATCAAGTAGTCGTTATCCAATCGCTGCAAAATCGATGGCGATTTATAATTTGAAAACCATTAAATCATGGGTGAGTAATGGATCTGGTGATATTGCTACAAAAGCACACAAAAATCACCTAAAGACATTAATTACCAATGTCATGAAAGAAATTAAATAATTTTTATAGAAGGCTTTACAGAGAAGCTGTTTAAAAAATAAGTTTTAGCATGTCAAACGAAGCGAATCGAAGGTATTTATAATAAAAGAAATACATTTCAAGAACTCCATGTGACATTCGTTGTAAAAACTAGCTTTTTAAGCAGCTTCTTTTTTATTTTTGTAAAATGGCAAACATATTGATTACCGGGGGAACCGGGTTGGTAGGCAAAAGGCTTACCGAGTTTTTACTTAAGAAGCAACACAAGGTCCGAATTTTAAGTAGAACCCCTTCTGCAGAAAATGAATATAAATGGGATGTAGTCAATAACTATATTGATGAAGAAGCATTGCTAGATTTAGACTATATCATCCATCTGGCAGGAGCCGGAATTGCAGACAAGCGCTGGACTTCCGAACGTAAGAAAGTTATTATTGACAGTAGAGTAGCTACGGCCAACCTCTTGTATTCGAAAATAAAAACATTGAGCATTCCTTTACAAGGATTTATTTCAGCATCTGGAAGTAATTTCTATGGTGCAAACACAACCGATACAATCTACACAGAGACCGACATTGCAGGTACTGATTTTCTTGGTAATGTTTGTCTTCAATGGGAAAAAGCTGCCCAACAGTTTGAGACTTTAAAAATACCCGTTACCCTTTTAAGAACTGGAATTGTTTTATCTAAAAAAGGAGGCGCACTCCAAAAAATGAAAACACCTATTATTTCCCCTTTGGGTACTGGAAAACAATACTTGTCTTGGATTCACCTTGACGACTTGTGCAACTTATACATTCATACAATTGAGCAAAATAGTACTGGGGTTTTCAACGCTATTGCCCCCGATTTTCAAACCAGTACATCCTTTTCAAAAACATTGGCCAAAAGCATTAAAAGGCCATACCTACCAATAACAGTACCAGGATTCTTATTAAAACTTGCTTTTGGAGAATTGGCCGTGATTCTTTTGGAGGGAAGTAGATTATCTTCTAAAAAGGTAATCGCAACCAATTTTCAGTTTGAATTTAAAACACTTTCAGAAGCTTTCACCCACTTATTTCAAAAATAAATTTTTGGCAGCTTTTCATCAATTCAAAAAAACCGTAACTTGCTGAAATAAATTTTTTAGCAATTATGAAATTACTTTCAATAAACGGAAAAAAAATTTCCATTGAAGCGCAAGATGAAATGCCTTTACTGTGGGCAATTAGAGACATAGTTGGCTTAACAGGTACAAAATTTGGATGTGGCGTTAGTCAGTGCGGTGCATGCTCCGTATTAATCAATGGCAACCTTACAAAATCATGTAGCATCCCTGTTTCTTACGCAGCAGGAAAAGAGATATTCACTATTGAAGGTTCTTCAGAAAATTTAGAATTTTTACGAGCAGCCTGGAATGAGGGCAATGTACCACAATGTGGCTATTGTCAATCCGGGCAATTAATTGCCGCTACCGCTTTATTAGACAAAACAGTAAAACCAACCAACGAGGACATTGACAAAGCCATGAGTGGCAATATTTGTAGATGTGGAACCTATACTAGAATTAGAAAAGCCATTCATAAAGCTGTCGAACTTAAATCAAATAGTCATGACTAAGATTCAGAACTTAAGTAGAAGAAACTTTGTAAAAGTATTCGGTTTGGCCTCAGGAGGAATTCTTTTAGGATGCAGTACAACGGGTGAGAAAAAGGGTTTTGTCCCAAAAATGACAGACGAAAAGGGATTTACACCCAATCTTTTTATCAATATTAAAAAAGATGGAAATATTACTTTAATTGCATCTCGTTCTGAAATGGGACAAGGAATTCGAACTTCATTGGCCTCAGCAATTGCAGACGAATTAGAAGCCGACTGGAGTTACATTTCTTTACAACAAGCAATTGGAGATGAAAAATATGGCAATCAAAATACCGATGGCTCTCGAAGTGTAAGAACCATGTTAGCACCCATGCGTAAAATGGGGGCAACTGCAAAAATGATGCTAATTGCTGCAGCAGCAAAAAAATGGAACGTTCCAAAAAACGAATGCATCGCAGACAATCATTACATTGTAAATACCACAACAAAAGAGAAGATTTTCTTTGGTGATTTGGTAGAAGAAGCTTCAAAAATCACCCTTCCAGCATCTGAAGAAATCACACTCAAAGCAACTAAAAACTTTAAATACATAGGAAAAAACCTAAAAAGTGTTGATCTAAAAGATTTTACTCACGGAACGGCAGTGTATGGTATTGACAAAAGAATTCCAAATATGAAGTTTGCTGCTATTGCAAGATGCCCAGTTACTTTTGGAACTATAAAAAGCGTCGATAAATCCGCTGCTGAAGAAATTTCCGGCGTTGAAAAAATAATCAAAATGGATCGAATGACGCCTCCTACTGGAAAATTTTTCGGAATGTTGGGTGGTGTGGCTGTCGTTGCCAATAATACTTGGGCTGCCTTTCAAGGAAAATTAAGCTTAGAGATTGATTGGGATTTTGGAGACAACAAAGCATACAATACCGAGGCCTACAATAAAAAAATTAACGAACGGCTACTAGCAAACGGAAAACTAGTTCCTGGGAGCCGTGGGAATGTTACAAATGCATTCAAAGAAAGTACGCAAATCATTGAGGCTACCTACCATGTTCCGCATTTGGTGCACGCTCCTATGGAAGTACCCAATGCGACGGCTTGGTTTCAAGGAGATCGTTGTGAAGTATGGGCACCTGTTCAAGATCCGCAAACGGCAAAAAGTGAAATCGCACATTTTTTCAATTTAGATATTGAAAATATAACCGTGAATGTTACTTTTCTAGGAGGTGGATTTGGACGAAAATCAAAATCAGATTTCGTAATAGAAGCAGTAGCCTTATCCAAAGAGATAAATGCACCTGTTCAAGTAGTTTGGACACGTGAAGATGATATACAACATAGTTTTTATCATTCATCAAGTACACAATCCATCAAAGGTTCGTTAGACAAAAATGGACAGGTTTCGGGTTGGTTACACAAGGTTGCCTTTCCTTCTATTGTCTCTAGCTTTAAACCGTTATCAGATTATGCATCTGGTTTTGAATTGGGACAAGGATTTATCAACAACCCTTATCAGATTGAAAATTTTAGATTTGAAAATGCCAAAGCAGAGGCGCATGTTCGAATTGGTTGGATGCGCTCTGTTATTCATATACATAGTGGATTTGGAATCAATTCTTTTGTTGATGAATTGGCTGCAAAGGCAAACAAAGACCCTTTAGCATTCCATTTAGAACTTCTCGGAAAAGACCGCATTATTCAAGGAAAATCTGCCTATCCTTTTGATTCAAAACGTTTCAAAAATGTATTAAGAACTGCTACAGAAAAAGCAAAATGGGGCAAGAAGTTACCGGAAGGCCATGGTTTAGGTTTGGCCGTTCATTATAGTTTTTATAGTTATGTTGCCACTGTGGTAGAAGTTTCTTCTAAAGATGCTAAAATAAAAGTAGAAAATATTTGGACAGCTATCGATTGTGGATTGGTATTGAACAAAGACAATGTTAAAAATCAATTAGAAGGCGCTGCTATTTTTGGAATGTCGTTTACATTGTTTGGAAAAATCACTGCCAATGAAGGCGCTATTGAACAGCAAAACTTTCATGATTACCCAATGACACGCATGAAAGATGCACCCAATATCGATATCACTATTATTGACAATATGGAAACGGCACCAACTGGTGTAGGAGAACCAGGAGTTCCCGTCATTGCTCCTGCAATCTGTAATGCTATTTTTAATGCAACAGGAAAACGAGTAAGAACATTGCCTTTAATAGACTTAGGAATGGTATAAGTATCCCTTATCCAAGGAAATAAAAAAGCGCAACTTATAAAAGTTGCGCTTTTTTAATAGGGTGTATTTTTCTATACGCTAAAAGTTATATTCTCCCAAAGGTTTTGGGAAATCTTCTGGATTTGCCGCTAAGTGATATCTTGGATCATCAATTCCTTCCTCAATGATTCCTTTAAATATTGAACTTGCTTTATAAAGTAACATTTTACAATCTTTACTTAAATGTTTTAGCTTGATGTTTTTACCCTCGGCTTGGTATTTTTCAACCAAAGCAAAGATTGCTTCAATCGCAGAATGATCGGAAACACGCGCTTCCACAAAATCAATTTCTACACTTTCTGGATCATTTTTAACATCGAATTTCTCATTAAACGTCGCAATACTTCCAAAGAACAAAGGCCCCCAAATTTCATACACTTTGGTTCCGTCATCCTTAATTCTCTTTCTTGCACGAATCTTTCTCGCATTTTCCCATGCAAAAACCAGGGCACTAACAATGACTCCAGCAATTACAGCAAATGCTAAATCAAAAATTACGGTGAGCGATGAAACTAAAATCAACACAAAAACATCAGATTTTGGAATCTTATTCATGATTCTAAAACTTGACCATGCAAATGTTCCAATAACCACCATAAACATGACGCCCACCAGAGCAGCAATGGGCACTTGTTCAATATAAGAAGATCCGAAGAGAATAAATATCAATAAGAAAACCGCAGCTGTCATTCCAGACAAGCGACCACGCCCTCCTCCTTTTATGTTGATAATAGATTGCCCAATCATTGCACATCCTCCCATACCACCAAACAAGCCAGTAACAATATTAGCCCCCCCTTGAGCAACACATTCACGATTTGAATTTCCACGTGTTTCTGTTAAATCATCAATAAGATTCAGCGTCATTAAAGACTCTATTAACCCGATAGCTGCTAAAATTCCAGCATAGGGAAAGACGAACCAAAAAGTATCCATATTCATGGGTATTTTAGAAAAAGTATCTAAAACCGGAACTGGAAAACTCCCTTTTAAGCCATCTCCACCTCCCTCTCTAATAAAAGAACCAACAGTGGCAACATCTAAATTTGAGAAAATAACAATTCCAGAAACAACGATAATAGCTATCAGTGCTTCAGGCAACTTTTTGGTTGCTTTTATTTTTGGAAGCCCCCACATAATGAACATGGTCAAACCAACTAAACCAACCATATACCACAAAGAAACTCCTTCTAACCATACTTTATCGGCGCCATCAATTCTTTTAAACATTCCTAGTTGTGACAAGAAAATTACAATAGCCAAACCGTTCACAAATCCCATCATTACGGGATGTGGAATTAATCTCACAAATTTACCTAACTTAAAAAGTCCTGCTAAAACCTGGAAAACTCCCATTAGAATCACCGTTAAGAACAGGTAGTAAAGTCCTAAACTTTCCTCAGGACTTCCCATTGCATTCCCCTCCGAAACTAATGAAACCATTACTACTGCTAATGCGCCAGTTGCCCCAGAAATCATTCCAGGTCTCCCGCCAAATATGGAGGTAATTAATCCAACCATAAAGGCTGCATACAAACCCACCAATGGGTCTACACCCGCCACAAAAGCAAATGCTACTGCTTCTGGAACCAATGCTAAGGCCACCGTAATTCCTGATAAGACATCATTTCTTACATTGTTAACTCTTTTTGTGATAAACTCGGTCATAATTTTTATTCCTTTTTGAAGTCGGCAAAGATAGTAGGTTTTTTAATTGAAACCATGTAAGTCTAAGTATTTGTTATAAACCAATTTAATGTTGTCATAACTGTTTTGAAGTGCTTCTCCAATAGCCGCTTTGTTCTTAAAAACAACTTCAGTAATCCCCTCTTCTACTTGCGGTTTTAAAACACCTTCAAAATTGGAGTGCATAAGAAACCAATGTGTTTTTTTAAGACAATTTTCATTCCGATAAAAATAATGATAGGTAGTTGTTAAAAATTGATCGATTGAAAGTTTGTCGATGCCACACTCTTCAGCAACTTCTCTGAGAGCAGTTGCTTCAATTGTTTCCCCGGCTTCCGTCATCCCCTTTGGAAGGTCCCAAACGTCATTTCTATAAATGAACAGTACTTCTTTTTTAGAATTTAAAACCAATCCTCCTCCAGCGGTAACGACTTTAAAATTTTCAAAGAAAAGCGCCCTCGATTGTTCTAAATCGGTGCACAAAAGCAGTACTTCTTTTGTTGGATTAGCAATGATATTCTTTATAAAATTATCAATACACAAACCTTCAAATAAGAATACAGGCAACTTATTTTCTTTTGGCAAAGAATCCGTTAAGATAATTAAGCGATCATTTACAAAAACTTTATACATTTGCTGCATGATTTTAAACAAAGATACAGCAAAAAAAACCGCTGAACTTTTATTGCAAATGAAGGCGATAAAACTGAGTCCAATGGAACCTTTTACTTGGGCGTCAGGATGGAAATCTCCTATCTATTGCGACAATAGAATAACACTTTCTTACCCAGCAGTAAGAATTTTTCTAAAAGAAGAAATTGCAAAAATAGTTGAGCAACAACACGGTAAACCAGATGTAATTGCAGGAGTCGCAACAGGCGCAATAGCCATTGGTATTTTGGTAGCACAAGAATTGGGTGTTCCTTTTGTATATGTGAGACCAGAACCAAAAAGCCATGGTCGCAAAAACCAGATTGAAGGGTATTTGGAAAGCGGTCAAAATGTGGTGGTTATTGAAGACCTCATTAGTACAGGAAAAAGTAGCTTAAATGCAGTTGCAGCTCTCAAAGAAGCTGGCGCAGTTGTTAAAGGAATGGTGGCCATTTTTACCTATGGTTTTGAAATTGCAGACACCAACTTTAAGGAGAAAAATGTTACTTTAACAACTTTGAGTAACTATGAAAATTTATTAGAGCAAGCTTCTGAAAGCAATTATATTTCTGAAAATGAAATTGATACACTGCAAGCATGGCGAAAAAAGCCAAGTAGCTGGAAACAATAAAAACAAAACAATGAATATTGAAGGAACCAAAGTAACAACGCAAAAATCTGCCAAAGAAATCTTTACTTTTTTTACAGAATTATCAAATTTCGAGCACTTAATGCCTGAAAACATTCAAAAATTTGAGGTGGATGGTGACTCTTTTATTTTTGGTTTGAAAGGGATGCCAGAAATTAGACTGGTTTTAAAAAATAAAACAGCCTATTCTACTATCACCCTGGGTGCAGCAAGTAGTAAATTGCCTTTTACACTCGCAGCAAATATTGAAGTGCTAACGGAAAACACAAGTACAGTACAACTTCAATTCGATGGAGAATTTAACCCAATGATGGCCATGATGATTAAAGCACCCTTAACAAAATTTGTAAGTACGCTCACCGAAAATATTGCAAAACTTTAAGCAAAAGAGACTTCTTTGATTCCGAATTCTTGAAGGGAATCATCCGCTAATAAGATCTGTAGTTTTCCTTTAGGGGAAACTCCTTGAATCATTCCCATAAACAAAACGTTCTGCTGATTCCTAAAAGTCGCTGGAACGTTTTTTTTGTATAAAAATTCTAAATACTGAGTTTCTAACAATTGAAATTGACCTTCTTTTAAAAGTGCTAATTTGGTTTGTAAAGAAGTTAACAACAACTGAAGCGTGTCCTCCAAATTGATTTCTTTTTGTAAACAGTTTTTAATAGAAGTAGCCTTCCTTGAAAATACTGGAAAGCATTCTTGATTTACATTCAATCCAATTCCAATAATTGCAGCCTGTATTTTTTGCTCTTTTAAGGTGTTTTCAATTAAAACACCTGCTATTTTATCATTTCCTGCCAGAATGTCGTTGGGCCATTTTATCTGTAAATTTGGAACTTTCAGGTGTGTAAGTGTTTCTAAAACAGCAAGACTTACTGCAAAATTGAGGTACTTGTGGTTCTTTATTTCTAATGCTAAAAAAGAGGCATAGGTGCTGAAAGTTAGGTTTTTACCGCTTTCAGCAACCCAAGTCCCTGCTTCTTGACCACGGCCATTTAGTTGTTGTTTTGCGGTTACTGTCGTAAAATTCTTTAATACGGTAGTACGCCCCAAATCTTTTAAAAAAGAATTGGTAGAATCGATGGCATCAAGTTTGATTATTTTCAAATGTTAAATAATGTGTAAACTAGTTCAATATTACACAAAAAAGTGACAAAAAAACAATAACTTTGCGTATTAATTTAGAAATTTTTAATGACCAAAAAGAAAATCAATACAGACGTATTAATTGCTGTAATTATAAAAGGAATTGAAGATGTTAAAGGAGAAGACATTCAATTATTAGATTTAAGAGAAATAGAGAACACTGTTTGCGATTATTTTATCATTTGTTCTGGAAACTCAAACACGCAAGTCAATGCTATTTCTGGTTCTGTTCAGAAAACAGTTTCAAAGGAAATCAAAGACAAACCTTGGCATGTAGAAGGTCAAAACAACTCCGAATGGATTTTAATGGACTATGTAAACGTTGTTGTGCATGTTTTTCAAAAACATGTTCGCCAATTTTATGACATCGAGAGTCTTTGGGGTGACGCAAAAATTACTGAAATAAAATCTTAACAAACACATTTCATTTTTAAAATATGAGTGATTCTAATAAAGAAAATAAACCAAAATCCCCAAAGGCAAAATTTAGTTCGTACTGGATTTATGGAGCGGTATTTATAGCCCTTATCGTTTTTAATTTTTTAAATTCTGATGCTTTAGCTTCCAAAAGTTTGTCTAAAAATAAATTTGAGGAAATTTTAAATGAGAATGAAATTGAAAAAATTTTAGTGGTCAACAACACAACTGCTCAAATTTACTTAACCGAAGATGCCTTAGCCAAAAGCAAATACAAAGATTTCAAAAAGGGTACTTTTTACAGGCCAGGCTCTCCGATCTTTGAATATAATTTTGGAGATCAGCAAAATTTCGAAAATGAAGTTAGCAGCGCCAAAGAGAAATACAAACTTTCTGTGGACATGCGAAATGACAATCAGACCAGTATTGTAGAAAGTATTTTTAATTATTTACCTTTTATCTTATTAATCGGTGTTTGGTTATTTTTCATGAAAAGAATGTCTGGCGGCGGTGGCGCTGGTGGTGGCGGACAAATTTTTAATATCGGAAAATCGAAAGCAAAACTTTTTGACAATGACACCAAAGTAAAAACTACTTTTGAGAATGTAGCAGGATTGGAAGGCGCAAAAGAAGAAGTGCAAGAAATTGTAGATTTCTTAAAAAACCCTGAAAAATATACTGCTTTGGGTGGAAAAATACCCAAAGGAGCATTGCTAGTAGGACCTCCAGGAACTGGAAAAACCCTCTTAGCAAAAGCGGTAGCAGGTGAAGCAGGCGTTCCATTCTTTTCTTTATCTGGATCTGACTTTGTAGAAATGTTTGTGGGTGTGGGTGCTTCTCGAGTGAGAGATTTGTTCAAGCAAGCACAACAGAAATCACCTTCTATTATTTTTATTGATGAAATTGATGCAATTGGTAGAGCTCGTGGAAAAAATAGCATGACTGGTGGTAACGATGAAAGAGAAAACACCTTGAATCAATTGCTGACAGAAATGGACGGTTTTGGAACCGACACCAATGTCATTGTTGTTGCGGCAACCAATAGAGCAGATGTTTTAGACAAAGCTTTAATGCGTGCAGGACGATTTGACCGTCAAATTTATGTTGATTTACCAAATATCAACGAGCGTAAAGAAATTTTTGATGTGCATATAAAGCCCCTAAAATTAGGCGAAGATGTAAATGTAAATTTTCTAGCACAACAAACTCCAGGTTTTTCGGGGGCTGACATTGCAAACATGTGTAATGAAGCGGCTTTAATAGCAGCACGACAAGACAAGAAAGCAATAGCACATCAAGATTTCCTTGATGCCGTAGATCGAATCGTGGGTGGATTGGAGAAGAAGAACAAAGTAATTACACCAAAAGAGAAAGAAACAATAGCTTTTCATGAAGCTGGACATGCAACAGTGAGTTGGATGCTAGAACATGCTGCACCTTTGGTTAAAGTAACCATTGTTCCGAGAGGGCAATCTCTAGGTGCCGCTTGGTACTTACCCGCAGAAAGAATGATTGTACAAACAGAGCAAATGTTGGATGAAATGTGTGCTACCTTAGGAGGAAGAGCTGCTGAGAAAATCATTTTCAATAAAATATCAACAGGAGCTTTGAGTGATTTAGAAAAGGTGACCAAACAAGCCAGAGCCATGGTGACCGTTTATGGCTTAAATGATGAAGTTGGAAACATTACCTATTACGATTCATCTGGAAATGATGCATTTGTAAAACCATACAGTGAAGAAACAGCCAAAACTATTGACAAAGAAATCTCTAAAATGATTGAAGCGCAATATGTAAGAGCGATTGAATTATTAACTACTCACAAAGAAAAATTGACCACTTTAGCAGAATTACTTTTAGAAAAAGAAGTAATTTTTAAAGATGATCTGGAAAAGATATTTGGAAAAAGACCTTTTAATGTTGAAATTGAACCGCAAGAGGAAGAAAAAATTGAAGAAGATAAGGACGCAACTAGTTCACCCGTTGAAGAAAACACTGGCGAGTAATCAAATGCTTTAATTATAGTAATGAATTTTCTTAAAAAACTTCTCAACAGACAACAAACTGAAGATGAGCAACCCACAAATATCGAGGTTTCTTTATCCTTAGATGACTTGTTTGTTCATAATTTTCTTTCCAAAGGCGGAAAATTCCTATACTGTTCAAATAAAGAAGAAATCATTTCAAACTTAAAAAGTATTCTCGTTGAAAATAGTTGGGATAAACTTCAACTTCTGGACGCATCGCTTCTAAGGTACGTGGACAAAAAAACCGAAATATCAGAAACCGATCAAGAACTACCCTTTTTTTCTACTTGCGAGCATTTAATTGCAGATAAAGGGGACATCCTATTGTCTTCAAACCAATTGAAAAGTAAAAAAATTACTGAATTTTCTGAAAATTTCATCATTTATGCCAGTACCAGCCAAATTGTAAAAGATACAGGGCAAGGACTTACTGGTATAAAAACGAATTCCAAACAAAACTTACCAACCAATATCAGCGCTATCAAAAATTATACGCTCAAAAAAAATGATGATAATTTTTTAAACTACGGCAACAGTAACTCAAAAAACTTATATTTGCTGCTATTTGAAGATTTATAATATGCGCAACCTTATAAAGAGGAGTTTTTCTGGACTTATTTTCGTTTTTCTTTTTGTTTCCGCAATTCTTTATTCTAAAGAATCATTTGTAATTTTGACCGCTATTTTTGCCGGAATTTCTATCTGGGAATTTCACAAGATTATTAATTTCAAAAGTCTAGCATCCTACTTGTTTTTTAGTGCGGCTATTTTCTTGTTGTTAAAAAACTCTAACAATTATGCAGTGATTGGTATTTTGGGAATTAATATTATCTCATCCCTTTTTTTAAGTTATCAATTAATTTCAAAAAAAGAAATTTCATATCTGGATGATCGTTCAAAAATGGGACTCACCATTCGATATATTGTATTTTCTTTTTGTTTTTTAATTTTAATTCCTTTTCAAGAAAATCAATACAAACCAGAGATTATCTTAAGTATATTAATCCTTATTTGGACAAATGATAGCTTTGCTTTTATCGTGGGAAAAAATTTGGGGAAAAGAAAATTATTTGTTTCAATATCTCCAAAAAAAACGATTGAAGGTTTTTTTGGCGGTTTGATATTTTCAATCGCAACAGGATCTCTCATTTCGATTTATGTCTCAGATTACAAATTTATAGACTGGATTGTAATTGCGGTGATCGTTTCTGTTCTAGGCACCATAGGCGATTTAATAGAATCAAAATTTAAAAGACAGGCTAACATTAAAGACAGTGGTACTATAATGCCAGGTCATGGAGGGATTTTAGACAGATTTGATAGTTTGTTATTTGTTGCTCCGTTTGTATATTTGTATATCAACTTTATAATATAATTCATGATTCGTTTTCACAAAGAAGGTTATAAGATTATTGTAGCATCACTACTATTAAGTATCGCTGGGGTTTTACTTGTAGAAAAATTTATTGCAATTGCATGGGTAGTAAAGAGCATTCAAATTTTAATTCTAGGATTTTTAATCATTATTTTACAATTTTTCAGAAATCCTAAAAGAAAAACGGTACTTAATGAAAAGCATATTATAGCCCCTGTAGACGGTAAAGTTGTTGTAATTGAAGAAGTTGAGGAAACAGAATATTTTAAAGACAAGCGGCTACAAGTCTCTATTTTCATGTCACCCATTAACGTGCATGTAACTCGTTACGCAATGAGTGGTACTGTAAATTACAGTAAATACCACCCGGGTAAATATTTGGTTGCTTGGCACCCAAAAGCATCCACAGAGAATGAAAGAACTACCATCGTTTTAGAGAATGGTGTTTTTGGTGAAATTTTGTACCGTCAAATTGCTGGAGCATTGGCAAAGAGGATTGTAAATTATGCCAAAAAAGGAACTCAAATTGTACAAGGAACAGATGCAGGTTTTATAAAATTTGGTTCAAGAGTTGACCTTTTCTTACCTTTAGACACAGAACTCACGGTGAAGTTGGGAGATGTTGTAAAAGGAGGAACGCAAGTTATTGCAGAAAAAAAGTAGAAATGTCAGACAATTTAGACATAGAGTTTGTAGAAGCTTTTGAGAGAATATCTAGTCTAAAAAAAGCCGTTGCACCCGATGTAATGCTAAAACTATATGCTTATAATAAGCAAGCAAATTTTGGGAATAATTTTTCTTTTAACAGCGGGTCAGATGTTAGAAACGCTTTTAAATTTAATGCCTGGATGCAATTAAAAGACATGTCCCATACTGAAGCAAAAAAAGAATACATTAAATTAGCAAATACTATCATTAATCCTAAAAAATAATTCATGAAAAAATCGATTCTATACAGTGTACTCCTATGTACCATTATTTATTTTTCAGGGTGTAAGTCTGAAACTAAATCTGAATCTACCATAGCGATTGAAAAGGAGATTCCAAAATCGTCTGCGAAGTTCTCATTGCGTGAGGCTAGAAATAAAATTGGATGGACTGCTTACAAAACAACGGAAAAAATCCCTGTAAATGGCCAATTTAAAAAAGTAAACATCACTGCGAATGGTGAGGGTAACACAATCAAAGAAGCAATTCACAACACGTCTTTTTCAATCCCTGTAAGTAGTATTTTCACAAAAGATAGTAGTAGAGATTATAAAATTAGAAAATTCTTTTTCAGTTTCATGGATACCTCATTGCTATCGGGTACCCTAGAGATTTCATCAGCATCAACAGGAATAGCTACCATTAAAATGAATGGAATTACGGACAAGGTTCCGTTTGAATATACAATCATTGACAATGTGTTTTCAATGCAGTCTACCTTAGATATTAATAAATGGAATGCAAAAGCGGCTATTGCTTCTCTAAACAAAGTCTGTGAAGAACTCCATAAAGGTGCAGATGGTATTTCTAAAACTTGGGATGAAGTTGCTTTAAATATTACATCTACTTTTTAGGAACTTTCTTATCGCGAATAGACTTTAAAAACGGGCAACATTAAGTGTGCTTTTTCATAATGCAAGGTTTTTTTGTACACGAAAGACAATTGAGCACTTGGATTTTTAGCAAAATCTTCATCCGTTTTTATTTTTTCTTCTAAGGCTTTTTTTACCGAAGGGTTTTCACGCAAAAAGTTGGCCGCAACCTCTTCAAACACATAGCCAGAATAACCTTCTTTTTGTTGTAAAATAGTATCAAAAAAATTCCAATTAAAAAAAGAATCAACCCCTTCTGACTCGAGGGTTTCTATGAGATAACGAATGCCGTTTTGACGGGTCGGTATGTACAAATCTCCTTTTCTAAAATGTATGCTTTTTTTAGTTTTTTCAACCACGGTATTGTAATGAAGATAGTGCCCCTCATAGGCATTTTCTCTGGTCTTATAGTTTTTGATATGTTGTACCTCAACAACAAGAGTAGTGTCTGCCTTAAAACGAGTAAATTCGATGTTGTTGTTTTGCAGGCGGGTTACTACACGATGCCAACCTTGTTGTAAAACATAGGCCTTTGGCAGCTTAACTTCTTTGGTAGCAACGAAATTATTATAATAATTTACAGCTTTTGTGAACGGAAGTGATTGATCATAAAAAAGTCGTTTCCCGTTGGTTACTTTACTGTCTAAAATGGAGGCCTCATATCCCTTAAAAAGAAGTGTTGTCGGCTGTTTTTTATCCACTTTATAATGCAACGGATAGGTTTGATTTGCCATTATCTGAGCAACAGCATTCTCTCTTAAAGTCTTTATTTCTCTTGAATTTTTAACGGTAAAATCGAGCATGGAAAAAAGCAATTCATAAGTTTGCTCAACACGAATCTTATAAGGTTTTAACATGTGAGTTTCAACCATCATTCCAAAGGTATTAAACAAGGTTGTGTAGCCTGTAGAATATCTTGGTGAATCATAAAACTGAGACCAACCTGCCTCTGGTGTAGTGCCCCAAACATTTACATAAGGCGTAATATCGATCCCTTTTTCTTGCAAGGAATGTTCCAAAGAAGGACGCATTTTTGTTTCTAAAAACCTACCAAGATCTCCACCTAATTTATTATGTTGCGTAAATAAGTGGGTAATTGCATATTGATAATCCGCACCATTACTCACGTGATTGTCGATAAAAACATCGGGATTAACCGTATGAAAAATTTCTGCAAATGCTGCAGCATTCTTCGTATCTTGCTTGATAAAGTCTCTATTTAAATCAAAATTTCTTGCATTCCCTCTAAAACCATATGTGTTGGGTCCATTTTGGTTGGCACGTGAATGGGTATTTCTGTTTAAGGCGCCTCCAACATTATATAGAGGAATAATTGCAATAAGCGTGTTCTTATAAGTCTTTTTCAAAGAATCGTTTTGAACAATATCTCTTAAAAAAAGCATAGAGGCATCGATTCCATCAGACTCCCCTGGATGAATTCCATTGTTAATTAAGAGTGTGTTTTTTTTTGAATCGCGAATTTCATTGACATTATAAATACCCTCGGCATTATACACGACCAAGTGCAGCGGTTCTCCTGCGTCTGTTTGCCCAAAAGAAAAAAGAGAAATCTCTGAATAGGTATCTGCCAAAGCAGCATAATAAGCAATTACATCCTTGTACTCTGGTGTTTCCCTACCTTCTGATTTCTCGAAAAGAGTACTAAATGCTGTTGTGTTATTTTTCTTTGAAGCATTACACGAAAGGAGTAAAAGAAACGAAATAAAATAAACTATTTTTTTCATACGTAATATAAAATCAAAAAAAGTAATAATTAAATCCTAAGTTCTCACCATGTTGGGAACCAACTTTGTATAATCGCCCTTGTTTCGAATGACCTCTCTAACAATGGATGATGAGATATAAGAGGTACGCGCTGCTGTTAATAAAAATACAGTCTCTACAGGGGCTAGATCTCGATTGGTATGTGCAATTGCTTTTTCGAACTCAAAATCTGCTGGGTTCCTTAAACCTCTTAAAATAAAATTAAAGTTATTTTTCATGCAGAAATCTACTGTCAGCCCTTGGTAGGTAAGCACTTTTATTTTGGGGTTGTCTTTGAAACAATTTTCAATAAATTGCTTGCGTTTCTCCAATGAAAACATATATTCTTTTCCTGAATTGACACCAATTGCAATAATTAACTCATCAAATAAGGTAACACCTCTTTCGATAATGTCTACATGACCCAATGTAATAGGATCAAAGGATCCTGGGAAAATTGCTCTTTTCATATTCTTAGTTTAAAGCCGATTGAATGGCGTTATCAAATAGTTGTGAAAGAGAAATACCTGCACAGGCAGCTTGCTGTGGCAAAATACTTTCTTCTGTTAGACCAGGCACTGTATTAATTTCTAAAAAATAAGGTTCTCCTTCGACCAAAATAAATTCTGCTCTAGAAAAACCAGATAAATTTAAACTGTTGTATACTTTTTTGGCAGTAAATACCACTTTTTCTTGTATCTCCGGGGAAAGTACCGCAGGTGTAATCTCGCTTGACTTACCTTGGTATTTTGCTTCATAATCGAAGAAATCATTTTCTGAAACAATCGCTGTAATTGGCAACACTTTAAGCGTTTGCTGATATTGAATAACTCCTACTGAAACCTCGCTACCTTCTAAAAAAGACTCAATTAAAATTTCAGAATCTTGTTCAAATGCTTTTTGAATCGCAGGCATCATTTCGTTTATACTATAGGCCTTTGAAATACCAAAACTAGAACCTGCATTGTTTGGTTTTACAAAACAAGGCAAGCCAACTTTAGCAATGATGGCATCAAGATCAATCTGGGATCCTTTATTCAAATAATAGGAAGTTGCGGTTTTAATTCCATATTCTTTAACCACACTCAATGTATCTCTTTTATTAAAGGTAAGTGCCATTTGATAGGAGCTCGCAGAAGTATGTGTTACTCCTATTAATTCAAAGTAGGCCAGAAGAACTCCATTTTCTCCAGGATTTCCATGAATTGCATTAAAAACACAATCAAAAACAATTTTCTGGGCACCTAAGAAAAAAGAAAAATCATTTTTATCGATCTGATATTCTTTCCCGTCCGCATCCAAAGCCACCCATTTATTGTGTAAAATAAGCACTCGGAAAGGGATATACTTTTCTTTGTCTAAATGGGTATAAACAACATTTCCACTTTTAATAGAAATGTCAACTTCGGCGGAATAGCCCCCCATTATTATGGCAATATTTTGTTTCATTTACACTAAAAAAATAAAACAAATTTATCAAAATATAAATAGAAACAGCCACGTTTAGTTTTTATATCTTTGTTTGTTCTAAAAATCGAAATATGAGTGTCATAAAGTTTCTAATTAGTAGGTCCTTTTTAAAGCAATTAATAATTGCTTTCGTGAGTTTGTTGCTTTTAGTATTTGGCTTAAAATTCTGGTTAGACATCACCACTAACCACGCTCAAAAAATACAGGTACCAAATCTAGAAAAAATGTCGTTGGAGGAAGTAAGACAAAAGTTAACAGAATTAAATCTCGATTTTAAGGTAATAGATTCTGCTAGTTACAATCCCAATTACCCGAATAAATCTGTCATCGAACAAACTCCAAAAACGGGTGACTTTGTGAAAGAAAAGCGTAAAATTTACTTGGTTTTAAATCCTTCTAAGTATCGATCTTTAGTAGTTCCCGATCTAAATGGACGCACAAAGAGGCAAGCGAGCACCGAATTAAAATCGAGTGGCTTCAAGGTGGGTACGGAATACACCTATGTGCCAGACATTGGGAAAGATGTTGTAAGGGGGCTAATGTTTAAGAACAGAAAACTAAAAATTGGAGACAAATTACCAAAAAACTCAACCATTGAGTTGATTTTAGGCGATGGGAAGGGAAATTAAATTTCAAGTACTTACAAAAGAGTTATGCTAGAAACCAACAATCAAGAAATAGAAAACGAGGATTTATATGAACATTATAAATTTGTAGCTAGTGAAGGACAAGAACCTTTACGAGTTGATAAATTTTTAATGAATTTCATTGAAAATGCGACGCGAAATAAAATTCAACAAGCAGCAAAAAGTGGAACTATTTTTGTGAATGAAATTCCCGTAAAACAAAATCACAAAGTAAAACCAAGGGATGTTGTTAGAGTACTCTTATCGCATCCACCTGCAGAGCAACTCTTAATTGCAGAAGCGTTACCGATTGATATCATCTATGAAGATGATGCTGTAATTGTTGTCAACAAAAAAGCAGGAATGGTAGTTCACCCTGGTCACGGAAATTACAGTGGGACATTGGTAAACGGTTTAATACGTCATATCGAAAACTTACCTACAAATTCAAACGAACGCCCGGGGCTCGTCCATCGAATTGACAAAGATACCAGTGGATTGTTGGTGGTTGCCAAAACAGAAGCTGCTTTGGCAAATTTATCAAAACAGTTTTTTGACAGAACCACAGAACGTCTCTATTATGCCTTAGTATGGGGAAATCTTGAGGAAGATGAAGGACGTATTGAAGGAAATATTGGGCGCAGCCTAAAGAATCGATTGCAAATGGACGTATTCCCTGAAGGTGATTTTGGAAAACCTGCAGTTACCCATTTTAAAGTAATTGACCGGTTTATGTATGTTACCTTAGTGCAATGTAAACTAGAAACAGGAAGAACCCATCAAATTAGAGCGCATTTCAAACACATTGGACACACACTCTTCAACGATGAACGTTATGGAGGAAATGATATCTTAAAGGGCACTACTTTTACCAAATACAAACAGTTTGTTCAAAATTGTTTTAAAACATTGCCAAGACAAGCTTTGCATGCAAAAACACTAGGATTTACTCACCCTACCACAGGAGAATTTATGCGTTTTAACTCTGAAATACCTGAAGATATCACGGCCTGTTTAGAGAAGTGGAGAACCTATACCGTCAATTCTAAAGAATAAACGCCGTCCAAACTGTCGTTTATTTTTAAAGAATACTTCTTATTCTTTTAATACCATATCGATACAAATTACGGCTGCTAGAATTAAAACCCTTAAAGGATCCTCTTTGGAAACTTCTTTGTTAATTTCTAACATGTAATTATCTGCACTAGTAAACATTCCCTTACCCAATCCTGCCCATTTTTTACTTACATGACCGAGTTCTTTATTTTCTTTCATGAATTTAAAATCCCAACGCGTCCATTTCCCTTTTAACTTACACAAAATATTTTCTTGTGGATCTAGTACATTGAACTTCCCTCCTATTGAAAAAAATTTTTGTTTGAACATCCCAATCAACTTATCTTTTTCGTCGAAAACCTCAACAGTAGAAACAAATAAAGAGACGCCCCGTTTTACGGTGAGCACTTTGGCTCCCTGAGAAGTCTTCACCTCAATATGAAAAGGGGTCATTCTTTTGTATTCAGAAAATCGGAATAACTTGGTAAAAAAACCGAGATGCTCCTCGCGACAAGACATGATCAATTCTTGATTTTCTGGGTTGTAAATGTCAAAGTTATTTGCTGCTTTGAACATGCCTACATGTTCCTTTATAAAAAATAGGTTCTGATTTAAAATTGGATGCATAAGGATTTGTTTCTAAATTTAGATTCGCTTTGAGAGCTCCTCGCTTTGCTGTGATTACTTAAAAAAATAATATTTGTATGATGGACTAAATTGAGAGGAACGAGGACATTAGCAACAACCTGAATTTGGATCACATCTGTTTAGGTTCGTAGCCTCAGAAATCCTAATCCTTGTTTTTTCTTGCGGAATTCCACAAGCCTCTTTTGCCAAACAAGCGGTAAGTTTTGAGGTCAATAAAAAGTTTTTACCATCAAAGTCCAAACCATATTTTCCAATCGTTTCTTTTCCTTGATACTCTACTTCAATTTCCAAATCTGGAAACTCAAAAAGCTGCTCAGAACGTTCGATAATTTGCATTAATTTCTCTGGATGCAATCGATGATCATAATCATTTTCTTCCCATAATTGAAAGCCAATAAACGTTTCATTTCGGATTTTGCCCCCACAATCAATGAAGGTTTTTGTTGTTTTTCCAACTTCAGTTACGTGAAAATGACGGGGTACCAGTTGCTTATTGGGTAGCTGAAATGTAATGCTTTCTAGACTTTTTAGATGTTTTTTTATTGCTGATAGTTTCATCACAAAGATAATTTTAGGCCATGTTAAAGATACTTAAAAACAGCGAAAGATGCGATGGTCATAATCAATTTTATTGATATTAAAATTGATTTTTTGAGTTTCGAAAACTTGAAATTAAATCCTTGAAGTTGTACTTTTACAAAACAATAGATTATTTATGAAAATTATTATTTCTCCAGCAAAATCGTTAGACTTTGAAAGCAAAGCACCAACCAGTTTGTTTACCCAACCCCAATTTTTGTCGCAATCGAAAAAACTGCATAAAAAACTGAAGTCACTTTCGAAAAATAAAATTGGTGACCTAATGAAGATTTCCGATGCTTTGGCCGATTTAAATTACGAACGCAATCAAGTTTGGGAAACTCCATTTACACCAGAAAATGCAAAACAAGCAATTTACTCTTTTACAGGAGAGGTATATCGAGGCATTGACGCTCACTCTTTGTCCGAACAAAAAATACCTTTGTTGCAAAATAGATTGCGAATTCTATCGGGTTTGTATGGCTTACTAAAGCCGTTGGACTTGATCCAACCGTATCGATTGGAAATGGGTACTAGACTCAAGGTTGGCAAAACAGAAAATCTTTATAAATTTTGGGGAGATACCCTGGCAAACAAATTGAATGAAGAACTACTAGATGATGCGTTATTAATAAACTTAGCCAGTTCGGAGTATTTTAAAGCAGTCAATCAAAAAATATTAAAAGTACCTATGATTACCCCAGTCTTTAAAGAACTAAAAAATGGAGATTATAAAATTGTAATGACTTTTGCAAAAAAAGCACGTGGACTCATGGTACGGTATCTGCTAGAAAACGACATCACAACTATTGAAGGGGTTAAAGGGTTTAATGCAGAGAGGTATCGATTTTCTACAGCGCTCTCTTCAAAGACAGAACTCGTGTTCACACGTTAATTTTTCATTTTGAACATCACCCACGTGTGGGGTGCGGTAACAGCAAATAACAACACAAAAATAATGCTTGAAAACAAATGAATCTCAGGGATTATCTGATACAAAATAAGGAGCCCAAAAACACTTATCATCCAATAGACAAATGCTTTCTTAATATAATTTACAACGCTTTTTTTGGTAAGATCTCCATAGATAAAGGTAACTTGATTTAATAGTGAAGGAATAGAATGCCAAAATATAAAGTAAATAGCAAAACCTAATATCAATGAAGAGGTTTTAAAAACTAGAGATAGGAGACACAAATAAAAGAATTCTTTAAATAGCACACTGACGGGAGTTTTCTTAGTCACATATAAATAGATACTTAAGATTAAAAGAACTGATAACGAAATTAAAAAGGTGTTGGCTATTTGACCATTTGTAAAAATAATTCCCGTAAGTTCTTGCATAATTTCATTTACCGCTGCTAATGAAACATAAAAAAGTATTGAAAATAGAAAAACACCATAGGACAAGTAAAAAATAAAGTTGAAGAATCGATTGACTTTTATCTTATCTCCCAGATGTTCTTCTCCAAAATGATAAGAACTCAATAAAATAAAAAGCAAAATAGCGACAAAAGAACTCAATATGTAGGTCAATACACAAGCGATAATAATTGTCAGATACACCAACAAATTTTTTAAAAAAAAATTCTTGCTATTTTTTCCTTTTGCTAAAATGAGTAAATCGTTTGCACCGTGCAATATTCCTAGCGAAACGATCAATACAAAAGCGACAGAATCTTCGACAAAATCGCCAAATTGGATGCTAAACCAAAAAAGGAAAAACGTAAAAAACATCATAAAATTTTGGTAATTCCTCATAATTCTGCAATCGATATTGTAAATTTAATAATAATTTTATTATATTTGAATGATAATGGTGTTAAATCACCAAATATTTTACTAACTTAACCTTATATTTTATTATGAATTTATTAATGAATTTCTTATCAGTAGCGAAAATGAATCCAGATGATTATGTTGGATTTACATTTTTTGTGGGATGTATGGCCATGATGGCTGCATCGGCATTCTTCTTCTTGTCAATGAGTAGTTTTGACAAAAAATGGAGAACTTCCATTTTAGTTTCAGGACTTATTACCTTCATTGCTGCAGTACATTATCTTTACATGAGAGATTATTGGGCTTCAAACACAGAATCTCCAACATTTTTCCGTTACGTAGACTGGGTATTAACCGTACCATTAATGTGTGTTGAATTTTATTTAATTCTTAAAGTAGCTGGAGCGAAAAAATCGTTAATGTGGAGAATGATTTTCTTATCTGTAGTCATGTTAGTTACAGGATACATTGGTGAAGTTTTAAGCAGAGACAATGCTTGGTTATGGGGTCTTCTATCTGGAGCTGCATACTTTGTAATCGTTTATGACATCTGGTTAGGTAGTGCGAAAAAATTAGCTGTTGAGGCTGGAGGAGCTGTTTTACAAGCTCACAAAGCACTTTGCTGGTTTGTATTAGTTGGATGGGCTATTTACCCATTAGGATACATGGCAGGAACACCAGGATGGTATGCAGATATTTTTGGTGGATTAAGCATGGATGTTATCTACAACATTGGTGATGCTATCAACAAAATTGGTTTCGGACTTGTAGTGTATAACTTAGCAGTACAGAGTTCTAACAAATAGAGTATTTTTACTCATAAATTAAAAACCAGGAGTTTCTACTCCTGGTTTTTTTGTTTAAAACTTCCTTAAAACAAATTAGCAATCTACCATCCTAACAGTAACTGCCAAACCTCCTTCAGAAGTTTCTTTGTAGTTTTTATTCATATCCTTGGCGGTTTCCCACATCGTGTCAATCACTTTATCCAAGGGAACTTTCACTTCTTTTGGATCTGTTTCTAAAGCCATCTCTGCGGCATTAATTGCTTTAATTGCCCCCATTGCATTTCTTTCTATACAGGGTATTTGTACCAAGCCACCAATTGGATCACAAGTCAAGCCAAGATGATGCTCCATGGCGATCTCTGCAGCAACTAAACATTGAGCTGCTGACCCGCCTAATAACTCAGTTAAAGCCGCAGCTGCCATAGCTGAAGAAACCCCTATTTCTGCTTGACAGCCACCCATTGCAGCAGAAATTGTCGCATTTTTCTTAAAAATACTTCCAATTTCACCGGCTGTTAGTAAGAATTTTTTAATGTGCTCAAAATTTGCCTCATGATTTTCTATTACCAGATAGTACATCAAAACAGCGGGGACTACACCAGCACTTCCGTTCGTTGGAGCAGTAACTATACGACCTAAGGAAGCATTCACTTCGTTTACCGAAAGTGCAAAACAACTTACCCATTTCAAAATTTCACGAAATTTTACTTCAGTACCCCTAATAGCCTCAATCCAATCTTGTGGATTGGTATAAAAGGCTTCTTTAATTAACTTCATATGCGTATCGAAAGCACGTCTTTTTACAGAAAGTCCGCCAGGTAAAATACCTCTTGTATGACAACCTACATACATAGAATCTAACATTGTAGACCAAATACGGTGCAATTCGTCATCAATTTTAGCGGTAGTGTTTAAAACCAATTCATTCTGAAGTACAATTTCAGATATCGCTAAATTTTCTTGCTCGCAATACTGCTCTAATTCGACTGCACGATGAATAGGATAGGGAAAATTTTGTTTTGTCTCTTTAATTTCATTCACTAGTGGGGTAGCTTCCTGAATCACAAAGCCACCTCCAATTGAATAATAGGTTTCTTTAGAAATAAGTTCCTTATTTTGAAATGCCGTAAATGTCATCCCATTGGGATTTAAGGGAAGAAAGGCTTTGTTAAATTGAATATTATCAATAGAGAAAGAGAGCATTTTCTCATTATTCAAATACAATAATGACGTGTTTCTAATTGCTGCTATAATGATATCAATCTCTTCAATAGGAATGTACTCAGGATCTGCCCCACTCAAACCTAGTAAGATTGCAGTATCTGTAGCATGCCCTTTACCTGTTAATGATAAAGAACCGTACAAATCTACTTTAATTTCATCCACTCGTAAAAAACAATTTGATGCTTTTAACGTTGAAATCCATTGCTGTGCTGCTCTCCAAGGACCTAAGGTATGCGAACTTGAGGGTCCTACACCAATTTTAAGCATATCAAAAACACTAATAAATTGCGACATTCATAATTATTTTTAACACAAGAGTGTAAATATAAAAAATACAATCATAAAAATAAGTTTTTTTTACACATACCAAAATATTTACAGAATGACGATCTGATTTCAAAAAAGGGAAAAATAAACGAAGTACAACCGTGAAAAAAGAAGCAATGTGCTTGTTTTTATGTCAAAATGTCATCTATTTAAAATCAATTCAGTTGCAAAGACTGACATTTGACAATTATTGATGGGTTGGCACACACTTTGCCTACCTAAAGATGTTGATTTAAAAATGAATTTAATATAAAATAAAGATTATGAGTAAAATTATAGGAATAGATTTAGGAACAACCAACTCGTGTGTCTCAGTGATGGAAGGAAATGAGCCAGTTGTAATTCCTAATTCAGAAGGAAAAAGAACAACTCCCTCTATCGTTGCATTTGTTGAAGATGGTGAGCGTAAAATTGGAGACCCAGCCAAAAGACAAGCGGTAACCAATCCAACCAAAACCGTATATTCTATCAAACGTTTTATGGGGAATAAGTTTTCTGAATCTTCAAAAGAAGTAAAGCGAGTGCCTTATAAAGTGATTAAAGGAGACAATGATACACCTAGAGTAGACATAGATGGGCGTTTGTATACACCACAAGAAGTTTCTGCTATGGTGTTACAGAAAATGAAAAAAACAGCTGAGGACTATTTAGGAGCAAATGTTTCAGAAGCTGTAATTACTGTACCGGCTTACTTTAATGATGCACAAAGACAAGCCACAAAAGAAGCAGGTGAAATTGCAGGACTAAAAGTAAGAAGAATTATCAACGAACCAACCGCAGCTGCATTAGCCTATGGCTTAGACAAGTCGAGCGATGATAAGAAAATTGTTGTTTTTGACTTTGGAGGAGGAACACATGATGTTTCTATCTTAGAATTAGGAGACGGTGTATTTGAAGTATTGGCTACAGATGGAGACACACATTTAGGTGGAGATGATGTTGATGAAGCAATCATTAACTGGTTGGCAGAAGAATTTAAAGCGGAGGAGAACATGGACTTAAGAAAAGATCCAATGTCTTTACAACGTTTAAAAGAAGCTGCTGAAAAAGCGAAGATTGAATTATCGAGTACAACTTCGTCTGAGGTTAACCTACCTTATATCACAGCAACTGCAAGCGGACCAAAACACTTGGTAAGAACTTTGTCAAGAGCTAAATTTGAGCAGTTGATTGACGATTTGGTAAAAAGAACAATCAAACCTTGTCAAACAGCCTTAAAAAATGCTGATTTAACAATTTCAGATATTGATGAAGTTGTTTTAGTTGGTGGTTCTACAAGAATCCCTGCTGTTCAGGAAGCGGTAGAGAAGTTCTTCGGAAAATCTCCAAGTAAAGGGGTTAACCCCGACGAAGTAGTAGCCTTAGGAGCTGCAATCCAAGGAGGAGTTTTATCTGGTGATGTAAAAGATGTATTGTTATTGGACGTTACCCCTTTGTCATTAGGAATTGAAACAATGGGGAATGTATTCACAAAGTTAATTGACGCAAATACGACCATACCAACAAAAAAATCTCAAGTATTCTCAACAGCAGTAGACAACCAACCCTCTGTAGAAATTCATGTTTTACAAGGAGAAAGAGCCATGGCTGCAGACAACAATACAATTGGACGTTTCCATTTAGATGGTTTACCACCAGCACAAAGAGGAGTTCCTCAAGTTGAAGTAACGTTTGATATTGATGCCAATGGGATTATTAAAGTATCTGCTTTAGACAAAGGAACTAATAAATCTCATGAAATTAGAATTGAAGCCTCTTCTGGATTATCTGAAGAAGAAATCGCTAAGATGAGACAAGAAGCAGAAGAAAATGCAGATGCTGATAAAGCTGCAAAAGAAACTGCAGAAAAAATCAACGAAGCAGATTCTATGATTTTCCAAACTGAAAAGCAATTAAAAGAATTTGGAGAAAAATTATCTGACGATAAAAAGGCACCAATTGAAGCAGCTTTAGTAGACTTAAAAGCAGCACACGAATCGAAAGATTTAGCACAAATTGATACTGCATTAGCGACCATCAACGAAGCTTGGAAAGCCGCATCTGAAGAGATGTACGCAGCACAAGGTGGCGCAGAAGGAGCCAATCCTGGAGCAGCGCAACAAGGGGAACCAGAAGCGGATGCACAGGGAGACAATGTAGAAGATGTAGACTTTGAAGAAGTAAAATAGGCCAAGAATATGTAACACTATGAGTGTTATAATGTGAATCGCTTATCCCTTATTTATTTCGGGAACCTTGCAAAGATTATTCTTTACTTCGTAAAAAACGCAATCATTTATTTGATTGCGTTTTTTTTATACCATCACTAAAAAAGGGCTTCTTATTTTTAATACAATCTTTTCTTTAATTATAGATTTGCTTCAGTATATTCGTAGAAACGTTTTTTATTACATGCTCAAAAAAAACTCTTTTTGAAAACTTATAATCAATCCAACTTCTTTAAACATACCTTTTGTGAATTTACGCACACAAATGATTTTTCTTTTCCAGAAAAAATAAATTACAAAAGTAAATCAGAGAGCCATTATTTTTACACTAAGGAAGGGGTTTATCGTAAATCTAACCATTGGGGAAGAGTCGCCAATTGTAGATGGAAATTGATTGGAAAAAAAAACTTCAAAAACCAAGTAACCCAAATTGGTTTTGCCAAGTGGACTGACTTTTATCCGATTCAGTCTAAAGAAAAGATATTTTTTATTGATGTGAACTTTGATAAAAAAACGACTGATATCAAAACGAATCACAAAATTTCAACACCACATTTATTCAACTATCTAGAGGCTATAAAAAGAAAAAAACAAATAGTTCGTTTGTTCAAAGAAACAAAATGGGCAAACTACTTTGAAATGAATATTGCTGAATTACGAGGTACAGTTATTTCAGCATACATTCATTCAGATAAAACATTACAAGAAATTAAGAATACACATTCCAAAAAACACTAAAAAATGAAAACAAATTCGGTTGTAAAACATGTCGAGTCACTTAGCCTTGCTGCCATTACTTACAAAGGAAGCATGGAAGCTATTGGAGCCGTTTACGACCGGATTGTTCAATGGGCAGCTCCAAAAGGACTGATAAATAAGCACACAAAAATGGTTACTATTTATCACGACAGCCCCAAAACAACCGATCCAAGTGCCCTACGAATTAGTGCCTGCATCGTTGTAAACAAACCAATGACTGTTGAAGGAGAAATAACACAAAAAACTCTTGAAAGTACAAAATGTCTGGTTTCGAGCCTAGAAATTTCACCCACGCAGTTTCAGCAAGCCTGGGAGGCTTCCTTTGCATGGATGCTTAAGCATGGGTACAAAAAATCAACAATAGCACCCTTTGCAATTTACTACAACAATGCGCAAGAACATCCAGAAAATAAATTTATTGTAGATTTATGTATTCCTATTTTGTAGAAAAAGACAATCGATAAAAACGCAGAAAAAACTCACATGAAGAAACTAATTTTAACGGCTGCATTCATTTTGACTAGTTTTTTGACAACGAATGCACAAGAGGAAAAATTTCAAATAACGGTTTTTATTCATGGACTTGATTCCAATGAAGGACAAGTTTTAATTGCATTGCACAACAAGAAAGCGCAATTTCTAAAAACCGATTTTAAAAATGCGATTACAAAAATTTCGAATAAAAAAGTGACCTATACATTTAAAGAAATCCCTAAAGGAGAGTATGCTGTTGCTGTTTTTCACGACAAAAACAGCAATGAGAAAATGGATGTCAATTTCTTGGGTATTCCAAAAGAGGCATATGGGTGCTCTAACAATGCAAAAGGGTTTATGGGGCCTCCAAAATATGAAGATGCAAAATTTCTGTTAACTGCAAACCGCATCCTACGAATCGAGATTTAATCCGTTTTTAAAATGATTTATGACATCCCGCTATTTTTTGAAAGGATTTTATAAACCTAATCAAGTTTGGTCAATCTAAAATTTCCCGAAGTTATCTAAATCGCTTTGCTATAAATTAATCAATTCTTTCGGCAACATTTGCCCAAGTTTCATCTGTGTCTATCGAAATGAACAAGGCACCAAATCGACCGCTAAAATTCGATTCATCCGGCATCAATAAAGAGAACAGTTAATTAGAAGAATACGCTGTTAAAAGCTCTTCTCGACCATCTGATAATTTAATTTTAAAATAGCAGCGATCTGAGGGAAGGATTTTAATTTCGTTTAAATCTGGTTTCCAGTTATTTTGATCAAAATAGGGAGTAAGAGGCTTTATATTCTCCAACTCAACATTCGTAATTAGAAGCGACTCTGTAGGTATAAAGTTTCCCTGCAAAAAACCGCCTATATACAATTCATAGTCTAAATCTGTCTCTGTCCTATCGTATATACTGATTGAAAATTCCTCATAAATGATATCGCCTCCGGGATCTCCACATGAAACGAATAGCATTGTACAAAAAAATAAAAATACATTTTTGGTTTTCATTTTAATATGGATTATAATTAGCATCTTTAGAGATAAAACAATGATTTATCAAAATACCTTGATAATTGATTTTAGTCGAAGTGTTTTTTAAATCATCCGAGACAATACTATTTAATTTTATAAGGTCTAGGTATTGATTTTCATTTTGACAGGCCAACAGCAAAAACACCCCTATCATGGTAAGTTTTAAAGCTATTTTTCTATTCAAAAAATTCATTTCCTAATTTTTCTACTAAAATTATTAGGAATGAAAACAAACATATGTTAAATATTAGTTGAACATATGTTAAAGCAATGTCTTTTTAATAAAGCACTCTAAATTTTATGGTTCCCTCAACGGCTCTCAATTCATTGAGCACCTCTTGGTTGTACTCTTTGTCTAAATCTGAAATTACGTAGCCTACTTTATCATCTGTAGATAAGTATTGACCAGTAATGTTCATATCAAATTTCGCTAAGACTTTGTTTATTTCTGCCATGATTCCTGGCACATTTTTGTGGATATGTAAAAAGCGATGTGCTTTGGTTTGTCTTGGCAAACGTATGTTTGGGAAGTTGACTGCATCTACTGTATTTCCCGAATTAATATAAGCCATCATTTTATTGGGTACAAAATCGGCAATATCTTTTTGAGCCTCTTCGGTACTTCCACCCACATGAGGGGTTAAAATTACATTTTTCAATCCCTTTAGTTCTGTTGTAAATTCACCATTTTTAGCAGGTTCTTCTGGGTACACGTCAACAGCAGCGCCAGAAATTTTACCAGAGTGCAAGGCCTCCTTTAGGGCTAAAATATCTACCACAAAACCACGAGATAGGTTCACGAAAACTGCGCCATCCTTCATCTGAGAAATTTCTTTCTTTCCAAAGAAGTTTTTATTAGCAGCATTGTCATCAATGTGGAGCGTAACTACGTCTGAAATAGCCAATAACTCAGACAAATTGTTGACTTTGGTGGCATTACCAAGCGCCAACTGATCTTCAATATCATAGTAAAATACGTGCATTCCTAGTGCTTCCGCTAAAATTGATAATTGTTTACCAATATTACCATAGCCTACAATTCCCAACTTTTTCCCTCGCACTTCTCTAGACCCTTGCGCGGTTTTATTCCATTGCCCATTGTGCAATTCGGTGCTTCTCTGAAAAACACTTCGCATTAACATAATGATTTCGCCAATGGCCAATTCAACTACGGATCGGGTATTGCTGTAGGGTGCATTAAAAACCACAATGCCATTTTCTTTACATGCTTCCAAATCAATTTGTTTGGTGCCAATACAAAAAGCACCCACTGTCATTAATTTTTCTGCTGCTGCAATGACTTTCTTAGTCACTTTTGTTTTGGAACGAATACCCAAAACATGAACGTCTTTAATTTTTTCGATTAATTCATCTTCCGACAAACTTCGTGCTACAGTTTCAACTGAAAAACCATCTTTTGATAATTTCTCAAATGCATCTGGATGCACATTTTCTAAGAGCAGTATTTTAATTCGATTCTTTGGGTAAGAAATATTTCTTGGCAGTTTATTTACGTACAAGAATTCGTCTAAATTTGGGGCTATATAATCTGCATTCTCAGTTGTTTTTACTCGGGAAACATTTTCTGTATATGCAAAAAAAGTATCGGCAACTCCGGCTTCACGAGTGACATAATCACTATATCCATCACCAATTACTTGTATTTCTCCAGATAAATTCATGCTTTTTAAACATGCTATTTTACCGTTATGTTGCGACAATGGGTTGGTTGCATCAAAACCAACAATTTCTCCATTTGCACCAAATTCAAAGGTATTGGCAAAAACTCTTTCCGAAGGAATATTGTATGCAGCAACTATCGGATCAATAAACTCTTTGAAGCCGCAAGAAATAACATAAATATCATCTGCATAAGCTTCAAAAAACGCTTTGTTATTTTCGATCGATTTGGAAACTTGTTGTTTCAGCGCTTCAACCAACGAACTTAAATCCGCTTTATTTGCTTTGAGAAGTTGAATTCTTCTTTCTAATGAAGTTGTAAAAGAGATTTCACCATCAATTCCTAAATTGGTAATGTCAATAATTTCTTGAATAATGGCATCCTTTCTAGGGTTGTTTGCCAGTGTAATTTCAGCTAAAACATCCAACGCTTCCACCTTGGTTAAGGTGCTGTCAAAATCGAAAATATAATTTCTTTTTACTAGATCCATCTCTTGAACTTTGATTGTGAATTAAGTGGGTAAATTTACAAAGTTAAAAGTCGATATAGAAGTCTTTTTTAAGTTTTGTTATATCTATTCTATTTGTTAAGAATAACCTTGAAGTTGATAAAAAAAGTACGAATAATGTCTAATAATTACGGAATCCCAAAAGAAGTACCCACCAAAGTATGGGCAGCAGCTCTACCCAAAAAGAACTGTAGTATTTAGATTGGTCTTTTTGAGCACGCATTAAAAAAATAGTTACCAAAAAGAAGAAGCCTAAAAAGCTATTTTTTGAATGAATTTGAAGCTGTATACAGTACTCTATTACCAGCGAAATGATCATTAAAACCAACCCCAATCGCTTTGTTTTCTCAATGCCTATTTTTTTAGGAATCGTTTGAAGAGAAATAGCGTCATATTGTACATCTCTGATATCAAAAGGCAGTACCAAAACCACAACAATTAAAAAGCGTTGAAGCACAAAAAGTACAAGCGTAAAATCCAGTTCTTTTCCAGCATCAAACACAGGAATAAAAACTGTAAATCCTGACCAAACAAAAGCAACAACCATGATTTTCAAATAGCTAATTGTTCGTAAACTCCTTTGAAATCCACTCAAAAAAGGCACTGCATACAAAATTGTGATTATAGCAAACGGAATGCAAAACAATACCGTTGGAATAGCCAACAGATAGGCATAATAGCCAAGGAGTAAAAAACAACAAAAGGAAAAAAACTGTATGGCTTTTAAGCTGTTTGTCAAACTTCTATGATGCAATTTGGCAACGCCAGCATACTTTACAAAATTATATCCGGTGATGGTTCCAAAAAAGAGCGCATAATTTAAAGAATCATTCGTGGGCAACCCAAAATAAATTTCTGTGATTTTCACAAAGCTAAAAACTGCCAATGCAACGTGAATACTGGCATTCAAATAAAAATCAAAAAAAACTCTAAACCATTTCATTTTCCAAAAATAAGCTTTCTGTTTATAACCTTAATATTTCGTTAATAATTTCATGTTTTTTATCGATTTTGTATTCCTAAAGTAACTGTTTTATTGCTTATTTTTGATCCGTAAAAAATCACTTTTATTTTTTGCGAAAAACGCAATAAAAAAACAATAAAAACAAGCTATACCTAAACTTTATTTTATGAATACAAATTCATTTCAAGGAAGACATATTGGCCCAAATGTATCGGAACAAAATGAAATGCTTGCCACTATAAAGGCATCGAACTTAGAACAGTTGATTTCAGAAACGGTTCCAGATAACATTCGCCTAAAAAATGAATTGGACTTAAAACCAGCTTTAAGTGAATATGAATACTTAGCCCACATAAAAAAGCTTTCAGAAAAAAACAAAGTATTTAAAAGTTATATCGGCTTGGGCTATCATGAAGCCATTGTACCCAGTGTAATTCAGCGTAATATTTTAGAAAATCCAGGTTGGTATACTGCCTACACACCGTATCAAGCAGAAATTGCACAGGGCAGATTAGAAGCCTTACTCAATTATCAAACCATGATATGTGATTTAACGGGCATGGAATTAGCAAATGCATCGCTGTTAGATGAAGCTACCGCAGCAGCAGAAGCAATGGCCTTGTTGTATGACGTACGAGAACGCTCAAAGAAAAAATCGGGTGCAAATAAGTTTTTTGTTTCTAATGAAATATTACCTCAAACACGCTCATTACTTCAAACCCGTTCGACTCCGATTGGAATTGAATTGGTATTTGGAAATCATGAAGATTTTGATTTTTCTGATGGCTTTTTTGGTGCTATTTTGCAATACCCTGGAAAATATGGGCAAATTTTTGACTATGAAAATTTCGTTTCAAAAGCGAATGAAAATAATATAAAAGTAGCCGTTGCAGCAGACATTCTATCCTTGGTAAAATTGAAAGCTCCAGGAGAATTTGGTGCCGCTGTGGTCGTGGGTACCACACAACGATTTGGAATTCCATTGGGTTACGGAGGACCTCATGCGGCTTACTTTGCAACCAAAGAAGCATACAAAAGAAGTATTCCTGGAAGAATCATTGGGGTGACCAAAGATAAGGACGGAAAAAGAGCATTAAGAATGGCATTGCAAACAAGAGAGCAACACATTAAACGTGAAAAAGCAACTTCAAACATTTGTACTGCTCAAGTTTTGTTGGCTGTTATGGCTGGAATGTATGCGGTATATCACGGGAAAGAAGGGCTTCAGTTCATCGCCAACAATGTTCATGAGCACACAACAATTCTTTCGGGAGCCATTACAAACCTTGGGTTCAAGCAATTAAACACCACCTACTTTGACACACTACTTATCGAGGTCGAAGCAGAAAAATTAAAAGTAGTTGCCGAAGCAAATCAGATTAATTTCAATTATATCGATGCAAATCATGTTGCCATTTCGATCAATGAAACTGTGGGTATCAAAGAACTAAAAGCCATTGTTCATTGCTTTGAAGAAGCTTTTAATTTACAAGCAACAGCTCTCCCAAAATCGGGTACAGCTATTTCAGAAAACACCAAAAGAAATACTCCTTTTTTAGAAAATAAAATTTTTAATACGTATCAATCTGAAACAGACATGATGCGCTACATCAAAAGATTAGAACGAAAGGATTTGGCATTAAATCATTCCATGATTTCGCTAGGTTCGTGTACAATGAAATTAAATGCAGCTTCTGAAATGCTACCTTTAAGCAATCCACAATGGGGAAATATTCACCCATTTGTACCCTTAAATCAAGCAGCAGGATATCACGAAGTATTAAAAAGATTGGAGCAGCAATTAAATACTGTAACAGGTTTTGCTGGGACCTCTTTGCAACCAAATTCTGGAGCCCAAGGAGAATTTGCAGGTCTGATGACCATCAGAGCCTATCACTTAGCCAACGGAGATGCACATCGAAACATCTGCATCATCCCTGCCTCTGCCCATGGAACAAACCCTGCCTCTGCTGTGATGGCAGGTATGAAAGTAATTGTGACCAAAACTGCTGAAAATGGAAATATCGACGTAGCGGACTTGCGTGAAAAAGCCATGTTTCATTCGGAAAATTTAGCCGCATTAATGGTAACCTATCCATCTACACACGGTGTTTTTGAAAGTGAAATTCAAGAAATTACTAAAATCATTCATGAGCATGGAGGACAAGTTTATATGGACGGAGCCAACATGAATGCACAGGTTGGGTTGACAAATCCGGCGACAATTGGGGCAGATGTATGTCATTTAAATCTTCACAAGACCTTTGCCATTCCACACGGAGGAGGAGGCCCTGGAGTAGGACCTATTTGTGTTGCTCCACAATTGGTTCCCTTTTTACCTTCAAATCCAATCATAAAAACAGGTGGAGAAAAAGCAATCACAGCCATATCTGCAGCACCCTGGGGCTCTGCTTTGGCTTGTTTGATTTCTTATGGATACATTACAATGTTAGGTGCAAAAGGATTGACAGATTCTACAAAAATGGCCATCTTAAACGCCAATTACATCAAAGAGCGCTTAGACAGTCACTACCCTACCCTATATACTGGTGAAAAAGGACGTGCTGCCCATGAAATGATTATTGATTGCCGTGATTTTAAACAAAACGGCATTGAAGTGGTCGACATTGCAAAACGTTTAATGGATTATGGGTTTCATGCACCAACAGTTTCTTTTCCAGTAGGGGGAACAATGATGATAGAACCTACCGAATCTGAAAGTATTGCAGAACTAGATCGTTTTTGCGATGCCATGATTTCGATCCGTGAAGAAATTAAAAATGCAACAAAAGAAGATGACAACAATCCTTTGAAAAATGCTCCACACACCCAAGAGATGTTAACGGCTGACGCATGGGAATTTCCATACTCAAGAAAACAAGCAGCCTTTCCATTGGCCTATATTGCAGAGAATAAGTTTTGGCCTACAGTACGAAGAGTAGATGACGCTTTTGGCGACCGAAACTTAATTTGCTCTTGCAACCCAATTGAAGATTATATGTAGCAAATAAACCCTACTTGAAATTACACCAAAACCGTTTCTTAAATGAAACGGTTTTTTTATTTCAATGCAACGCTAGGGTATGCAAATAGTTGGCAAAAAAAAAACTCTAACAAATAAATGTTAGAGTTTGTATTTTTCGAATGTATAAAAAGATTACTTTTTATGCTTTGCGTATTTGCTTTTAAATTTATCGATACGACCTGCTGCATCAATTAGTTTAGACTTACCAGTGTAAAATGGGTGAGAAGTTCTAGAGATCTCTAATTTTACTAAAGGATACTCTACTCCTTCAACTTCTAAAGTTTCTTTAGTATCTGCAGTAGAACGCGTTATAAATACATCTCCATTAGACATATCTTTAAAAGCGATCATTCTATAATTTTCTGGATGAATTCCTTTTCTCATTGTATATTATTTTAATACTTTAATGTTATGTTTGCAATAGTAAAATTGGTAAGGCTCTACTATATCTCTAAATAACTGTTATTCGCTATTTTGAGGTTGCAAATTTAACGTTATTTTTCAATTTACAAATAAATAAATTGTTTTTATTTGATATCTTAGAGCTTCAAAGTGCAATTAAGAGGATGTAACCGATTAAAAATTGTTTTTTGACGCTTTTTTTGAATACCTTAAGAACAACATACTGAAATTTTTATCTCAAATGAAAAACTATTCGATTCTGATTGCGCTTTCTTCACTTTTAATGCTAAGTACTGCATGCTCAGAAACCTACAAACTCACACTCGAGTCTCCTAAAACAGTTGCTATAAATGGAATTGCCACTTTTAAAGTATCCGAAAAGAACAATCAACCCATAGATAGTGTTCAGTTTTTTGTGAATGACAAACAAATTCCTGCCACCAATCTCACGGCAACATACAATACCTCAGATTTAGGTTTTGGAAGACATTTTGTAGTGGCCTTGAGTTTCTACCCAGGAAAAACAACTAAATCGAAAGGTTCTTTTGAAATTTTCCCTTCGGAAAAGGCAACCATCTATGGATATAAAATTATCAATACCTATCCACATGACACAACTGCATATACACAAGGCTTGGAATATTACAAAGGTTTTTTATATGAAACCACAGGACGAAGAGGGCAATCTTCGCTTCGAAAAGTTGAAATTACAACAGGAAAGGTTTTACAAAAAATTGCTTTGGCCAATAAATATTTTGGCGAAGGAATGACCATTGTTGACGATAAAATTCATTGGTTGACTTGGCAGAATAAAAAGGGATTTACCTATGATTTGGAAACTTTCAATCAAGAAAAGACCTTTCGATATGGTAAAAGTAAAGAGGGTTGGGGATTAACTCACAACGAAACCGAACTCATAAAATCTGATGGAAGCCATAAAATTTGGTTTTTAGATCCCGAAACTCATAAAGAAAAACGTTCAATTCAAGTATATACGAAAGGCCGCGCTCTGGATAATTTAAATGAATTGGAATTCATTGACGGTAAAATTTATGCAAACAAGTACCTCAACAGCGCCATTATCATCATCAACCCAGATACAGGAGTCGCAGAAGGAATTGTAAACTTAAAAGGCTTGACTAAAGAAATGCAAAAAACTCAAAAATTGAAACCTGAAGATGAAGTTTTAAATGGGATTGCTTATGACACTAAAAATAAGCGACTTTTTGTTACCGGTAAAAACTGGGGAAAACTATTTGAAATAGAGCTTGTAAAAAAATAATAAAAACCCAATTGGACAGTTATCCTTTTAAATCATTTATAAACGATCTAGCTGTTTAAGAGACCAAAATAGAATTATGCGCTATCTCCTACTATTGATCATCTCATTTGTTCTTATTGCCATCAGCTCATGTAGAAAAGATTTTTCTACAACACCAAGTTTTGGGACACTCGAATTTTCTAAAGACACTGTGTTTTTAGATACTATTTTTACCAATATTGGTTCAGCAACCTACAACTTAAAGGTTTACAATAGAAGCAACAAAGACATCAGTATTCCAAGCATTCAATTAGAAAATGGTATCATGTCAAATTATAGATTGAATGTAGATGGTATTGCTGGGAAGGAATTTAATGAAATCAATATTCTAGCAAATGACAGCATGTATGTTTTTGTGGAGACCACCATCGATTTCTCAACCATCACAGATCCGTTGTACACTGATAAGATATTATTTGACAACGGGGTGAATCAACAAGATGTCGATTTGGTAACTTTGGTACAAGATGCCAATTTTATTTTTCCAGGTAGAGATCCCTTGACCCTGGAAATTGACAAGCTTCGTATTGACGGTGAACCCACAAGTATTCAAGGACGGTTTTTAGAGGACACAGAACTTGTTTTCTCCAACACAATACCCACCGTTATTTATGGATATGCAGCGGTTCCAGCAGGAAAAACATTGACTGTTGAAGCAGGCGCAAAAATACATTTTCATGATAATTCTGGATTAATAATTGATGACAATGCTTCTTTAAAAGTTAACGGAACGAACTCCGAAAAAGTAGTTTTTGAAGGAGACCGACTGGAAAATAGTTTTAGCGATGTACCCGGGCAATGGGGAGTAATTCTAATACGCCCAGGAAGTGTAGACAATACCATACAACATGCGGTCATAAAAAACGGGTTGGTAGGGCTTTTAGTGGGAAATGCACTCGGCTCTGACAAAAACACAAAACTAACCCTTGAAAACACAGAGATCTACAACCATGGGGCTTATGCTATTTGGGCAAGAGACAGTGAAATTACCGGGTATAATCTTGTGATTGGGAATGCCGGATTTGCCTCTTTTGTAGCTACTTTAGGTGGCGAATACAATTTTACACACACTACTTTTGCAAATTACTGGAACCGAGGAATTCGGCAATTACCTGCCGTTTTAGTAAATAATTATCAGGACAGTACGGATGAGAATGGTCAAGAAACTCGGTTTGTGAAAGACGTAATTGCTGCAAATTTTACGAACTGTATTTTTGACGGAAATAGTAATATTGAATTTGTGCTAGACAAAGTCGAAGGTAGTGCTTTCAACTACAACGTTAGGAATTCGATGCTTCGTTTTAATGATGTCAATGGAGCTTTTTCAGAGAATGTTGAATTGGATTTTAACAATCCAAATTATCAAGACAACATTCTAAACGGTTTTCCTCATTTTAGAAACCCACAAAAAAATAATTTTGTGATTGGACAGGAATCTGATGCGATTGACAAAGCCAGGCCTACCCTCTTTAGCGTAGATCTTTTGGGAGTTGATAGAAGTACAAACCCAGATATGGGTGCCTATCAGCATATTATTTTTGAATAGAAGTACTAGGTCTTTGCCTAGGTAAGAGGAATTGGACGCTCCTCTTTTTTAGAAACAAGTTTTCAACTTGCTTCTTCTTTTTTCCTTTTTAAGTAACTCACAAAACTTGCTACCGTAATTAAACTCCAAAGTCCGCGATACACCCAAATATCGATTTCAATTCCAAAAACTATTGTAGCGGAGCTGCTATTCACAAAAGTCATTACAACAACCAAGGTTCCAATAACAGACCTGACTAAATTTCATTTATTACTTCTCATAAACTCTTTTTTTTAAACTCAATTATTGTTTGTAAACAACCCCATTTTTCATCACAAAGACCACATTTTCTAGGGTTGCAATATTTTTAATTGGATCCTCGTCTACAGCAATAATATCTGCAAAAAATCCCGCTTTAATTTGTCCAATTTCCTCAGCCATTTTTAGCAATTTTGCATTGGTAATGGTTGCAGATTGAATGGTTTCTATTGCTGGCATTCCAGCTTCAACCATGAACCCAAACTCTTTACCGTTATTCCCGTGTTCAAAAACCCCAGCATCAGTTCCAAATGCGATGCCTACCCCTTTTTGGTATGCTCTTGCAAAGGTTCCTTGGATTTGTGGACCAACTGCTAGCGCTTTGGGCACTACGATTTCAGGATAAAAACCGGCTATTTTTGCTTTGGCTTCTACCTCTTTTCCTGCAGTGATTGTGGGAACTAGATAGGCATCATGTTTTATCATGAGTTCCATGGTTTGATCACTCATATAGGTACCGTGCTCAATCGTTTTTACCCCTCCAATAATGGCTCTTTGCATACCTTCATCGCCATGTGCGTGGGCGGCCACATACATTCCGTAATCTGTTGCTGTTTGGCAAATTGCTTGTACCTCCTCTACAGTAAATTGAGGATTGTCTCCTGATTTTGCAACACTTAAAACCCCTCCTGTTGCCGTTATCTTTATCCAATCTACTCCATTTTTGTAGCGCTGTCTTACCGCCTTCTTTGCATCTTCTACAGAATTGACAACGCCTTCCTTAGGACCTGGATCACCCATCAAATTTCGACTGCTTCCATTAGTAGGATCGGCATGCCCTCCTGTAGTTGCCAAAGACTTCCCTGCAGTAAAAACTCTGGGTCCAGGAATCTTTCCAGCATCGATGGCATTTCTTACTGAAATATTAACACCCGTTCCACCCAAATCTCGAACTGTGGTAAACCCATTCAATAAGGTTGTTTTTACAAATCCTACTGAATTAAAAGCAATATCTGCTTCGTTCATGATATAATTATTTAAACGAGTATTTCTGTCAAATTCTTTTTCTATGTGCACATGAAAATCAATGAAACCCGGAAGCACCACTTTATCGCTTAAGTCTATAGATTTTGCTCCTTTAGGAAGTGAATACCCATCTTCTACAGAAATAATTTTATTTTCTTTGACAACAATTGTTTGTTTGGTAAGCATTTCACCTGATTTTGTATCCAATAACTTACCACACATAATATAGGTAGTTTGAGCAGTGGTGTTTTGGAAAATAAAAACAGTTAAAAAGAGGGTGATTAATTTCTTCATTTGTATCTAATTTGAGCTTAAAAGTATGAAATTTTAAGTAAATTGCTGGATCAAATAAAGAATCAATGAAGAATATAGTGATTACTGGAACTAGTAGAGGAATTGGCTTTGAATTGGCACAACAATTTGCTAAAAATGGACATCATGTTTTAGCGCTTTCCAGAAATACAGTTCCCTTAGAAAAAGTAAATCATAAAAATATTACAACACTTTCTATTGATTTGTCTCAGGCTGAAGACATCCAAAAGGCAATAAACTTTATACAATCGAATTGGAAACAGGTAGATGTTCTAATTAATAATGCAGGAAAGCTAATTAACAAACCTTTTACGGAATTAACCGCTGCCGATTTTTTAGACGTTTATAAAGTAAATGTGTTTGGAGTTGCAGAAATAACCAAAGGAATCATTCCGTTTCTCCAAAAAGGGAGTCACGTAGTAACCATAAGCTCTATGGGAGGCATCCAAGGAAGCTTAAAGTTTGGTGGTTTGGCCGCATATAGCTCTGCAAAAGGAGCAGTAATTACATTGTCAGAATTGTTGGCAGAAGAATACAAGGAAGCGCAAATTGCTTTTAATGTGCTCGCTATTGGCGCGGTACAAACAGAAATGTTAGCAGAAGCATTTCCAGACTACAAAGCCCCTCTTTCTGCGCAAGAAATGGCCAATTACATCTATGACTTCTCACTTACCGGCAACAAATTTTATAACGGGAAAGTATTGCAAGTTTCATCTACAACACCTTAAAATAGAGACGGTAGGTAAAATTTAAAAAAAAATCAGCATTTCTACACAAAAAGAAAATAATCAAGCGTTCAAGCCCCTTCCCAACGAAGGTTTTTCTTGGGTTACTTACATTCCAGAAAAAGCCATCCCTTTTGTTCAATTTTTAATTGATAAACACAACTTTACTTTAAAAATTGTAAATCAACGGCAAACCAAACATGGAGATTTTAGGCAATTGCCTTCGGGAAAATTTCAAATTACTGTAAACAACAACCTCAACAAACACCAGTTTTTACTCACCTTAGTACATGAAATTGCACACCATGTTACGCATCAAAAATTTGGAAGGGTACAACCTCATGGTCAAGAATGGAAAACCATATTTCAACATTTGATGTTGCCATTTTTACGGCCCGATATTTATCCAGAGGAAATCCTTTCGCATTTAGCGAACTATTTACAAAACGCAAAAGCAAGTACTGATTCAGATGTAAACTTGTCTCTGGCCTTAAAAGGAAATCGAGCAGAAACAGGAAAATATTTCATTTTCGATATCGACTTTGGAACTGTATTTAGGTTTAAAGATGCGCTCTATAAGAAAGGAAACAAGCGAAGAACTCGGTATGAGTGTTTGCACTTAAAAAACAAAAAAGTATATCTTTTCAATCAGAATGTTGAAGTAAAAAAATACTTTCCAATAGAGCCCAATGAGGGGTCGTTTTGAAGCAACGATTTTGAAAATCGAATTTCTTATTTTTCCCGTTTGATAAAGAGGGTGTCTAAGTTCAGTTCTATTTGCAACCAGTTTCTGAGTTCCCTTTCATTCACCAAAACGGTACTATCTTGTAGCTTTGCATCCCATTGTACGGTTACCACCGGAATCGTATCTATTTTTATAAAATCTTTGGAAGACAAAACCTTTGCAAATCCAAGAGATTCAATTGCTTTGTATCTAATTTTTGCATCTTTTACAATACGACTAAATGCAATCACTTTTTGATTGTTATTCAAAGCATCTTGTTCGATTCGATTGTTTAATTCAATAATGGTTTCTTGGAGCCCTGTGATTTGTTGTTGCAAGCCACCTATAATATTTTTACTCTCTTGTAATTCCGCTCGCTTCTCTTTAAATGCTGTCGTAATTAGCTCAAAACTTTTGGTGTCACTTCCTTTAATTTTTAAATCAAAATCTTTGATTTTATCGTACCTCGGATTGTTTCTTAATTGGTTGGTTAAAATATTTTTTTCACCGTAGGATACCTCGTTAAAAAAGTTTAAATAAATTTCTTTAGTTTTCGGCAAAAACGATTCATCAATCAATTGAAAATTGGGAATGAGTTTCACTTCATTTTTAATAAAAGTACTAACTTGATTTTCAATCTGATTTTCTTTAAAGACACTTATAAAAGTAAAAATCGCTGGAATCATCACAGAAATTCCGACCACAGTTGCAATGGTTGAATACCGTTTTCTTCTTGCTGCATTTGCATATTTGTGCATTGGAAACCGTAATAATTTTAACACCAAAAAGGTAGCCAATGCAATAAAAATAGTATTGATAGTAAACAAGTACATGGCACCAAAAAAGTAGGTGAAATTCCCTTTTGCCAGCCCATATCCGGCAGTACAAAGCGGAGGCATCAACGCAGTCGCAATGGCAACTCCAAAAATTACCGAGGCTACGGTACCTTTCTTCGTTTTCGCAACCATCAAGGCCAAACCACCAAAGAAAGCAATTAATACATCCCGAATATCGGGTCTTACACGTCCTAACAACTCTGAAGTATCCTCACTTAACGGAAAAATATAAAAGAATAAGAAAGAAGCAAATAAACTCAACACGATCATGGTTCCCAAATGCATGAGTGACTTTTTAAAAGTCAAAAAATCATTTAGAGCAAATGACATTCCAATTCCGAGGATAGGCCCCATTAATGGAGAAATAAGCATGGCCCCAATGACCACAGCTGTAGAGTCTGCATTCAAGCCTATCGAAGCTACAAAGACTGCAAAAATAAGAATCCATGCCGTTGCTCCTTTGAAAGGGATATCTGCTTTGATGGCTTCAATTGTTGCTTCTTGATCCGTATCTTCTCTAAAATCGAAGAGTTCGACTAGAAATATTTTAAGATTCTGAAAAAGTCCTTTTGCATCTCGTTGGATGGCTTGCTTCGAATCTGAAGTAGTTTGATGTTGTTTTGTAGAAGGGTTCATAAATGAATAATAATCGTGACTAACACATAAGGGTAGTGAAACTTATTGCAAAGAAATTACAGCTATTTCCAATCGAAATTTCTCGGCTTTTTTGTTGCCAATTAAAAAGGCAATTTCTTCTATTTTATTGGGTGTCAAATTGTCCATGTTTAAGGTGCGACCTCTATATACAGGATACATTTGATGCATCTCTAAAGCAATGGTTTGCCATTCGGTAGTTGTCTGAAATGTGGTGATGTAGGAATAATAGTCTCTTCTTTTTTCTTTGATTCGAAACTGGTATTTCTTTCCATCTCCTTTAACACGCAAAAGCACTTTGGAATACTTCGCTACATCCTTCTCAGGAAAAGCATGTCTTACAGATGAAAAACCACCATAGTTGTCTAAAGAAACGGTTCCTTCAAAAACAGCATTGCCCGCTTTATTGATCGCAAAATTACCTTGAGATCTTCCTCCCATGACACCGTCGTCTACGACTTTCCAAGAAGCAAGGTTGGCCTCTTTTGTAAAATTAAAAATAAGGGCATCAGAAGTATTCATAAGAAACAACAAACTAAGAAATACATTAAATTTGGTCATATTCAGTTTTAAGAATACCTAAATTAACACTTTTTTGGTAACAAAATAGCATAAAAAATAAAAAACTCTGTACATTCTGTACAGAGTTTTCGTGTGACCGGGCTGGGGCTCGAACCCAGGACCCTCTCCTTAAAAGGGAGATGCTCTACCAACTGAGCTACCAGGTCATTTTTCTTCGTTTTAGCGGGTGCAAATATATCACCTTATTTATAATAAACAATATTTTTTTTCTACTTTGTTTCATTTAAATAAGCCTGTCTCACTTTCTTAAATAAATTGGAAGAATACACGAATTCAACAACAGCCTCATTATCAGTTTTAAAGATTTCATTTTTACTTCCCTCCCAGGCTTTTGTGCCATTTTTGAGGAACACTATTTTTTTGCCAATTTCCATAACAGAGTTCATATCATGGGTGTTTATTACCGTTGTAATTTTATATTCTGCTGTTATTTCTTGAATTAAATTATCGATTACAATAGCAGTTTGGGGGTCTAAACCTGAATTTGGCTCGTCACAAAACAAGTATTTCGGATTCATGACAATGGCTCTTGCAATGGCTACTCTTTTTTGCATTCCGCCCGAAAGTTCTGCCGGAAATTTTTTATTGGCATTGGTAAGGTTTACTCGGTCCAATACAAAATTGACACGATCAAGCATCTCCTTTTCAGAATTGTTGGTAAACATTTTTAATGGAAACATGACATTTTCTTCAACTGTTTGCGAATCAAAAAGAGCGCTTCCTTGAAAAACCATCCCAATTTCTTGACGCCATACTCTTTTGGCTTCCGTTGTAAAATCGGTATTTATTCGACCATCAAAAGAGATGGTTCCCGATTCTGGAATGTGTAAGCCAATTAACGATTTTAAAAAAACTGTTTTTCCAGAACCACTTTGTCCAATAATAAGACTGGTTTCTCCAGGATGAAAAGTCGTTGAAATTCCTTTTAAGACTTGTACCTCGCCAAAACCTTTGTGTAAATCTTTTACTACGATCATCTATGTTAAAAGCATTTGAGTTAGAAAATAATTGGAAATCACAATTAAAACGGTAGTCCAAACGACAGCTTGCGTACTTGCTTTCCCAACGGCCAACGAGCCTCCTTTTACATAATACCCATGATAGGATGGAACGGTAGAAATAAGAAACGCAAAGACCAATGTTTTAATCATTGCGTAGACCAATAAAAAAGGTTGAAAATCGGATTGAATGCCAATAATATAGTCGGTTCCTGTAAATAAACCAGACAGGACACCAGCAAGCCAACCTCCAAAAATCCCCAAAATCATTCCCAAACAAATTAGAAATGGGTAGAAGAAAACGGTGGCGATTATTTTTGGCAATACCAGGTGATTCAAAGAATTGATGCCCATAACCTCCAAAGCATCTATTTGCTCTGTAACGCGCATAGTACCAATGCTTGAAGTTATATAAGACCCCACTTTCCCGGCTAAAATAATAGAGCAAAAAGTAGGGGCAAATTCTAAGATTATTGATCTTTTAGCGGCAAAACCAATAAGTGTATCTGGAATTAGTGGGTCTTCTAAATTTAATGCAGTTTGTAAGGCAATCACCCCTCCAATAAAAAAGGAAATAAACATAATAATCCCGAGCGATTTATGACCTAACTCTTCAATATCTTTGAACAAGGCGTCTCTAAAAACGCGAGGACGTTGTGGTGTTTTAAAAACTTGCCCCAACATCATACAGTATTTACCAACATGCTCTAGGTAATTCATTCGCTTATTATTTTTCTTTTTGCTAAAGTATTAAAAAATGAACAACCCTAAGTAAAATTATAGCGATCAAAATTAAAAAATTGTACTTTTGAGTCTACTTTAACATTCTCTTGTTTTATGAAAAAAATAATCCTTATTGCCTTCGCTTTTAGTGTAATTCTCTATAGTTTCCAATCAAAAAAATCGACCCAAAAAAAACCAAAATTAGTGGTGGGTATTGTAATTGATCAAATGCGCTACGACTACTTAACACGTTTTGCTGACCGCTATTCTGAAAAGGGTTTTAAGCGCTTATTGAACGATGGTTTTTCGCTGGAAAATGCGCATTACAATTTAATCCCTACTTATACTGCCGTAGGGCACGCTTCCATTTATACAGGAACCACCCCTTCTGAACATGCGATTATTTCAAACAATTGGTATGATAAATTTGCAAAGAAAACTATTTATTGTGTAGATGATGCGAACTACAAGACCATTGGAAATGAGAGTGACGAAGGTAAAAAGTCGCCATACAGAATGTTGACCACTACCGTAACAGATCAATTGCATTTGGCGCAAAACATGCATGGAAAAACCATTGGTATTGCCATTAAAGACCGCTCTTCTATATTGCCTGCTGGGCACACTGCAAATGCGGCTTATTGGTTTAGTGGCGGCAACTTTGGCCAATGGATTTCTAGTTCGTTTTATATGGAGGAACTTCCAAGTTGGGTGCGCAAATTCAATGCTTCTAAAAAAACAGATGAATATCTAAGTACACCATGGGAGACACTTTATGACCTGAGTACCTATAAACAAAGTATTGCCGACGATAATGAATTTGAGGCATTGTACAATGGAGAACAAACCCCCACATTTCCTCACAATATTCCTGCCCTCAGAAAAAGCAATGGAAATTACAGCCTCATTAAAGCGATTCCGGCTGGAAACTCCATTACTGCCGATTTTGCCAAAGCAGCCATTATTGGAGAAAATTTAGGAAAATCTGAACATACCGATTTTCTAACCATCAGTTTTTCGTCTACCGATTATGTAGGACATCAATACGGACCAGCATCTGTGGAAATTGAAGATAGCTATTTGCGTTTGGACAAAGACCTTGCAGATTTGTTTCAAACCCTAGATACAGAAGTAGGAGAAGGAAATTATACTCTTTTTTTAACAGCGGATCACGCGGCTGTTCATGTGCCTGCTTATTTACAGTCTTTAAGAATCCCAGCACATTATTTCAATGGGACCGCGTTTAAAAAACACCTAACTACTATCACTCAAAAATCTTTTAATTCGCCCAGCTTGATTGAAAATGTTTCCAATTATCAGGTTTTCTTAAACAAGCGAGTACTTGATTCTTTGGGCTTAGATCAGCATACAGTGGCTCAAAAAATAGCAGACGAAGCGATTTCCTTTGACGGAATCTACAAAGCGGTCACAGCAAAAACCTTACAAACAACCCATTTTTCGGAGGGTATGTTAAACTCCTTACAAAATGGCTACAATCAAAAATTCTCTGGAGATGTAATGCTGCTCCCCTATCCAGCAACCTTATCATATGGAAGAAAAGGAACCAGTCACGGCTCTGGATATTCCTACGATACCCATGTTCCGATTCTTTTTTATGGAAATGGCATCCAACAAGGGAGTTCTTCTAAAAGATATGAAATTGTAGACATTGCACCTACCATTGCCAATCTATTGCAAATAGAAGCACCGAATAGCACCACTGGAAAAGTGATTTCTGAAGTTTTAGAGAAATAAACTAAAAATGGGTCGGCTTATGCTTTTGGCAAAAATACTTCTGCCATCATGCAACGTGCGCTTCCACCACCACAAGCCTCAATAGTATCTAAGGAACTTGATATAATTTTGCAGTGGTTTTCAATTTTCGCAATTTGTTGCGGAGTTAAGGAAGCATAGGCTGCCTGACTCATCACCAAGAAACGTTCGTCATTTGCCCCTCGTACTTGCAACATGTTTCCTGCGAAATTGTCTACTTGTGCTTCGGTAATACCAATGACTTGCTTGCCGTCTTCTTTTAAATTCTTTACAATATTTTTACGTTCTTTTTTATCGTCAATACTGTCCAAACAAATGACAGCAAAGGTTTCTGCCAAACACATCATAACATTGGTGTGGTAAATTTCTTTGCGTTCTCCATCTACGGTTTGTTTGGCGGTAAAAATCACAGGAGTGTATTCAAAATCTTCACAAAACTCTATGAACAAATCTTCATCGGCTCTTGGAGACAGGGCACAATAGGCTTTTTGATTTACACGGTCCAACAATAAACTTCCCGTACCTTCTAAGTAAAATCCAGATTGCTCTGCAGCGGTATAATCGACTACCGAATCTATGTGGAATCCTTCGGCTTCCAATTGGTCCAATACATCTTCACGACGTTCCATGCGCCTGTTTTTTGCAAACATCGGATACAAGGCTACAGTTCCGTCTTGGTGAAAAGAAATCCAGTTGTTTGGAAATAGCGCATCGGGAGTATCAAATTCATCGGTATCAGAAACCACCACAACACGGATCCCATAAGCACGCAATTTGGCTACATAAGCATCAAATTCTGTTTGCGCTTTTGCATTGACGGTGGCGGGCAATAAGGTATCGAGTACTTTTTGATAATAGTTGTTAACTGCAGTTTGTTCGTTCATTCGAAAATTGATTGGACGAACCATTAATATGGTATTGGTGGTCTGTTGCATTTGATTTTTTATCTCCTGCAAAATTATACAATTTTAGTCGAAGACTCGAGGCTATCCTCTAAAGTTTTAGGAAGGGTGGGTTCTCTCCCTGTGACAATGTTAAAAACCTCCTACAAACGGAATTACAAATTCAATTTATAGCCTGTATTTTTTTACTAAAATAAATCTATGTTAATTTATAAAATAATTTTATAAATTTATATTTTATTTACATAGGTATACAAAATTTCTCAAAACTAAATGAAAAACCTCCTTTATTATGCACATTGGAGCAGTTGAAGAGAGAACAAAACCTCTGGACTAAAAAATAGAATTCTTAAAAAAAACTAAAAAAATGATACGAAAAATTACATTATTATTTGTTTTGTGTTTTACAACACTCACTATACAAGCACAAGAAACGACAGCAAATTGCAATGCGACTTTACAACAAGCCCTCCTTTTTTTAAAAGGGAATGACAGCATTCAAAAAGACAGTCTAAAAGCAGTTACTTTATTAAAGCTCTGATTAAATTAGACATCCTACTTAACGATGGTGGAGTGGTTGTCAATCACACTAATTTTAACAGACCTACTTCAAAAAATTGAACTATTGGGAAAGAATAGTAAAACCTAATCGCGTATCAGCGGCATGGTAGAACAGCGTAATAGGCCTTCTTGCTTGGCAATTTCTGCATAGGGCACTTCCTCAACCGTAAACCCATTTGCACGCAACCAGGTGTTCAATCGGGTAAAATTGATTTCAGAAATGACCACATCTTCGGCAATTGAAAACACATTGCTGTTCATGTTGTACATTTCTTCTTTGGTAATTTCAAAGATGTTTTCTTTGCCAAAGAAATCGACCAACCAATTGTATTCTGCGGCTACTAGAAACCCATTTTTATGTAGGATTGCTTTTCCTTGTCCAAGCGGTTGAAAACAACAATCCAAATGCAAAGCATTTTCTTTGGGGTGAAGGTTGTCCTTGCGCAGCTCGAAAGACTTGACAATTTTCTCAGGAAACAGCTCTTGCAAAGCAATTACGGCATCCGTATTTGTTCTGGCTGTAATATAATCGGGGTAGTCTGCCCCCGAATAGGTACCCACAAAAATATAATCGCCCCAGGGCATTACATCGCCCCCTTCTACATGGCATTCTTTTGGAAGTTCGAGGATATTTTTTGGATCGATTTGTGCAAGCACATGCTCAATCGCTTCGAATTCTTTTTCTCTATCGGGTAAAATATTGGCTTTAATAAGTTTATCCTCTATACAGAAAGCGATGTCTCTGGAAAAAATCTGATTGTAATTCTCAAGTACCTCGGGTCTGTAAACGGTAACATCATACTTTTTAAAAACAGCCGCTACCGCTTCCATTTCAAAGAGCATGTCTGCTTCATTAGGATAGGTGCCAGCAAGGACATGAAATTTACTTTTTGGATCGTAACAGTCCGCGACTTTTGGTGTAGGCCCATTGCTTTTGGCAGTTCCTAAAAGAACCGCTCTCAATCGAGATACTTCATCTTGAATATTGATTTTCAACATAGAATTAAGCCTAAAAAAACTTCCTAAGAATAAGAAGCTTTTGTGATATGATTGAATGCTTGCCTACCTATTTTCGGTAGTTACAAAATCTCTTGAATTTTCTCCTGTATAAATTTGACGTGGACGACCAATAGGTTCTTTGTTCTCACGCATTTCTTTCCATTGTGCAATCCATCCTGGGAGACGTCCCAAGGCAAACATGACCGTAAACATTTCAACAGGAATTCCCATAGCTCTGTAAATAATTCCAGAGTAGAAATCGACATTTGGATACAGCTTACGATCTACAAAATAAGGATCATTTAATGCTTCTTGTTCCAGTCCTCTTGCAATGTCTAAAATTGGATCTTCAATTCCTAAATCTTGCAATACTTCATGGGCTGCAACTTTGATAATCGTAGCTCTTGGATCAAAGTTTTTATATACACGATGTCCAAATCCCATCAAACGGAAGGGATCATTTTTGTCCTTTGCTTTTGCCATGTATTTTTTGGTGTCTCCACCATCTTCTTTGATGGCCTCTAGCATTTCTAATACGGCTTGATTGGCACCTCCGTGTAAAGGTCCCCATAATGCAGAAATTCCTGCAGATAGTGATGCAAACAAACCAGCATGTGATGAACCTACTATTCGAACTGTAGAGGTCGAACAGTTTTGTTCGTGATCAGCATGTAAAATTAACAATTTGTTTAAGGCATCTTTGATGACTGGATTGGCATCATATGCTTCGTTTGGTTGTTCGAACATCATTTTCATAATATTCGCTACATATCCTAAAGATTTTGACCCATAATTTAAAGGCAAACCTTGTTTTTTACGCATTGCCCATGCTACTAAAACAGGAAATTTTCCCATGATTTTCACAATCGCATTGTACATTTCTTCTTCAGAATCTACATTGACAGAAGATGGATTGAAAGCAACCAATGCACTTGTTAAAGAAGACAAAACACCCATAGGATGAGCATTCTTTGGAAACGCATCTATAATTTTTTTAACATCTTCATCTACAATTGAGTTGGACTTGATGTCTGCATCAAATTTTTCCAATTGTTCTTTGGTTGGTAAATCACCAAAAATCAATGCATAAGCAACTTCTAAAAAGTCTGCTTTTTCGGCCAAATCTTCAATTGCATATCCTCGGTACCGAAGAATTCCTTTTTCACCGTCTAAAAAAGTAATGCCACTTTTACAAGAACCTGTATTTTTATAACCTGGATCAATCGTTATCACTCCATTTGTCGTCCCTCTTAATGTTTTAATATCGATGGCAACTTCGTTCTCTGATCCTTTTACAAGTGGAAACTCGTATGAATTGTCTCCAATTTGTAACTTAGCTATATCTGGCATTTGTATGTGTGTGTTAAATTTTTAAACCTTTTTTGCAAATGTACCAATTATAATAGGATTTTAAAAGGCGAACGCAATCGATTTATTAAATTTTAAGATAAAATTATGCAATTGCTTAGATTCATAAAAAAAGCCTCAAAATAAAATTTTTGAGGCTTCTAATTTTATAAAATCAGCAGTTTAAATTTTAAATGCATTTTCTCCTGGAAAATAAGCTGTATCTCCCAATTGTTCTTCAATTCTAAGCAATTGGTTGTACTTTGCCATTCTGTCCGAACGAGAAGCAGATCCTGTTTTAATTTGTCCGCAGTTTAAAGCTACTGCTAAATCTGCAATTGTATTGTCTTCTGTTTCTCCAGAACGGTGACTCATTACTGAGGTAAAACCAGCGTTTTGAGCCATATTTACTGCTGCAATCGTTTCTGTTAAGGTTCCGATTTGGTTAACTTTGATTAGGATTGAATTTGCAATTCCATTTTCAATACCTCTTGACAAACGGTCTACATTGGTCACAAATAAATCATCTCCAACCAATTGTACTTTGTCTCCGATCTTCTCTGTTAAATATTTCCATCCTTCCCAGTCGTTTTCATCCATTCCATCTTCTATAGAGATGATTGGATAATTCGCTGCTAATTCTGCCAAATAATCTGCCTGTTCTTCACTTGTACGAATCTTACCTGATTCACCTTCAAATTTCGCATAGTTGTACTTTCCATCTACATAAAATTCTGCAGCGGCACAATCCAAAGCAATCATGATATCGTCCCCTAAGGTGTATCCTGCATTTTTAACAGCCAATCCAATAGTATCTAAAGCATCTTCTGTTCCGTCTAAGGTTGGCGCAAATCCTCCTTCATCACCAACTGCTGTTGATAAATTTCTGTCGTGTAATACTTTCTTTAAATTGTGAAAGATTTCAGATCCCATTTGCATTGCTTGCGAAAAGGTTTCGGCTTTTACAGGCATGACCATAAATTCTTGAAATGCAATCGGTGCATCTGAGTGAGAGCCTCCATTAATGATGTTCATCATTGGAACTGGTAATGTATTTGCAGAAACACCTCCGATGTATCTGTACAAAGGCAACCCTAATTCATTGGCAGCCGCTTTGGCAGCTGCTAAAGAAACACCTAAAATAGCGTTTGCTCCTAGTTTTGATTTGTTTGGAGTTCCGTCCAAGTCAATCATTAATTGATCTATCGTGTTTTGTTCAAAAACCGAAACACCCAATAATTCTTGCGCTATAATTTGATTTACATTGTCAATCGCTTTTAAAACACCTTTCCCCATATAGGCTTTACCCCCATCACGAAGTTCTACTGCTTCGTGTTCTCCTGTAGAAGCTCCAGAAGGCACTGCTGCTCTTCCCAGGATACCGTTCTCAGTTGTAACATCTACTTCTACGGTTGGGTTTCCTCTTGAATCAAAAATTTGACGTGCGTGAATGTTAATTATAATACTCATAATGCGCTATTTAATATTAGTTATGTTCTTGTTATTTTGTGCTGCAATTTACTAAAAACCGCTGTTTTTGTATTGCTTTCGAAGAGTTTCTTACGAAAACGATTTCAGTAAAATGCAAAAAAATAGTCGTTATGAAACGACTATTTTATGCTTTTCTATATTTGCTATAAAATGATCAAAAAGGTATGCTGCATCATGGGGTCCAGGGCTCGCTTCTGGGTGGTATTGTACAGAGAATACATTTTTATTTTTCATTCGAATCCCTGCTACGGTATTGTCATTTAAATGTACGTGTGTAATTTCGACATCTGGATGTGCTTCTGTTTCTGCTCTATCAATAGCAAAACCGTGGTTTTGTGAGGTTATTTCTCCTTTCCCTGTTATGATATTTTTAACGGGGTGATTGATTCCTCTGTGTCCATTGTGCATTTTATAGGTAGAAATACCATTTGCCAAAGCGATGACTTGATGTCCCAAGCAGATACCAAACAATGGTAAATCTCTTTGTATGATTTGTTTTGCCGCTTCTTGTGCAGCAACTAAAGGTGCTGGATCTCCAGGTCCATTGGATATAAAATATCCATCTGGATTAAAAGAAGCCAAATCTTCAAAGGTCGCATTGTATGGAAACACTTTAATGTAAGCGCCTCTTTTGACAAAATTTCTTATTATATTTTTCTTGATACCAATATCGATGGCAGCAATTTTGATGGCTGCATTTTCATCTCCTACATAGTAAGGTGCTTGTGTAGATACTTTTGAAGCCAATTCAAGACCTTCCATATTGGGAGTAGCTTCTAATTGTTTCTTTAAAGCATCAATATTATCAACCTCTGTTGATATGATCGCATTCATAGCGCCATTATCTCTAATATATGCAACCAATGCTCTGGTGTCTACATCTGAAATAGCTACTACATTGTGTTTTGTAAACCAATCTTTTAGATTGCCATCAGAATCAACGCGAGAATGTGTAAAGCTGAAGTTCCTACAGATAAGCCCTGAAATTTTAATACTTTCAGATTCTACTTCTGCATCATTGACTCCGTAATTCCCAATATGTGCATTGGTGGTAACCATGAGTTGACCAAAATAAGAGGGATCTGTGAAAATTTCTTGATAACCAGTCATTCCTGTATTGAAACAGATTTCTCCTGTAGAGGTACCTTCAATACCAACAGATTTCCCATAAAAAATTGTTCCGTCTGCGAGTAAGACTAATGCTTTTTTTCTTGATTGATATTTCATTTAGTAGTGTTCTTTGTGTTTACAAAAATATAAAAAAAGGGATAAACATTGCTGTTTATCCCTTGAATATGATTTAAAAAATTTTCATTTTCTATTCTTCAGATTTTTCTTCTGTTGCTGGTGCATCTACTTGAGGAGCTTCGGCTTTTTTGCTTCTTCCTCTACGGGTAGATTTCTTAGCTTTTTTTCCTTTAGGATTATAGATTTCGTTATAATCAACAAATTCTACCATAGCCATAGGAGCGTTGTCTCCTTGACGATTTCCTAATTTGATGATACGCAAATATCCTCCTGGTCTGTCTGCAACTTTTACAGAGATTTCTTTGAATAATTCTGTAACCGCAAACTTATCACGCAGATTGCTAAATACAATACGACGGTTGTGCGTTGTATCTGATTTAGATTTTGTAATCAAAGGCTCTGCAAATAAACGCAATGCTTTTGCTTTTGCTACCGTAGTGTTTATACGCTTGTGCTCTATTAAGGAACAAGTCATATTTGCTAACATTGCCTTTCTGTGCGCTGTTTTTCTTCCTAAATGGTTAAATTTCTTTCCGTGTCTCATGACGTGTGTTTTATACTCTCATCTTGCTCAACCCTCTTTGAGGAGCAAACTATGAAAGATTAATCTTTATCTAATTTGTATTTGCTTAAGTCCATTCCGAAATTTAAACCTTTCACAATCACCAGTTCTTCTAGTTCTGTTAATGATTTTTTTCCGAAGTTACGGAACTTCATTAAGTCGCTTTTGTTAAAAGAAACTAAATCTCCTAATGTATCTACTTCTGCTGCTTTTAAACAATTCAATGCTCTTACAGAAAGATCCATATCTATCAATCTTGTTTTTAATAACTGACGCATGTGCAATGATTCTTCATCATAGGTTTCTGTTTGTGCAATCTCATCGGCCTCTAAAGTGATACGCTCATCAGAGAATAACATAAAGTGGTGGATCAATATTTTTGCAGCTTCAGTCAATGCGTCTTTTGGACTAATTGATCCATCAGTATCGATATCGAAAACCAATTTTTCATAATCCGTTTTTTGTTCAACACGAAAGTTTTCAATCGCGTATTTTACATTTTTTATTGGCGTGTAAATAGAATCTGTAAAAATAGTTCCTATTGGAGCACCTGCTTTTTTGTTTTCTTCGGCGGGTACAAATCCTCTCCCTTTTTCGATCGTGATTTCAGCATTTAACTTCACAGATTTGTCCATATTACAAATAACTAGATCTGGATTCAATACTTGAAATCCTGAAATAAATTTCTGTAAATCTCCTGCAGTCAATTGGTCTTGACCAGATACTGCAACGGATACGGTTTCTCTGTCCGTTTCATCGATCTGCTTTTTAAAACGTACTTGTTTTAAGTTTAAGATGATTTCTGTAACGTCTTCTACAATTCCTGTGATGGTAGAAAACTCATGTTCTACACCATCTAATCTTAAAGAAGTGATTGCAAAACCTTCTAGGGAAGATAAAAGCACTCTTCGTAATGCATTTCCTACTGTAAGACCAAAACCTGGTTCTAAAGGTCTGAATTCAAATCTTCCAGAAAAATCTGTAGATTCAATCATGATTACTTTATCAGGCTTCTGAAAATTTAATATTGCCATTGTTTCTTCGTTTGAATTGTTATTTAGTTGCGCGATGTAGTAGTTTGAAGAAATACAGATACATCCTTTGGCTAAATACCAATAGGGTTAATTTATTATTTAGAATATAATTCTACAATTAATTGCTCTTTGATGTTTTCTGGAATTTGAAGTCTTTCCGGAGCCTTTACAAAAGTTCCTTCTTTCTTATCTGCATTCCATGTCAACCATTCAAAAACAGTACTTGAAGCAGCCAATGCGTCTTCGATAGCAATTAATGATTTTGATTTTTCTCTTACTGCAACAACGTCTCCTTCTTGTAAACTATAAGAGGGAATGTTCACTAGTTCTCCGTTCACGGTAATGTGTCTGTGAGAAACTAATTGACGTGCTCCGCTTCTAGATTTTGAAATTCCCATTCTGTAAACTACGTTATCTAAACGTGATTCACATAATTGTAGTAAAATTTCACCGGTAATCCCTTGAGAAGCTGATGCTTTTTTAAATAAGTTACTGAATTGACGCTCTAAAATACCGTAAGTATATTTTACTTTTTGCTTTTCCATCAATTGGATAGCATATTCAGATTTTTTACCTCTTCGCTTCGCATTTCCATGCTGTCCTGGAGGGTAATTTCTTTTTTCGAAGTTTTTATCATCTCCGAAAATTGCCTCGCCAAATTTACGAGCAATTTTAGTTTTTGGTCCTGTATATCTTGCCATTTCATTGTTATTAAAGTAGGGATTATGAATTAAGGCTATCTCCTTCGATAATCTGAATCCTACTTAGTTAAAATATTTACTTATACTCTTCTTCGCTTTGGTGGACGACAACCGTTGTGCGGCATTGGTGTAACATCAATAATTTCTGTTACTTCGATCCCTGAATTGTGTATGGATCTGATTGCGGATTCTCTACCGTTTCCAGGTCCTTTCACATATACTTTTACTTTACGTAACCCTGCTTCTTTTGCTACTACTGAACAATCTTCTGCTGCCAACTGAGCTGCATAAGGTGTGTTCTTTTTAGAACCTCTGAACCCCATTTTACCCGCAGATGACCAAGAGATTACATCTCCTTTTTTGTTTGTTAAAGAAATAATGATATTGTTAAAAGAGGCAGTTACGTGCGCTTCTCCAACAGATTCTACGATTACTTTACGTTTTTTTGAACTTGCTTTTGCCATAATTGTTTAAGTGTTAGTAATTTAGTTTTCTAAGTTTGTTGCTTACAATCAAACTTGGATCTTGATTACTTTATCTAACTTTATTTTTTCTTGTTAGCTACCGTTTTTCTCTTACCTTTTCGGGTTCTAGAGTTGTTTTTTGTACGCTGTCCTCTTAAAGGAAGACCGAGTCTGTGACGAATTCCTCTCTGACATCCAATATCCATCAAACGTTTGATGTTCAATTGTACTTCTGAGCGCAATTCACCCTCGATCGTATAGGATCCAACTTGTTCTCTAATTGCTGCGATTTGATCATCCGTCCAATCTTGAACTTTGATGCTTTCGTCAACTTTTGCATTTGCTAAAACTTCTTGAGCTCTGCTGCTTCCAATACCAAAGATGTAAGTTAAAGCAATAACCCCTCTTTTGTTTTTTGGAATATCAATACCTGCTATTCTTGCCATTACCCTTGTCTTTGTTTAAATCTAGGATTTTGTTTATTAATCACATATAATCTACCTTTTCTGCGAACAATCTTGCAGTCGGCACTTCTTTTTTTTACTGATGCTCTAACTTTCATTAGTCTCGTTTTTATTAATATCTATAAGTAATTCTTGCCTTTGTCAAATCATAAGGACTCATTTCTAACTTTACTTTATCTCCGGGTAATAATTTAATATAATGCATACGCATTTTACCTGAAATGTGTGCAGTTACAACGTGCCCGTTTTCTAATTCTACACGGAACATTGCATTTGATAATGCTTCTGTAATCGTTCCGTCTTGTTGAATTGCTGATTGCTTAGCCATTTAATCGTTTAAAGATTTTCTGTTAGTATTTCCTGCTTTCATTAAGCCATCGTAATGACGGTTTAATAAGTAAGCGTTTATTTGTTGTAATGTGTCAATCGCGACACCCACCATAATGATTAATGAGGTCCCTCCATAAAACATGGCCCAACTTTGCTGTACTCCAAACTGAAATACAACTGCTGGAAGTATTGATAATGCTGCTAAGAATAACGATCCTGGGAAGGTAATTCTAGACAAAACACTGTCTAACTTGTCGGCGGTGTCTTTACCGGGTCTGATACCTGGAATAAAACCACCACTTCTTTTAAGGCCCTGCGCCATTTCATCTGTACGCACCGTAATGGCTGTATAGAAATAACTGAAAATGATGATTAGTATTGCGAATATCAAATTGTACTGCCATCCAAAGTTATCTTGCAATCCTGCGATTGCTGGATACTTTTGAGCTAAAGCCACAGGTAAAAACATAATTGCCTGTGCAAAGATAATTGGCATTACACCTGCTGCATTTAATTTCAATGGAATGTAATCTCTTGAACCTGCCACATTTTGTGTACTTCCTGCAACAGTTCTTCTTGCATACTGAACTGCAATTTTACGAACAGCAGTTACCAATAGAACCGTTAATAAAATTACAATAAACCAAACAATGATTTCAATTAAGATCATCATCAAACCACCTGCGCCTGCATTGGTTGTTTTAGCAACGAACTCTTGTAAAAAAGCCGCTGGAAAGTTTGCAATAATACCTACCGTAATTAATAGTGAAATACCATTACCAACTCCTTTGTCTGTAATACGCTCTCCCAACCACATTGCAAAAATTGTTCCTGCAGTTAAAATAACAATCGAGGATACCCAAAATACAGGTCCTGTAATTAAAAAGGCTTCAGCTGGTAAATCCATTTGGTTTTGAATAAAACCAATATAGGTTGGTGCTTGTACCAAAGTAATTCCAATGGTTAACCATCTGGTGATTTGTGTAATCTTTTTACGTCCACTTTCTCCATCTTTTTGTAGTTTCTGTAAATAAGGAATTGCAATTCCCATTAATTGAACTACAATGGAAGCAGAAATATAAGGCATAATTCCAAGCGCCATTACAGATGCTCTTGCAAAGGCTCCTCCGGTAAATGCGTCTAATAATGTTAATAAACCACCTCCAGAAGCGTTGTCTTTTAATGCTGTCAATTGTAACGGATCTATTCCAGGTAATGGAACAGCTGCCATAAATCGATACACAGCGATTAAACCAATCGTAAGAAGAATCTTGTTTTTTAATTCTTCAATACTGAAAATGTCTTTTAACGTCTTTATGAAACTCATCTTTTCGCTTTTCTTATAAAGTTACTACTTCTCCTCCAGCAGCTTCGATAGCAGCTTTTGCAGTTGCAGTAAACTTGTGTACTGTTATACTTAATTTAGCTTTTAATTCTCCGTTTCCTAGAATTTTTACTAGGTCGTTTTTCCCTGCTAATCGGTTTGCGATTAAAATATCTAAAGTAACTGTATCAGTAATTTTTCCACTGTCAACTAGAGCCTGTAAAGTCGCTATGTTGATTCCTTGGTATTCTTTACGGTTGATGTTTGTAAAACCAAACTTAGGAACACGTCTTTGAAGTGGCATTTGTCCTCCTTCAAAACCAATCTTTCTTGAGTAACCTGAACGCGATTTCTGTCCATTATGACCTCTTGTTGCAGTACCACCTTTTCCAGATCCTTCACCTCTAGCAATTCTTTTCCCTTTTTTTACGGAACCTTCTGCGGGTGTTAAATTATGTAAATTCATTTGTATATATGTCTTTATTTAATTTCTTCGAAAGAAACTAAGTGTTTAACTGTATTCACCATACCTACAATAGAAGGAGTTGCCTCGTGTTCTACCGTTTGGTTCATTTTACGTAAACCTAAAGCTTCTAAAGTTCTCTTTTGATTCTGAAGACGCCCGATTTGACTTTTTACTTGTGTAACTTTTATTCTTGCCATCGTTCTTAGATTTATCCGTTAAATACTGTTTCTAAAGATACTCCTCTTTGCTGTGCAATTTGACCTGCACTACGTAATTGTAATAATGCATCAAAAGTAGCTTTTACTGCATTGTGAGGGTTTGAAGAACCTTGAGATTTTGATAATACATCATGTACTCCTACAGATTCTAATACCGCACGTACTGCACCACCAGCAATAACTCCTGTACCAGGAGAGGCAGGCTTGATAAATACTTTCGCACCACCAAACTTTCCTTTTTGCTCATGAGGAAGCGTACCTTGTAAAATAGGTATTCTTACTAAATTTTTCTTTGCATCTTCAATGGCTTTTGCAATTGCTGAAGCTACATCTTTAGATTTTCCTAAACCGTGACCAACAACACCGTTACCATCACCAACAACAACGATTGCAGAGAAACCAAATGCTCTACCTCCCTTTGTTACTTTGGTAACACGCTGTACTCCTACTAACTTATCTACAAGCTCCAACCCACTAGGCTTCACTCTTTCTACGTTTTTATAACCTTGCATAATTTCTTAAAATTTTAAACCAGCTTCTCTAGCGGCATCTGCTAATACTTTAACTCTACCGTGATATAAATACCCGTTTCTATCGAAAGCAACAGTGTCTAACCCTGCCTTAGTTGCTAATTCAGTAATCGCTTTACCAACTGCAGCAGAAGCTTCAGTCTTAGTGGTTGCTTTAATATCTTTGTCTCTTGATGAAACGCTAGCGATTGTCACTCCGTTTACATCGTCTACTAATTGCGCATAGATTTCTTTGTTGCTTCGAAACACAGATAATCTTGGTTTGGTTGCAGTTCCAGAAATTATTTTTCTGATTCTATGCTTAATTCTAGTTCTTCTCTCAAGCTTTGATAATGCCATAATATGTATAATTATGCAGATTTACCTGCTTTTCTTCTTAATATTTCTCCTACAAACTTAACTCCTTTTCCTTTGTATGGCTCTGGAGCTCTGAAAGAACGAATCTTTGCAGCTACTTGCCCAACTAATTGCTTATCAAAAGAAGTTAATTTAATAATTGGATCTTTTCCTTTCTCTGATATTGTTTCAACTTTAACTTCTGGAGCTACATCTAAAACAATATTGTGTGAAAAACCTAAAGCAAGATCTAATTTCTGACCTTGGTTAGAAGCTCTGTAACCAACACCTACCAATTGTAAGTCTTTGATCCAACCTTCACTAACTCCAATGATCATGTTATTTACCAAGGCTCTCATTAAGCCATGTTGTGCTTTGTGATCTTTAGATTCTGAAGCTCTATCTAGTACGACTTGTGAATCTTCTATCTTGATTGTAATTCCGTTTGAAATGCTTTGAGATAGTTCTCCTAACTTTCCTTTTACAGTTACAATATTTTCGTTTATGTTTACATCTACACCTTGTGGAATGCTAACGGGATTTTTTCCTATTCTACTCATCTCTTAAGGCTTAATAAACGTAACATAAAACTTCTCCTCCAACATTCTCTTGACGTGCTTTTTTGTTTGTCATTACACCTTTCGATGTTGAAACAATAGCAATACCAAGACCGTTTAATACTCTTGGCATCTCTGAAGAGCCAACGTATTTACGTAAACCAGGGGTACTGATTCTTTGGATTTTTCTAATTACTGACTCTTTGGTGTCTTTGCTATATTTTAAAGCGATTTTGATGGTTCCTTGAACTTTATCGTCATTGAACTGGTAGCTTAAAATATACCCTTGATCAAACAAAATTTTAGTCATTTCCTTCTTCAAGTTCGAAGCAGGAATTTCTACTACTCTGTGTCCTGCTGCGATTGCATTTCTAACTCTGGTTAGATAATCCGCGATTGGATCTGTATACATATTTATTAAAAATTGCGATTCCGGTTTTCACTTGCCTCTATTGTTGCTACAGATTGCTCTGTGACAAATGAACCTATAATCCGTTAAAATTTATTTTACTCAAAAAAATAGAGCGTGCAAATATACACATTCTATTTTTTAGATAGTGATTAATTTGTTTAATCTTACCAACTTGCTTTTCGTACGCCTGGTATTAAGCCTTGATTGGCCATTTCACGGAAAGTAACACGTGAAATTCCAAATTGACGCATATACCCTTTTGGTCTACCCGTAAGTTTACATCGGTTGTGCATTCTTATTGGGGAAGCATTCTTTGGTAATTTTTGCAATCCTTCGAAATCTCCAGCTGCTTTTAAAGCTTTTCTTTTCTCAGCATATTTTGCTACGGTTGCTGCTCTTTTGCGCTCACGCGCTTTCATTGATTCTTTAGCCATCTTAGTTCTTTTTAAAAGGTAAACCTAATTCGGTTAATAATGATTTTGCTTCCTTATCAGTATTTGCAGAAGTTACAAATGTGATATCCATACCATTGATTTTCTTTACTTGATCAATATTAATTTCTGGATAAATAATTTGTTCTACAATCCCTAAATTGTAATTTCCTCTCCCGTCAAAACCATTTGCTTTGATACCGTTAAAGTCTCTTACACGCGGTAATGATGCAGTAACCAATCGATCTAAAAATTCATACATTTTATCACCACGTAAAGTAACTTTTACACCAATTGGCATTCCCTTACGTAATTTAAATGCGGCAACATCCTTTTTGGACATCGTTGCAATTGCTTTTTGACCTGTAATTTTTGTTACTTCTTCAATTGCGTAATCTATTAGTTTCTTGTCTGCAATGGCAGCACCGACACCTTTAGAAACAACAATCTTTTGTAATTTAGGTACCTGCATAATATTGCTGTAGCTAAATTCTTCTTTAAGAGCACTTACTATTTTGCTCTTGTATTCTGCTTTTAATCTTGGTACGTAACTCATGATTATTATTTTTTAGTTTTTTTAGAGATTCTTGTTTTCGTATCTCCATCAACCTTAAAGCCAACTCTTACAGCAACACCATCTTCTACTAATAATACATTAGAAATGTGTAATGATGCTTCTTTTTTTACGATACCTCCTTGTGGACTTTGTGCGCTTGGCTTTGTATGCTTAGATACTAAGTTTACACCCTCAACAAGAACTCTATCTTTATCTTTTACAATTTGTAAAACTTTACCTTCCGAACCTTTGTGATCTCCTGCAATAACTCTTACAGTATCTCCTGATTTTATTTTAAACTTCTTCATTTTGTTTCTGGTTTAAAGCACTTCAGGTGCTAATGAGACTATTTTCATGAATTGTTTCTCACGAAGTTCACGGGCAACAGGACCAAATACACGAGTTCCTCTCATCTCCTCTGTAGGATTTAAAAGCACACAAGCGTTATCATCAAATCGAATGTATGATCCGTCTTTTCGTCTTACTTCTTTCTTTGTTCTTACAACAACTGCTCTGGATACTTGACCCTTCTTAACAGCTCCGTTAGGAGTTGCAGATTTAACCGTTACAACAATCTTGTCTCCAATACTTGCGTAACGTTTTCTCGTTCCTCCCAAAACTCTAATTACTAAAACTTCTTTTGCTCCAGTATTATCTGCGACTTTTAATCTTGATTCTGTCTGTAACATATTATTTAGCTCTTTCTAGGATTTCTACTAATCTCCAACGTTTTGACTTACTCATAGGCTTTGTTTCCATAATCCTAACAGTGTCTCCTTCGTTGCAATCGTTCTTTTCGTCGTGTGCAACATACTTCTTCGTTTTTAACACAAACTTTCCGTACATTGGGTGTTTTACTCTTTTTACTTCAGCGACAACAATAGATTTCTCCATTTTGCTGCTAGAAACAACACCAATTCTCTCTTTTCTAAGATTTCTTTTTTCCATCTTTAAAACTGACTATAGAATTATTGTAATTCTCTTTTTGTTAATTCTGTTGCAATTCTTGCGACAGTTCTTCTTAAGCCTCTTAACTGTAATGGGTTCTCCATTGGCGTTATGGCATGCGCCATCTTAAGACCGGTATAATTCTTTTGAAACGCTGCAAGCTTCTCGTAAAGGTCTGCTGTAGCTAATTCTTTAATTTCTGATTGTTTCATAGGGTTTAGAATTATGCGTTAATATCGAAATCTCTTGCGATTACGAACTTGGTTCTTACTGGAAGTTTTTGTGCTGCTAAACGCAACGCTTCTTTGGCTATATCCATTGGAACACCACCAATTTCAAATAAGATTCTTCCTGGCTTTACAACTGAAACGAAATGTGAAGGAGCTCCTTTACCCTTACCCATACGTACTTCTAAGGGTTTTGCAGTAATAGGCTTGTCTGGAAATATCTTAATCCATAATTGACCTTCTCTTTTCATGTAACGAGTTGCAGCAATACGAGCTGCCTCAATCTGACGTGAAGTTAATAAGTTCTGGTCTATGGATTTAATTCCAAACATTCCATTAGAAAGTTGGTTCCCTCTCATAGAATTACCACTCATATTTCCTTTCGCCTTCTGAACCTTACGGTATTTTACTCTTTTTGGCTGTAACATTTTTAATTTCTAATTTTAAAAATTATTTTCTTCTACTACGAGGTTGTTGACGTTTGGATCTATCACCACCACCTTTGGGTCCTGATTGTTTCTTAGACAATCCTACCAATGGAGATAATTCTCTCTTTCCATATACCTCACCTTTCATAATCCATACTTTTACACCTAATCTTCCATAAGTAGTATGAGATTCTACAAGTGCATAATCAATATCAGCTCTAAATGTAGAAAGCGGAATTCTACCTTCTTTAAAGTGCTCTGAACGTGCCATCTCTGCACCATTTAGACGCCCTGAAATCTGAATTTTAATTCCTTCAGCATTCATACGCATGGTTGCTTGAATAGCCATCTTAATAGCTCTCTTGTAAGAAATTCTATTTTCAATTTGACGTGCAACACTAGCCGCTACTAACTTCGCATCTAATTCTGGACGTTTAATTTCAAAAATATTAATTTGAACATCTTTTCCTGTAATTTTCTTAAGCTCTTCTTTTAACTTGTCTACCTCTTGACCTCCTTTACCAATAATGATACCTGGACGTGCAGTGGTGATAGTAACGGTTACAAGTTTAAGCGTACGCTCAATAATTACTCTTGATACACTTGCCTTAAATAAGCGAGCATTTACATACTTTCTTATTTTATCATCTTCAGCAATCTTGTCTCCGTAGTCATTTCCACCGTACCAGTTAGATTCCCAACCTCTGATGATTCCTAATCGATTTCCTATTGGATTCGTTTTTTGTCCCATTTCTACTTTGATTAATTACTTTTATTTTTACTTCCTAACTCAATAGTAACGTGATTAGAACGCTTGCGAATTCTATGTGCACGCCCTTGTGGAGCAGGTCTTAATCTTTTTAACATTCCTGCGCTATCCACACAAATTGTTTTGACAAACAATCCAGCTTCTTCAATACTTGCATCAGCATTTTTGGCTTGCCAGTTTGCAATTGCAGACAATAACAATTTCTCTAAATTGATAGATGCTTCTTTTGGGCTAAATTTTAAGATTTGTAAAGCTTTTTCAACTTCAACACCTCTTACTTGATTAGCTACTAAACGCATTTTCCTTGGTGATGTAGGGCAGTTAGTAAGCTTCGCGAAAGCTTTGTGCTTTCTCGCTTCTTTTAACTGATCTGCCATATTTTTTTTACGAACTCCCATAGCTACTATTTTTTACCTTTATTTTTTGCACCTGCATGTCCTCTAAATGAACGTGTTGGTGAAAATTCGCCTAACTTATGACCTACCATGTTTTCTGTAACATAGACAGGTACAAACTGACGTCCATTATGAACTGCAATTGTTTGTCCTACGAAATCAGGAGTAATCATACTTGCTCTCGACCAAGTTTTGATAACTGTTTTGCTTCCTGCTTCCACATTGGCCAACACTTTTTTCTCTAATTTATAGTGAACGAAAGGTCCTTTTTTTAATGATCTTGCCATAACTTATTTCTTTCTACGTTCTATAATGTATTTATTACTTGCTTTTTTCTTAGATCTTGTTTTAAATCCTTTCGCAGGGATTCCGTTTCTAGATCTTGGATGTCCACCAGAAGCTCTACCTTCTCCACCTCCCATTGGGTGATCGACAGGGTTCATTCTTACAGCGTTCACTCTTGGTCTTCTACCCAACCATCTTCTTCTACCTGCTTTACCAGATACTAGTAATTGATGATCTGAATTGGATACAACTCCAATAGTAGCATTACAAGTCAATAAAACAAGTCTTGTTTCTCCTGAAGGTAACTTAATGGTAGCGTACTTACCGTCTCTTGCCATTAACTGTGCAAAAGATCCTGCAGAACGCGCCATCACTGCTCCTTGACCAGGGTGTAGTTCAATACATGAAATCGTAGTCCCTAAAGGAATTTCACTTAACAACATCGTATTTCCAACTTCTGGAGCAACATTGCTTCCTGATACTACTGTTTGACCTACTTCTAAACCGTTTTGTGCTATTACATAACGTTTTTCTCCATCAGCATAATTTAATAGTGCAATAAATGCCGTACGATTTGGATCGTATTCTATTGTTTTTACTGTTGCAGGGATATTGTGCTTATCTCTTTTAAAATCGATAATACGATATTTCTGTTTGTGACCACCTCCGATATTACGAGTTGTCATTCTACCCTGATTGTTTCGACCTCCAGATCTTTTTTTCGGAGCAAGTAAACTTTTCTCCGGCTTATCAGTTGTTATGGCGTCGAACCCATTTACAACTCTAAAACGCTGACCTGGTGTTATTGGTTTTAATTTTCTAACTGACATTTTTGTCTTTTCTTAAATATTGTTATAAAAATCAATACTATCTCCTTCTGCTAACTGCACAATCGCTTTTTTATACCCACTCTTGATACCTGTAACTAAACCTTTCTTAGTAAACTTAGTATTTCTTTGAATTGGGTAATTTAAAGTTTTTACGCTTGAAATAGAAACTCCATATGCTGCTTCAACAGCACCTTTAATTTCTATCTTGTTGGCTTTTTTATCTACAACAAATGTATAACGATTGAATACCTCGCTATCGTTGGTTGCTTTTTCCGTAATAATAGGTTTTATTAAAATACTCATATCTATTATTTGCTAAAGTTTGACTCGATTAACGCTAATGAACCTTCTGTAAGTACTACTTTACTGGCATTTAAAACACCATAAGTACTAATATCCGCCCCAGTGATAACTTGAGTTCTTGTTAAATTTCGTGATGACAAATACACATTGTTATTTGCGCCTGATAACACAAACAAGGACTTTTGGTTTTCCAACCCTAATGCTTTTAATACATTTACAAAATTCTTCGTCTTAGGGGTATCGAAATCAAAGTTCTCTACTACGACTAAGTTGTTTTCTTTTGCTTGTGTACTTAACGCTGATTTACGCGCTAAACGTTTTAAGTTCTTGTTGAGTTTGAAAGAATAATCTCTAGGTCTTGGTCCGAACATACGTCCACCTCCTCTAAAAACACCGGACTTGATAGATCCTGCTCTGGCAGTACCCGTTCCTTTTTGTTTTTTGATTTTTCTTGTACTTCCAGCGATCTCAGCTCTCTCTTTCGATTTGTGAGTTCCCTGTCTTTTGTTTGCCAAATGCTGCTTTACATCTAAGTAAATTGCATGATTGTTAGGCGCTATTTCGAATACATCGCTAGAAAGTTCAACTTTCCTACCTGTATCTTTTCCTGTAATATCTAAAACTGCTACTTTCATTATTTCTGAATAGTTACGTAAGCATTTTTGTGTCCAGGAACTGCTCCTTTAACAACAAGTAAGTTCTTTTCAGCAACTACTTTTAATACTCTTAGATTTTGTACTTTAACGGTGTCTCCACCCATTCTACCAGCCATACGCATTCCTTTGAATACTCTTGCTGGATATGATGCTGCTCCAATCGATCCTGGCGCTCTTAAACGGTTATGTTGTCCGTGTGTTGCTTGTCCAACACCTGCAAATCCATGACGCTTAACAACCCCCTGGAATCCTTTCCCTTTTGAAGTACCCGATACATCAACAAACTCACCTTCTTCAAAAAGTGAAACGGATAACGAATCTCCTAATTTATACTCCTCTTCAAATCCTTGAAATTCAATGACTTTTCTTTTTGCAGTAGTTCCGGCCTTTTTAAAGTGACCATCTAAAGCCTTATTAGAGCTTTTTGCTTTTTTGTCATCGAAACCAAGTTGTAACGCATTGTATCCGTCAACCTCGATGGTTCTGACTTGGGTGACAACACAAGGACCTGCTTCGATTACTGTACAAGGAATGTTCTTCCCGTTTTCGTCGAATAAGCTGGTCATCCCAATTTTTCTTCCTATTAACCCTGACATTTAGTTAAGATTTAAGACGATAGATTTGTTTATCCAGCGCGTCTCTATTAATAATTAATTATTTGAAACAAATGTTTCTTATACTGCCTGACAATTTTCTCTAAAAAAAAACAGCGCAAAACAAATTCAACGCTGATTTTGTTTTTCCGTTTTTCCTTTGCGAAACGCGCCGGACATGTCTTCAATCCCTATTAATACTGGAAAAATGACTAAAAAAGCCTAATACTTCCAATTAACAGGTTGCAAATGTACTAAATTTATTCTGATTTCAAAGTCGTTCGACATAAAAATTAATGAATCCTTCGGATTCAAAAAAAAACTGTGGAGCGATTTAAAAAAAAACCCAAAAAAAATAGGCTTACTAGCCTATTTTTTTATTTAGTACTTATACTTTGATCTCAACTTCAACACCGCTTGGTAATTCCAGTTTCATTAAAGCATCGATAGTCTTTGATGAAGAACTATAAATGTCTAATAATCTTTTGTATGCAGATAATTGAAATTGCTCTCTTGATTTTTTATTTACGTGTGGTGAACGCAAAACTGTAAAAATCTTTTTATGTGTAGGTAAGGGTATTGGTCCATTTACAACTGCACCCGTACTTTTAACCGTCTTTACGATTTTTTCAGCAGATTTATCTACTAAGTTATAATCATAAGATTTTAATTTAATTCTAATTTTTTGACTCATCTTAATTCTATTTGTAGATTAACCTTTTGCTTTTGCGATTACTTCTTCAGATACATTGGAAGGTGTTTCTGAATAGTGTGAGAATTCCATGGTAGATGTTGCTCTACCAGAAGACATCGTTCTTAAAGCAGTAACATATCCAAACATTTCAGATAGTGGCACTAACGCCTTCACAACTTTAGATCCATTACGGTCACTCATATCATTGACTTGACCTCTTCTTCTGTTTAAATCTCCAACAATATCCCCCATGTTTTCTTCAGGAGTTAATACCTCTAATTTCATCAATGGCTCCATGATTTTTGCTTTTGCAGATTTTGCAGAAGCTTTGTACCCCATTTTAGCCGCTAACTCAAAAGATAAGGCATCCGAATCCACCGCGTGGAAAGAACCATCCTTTAAAGTAACTTTCATTGAATCCATTTCGTAACCAGCTAAAGGACCATTCTTCATGGCTTCTCTAAATCCTTTCTCTACAGAAGGGACAAATTCACGAGGAACATTACCACCTTTAATAACGGACTCAAACTGTAAACCTTGAACACCTTCATCTGCAGGCTCTATTGTAAATACAATATCTGCAAATTTACCACGTCCACCAGATTGTTTCTTATACACCTCTCTGTGGTCTGCAGCAGCAGTAATTGCTTCCTTATACTCAACTTGTGGTTGACCTTGGTTTACTTCTACTTTAAACTCACGCTTCAATCGATCTACAATAACGTCTAAGTGCAACTCACCCATCCCAGAAATAATTGTCTGTCCTGAAGCTTCGTCTGAACGCACCGTAAATGTTGGATCTTCCTCAGCTAATTTCCCAAGTCCGATTCCTAATTTATCTACATCCGCTTTTGTTTTCGGTTCTACTGCAATACCAATTACTGGGTCTGGAAAATCCATTGATTCTAAGACAATAGGACTTTTCTCAGCAGTAAGTGTATCTCCTGTTTTGATAGACTTAAATCCAACAGCAGCACCAATATCACCCGCCTCAATAAAATCAATTGCATTTTGCTTGTTCGCGTGCATTTGATAGATACGTGAGATACGTTCTTTTTTACCTGAACTGTTGTTTAAAACGTAAGAACCTGCATCTAAACGACCCGAATACGCTCTAAAAAATGCCAAACGACCTACAAAAGGATCGGTAGCAATTTTAAATGCTAAAGCCGCGAAAGGCTCTTTTACATCTGGCTTACGAATTTCTTCTTCACCGGTCTCTGGATTTGTTCCTACAATTCCTTCTTTGTCTGTTGGAGAAGGTAAATAACGACATACAGCATCTAACAAGAACTGAACTCCTTTATTTTTAAATGCAGAACCACAAATCATTGGAATGATGGCCATATCCATCACAGCAGCTCTTAATGCAGAATGCACTTCTTCTTCTGTAATAGAATCTTCATCTTCCATGAATTTTTCTAAAAGATTCTCGTCATAACTCGCTACTTCCTCAATTAAAAGGGCACGGTACTTACGAGCTTCTTCTTTCATATCCTCAGGAATTTCGACCACATCAAATGTAGCTCCCTGAGTTGCATCGTGCCATATGATAGCACGGTTCTTTACTAAATCAATAATTCCTTTAAACTCATCTTCGTCACCAATGTTTAAAACAATTGGTACCGCGTTTGACTTTAACATATCTTTTACTTGCTGACAAACACCTAAAAAGTCAGATCCTTGACGGTCCATTTTATTAACGAAACCAATTCTAGGAACTTTGTAGTTGTCGGCTAATCTCCAGTTTGTTTCAGACTGAGGTTCAACACCATCAACAGCACTAAACAAGAAAACCAATCCATCCAATACACGTAAAGATCTGTTTACTTCTACCGTAAAATCTACGTGACCTGGTGTGTCAATAATATTAAAGTGATACCCTTTTGTGTCTGGAGTTTTTTCTCCGTTTTCAATTGGGAAATCCCATGTACATGTTGTAGCTGCAGAAGTAATTGTAATACCTCTTTCTTGCTCTTGCTCCATCCAGTCCATTGTAGCTGCCCCATCATGAACTTCCCCAATCTTGTGAGAAACTCCTGTATAGTACAATACACGTTCTGTTGTTGTGGTCTTACCAGCGTCAATATGCGCTGCAATCCCAATATTTCTTGTAAATTTTAAATCTCTAGCCATTTCTATTAAAATCTAAAGTGAGAGAATGCCTTGTTTGCTTCTGCCATTTTGTGAGTATCCGTTCGCTTTTTAACAGCAGCACCTTCTTCTTTGGCAGCCGCTAAAATCTCAGCAGCTAATCTTTGCGCCATGGTTTTTTCATTACGCTTTCTAGCATAAAGAATCATCCACTTAATGGCCATAGATACTTTACGATCTGGTCTAATTTGCATTGGAATTTGGAAAGTAGCTCCACCAACACGACGAGATCTTACTTCTACGTGTGGCATTACATGTGACAATCCTTCTTTCCACAATTCTAAAGATGATTTCTCTTCATCTTCTCCTTTTTTCTGTTCTACAATGTCTAACGCATCATAAAATACTTTGAACGCTACAGACTTCTTACCTGCCCACATTAAGTTGTTCACAAAACGTGTTGCTAACTGATCGTTAAACTTTGGGTCCGGTAAAAGGACTCTTTTTTTCGCTCTTCTTTTTCTCATGTCTTTACATTAAAAAAGTTAATTAATAATTACTTCTTTGGGCGTTTTGCTCCATACTTTGATCGTCGTTGGGTTCTTCCCTCAACGCCCGCTGTATCTAAAGCACCACGTACAACGTGATACTTAACTCCTGGCAAATCTTTTACCCTTCCACCTCTAACTAATACTATCGAGTGCTCTTGTAGATTATGTCCTTCACCTGGGATGTATGCGTTTATCTCATTACCATTGGTCAATCTAACTCTTGCAACTTTACGCATTGCTGAATTAGGTTTCTTTGGTGTTGTAGTATAAACACGTGTACAAACTCCACGTCTTTGAGGACAAGACGACAAAGCAGCCGATTTACTCTTCTTAGTTATTTTGGTTCTTCCTTTACGAACTAATTGTTGAATAGTTGGCATACTAAATAATTCTTGTTTTCGTTTATATTAAACCTTGCTCTTATTTTCTAAGAGTGCGCAAATGTACGACTAATTTCTAGGTATACAAATAGGAGGGAGTTATTTTTTTAAAATGACGCTGTTTAGAAGACTATTCCTTCTTTTTATTTTACTTTTGAATGCGCATTTTGTCTTATCTATGAACAAAAAAACATTTTTTTGCCTCCTAAGTATTTGTTGCTTCTTTTTTACAAAGGAACTACAAGGACAAAAGTTGCGCTTAAAAATTGATGCAGCACAGAAAAGAAACAAAGCACCACTTAGCAACATTCCCTATCAAAAAAATCATTTAGATATGAGCTCCTTATATAAGGAGACCACCCGCATTGAAAAGCAATTAAAACTGGCTGGATATTTCAGTGTGCAAATTCAAAAATTTTTAACAACAAACGACACTACAAAAGTGACCTTTAGTCTTGGTGATAAAATTGAGACCGCTCACCTATCTGTTGATAGTACTCATATAAAATTACTTAAAAAATTTAACCTAAAAAACAGAATACTCAAAATTACTGCATCCAATTTAGAGAACACTCTAAAAGAAATCACCCAACAACTGGATGCGAATGGATTCTCATTTGCAGAAACTTCTTTAAAAAACCCCTTTGTTAAAGATCGTGTTTTATTTGCCGATCTTCAGATTGTAAGTTCCAAAAAAAGAACAATCAATTCCGTAATCATAAAGGGTTATAAAAAATTTCCAAAAACTTTTGTGAACCATTTTTTAAAAATTGATGCACAAACCGTATTCAACAAATCGAAATTGAAAGAAATCTCCAAGCGATTGGAAGCGGTTTCTTTTGTCAGGCAAACCAAACCGATAGAAATCTTATTCAAAAAAGATTCGACACTGGTATACCTCTATTTAAAAAAAGAGCAAAAAAACAGTTTTGATGGATTGGTAAATTTCAACTCGGATGCCTCTGGGGGACTCCAATTAAATGGGCATCTTGATCTAAAATTACAAAACGTATTAAACCGCGGGGAGGCATTAACACTCTTATGGAATCGTTTTGACCAAGAAAGACAAGCGCTAAATTTAAAAACCCACATTCCGTTTCTTTACAACTCCCCGTTGAGCAGTGGTTTTGAATTCTCATTGTACAAACAAGACAGTACTTTTTTGAATACTGAATTTAAGACCGATTTCAGTCTTTTTTTAAATCAGAGCACGCAACTGGCAATCCATTACGATTACAATGCATCGAAAATAATAACCGCAGCAGTAAACAGCCCAACAACCACTGCTTTTAAGAGTCAGTTTGTTGGCGTTTCCTTTCAACACGAAGTCCCTATGAACGATGTGTTTTCAAGTCAAAAAACACAACTGCTTATTTCCCCAAAAGTGGGGCAAAGAACTGCCAATTCGCAAACTGAAAATCAACTAAAAATAAAGCTATTGGCCTCCTATATTTTTGAATTCGATAAAAGAAACAGCTTGTACATTGCCAACCATTCGGGGTATTTAAATTCTAAGTCTTTCTTACAGAATGAAATGTATCGAATTGGCGGCGAAAAATCGATCCGAGGATTTAATGCCCAAAGCCTGTTTGCAACTAAATACGCATTTTTCAATGTTGCCTATCGTTTTTTAGTCTCTAAAAAATCCTTCATTTATACGATTACAGATTTCGGTCAATTTAAGGACTTAAATGCTTCAAAAAAAGCACTTAGTATTGGTGCTGGTTATCAATTTTTAACAAACAATTCACAGGTAAATTTACATTACGCCTTGGGAAAAATAAACAACCAACCCTTTGATTACAAGACTTCTACACTGAATATCAACTTTATAACTTATTTTTAAACACCTCAATACATCTAAAATCTCCTCCCAATAAGTTCGTTAAAAATTAACATCATTTAACTTTTTTATTGTTTTATTAACATGGGTTAATTAATTTTATCCCTGAAATAATTCAAATAAAAAAAAATGAAAACAAAGTTAAAAGGAATTTTAACGCTATTCATAGCGTTGGTTGTGCAAATTTCGTTTGCACAAGAAAAAACAATTTCGGGAACTGTTGGCGAAGCATCCGGAGCACTTCCTGGTGTAAGTGTGGTTATTAAAGGAACCACAACGGGTACTGAAACTGATTTTGATGGGAAGTACTCCATAAAAGCAAACACAGAAGCTGTTTTGGTTTTTAGATACCTAGGATACACCCCTGTTGAGAGAACCGTTGGCGCTTCAAATACAATTAATGTAACCTTAACCGTTGATGAAAATAATGTCTTGGATGAGGTTGTTATTGTAGCATATGGGACTCAAACAAAACAATCTTTAACTGGATCTGTAGGTACAGTTAAAACAAAAGATCTAGAACTTGTAAGACAATCTAATGTTGTACAAGGAATTACTGGTAAAATATCATGGGCGCTTTAACCGAAGTAGATGCAGCCGCATACATTGTACCCACAACAATTACAATTCCTGGAGGTTCAAATGAGGCAACTTTAACTATTAATTTAACAGACATAAACATGTCGCCTTTTGCTACGTAAGCTTTGGTCATTTCCCTAGAAACTTCTGCTGGCATGTACACTGGCAATGACTTGACAATGAACGTGAGTCTAAAATGCCCCAACAATGGAAAAAAATTTAAACTGGAATTAGGTTTTGACGACTGGCCGGAAGAAGTTTACTGGAGATTGGTGGATGTGAATGCAGCCGTTATCGTAGCCGCAAGTCAAGAAAGCCCGGGATATGGTGCTTATGCCGGAATGTCTAGAGGGGAAATTACTATCCAAGAATGCATTACTTCTGGAGACTACCAATTACAAATTTTTGATTCCTATGGAGATGGTGGGACTTCCTATATTGTAACTGCAGAGGGTGTTCAAGTAGGGAGCGTTGCTGCGAATGCCTATACTATTAGTGCTACCGTAGACTTTAGTATCTAATAAATAGAAAAACACTGTGATAAAAAAGCCACCTTAAAAGGGTGGTTTTTTTATTATATATTCTTGAAAAAATAGTAAGATTAATGAATGAACTACTCATAAAAGAGTATTTATTTTTAATCCTGTTACTATTTTTTTTTAGAAAAACAGATATCGTTTGAAGACAATCAATTCGATTGAATAAAAAATGACAACATGAGTAAGCACTGCCATAGTAATAAAAATTGTCCTTAACAATGTTCTACACACAAAAAAACAATTTTAAATATTACAAAAGAAAGAGTCAATAAAGGCTGCTATGAGAGCAAAAGATGCCGGAATCTTTTAGATTATTTAGGATCGTTTGAAATTATTAAAATTCGCTCATATGTAACAGCCAACCCATCACAGGGTTGAGTGTTTTTTATTGTCAAAAATTAAAAAAATTAAAAACCATTAAACAAAAGAATTTCAGAGGATTAGCGTTTTTATTGAAAATTAAGGATGTATTTTAAATTTATTTTAAACGAATTAATGTTAAATAATTGTTTTTTTAAGATAATTTTAAGACTTTTGGGGTTAAATAATTCAAATAATCATAAAATGAAGACAAAGTTTAATGGAATTTTAACGCTATTACTAGCGTTTGTAGTGCAAATTACCTTTGCACAAGAAAAAACTGTTTCAGGAACTGTTTCCGAAAGTTCGGGGACATTACCAGGAGTAAGTGTTGTTGTTAAAGGAACAAATCAAGGAACAGAAACTGATTTTGATGGAAAATATTCGATCAAAGTAAATGAGGGAGCTGTTTTAGTTTTTAGATACCTAGGATACAGCGCTGTAGAAAAAACAGTAGGTGCTTCAAACACAATAAACGTAACGTTGTCAGTTGATGAAGACAATGTTTTAGATGAGGTTATTGTTGTCGGATACGGTACATCTACCAAAAAAGCATTTGCTGGTACTGCATCTACGGTAAGTCAAGAAAATTTAGAAGCAAAATCTTTTTCTAACGTAACAGGTGCACTTGTTGGTGAGGTAGCGGGTGTTACTGTAATTAATAGCTCTGGTCAGCCAGGTTCTGTAGGGACAATTAGAATTAGAGGTTATGGTTCTGTAAATGGTAATAGAAGTCCATTGTATGTAGTAGATGGGGTTCCTTACACAGGAAGTATCAACTCTATCAACCCTTCGGATATCGCTAGCACAACTATTTTGAAAGATGCAACTGCAACTGCAATTTATGGTTCTAGGGGAGCGAATGGGGTTGTTGTAATTACTACAAAAAGTGGTTCTTCATCGAAATCTTACATTGAAGTTGATGTGAAAACAAGTATTAACGATCAATTAATCCCAAGATATGATGTTGTAACTAGTCCTGAGGAATATATTGGATATGTATGGGAAGGCATCAAAAACAAGGCTGTTGTTGATGGTAGACCTGATCCAGTTGGATTTGCAAATGCAAACTTATTTACAAATAACTATGTAGCAACAGGTTACAACATGTGGAATGTGTCAAATGGTGATGAATTGATTGATCCTGCTACAGGAATGGTTAGACCAGGTATCACAAGAAAGTACACACCCCAAAGATTTGCTGATTTATCATTTAGTGCAGCAATCAGAACAGAGGCTAACTTAAGAATGAGTGGTGGAGCTGGAGAAACGAGATACTTCGCTTCTTTTGGTTATTTAGAAGACAATGGATACTCTATTAACACTGGTTACAAGAGATATACAACTCGTTTGAACTTAAACACTAAAGTGAAGCCTTGGTTAAAATTGAATTCAAACATTAACTATGCATACTCTGAAAATATTGCTAACGGACAAACAGCTGGTTCTGAAAATATTACAGAATTTGCAGACAAGATGGCACCTATTTTCCCTGTGTTTTTAAGAGATGACAACGGAGAATTAGTACCAGATACATTTTATGGTGGTAACCAATATGATTATGGATCTACATCTGGATTTAGAGATAGACCTAATGCAAATGGATTAAACCCAATTGGATCTGCGAAATACGATTTCAATGGAACTGATCGTCACGAATTTAATGGAAACTTTAGAGCAAACATAGATTTGATGAAAAATGTAACTGCTGAAATTAGCTATGGTGTTCAATATTTAAATCAAGTTAATAGAGATTACACAAATAAATTCTATGGAACTGGACAAACAACCCAAGGTAGTATTTATGTTACAGATTTCGCAAGATTAAGTGAGAATATTCAACAAATAATCCGATACAGCAACACTTGGGGAGGTCACTCTCTAGATGTTTTAGCTGCTCACGAAAGTCAAGCTTCAACTGATTCAGGTGGATCTGCTGGTAAGGCACTACAAGTAAGTGCTTTCTTATTAGACTTAGATAACTTCCAAGAGGCATTAGGTCAAGCATCAGGTTACTCTGGAGGTTATACAATTGAGTCTTACTTTAGTAAGTTTGATTATAACTATGACGGAAAATATTACTTAACAGGTTCTCTAAGACATGATGGGTCTTCAAGATTTGCCAATGAGAAGTGGGGGACATTTGGTTCTGTAGGTGCTTCATGGGTAATGTCTGAGGAAAGTTTCATTCAAAATATAGATTTTATTGACTTCTTGAAGGTTAAAGCTTCTTGGGGTGTAGCGGGTGATCAAGCGGGTGTTTCATTAACATCTGGTTATGATACATTTAGTATTGGTAACTTAGCTGGGAATATCTCAATTGCACCAGGAGGTAATGGAAATCCAGATTTAACTTGGGAAGAGTCAGAACAATTCCAGACTGGTGTTGAATTTGACTTAGGAGTTGTTGAAGGATCTGTAGATTACTACAGCAAGTTGACAAAAAATCAATTCTTTAATAGATTTGTAGGACCATCTCAAGGTATCTCTTCAATTTTAGTGAATGATGGTGAACTTGAAAATGTAGGTTTTGAATTTGATTTAACTGGACATTTGATTGATACAAAAGATTATGCATTAGACTTAAATGTAAATGGTGAAATGATCCAAAACAGAATTACTCAAATGCCTTTAGACCCAGCTACAGGACAACAACAAGTCCTTAACGGTGTTTTATCTGTTGGTAGATCTATCTTTGATTTTTACACACGTGAATGGGCGGGTGTAGATCCATCAGATGGAGCACCAATGTGGTATCAATATTACGATGATATTAACAATAACGGTGTTTTTGATGCTGATGAGCCAACTTCAGGAGCTAACTCTTGGATTCCGGCGGATGCTGATATAACAAATGCATCTGGATCTATTGTTGAATATCAACAAGTTGTACCTGGGGCAAATATTAAGAAAAGAGTTACAAAATCTTATGCAGAAGCATCAGAAGTATATTTAAACAAATCGGGTATCGCTGATATTAGAGGAGCGTTTAGATTAACAGGAAGAGTTAAAGATTTTACTTTTTCTACGCAATTTACCTACAGTCTTGGTGGATATGCATATGATGGACAGTATGGAGAATTAATGTCAGATCGTTTTGGTGCTGTTGGAAACAACTTTCACAAAGATATTGCGAATAGATGGACAACACCTGGTCAAATAACAGATGTTCCTCGTTTAGCAGATGGTGCAGACCAAAATGCCACATCTAACTCTTCAAGATTTATTACATCAACTGACCACCTAGCATTAAACAATGTAAATGTAAGTTATAATGTTCCTAGTACATATTTAGAAGGTAAAGGATTGGATACATTCAACATTTGGATGTCAGCTGATAACTTATTTATGAATACTGCTAGACAAGGATTTTTACCAACTACAAGTGAAAGTGGAAGTTCAGGTCGTAGATTGTACGCACCAATGACTACTATTACTTTAGGTGTTAGATTAAAATTTTAATTTAAAAAAATAAAAGAAAATGAATAAATTATTTAATTACGGATTACTATCAGCATTAGCTTTATTAAGCTTGAGCTGTGAACCGGACTTCTTAGAAGATCCAGTATTGACCAACACAGGAACATTAACTTCTGTGCAATTTGAAGAAGCGGCTGCTTTAGACCCTTCTTTACCTACAGGTTTAATGTCGGGTGTATACGCATTAACATTTACTACTGGTACTGGAGGTACTAGTGGACATGATGATTTTGGAATGAAATCTTATGATGTGTTCTCTGATATGTTATCTGGAGATGTAGCATTAAGTCAGAGTGTATACGGATGGTACAGAGCATCTATCACAGAATTTGGTGCACCGCAAGATTTTACTTTTGGTGATAACAGACAAGTTTGGAGATACTACTATAGAATTATAAGAGGATGTAACGCAGTTATTGATGGACTTGGTGGTATGGATGCAGTTCCAGAAAGTCAAGATAATAAATATACTATGGGTCAGGCGAAAGCTTTAAGAGCTCATTCTTATTTTTATTTAGCAAATTTCTATCAAAAAGAATACAATGCTAGTGAGCCAATTTTACCGATCTACCGTTCTGCGGCTGATCAAAATGGACCTAAGGTACCTGCAAGTGAGATTTACGACTTAATGGAATCTGATTTAACTGATGCAATTTCTTTATTAGAGGGTTATTCTAGAAATAACAAAACTGAAATAAACCAAGATGTAGCGAAAGCATTGTATGCATATGTGTTAGGTGCAAGAGGTACTGACTATAATAAAGCTTATAACATGGCTGTTCAAGCGATCAGTAGCTATCCAGTAATGGTTGGTGCAGAAGTAACTGGTGGATTTAATAACGTTAATACTCCAGGATGGATGTGGGGTGTTGATTTGAATAATGACATTGGTTTAGGTTTAGTCTCTTGGTGGGGGCAAATGGATTATTACAGCTATAGTTACCCAGCCTATGGAGATTTAAAAGCTATCGATGCTTCTTTATTTGCTCAGATTCCATCAAACGATATCAGAAAGGGACAGTTTTTAAACAATACTGCCTTTGCACAACATTTAATGCCGTTATTTAAGTTTTATGATTCAGACAGAGTACACACAGGTACTTCTACAGTTGTAAAAGCGGATTATGTATACATGAGAGTTGCAGAAATGCACTTAATGGCTGCTGAAATGGCTGCATTTGCTGGTAATGATGGTGCTGCAAGAGTACACCTAAAAAACTTAGTGAGTACTAGAGTTCCTGATGCATCTTACATTGATGGATTATCTGGACAAGCACTTAAAGATGAAATTTACTTACAGACTCGTATTGAATTATGGGGTGAAGGTAAAAGTTACTTAGCAATGAAGCGTAACAAGGCCACTGCTACGAGAGGTTCTAACCACCTTTCATTTGTTGGGGAACCAATTCCTTACAATGATGAAAGAATGACTTTTGAAATTCCAGAAGGTGAAATTCAATTTAACCCTTTCATTAGTACACAAAACCAATAATAACTATTAGCGATTCCTTTTGTAAAAGGAATCGCTAATTATTAAAAAATGAAAAAAATGAACAAATTAAGAATACTTTTATACATGTTTGTAGCTGTTTTTACACTAAACAGTTGTACAGATGAAGTAGATCCACAAAATACTCCTTACATTACGTTTGAAACATCTAGTATGGATATTACATTTGACCAAGGTGGGTCAATAACTCAAGAAGTTAAAGTTTATGCAGCTAATACTTCTAATCAAGAGAGAACCGTAGGTATCGCTGTTGTTGGAGCTTCAACGGATGTAGATGCGGCAGCTTATGTTGTTCCTACTACTGTAACTTTTGCAGCTGGATCGAATGTAGCTGTATTGAACATTGATTTAACAGATGTAAATATGTCACCATTTGCATCTCAAACTTTAGTTGTTTCTATTACAAACGCACCTGAAATCTATACAGGTGAAGACTTAACAATTAACGTAGGATTAAGATGTCCAAACAACGGAGTTAAAGTAAAAATGGTCTTAGGTTTTGATAGCTGGCCAGAAGAAGTATACTGGAGATTGGTTGATGTAAATGCAGGAGTAATTGTACTAGCAAGCAATCCAACACCAGCATATGGTGCTTATGCTGGAATGACTGGTGGTATTACTATTCAAGAATGTGTTCCTTCAGGAGATTACCAATTACAAATCTTTGATGGATACGGAGACGGTGGTACTTCTTATGTAGTAACTGCTGACGGTGTTCAAGTTGCAAATGTAAGTGCTTCTTCTTATGGAGGTAGTACTTCTGTAGACTTTAGTATTTAGAGCATAAAAACATACTTTAAAAAACCATCTCTGCTTAGAGATGGTTTTTTTTGCATTTAATTTAACATATCTTTGCAGCATGACAACAGCAACAACCACAGTAACAAATATTTTTGGGATAAGAGCTATTATTGAGGCCATAAATAGCGGATCTACAATGAACAAAATTTATCTTCAAAAAGGGTTAAGAGGAAGTTTGTTTTTTGAGTTGAATCTTTTGATCAAAGAAAAAGGAATTACCACCAGTGTGGTACCCGTAGAAAAATTAGACCGCCTATCTAAATACAGCAACCATCAGGGCGCAGTTGCACAAATTTCTCCAGTTGGATTTCATGATTTAGAGGATTTGATTGAAAAGGTACTCAAAACTAATGAAGTACCTATTTTCTTATTATTAGATCAACTGTCAGATGTACGTAACTTTGGAGCTATTTTAAGAACGGCAGAATGCACCGGTATTACTGCTGTTATCGTTCAAAAGAATGGAAGTGCTCCTGTAAATGCAGAAACCATAAAAACATCTGCTGGAGCAGCTTTTAAAATTCCAATTTGTAAAGTAGACCATATCAAAGACGCAATTTATATGCTACAAGCTTCTGATATTAAAACAGTTGCAGCAACTGAAAAAACGGAAACATCTATTTACGATGTGGCACTCAACCAACCCATTGCAATCATTATGGGATCTGAGCATCGTGGGGTAAATCCTTCTATTCTAAAAATGGTAGACTTTAAAGCGAAATTGCCTCTGTTGGGAGAGATTGAGTCCTTGAATGTGTCTGTTGCTTGTGGTGCTTTTCTTTACGAAACCATCCGACAAAGATCAGTCAGCAATCAATCCTAAAGTAGAGATCACTCCCCTTGGTCACTAAGGGGTGTTTTTACACCATCATGAACTTCTTGATCACTTCGAGGGGGGACATAATTACCGTTTTCATCGAATAATAAATCGAATGCGGTTTCTTCAAAATAAGGGTCGGGTTTTTGAATCCCTTTGTGTTTATATATCATGGCAAATACAAGTCCAACGAGAAAGCCTGACAAATGACCTTCCCATGACATCCCCACTTGAATGGGTAAAACATACCAAATCATGCTTCCGTACATAAAAATTACGATCAGGGAAACAGCTACCAATCTGAAATGCTTTTTGAGAAGACCACTAAAAAAAACAAAACTAAAAAATAGATATACAACACCACTGGCACCAATATGATAGGATTCTCTTGCAATAATCCAAGTAAGTAGACCGGTAAAAAAACCTCCATAGACCAACACTTTTAGCGCAACTTCTTTGTAAAACATAAAAGCACTTAAAAGGAGCGCAAATAAAGGGATTGTGTTATTGAGTAGGTGTGCGGTGTTGCTATGGATAAAATGGGATAAAAAAACACCTCTAAACCCCTTGAAATCTCTAGGGTACACACCGTATTTATTGAAATTGTAGCCAAACTTAATTTCTATAAAATAAAGCATCCAAATCACCAAAACATAGAAGATGGGTATGGTAAGCATGGATTTAGAAAAATAGAGTTGATTTGCCTGTTTCATAAGTCCAAAAGTAACAAAAAATGAACCAAAGTAGATTCTTACAGATTCTGTCAGAAAACTTTGTTATTTTTACCTTATGAATGCACCATTGGCAGAAAGAATCCGTCCAAAACATCTTGAAGATTATATAAGTCAGCAACATTTGGTGGGCGAAAATGGCGTTTTAACAAATCACATCAAACAAGGTATCATTCCCTCATTAATTCTCTGGGGACCTCCTGGAATTGGGAAAACTACGCTAGCAAATATTATCGCAACAGCATCAAAAAGACCCTTTTATACCCTAAGTGCTATTAGTGCTGGAGTAAAAGAGGTTCGGGAAGTCATCGAAAAAGCAAAAAATAGTGGTGGCTTGTTTACCGTAAAAAATCCCATTTTATTTATTGATGAGATTCATCGGTTTAGCAGATCGCAACAAGACTCTTTATTGGGCGCCGTAGAAAAAGGATGGGTAACGCTTATTGGTGCTACGACAGAAAACCCAAGTTTTGAAGTCATCCCTGCCCTACTGTCTCGATGTCAAGTGTATATTTTGAATTCTTTTGACAAAAATGACCTCATCAATTTGTTAAAGAGAGCCATTAAAAAAGATGTATTGATCTCTAAAAAAGAGATTCAACTCACAGAAACTGCCGCATTATTACAGGTGTCGGGAGGCGATGCTCGAAAATTACTCAATATTTTTGAACTAATCGTTGGTGCAGAAGAAAGGATTGAAATTACCAACGAATTGGTCTTGTCTAAAGTTCAAAAGAATACTGCTCGGTATGACAAAACTGGAGAACAGCATTATGATATCATTTCTGCTTTTATAAAGTCAATACGAGGAAGTGACCCAAATGCTGCCGTGTATTATTTAGCAAGAATGATTGAAGGTGGTGAAGATGTAAAATTTATTGCACGGAGGATGCTTATATTGGCTTCAGAAGACATTGGAAATGCAAATCCAACTGCATTTATATTGGCAAACAACACGTTTCAAGCTGTAGCTGTGATTGGACATCCTGAGTCTCGTATTATTTTAAGTCAATGTGCCGTATACCTTGCAAATTCTGCAAAAAGTAATGCTTCATACATGGCTATAAATGAAGCTCAGAATCTCGTAAAACAAACTGGAGACTTATCGGTACCGCTACATTTGCGAAATGCCCCAACAAAATTAATGAAAGATATTGGCTATGGCAAAGAGTATACCTACGCACATAATTACCCTGAAAACTTTGTGAGTCAAGAATTTTTACCTGAAGAAATTTCAGGCAAAAAACTCTATGATCCTGGAAATAATCTACGCGAAAATCAATTTAGAGATCTTTTAAGAAAAAGATGGAAGGATAAATATGGCTATTAATTCAGACTAATCAAAAATTAGATTGAGTCCCATTTGAAAGGAAGCACTGCTCGCATTTGCCAGATTATTAAACGCAAAAAGACTATCTACCATACCAAAAAGAGAGACATTTCCTATTTGAGTAGAAATTCCGACACCTACATTATGAAAAGAATAATCGTCTACCGTATAGGTTACTTTGGCATGGAGTTTTTCTGTAAATGTCCTCTCATAAAATCCCGTGATGGCATACTGCGGACGTAAAGGTCTCATAATGGTGTGTATTTGGAGTCCGATAGCATCCGTATAAAATTCCTTGAAGGTGTTGTCATAGCAAAATTTACTTCTTCTTTCCGAACCAAAACTGTATTTTAAAGCTGCATTTACTTTTGTTGGTCTCCAAGAAGTATATGCATTTGTGTTGTTGCCCCTTGGTACTTTCTCTTCAAAATCGGCATTTAACGCTGCCCAATAATTTGTTGGATTAGCGGGGTCAAACAAAAAATTTACTCCTTCAAAAGTATAACTTCCTTTTACAGTGGTATTTTGAACTTTTTTTGAATAATGGATGTATCCAAAATCGATTATACTTCCGGTAAACTCCAATCTAGAAGAAAGATGATAGGTGAGTCCAACATCGAGTCCAACTCCCAAACTCCCTCCTAAAAAAGAGTTGGTAATAAGTTCCATCGGGTTTTCTAGGTATTGATCGTTTACAACCAAACCTGCGGATAAAAAATTTAAGTCGATGGTGTTCAAATAGTTGGTATATATATTGTTAGTTCCTAGTTGTGTTGTAACGGTTCCAGAATTATTTTGAGTTTCAATATTTAATGTGGAAGAATATACCTTAAGCCTACCTCCTAGTGTCAGCTTTTGATTTATTTTTCTGGACATCCCAACATGTAAGATACCTGCAAAATCTGCTTTATATAGGAGTTGTGACAAGTCAAAGCTTTTATTAAGATAGGGAGCATTCCCTTCATTTAACAACGTAATTACATCTTTGGGCCAGTAAGCAATGGCATCCAATTCTTGGTAAAAGCCGAAACTAATATAGGTTTTATCATTCACTCTAAAACCGGCATTTAAAACATCAATTTGAACGTTGAGTTTTAGGTGATCTTCGGGTGTCAATTTATTTAAAAGACGGAAAATTTTTGTATTAAAATCAATGCCATCTTCAGAAAAAAGATCGTTTAATTTGAAGTTCTTTAGGGCAACATCTCCAGACATTCCAGAGAGAAAAGGAATTCCAATATGAAACTTGTAGTTTGTTTCCGCACCAGGATTTAACAAAAGGGTTTGAGGGTTTTCTGCAAAACCATATAAAACCTGTTTGTTTTGCGTTTGTATACTTAGAGATACAAAAAGCAGCATCAGAAAAAAGAATCTATTCATAATTATTCGGTAGCTATAAAATAGGTTCCAGCGGATTTCAGTACAAACGCTCTTGGATCATTTTCAATGAGGGATGAAGCGGCTCCAGAAATGGTTACTGAGGTTCTAGTTTTTCTAGTGTTCAAAATAATTGGATTTAAACGAACTTCAATGGTTTCTTGAAAGTCAAATGCTTCATTTTGAGCGGGTATATTTAGCGGGTTTAGGGTGTAGATAATCGTTCCATTATCATCTAAAAATGCTATCTCCACAGTAAAATCTCTGGGCATTTCATTCTTACCTTCGATATCAATAATAATTTTATCTAAGTTATCTCGTAGATAGTCATTCTCTAGAATACGGAAATCAGACACATCAGATACTGGATTTACATTTTCTGCACCCGATACCGGGTCTATAAAATCTTTGGAATCTAAAACGAAATAAACCAGGGGTATTTTTATGACTGGCCGATGCTCAAAATCCTCTACTTGATTAAAATCTAACGTTTCTGAGCATGCCAGAGAGAAAAGCAACAAAAGGAATATCCCTATTTTAAAATATTTCATTAATTTTCTTTTATAATATATGGTTTTAGTTTTAGTAAAATTAAAGCAATTGTTTTATTTGATGGAGGGCGCTTACGGTCACAAACGTGTTCCCTTTCGGATTATTATTTTCAAAGTCACAATAAATAGCTTTGACACCAAAATTGATTGCTCCTTCTATATCGGCCTCGATGCTATCGCCAATCATAATTGAATTTTCTTTGGTAGCCTTTGCAACACACAAAGCATGCTCAAAAATTAATGGATTTGGTTTCTTGACCCCTACAGATTCTGAAGTAATTACTTGATCGAAATAATGATAGATCTTTGAACTTTTCATTTTCTTGGTCTGTACTTCTTCAAAACCATTGGTGATAATATGCAATTGATATTTGTCTTTCAGATAGTTTAAAATATCGATAGCTCCGTCAAAAAGATGGTTGAAATTTGGCATGAACTTTATATACTGAATGGCCAATGTGTCTATTAATTCGTCAGAGATAGAAAAATGAACGGCATCAAATGCTTCCTTCAATCTTCGATATCGCAGTTGTTCTTTACTCACTTTTTCTTGTCGATACAAACGCCAATAATTAAAGTTAATGGGTTTATACACGTCCAAAAAAACAGCAACGTCAAGGTCAATGTGATACTCTGTAAATAATTTTTGAAAAGTAAGGTCTGAATTTTTTTCAAAATCCCAAAGTGTATGATCTAAGTCGAAAAAGACGTGTTTAATCCGTGCCAATTGTTTTATATTTGATAAAAAGTTATTTTTTGACTCCAAAAGTAAACAAAAACCATTTATCTACTTTTTATAAGAACATTCTTATAATGTTTAAAGGTACTTTAATTGCACAAATTATTGCAGTGATTAGTTCTCTTTTTATTGCAAAAATATACGGTAGTGAAGCCTACGGTATTCTGAGTGTTTTTATTGGTTTTTCTTCCATTCTCTCTGTTTTGAATTCGCTACAACTAGACAATTATATTGTTACCTGCAAAGAGGAATTCACGCGAAATCATTGGTTTAATTTTCTATTCATACTCATCCCGGTAATGACCGTTATTGGCACCCTGGTACTTCTTCCTTTTTATATTATTTTCTTTGATATGGGAATGGATTTTAATGTTTTAATGCTCGCGCTGTTGAGTGCCATTCTGCTGAGTTATAATAAAACGCATGAATTTTTCCTGACTAGTAACAAGAATTTTTCCTCCATTTCATTTGCAAAAATACTTTTAGTTCTCATCAATGTTTTTTTTCAATTTGCATTTTACATAAAATATAGCCTTTACGGATTGGTTTATAGCTTGTTTATTTCATTGCTCATTGTTACTTTGTATTTTAGTTTTAAAAATAAAAATTACTTCAATGCAATCGATTTTAAGATTATTAAAACGAATCTGAGTTTTAATAGCTCTATAATGACCTTCTTACTTCCCTCTCGGTTTATAAACAATTTAGCAGCACAGTCGATTCCGTTATTCATCTTTGCTTTTTTTAGCCTTAAGGATGCAGGCGTATATTTTTTCAGTCAAAAGATTTTGACAATGCCGCTCTTTATAATTTCCTCTTCCATTTCAACGGTATACTTTGAAAAGGCATCTAGCCTAATGAATGCCTCAAAAAAAGAGCTTTTAAAAACCACTAAAAAAATCATTCGCTTTAATGTTGGCACCATGTTTTTATTTTTAGTGCTAATGAATACCCTTGGGATTTACTTATTAGAAATGTTTTTAACAGACAATTGGGTCAATTTAAGAAAGTATTTACTGCTGCTATCTTTTCTTGTTTTAAGCAGATCCTCATTTAGTCCTATTAGCAATATCATTGTAGTTTTAGATAAAAACAATATAAGTTTGCTCTTCAATGCCATTCTTTTAGTAATCAATTGTATTGCTTTTTATATTGGTTTTATAATGCATGAGCTAACCTATACAATTTATATCCTATCCTTTTTGGGAGGTATTGCTTATTTAATATTGACTCTTTATTTTTTGAAAATTATAAAAAAACAATCCTACTCATGACAAAACCGACTTTATTTGAAAGGCTCGATTTTTTAATCTTTGGGCATTTGATTCATTTATTATATCCTACCTATTTCCGTCAAAAGTATGGGTATCAAAAGTATTATATTCTTTTTTTTCATTATTGGATTCCCCAAAAACTATTCAGACTCAACCCAAAAGCAAGTTGGCCAGTTCATTTTACTTCCAAGGTATTGGCACCTGAAAATATTAAAAAAGGGATCTTATGCGATCCGGGAGACAATCCAAATGTATACGTACAAGCCAATAACGGATTGATTATTGGGAATAATGTAGGTTTTGGAACGGGTTCAAAAATTATCTCTGCAAATCATGCGCACACAAGGCATTCGGAACATACAAAAACCACTCCAATTGTTATTGGTGACAATGTTTTTATTGGAGCAAATAGCATTGTATTACCGGGAGTACGTATTGGAGATAATGTAATTATTGGCGCTGGGTCTGTTGTTTGTAAAGCGATTCCGTCAAATTCTATTGCCGTTGGCAACCCTTGCAAAGTAATCAAAGAAAATAAGCCTTACGAAGAAACTCTCACTGAGATGAAATTTCACAGAAAAATTCCTAAATAAAATTTTTCGAAAAAGTAGGATACTCTTCATACGTTGCGCCAAAACTTTCATAGAATTTAGCAACTCCAGGAATCATAGAACCTTCAAAATCTAAAATTTGATGGCTCTGCCGATACTTTTTAATAATTTCATCTACAAGTAAGGTTGCCGCAGCATTCTTTTTTCCAAACGCACTAGCAACAGGTATCAAATAGGTAATTCTTTTGGGATCTACTAAAAGCAACACTCCAGCAATTAAAACTGTATTTCTTTTGATCCCATAAGATTGAACAGCTTGTGTCTTTAAATTTAGAATATTTTGAAGTACTTTTTTCATTGAAACATGGGTGCGATGATTTTTGTCATTCAATACATAAAAATCGTAAAACTCATTTGCAGCGATGTTTTCTTCAAAAGTAAATCCCAATGAACTTGCTTTTTTGAGGGCTCTTTTTCTGTTTTTATTAAATTTAGCATGCATATTTTCATATACATTTTCTATTGTTAAAAGCGCATTTTTTCTCAACTTCATGTTCGCATTCAAAAAATTATCAGCATTGAAGTTTATGGACGTTCTTATAAACTTTTTAGGAATCCGACGGATCATGTTTTCCTGAATTTGAAGGGTAATAGGTGCGAAGGAAAAAATGCCTAATTGCTGACAAAAAAAAGGTTGTGTAATGTATTTTAAAAAATATTTTTGCTTCCAAGGAAGCGGCATCACAGCTTCGTAATCATTCAAAATTAGGACCTCCCAATTCTCGGAAACAGCGTCTAAATACCATGAAAACGCATAAATTCTGAATTGCACAGATGCGGCAATACAAGCATCATACTTATCAATATCTAAGTCTTTTCGTTTTATGCAGTGTATCATCTTTGGGAAGTGGCAATTTTTAGCATGGATTCATAGAGTCTTTCCCAACCTCTCCAACGCAAATAATTGCTCAAACTTTCGTTATGAAATAAGGTAATGAATAAACCATCGACGGCTTTTACTTCATTTTTTAGATCTCTTATTCTCCCTAAAGATTGCTTTGGGGTTAACTTCATGTAGTCATTTAAAGTAGTGTCCATCAATGCAAATGGAAAAACTTTTAAGGGCGTTTGTATTTCAAAATCCAAGTCATAGAAATAAAAGGGGGTACAGGTGCCAGCTCTAAAACCCACATTGCTGGCATAGCCCATCGAATAATCTTCTTCAATTTCTAAATCGATTAGGTTCTGATAGGTTTCTGGGAGACTGAAACGGAGGTAATGTTGTCGCGACCTTTTAGTTGGCAGATTGGTAATGTCTTCCAAACGTTCTTTTTCTTTCTTTAACAGCGTACTATTTTGCATCGTAAAATAAGATGGATGTAAGCCCACTTTAGCATAATCAACAATCGATTTGATTAACAATCTAAATTTAGGTTTAGCAGTAGATACATTGGTATCGAATGTGGTATAATCTGCAATTAAAAAAAAGAAAAGTGTGGCTACTTTGTACTTGTCCTTGTGAGCTAAAATTTTATCAAAAGTATTAAATGGGTCTTTTTTAAGATTGAACAAGACTGCAAATCGATTGATAATGTTTAAAAATTTCAGGGTGTAAATATCGTTAAGAAACCCGCCAATAGAACGGAGTAAACTTTTATACTTATAGGCAAATGCATTGTCTACATCGATGGTAGAAATGAATTTATATTCTCTTTTAGGATAGGTATAAGTTGGAAATTTTTCTTTAAAAATTGATAAAAATTTATACGCCCAAATATCAATCACTGGTTTTTCTAAGAATTGATGTTCAAAGGCAATACTTTGTTCAGCAGTAAAGCGACCATGCAGATCTTTTACATGAGGCAAATACTCTTCATAACGTGAAATTAAATAGAAACTAGCTGCAAAAATATCATAAGGAATCGATGATTTTGAACCCGCATTAAAAAAACATGAAACCTCATCCCATTTGGAAACATTGATCTCCATATCGTTTACACCTTGTTCGAACAAAAGATCACTGCTTCGTACAAAAAACTCGTTTCCTAAAGGATTTTTAGTGTAGGACATTTTAGGGCCATTGTGGGCAACAAAATCTTCAATTTTTGAAGTAAAATCAACAGAAATCAATAAAGTCCTTGTAAGAATATGTTTGAAAACATAGCGTATTCTTGGGGTAATCTTATGTGTGTAAACGAGTATCAAATAAAAGAATTGAGAATGTTTTATGCTTGGTGAATTTACAAAATTCCGTCATCAGCAAAGCTAAAATACGATTTTTCAGTAATAATTAAATGATCGAGCAACTTTATATCTAAAGTACGCCCTGCATCCTTAATTTTTTGAGTAATTTCCTTGTCGGCAACACTAGGAGTTAGTTTCCCAGAAGGATGATTATGGCAAACAATTATCCCCACACACCCACTTCCTATGGCCTTCCTATAAAGCAGTCTTACATCGACGATGGTTGCCGTTAAACCACCTTTACTTAATTGGTGTTTGCCAATTACGCTGTTTGAGTTGCTTAAAAATATTGCCCAAAACTCCTCATGTTGTAGATCGCCAATAATGGGTTGCATCAAATGAAATACTCCTTTACTGGTAGCAACTTTAGGAAGCTCCATTGCGAGTTCTAACTGCCTTCTTTTTCCTAACTCTAAAGCGGTAATAATGGCAATGGCCTTTGCAGCTCCAATTCCGTGAAATTTCGTTAATTCTTCAACAGCTAATTTTGCCAATTCGTTTAAGTTGTTATTGGCAAAAAGCAATATTTTTTTGGAGAGTGAAACAGCACTTTCATTTCTACTTCCTGAACCTATTAAAATAGCAATGAGTTCAGCGTCTGAAAGTGATTTTTTTCCCTTTAAGACTAGCTTCTCTCGGGGTCGATCATCCAAAGCCCATTTTTTTATGGTTAATTTTTTCATCGCTCTTTTTTTAATTAAATGTACAAAAAATAGCTAAAAACACTTAAAAACAGTTTTTTTTACGTTTTCTGGCCAACTCTTTTTTATCTTAGCAGTCTATTACTATATTTTAAATATGAAGATTATTATAGCGGGTGCTGGAGATGTAGGATTTCACTTAGCTAAACTCCTTTCTTACGAATCTCAGGATACGTATATTATAGATTTTGACTCCGAGAAGTTGAACTACTTAAATAATCATTTGGATGTAATTACCAAAAAAGGAGATGCTACATCAATTCAATTATTAAAAGAGATTGGCATCGACTCTGCAGATTTACTTATTGCAGTTACCGATAGCCCCAATACAAATTTTACCATTTGTGTGATTGGAAAATCTTTAGGTGTTCAAAAAACAATTGCACGAATAGACACTACTGAGTTTTTAAATACTACTGAAATAAATTTTAAGAATTTTGGAGTGGATTTCATGATCTCTCCCCAAGAATTGGCCGCTGACGAAATTAAAATGCAGCTAAATCAATCTTCCTTTAACGAAACAGTTGCTTTTGAAAACGGGTTGTTTAATGTTATGGGTACGACCCTTACAAATAAGTCACCGATTGTTGATTTGACCGTAAAAGAAGCAAAAAAGAAATTCTCTGATGTCGATTTTATTACAATTGCCATTAAAAGAGAAGGCGTTTCTCAAACGATTATTCCTCGTGGAGACACGAAGTATGAGGTAGATGATCAAGTTTATTTTTCGGTACCAAACTACAGCATTAAAAAATTATATCCCATTATTGGAAAAAAACATCTGAACATTAAAAATGTGATGATTTTAGGCGGTAGTAGTATTGGTGAAAAAACAGCAAGAAACCTTTGTGAAGAGAACTTTAAAGTAACGTTGATTGAGGAAAACAGAGAAAAAGCTGCTGCGCTGGCAGAAGAATTAGGCAACACATTGGTGATCAATGGAGACGGTAGAGATTTAGAACTTTTAGAGGAAGAAAACATTCGAGAAATGGATGCTTTTATTGCAGTTACAGGCAACTCAGAAACCAATATTATGTCTTGTTTGGTTGCAAAATCAAAAGGCGTTAAAAAAACAATTGCTTTGGTAGAGAATATGGATTATATAGACATCTCACAAACCATTGGAATTGAGTCGCTTATCAATAAAAAACTAATCGCCGCAAGTAATATTTTTAGACACATTAGAAAAGGAGAAATTTTGGCTTTGGCCAATCTGCACAATATTGATGCTGAAGTTTTTGAATTTGAAGTACAACCAAATGCAAAAATAACAAAAGCCCCTATTAGAGATTTACGTTTCCCTAGAGAGGCAGTCTTTGGCGGTATTATTAGAAACGGAAATGCCTTGATGTCTTTTGGAGATATGCAAATTCAAGATGGAGACAAAGTAATCGTCTTCTGTTTGCCCGAAGCCATTAGTACCGTAGAAAGTCTTTTTAATTAAGATGAAAAATTTAAACACAAAAATAATTTACCGTTTTCTTGGCATTACTGCTGTTTTAAATGGGTTGTTTATGTTTATTGCTTTTCCTTTTAGCTACTATCATGATGAAGCGGAAATGTGGGGTATTTTAAATGCTGGAATTATTACCGTGTTCTTGGGTGCCTTTCTCTACTTCGCAAACAAACCAAAAAATACCAGCATTCAAAAAAAAGAAGGGTACTTGATTGTTACTTTGGGTTGGCTGACACTCTCCGTCACAGGAATGCTACCCTATCTTTTATCTGGAGCCATCCCAAGTATTACCAATGCATTTTTTGAGACCATCTCTGGATATTCCACTACAGGTTCTTCCATATTGACAGATATTGAATCCATGCCAAAAGGAATTTTATTCTGGCGAAGTGCAACCCATTGGATTGGTGGTATGGGGATTATTGTATTGACTATTGCCATTTTACCGCTCTTAGGAATTGGAGGAATGCAATTGTTTATGGCCGAAGCTCCTGGACCCTCTGCAGATAAATTACACCCACGAATTACCGATACTGCAAAACGTTTGTACTTGATTTATGTGCTGTTAACTTTTGTTGAATTCTTACTGCTTAAAATTGCAGGAATGACCTGGTTTGATGCAATTAACCACGCCATGTCTACAGTGAGTACGGGTGGTTTTTCTACAAAAAACAGCAGTATGGCCTACTATAATCATTTGCCTTTTGTCCAATATATTGTCCTCTTTTTTATGCTCGTTGCAGGTACAAATTTTGTTCTCACCTATTTTGCTTTAAAAGGAAAAATTCATAGAGTATTTCAAAGTGAAGAGTTCAAATATTACTTATTTGGCATTATTGGAATTTCTGCAGCTATTGCCATTATAATTCTCTTTTTCCAAGACCCAAACTTACAAACAACAATTCATCATCCAGCTGTTTTTGGAAAAAATGAAAGTGCCATAAGACACGCACTTTTTCAAGTAACCTCTGTGGTAACAACAACCGGTTTTGTCTCTGCAGATTTTACCATGTGGAGTTTCTTTGCAACTGGAATCTTTTTTGCGTTGTTTTTCTCTGGGGGATCTGCGGGCTCTACGAGTGGTGGAATTAAAGTAATGCGACACATTGTTATGCTCAAAAATAGTTTTCTAGAATTTAAAAAAGCACTCCATCCCAATGCAATTATTCCCGTAAGATATGACGGTAGAGCCGTTAACGATACCATTGTATTTAATATTCTTTCATTCTTTATTATCTACATGCTCATCTTTATAATGGCCTCTGTAACGCTCACTCTTTTAGGGTTGGATTTTACCTCTGCATTGGGTGCAGCTGCTTCCTCATTAGGAAACATTGGTCCAGCAATTGGCTCTGTGAGCCCGGTAGATAATTTTGCACATTTATCGAGTGGAGCAAAATGGTTTTGTTCCTTTTTAATGTTAATTGGGCGATTAGAATTGTTTACGGTACTGATTTTATTTACCCCATTTTTCTGGAGAAAGAACTAATTCATAAATTATTGAACACCTAAAAAAGGTGCTTTGAACAGTCCCTTTTTTCTTGAACTGCTCAATGGCAAAAAAGGATACTCAAAAATTAGAAATTCGTTCAGCGAATAAAATGCGCTACTATTTTTTTGACGGATGCTAAATGTTTAACTTTAATTTTTGATATGAGAGAAAAATTAGACTTGCTTTTTAAACCTATAGAAGACAAAACCATTGTTTGGTTTGCGGAGAAAAATGAATACAATGTTTTAGAAAACACCACTGCACAGCTCCTAAAAGAGCTCAATGAAGGTATTGCAATGAATACTATTGCAGCGAAACTCTCTGAGAAAATGTCAATTCCAGAAGAAGCGTGTATCGATTTTATTTCAGAACTTGAAGAGCGGTATTTTAAGAAGACGCTTTCAAATAAATCGGAAGCCAGCATAGGTATCGATACTGTAAAAATTCCAGCAGATTTTGAATTTCAGAAATTTTATAAAATATCAAATTTCATCATAAAGGTTGAATTTTCCGATGAAATAGGACTCTCTTATGTACATCCAAAATTTGCACATTTGGAGGTGAGTTCAACAGCATACCATCATCATTTTGTTGTTTTTATTGAGGATAAGCACCTATTTTTTGCGGTCAATAATACAATCATAAATGGCTGGAAGTCCAATGAAATTCATCTTTTTCAAGGAAAATTTTCAATGGAGTTAATACAGGCAATTCACCAAAACAATGAAGCGGATTGGATGGGTGTTTTTCATGCTTCTGCTGTGGGGAATTCAAAAAAAACAGTCTTGTTTTTAGGCGATTCTGGAAATGGAAAAAGCACTTCCCTGGCAATATTACAAGCAAATGGGTTTGCATGTATCGCCGATGATTTTGTTCCTATCGACGTAAAAAAACAAGAAGTATATAGCTTTCCAGCGGCCATCTCTATCAAAAAAAACAGTTTAAAAACCTTGCTACCCATCTATCCAGAATTGGCAACAACTGCAGAATATAATTTTAAACGACTTCATAAAATTGTTCGTTATTTAAAACCAAACACCACTGATTTTACGCAGCATTTACCTTGTCGTGAATTGATCTTCATAAAGTATGAAAAGGATGCAGCATTGGCGTTTTCTAGAATCAATAAAATCACCGCTTTTTCTCAATTGATTCCAGATTCATGGATTTCGCCAAAAAAAGAAAATACGCAGGTCTTTTTAGATTGGTTTGAGTCTTTAAACTGCTACCAATTGACTTATTCGAACAATGATGAAATGATTCAAACTGTCTCTAAAATATTTGACAATAAATAACCTACCGAGATCTTGTTTTTTGTAGTAAATTTTTTCTGTAGCTCCTTTGGATAAAAAATATTTAACCACTGTATTTTTGAAAGGTCCCCTATGAAACCAGCTGTTTCACTTCTTCAAAATCCAATCCACCGTAATTCCCAGAACTCATTAATACCAGCGCTGTATTTTTTAGATTTTCGGCAAATAGAAATGCTTTAAATTCTTGCGGATTTGTGTAAATAATTAAATCCTCACGTTGAAATGCTTTGGCAATTTGTGCGGAAGTTACAGCGTCTAATTTTTTTATTTTTACGGCATCTGGGGAATAAAAAACAACCGCTTTATCTGCTGCATCTAAGGCGCCTCTATATTCTTCCAAAAAAGCAGCATTTAAACTCGAATAGGTATGCAGTTCTAAGCAGGCGAATAGAGTTCTGTTTTCGTATTGTTTTTTGAGAGCTTTAGTGGTTGCACTTACTTTAGAGGGAGAATGTGCAAAGTCTTTAAAAATGACGCTTGTATTGTTTTCAGCAATTTTTTCTAGACGTTTGCTTGCTCCAGAAAAACTTGCAATCGCCTCATAAAAATCATCTTCATCAATCCCCATATGTTGGCAAATCCACTTTGCACCTGCCAAGTTCTGTAAATTGTGTGTGCCAAAGACTTCTAAAGGCAAATCCCCTTCAGAGGTTTCTAAGTAGGTAACACCATTTTCTATAAAATGATTGGGGGTTTGATAGGGGTATTTTTTTATATGATTTTCAGAAGATTCCACCACCGTTTTCACGGTAGTATCTGCTTCGTTATATACCATAATTCCACCGTGTACCATTGAATCTGTAAATACTTTAAACTGGGATACATAATTTTCAAAGGTTGGAAAAACATTGATATGATCCCAAGCGATCCCACTTAACAAGGCAATATTTGGCTTGTACAAATGAAATTTTGGACGGCTATCAATGGGGGAACTTAAATATTCATCGCCCTCTAAAACAATAAATTCATTTTCTGCAGTCAGGTGAACCATTGTTTCAAAGCCTTCGAGTTGCGCGCCTACCATATAATCTACCGTTATTTCATGATAATTTAAGACATGTAAAATCATCGAAGTTATGGTTGTTTTTCCATGGGAACCTCCAATAACAACACGGGTTTTATTTTTAGATTGTTCGTATAAAAACTCAGGGTAAGAGTAAATTTTTATCCCTAATTCTTGTGCTTTTAACAATTCTGGATTGTCTTTTTTAGCATGCATTCCTAAAATAATGGCATCAATATTTGAGGTTATTTTTTCTGGAAACCAACCAAATTTTTCTGGCAATAAACCATAGGCAGCAAGGCGAGATTTTGACGGATCGTTAATTAGGTCATCACTCCCAGAAATTTGAGCTCCTTTGAGGTGCAGTGCAATGGCTAAGTTGTGCATTGCGCTTCCGCCAATGGCAATAAAATGTAGGTTCATAAACAGAAATTTTTAAAAGGTAAAAATACGAAAGCTTTGCACAATAGGGCTTGACTTTAATGGGAAACTCTAAAAAAATAACAGCTACTCTTTTTGGGTTCTAGAGAATTAGTTGAATCGCATTTTTGGAGTGCTATTTTCTTCTAAAACAACTCTTGTTGGTGTATCTACCCCATTAATAATACTTTCTGTTCCCTTTGCAACTGCTTGTATTGTTTGGGTAATTACGGTCATGTTCAGGGTGGCAGCTTCGTCGGATACTTGGTGATAGTCTTCATCTACATCGATGGGCGTTGTTGAAAAGGTGTGTGACGGTACGCCCAATCTTGCCAAGGAAGCATTGTCGGATCTAAAAAACAAATTAAACTTTTTATAGGGATCTGGATACAACTGATAGCCAGTTCCTTCCAAATTTTGTTGGATAATTTTTCCAAAATCTGAACGATCAAAACCTGTTAACCAAGCGGTATTGGGTCCAAAACTTGGTGTTTTTCCTATCATTTCTAAATTAATTCCTGCGACAAACTTATAGGCGTCAATTCCTTTTCCAAAATGTGTAGAACCTTTCAATCCCATTTCTTCTCCGGTAAAGGCCACAAAAACGATGGTTCGCTCATTGGTCCCTTTGTTTTTAAAATATTCGGCCAAGGCTAAAACTCCTGTGACCCCAGAGGCATCATCATTGGCGCCATTGTAGATAGAATCTAATTTCCCTGTTGTTTTCCGAATGCCTAAATGGTCAAAATGGGCCGATACCACCACAAATTCGTCCCTCTTGCTTTTTCCTTCTAAAACACCAATGATATTACTAGCAGTAATCTTTTCTTGGGTCCTTCGGTTCTCAAAAGAGAATGTTTGTCTGTAGGTTAATAAATCTTGAAAGGTAGCAAGGCCAATTCGTTTGAATTCATTTTCAATATATACCGCAGCCTTTTCTATTCCACGAGTTCCCGTACCTCTTCCTTCCATTTCGTCTGAAGCCAAAGTGTACAGGTGTTTTCTTACGGTATTTGAATCAATTTCATACGTCACAGAAGCCATTTTGTTGTTAATGGTTGTTGGTTGCTTCTTACAGGATATTGCAAGGAGTAATACTAAAACAATGGGAGCGATACTTTTCATTTATATTTGATTTTAAAAGGATAAATATAGCTAATTTAATTTCGTATTTTTGCACAAAATAGCAAGCAATGATTTTATCTGAAATTCCAAATATTAAACACACCGATGCAAATAATTTCTTTTTACTGTCTGGCCCTTGTGCTATTGAGAGTGAAGAAATGGCATTACGAATAGCTGAAAAAGTAGTAACAATTACAGATAAATTAGAGATTCCCTATGTTTTTAAAGGGAGTTTTAAAAAAGCCAACCGAAGTAGAATTGATAGTTTTACAGGAATTGGCGATGAAAAAGCTTTAAAAATTTTACGCAAAGTTTCTGAAACTTTCAAGGTTCCAACAGTAACGGACATTCACGAGGCCTCGGATGCTGCCAAGGCGGCTCAGTATGTCGATGTTTTACAAATTCCTGCCTTTTTAGTACGTCAAACAGACTTGGTGGTAGCAGCCGCCAAAACAGGTAAAGTTGTCAACTTAAAAAAAGGACAATTTATGAGTCCAGATGCCATGAAGCATGCCGTTCAAAAAGTAAAGGATGCGGGTTCAAACAAGGCTTGGATTACAGACAGAGGAACCATGTTTGGCTATCAAGACATGATTGTAGATTTTAGAGGCATTCCAGAAATGCGTGCCTTTGCCCCTACCATCCTTGATGTAACACATTCACTTCAGCAACCCAATCAGGCGGCAGGAGTCACCGGTGGACGACCAGAAATGATTGAAACAATTGCCCGAGCGGGTATTGTAAATAATGTTGATGGCTTATTTATTGAAACACATTTCGATCCTGCAAATGCAAAAAGTGACGGGGCCAACATGTTGCATTTAGACAACCTAGAGGGATTGTTAACCAATTTAGTAGCCATTCGCAAAACCATTAACAATTTGTAAAGTATTTTTTTGGGAAGATTTAAGCACTTCTTTTTCGAAGTCTTTTGTTGCTATTTTACAGCAGTTCATAAAGTGCTTAATTTTTGTATCTTAGCACATATTAAGAATTTCCATGCCCAAAAATACTTATTTACACGACAATCACGAAGTAAACCTTATTTTGAAAGGGGTTACGAGCATTCTTATTGGTATTTATCTTTTTTGTGGTGCTTACCTGATCAAAAGTATTTTAAACGGTTTTTTAATTGACGATCATCTTACCGGCATGTTCTCGGCAGAAATTATTGAATATGTTGCCCTTGGAATCTTGCTTTTAGTGTTTGTATTCAGTTCACTAGCCCTTGTTTTTGCAGGAAGACGCATTGCCAAAAGACACAAGTTTAAATTGTGGAATGCCAAAACAAAAAAAACAGCTTTAAGATATTTGTTGCTGATTGCTTTCTTAGCAGCTATGCTTATTTTTTTGATGAATGCTGGGCTGATTGATTTGATAACACCTACTTTTTTAGTAGCCTATGGCCTTATCCTCTATCTTTTAAGAGATCATTATCGAAAAAAACGATTCTTTCTTTCTGGATTGGCCTTTGCTTTGGGAGCCTTGTGCTATTTTATTCCTGGCTACTGGTCTTCTGCTGTTTCAATTTTAGGAATTGCGCATGTGGCCTATGGCATTGTCGTCAATTAAGGCATCCCTTCGCTGAATTTCTTTGACGATGTTTTCGAGTCCATTCAATTGCAGCTCGTACACCAACCCCATTTGCTTTCCCAATTTGCCTGCAGGAAATCCCTTGTTGCTATACCAGACAATATACTGTTCTGGCAAATCGATGAGAAAAGTCCCTTTGTATTTTCCAAAAGGCATTTTCATTTTTGCCAAGTCGATGAGAAATTGTTGGTCTTGGATCATTTATTCTTTTCCATCAAGATAGGCTTGTAAATAAGAAAATCGAGGCGTTAATTTTCCGTTTTCTGTCATTTTTGCACGTGCTAAAACACCGTCTTTATCGTTGTTAAAAAAAGCAGGAATTACATGTTCTAAAAACAATTTTCCAAACCCTTCACTGGCATCTTTTGGCAACTCGCAAGGCAAATTGTCTACTGCCATCACTACTATGGCATCTTCAGCTTTAAAGTCTACCTCTTTTTCGGTGCTTGGATCATATCCATAAATGGGATCTGCAATGGTGGAAGGCCTAAGGGTAGCGGCTACTGGACCGTCTATGTCACAAGAGATATCTGCTACAAATTGAATCTTAAAATCTTGTCTTTTTGCATCCGCTCTTGTAAACAAATAAGGCGAACCCTCTCCGAAGAAATGCCCTGCAATAAAGTAGTCGGTTACTTTTGCAAAGCGCATAAAATTGGCTTCGTATTTTTCTGGATGCGCATAAAAGTCGTTGTTATTGAGAACTTGCCCGTCAATTCGTTTGTTGTAGTCCAACACATCAATCATGCAATACACTGGCTTTGTATATGTTTGGGTCAAGTAGGCCGCAACATCCACCTGTGGTATTTGTATTGCATCTAACATTTCTTTGGCTCCACGCGCTACTTTTCCATTTCCAGAAAGTGCTATTTTAAGATTTGGTAGTTGTATGTTCTTTAGCTGATCAATCAATTCTTGCTGACTACCTAAGGTGGCTGCTTTTGGCAATTGAAAGGTTTCCTTTTTTAACCCTATTGCCCTAAAGCCGTTGTATGCACCTACAATGCCTGCATACCGGCCAAACCCAATCAAACGCATGCCGTTTTCCTCTACGATTACTTCATGGTCGTAGAGTGTAATATTTTTATCAATGACAGCCTGTAATAATTTTCTGTTATAGGGTTGCTTTTTGATGGTATGACTAAAGAAAAAATATTTTTTATTTGGAAGCAAGGCTTCTATTGGCACTTCTTTTACCCCAATAAGTACATCACAGTCCGACATATTAGAAGTCACTTCAATCCCTTCTTTTTGATAGGCTTGGTCTGTAAAAATTCTAATGGACGAAGTTTCTACTTTTATGGAAGCGCTTGCAAACTTCTTTTTGAGTTCTATTAATTTTTCGGGTGCGAAAACAACCCGCCTGTCTGGTGGATTTTTACGTTCTCTGATAATTCCAAACTTTGTCATTTTCTTTACTGTAATATTTGTTCGAAGATATTGGATTTTATAAAGATGGGCAACTAGATTTTTTATACTTTTGTAAACGAATTTAAAAAACTGGGGACGACTGGTTTTGACAGCAAGTACTGTGAATTTGTAAGCATATCAAGGACTGAAATCATTCTTGTAAAACTTATTTCAACTATTTAACCGGCGAAGATAACTACGCTTTAGCTGCTTAATCCGAATCATAGTAGGATTGGCCTAGTCCCGCAAGGCGGGAAAGCTTTATGTCCACGAAAAGCCTTGGTTTACGGCGTTTCACTTTTGGGCATCGTAAAAGTAAACATAGGAAACTTGAAGCTTTGGCAAGTTTTTGAAATTAAAAAAGATACGTTTAAAATAGATTGTTCTTAATCAGTTTTAGGCCGACAACCAAGTAAGAACTATATATGTAGAAAGCTTTTTTGCTGCTTGTTTGGACCCGAGTTCGATTCTCGGCGTCTCCACCACACGGGACAAACTCATATTTTTTGAGATTTGTCCCTTTTTATTTTCACCTAACTCTTTGTCTATCTGCAAGATATACCTCAACACATCATTGATTCTTGTAGTTCGACATTTTTTTCCGTCAAATTCTATTTTTTCTGGAAAAATCGAACTAATCAACTTCTTTTTATGCGCAATTGCACTGTTGGTATAGGTTTGCTTAAAATTTTCTAAATGCTGAAACGCATTTTCAATAAGACCCTTGTATTCCGAATCAGAAGTATTTAGTCCATTCAAACTAGAAGTGATTTGATCTCGTTGCTTGGTATATCTATTTAATGTTTGCCCATAGACTTTTGGAGATATAGCTCCATCTACTAATAAATCTTGTAGATTTTCAATCCGCTGGTTTGAAGAAGCTAATTCCTTCTCTAACTTTTTTCTTTTTCTTGTTCTGTCTTTTTGATTAACTCCAGACAATGACTTTAAAATCTCTTTATACAGAACTTTTGATTGTTTGGTAAATTGAAAATCATCTAAAATAGATTCAAAAACCGTGTTGACTTTCTTCGCTGAGAATCGCTCTTTTTTACAATGATTACAATGGTAATAAAAATACTTTTTACCTGTACAGCTCTTTGAAGGACTTCCTGTCATTTTCGATTGGCATTTGGAGCATTGTAAGATTCCTCTCAATGGAAGTTCTTCACGAAGTGTATTATAAATAGGTCGATTTCTTTTCTTTTGGCGTTCGGACAATTTTTCTTGAACTTGGTAAAATAGTTTCTCAGAAATTATTCCTTGATGAACACCCTCAATCCACTCCTCCTGCTCCTCTCCTTCTTTTGGAACAACAATTTTACCCATATATACCGGGTTTTTCAATAAAAGAGATAAATTATTTCTACTAACTTTAAATCCTTTGCTACCCAATTCTTCACGAATCGCTGCTTGAGTTTTACCTAATATGATTCCCTTATATGCAAATTGAATAAATTTAGCGAGAATATTTTGAAAAGCACATAATGCTTTACAAACAAAAGAGATAACAAAAAACTAATTTAATTGTAAGTTGGTTTAAATAAATATAATAGATATAAAGACAATAGTCGGTTCTGTCGCATTAACTTAATAAAAGATTAAAAATACAGTTTTTAATACATTATTATGCAACTAACGAACAGAATGTTTTGAACGAAGTAGAACAAGGATTAATGATTTGATTCTTTTTAATTATGCTGACTACTTCTATTCCTGAAAGGGTTCGCTGTGCTGATTCAAACTCCTTAAATCCTGTCATTATTTTTATTCGCCTTTTTATTCTTCGGTGGTCTTGTTCTATGATATTATTCAAGTACTTGACCTTTCGTATTTTTATTTTCTTTGAACTTAAACTTCTTTTGTTCACTGTTAAAATTGCTGAACTATTAGCCCCCACTCTTATCTATGTTTACAATTCTCGGCTTTCCATTATTACCTATAGCTTTGTTGAAAAATTTCTGTGCTGACATTTTCTGTCTGCGTTTAGTTAACAAGAAATCTACTGTATTTCCATACTTATCTACTGCTCGGTATAAATACATGTCTCTGCCTTTTACCTTGATATATGTTTCATCCATTCGCCAACTATCACAAACTTGCTTTTTTCGCTTATGCATATTCTTCTCAACTTCTTTAGAAAATTTAAACACCCATCTTTGGATGGTTGAATGGTCTACTTTCACAAATCTATACCATAATCACCTTTTAAAGGATGTGGAGTTCCGTGACTTTTACCCACTAATGCTGTTTGATAGCCTTTTGTTTTTAAAACATCAAACATATTGATACCATCTTCTGCAATTACTTTTTTTTGCTTAAAAGGCTCAATAAGTACATTTGGAAATCCTTTAGTTCTTTTGTCTTGTCTTTTTAAAGAGCCCACATTATATACCTGATTATCTATACCTGTTGCATATTGCCCACTAATTAAAGCGGCTCTTGATGGTGCACAATTTTGGTTGGTATAGGCATTTGTAAAAGACATCCCTTGTGATGCCAATTTATCGATTACGGGTGTTTCATAAATTTTAGAACCGTTATTTCCATTTGTATTTCCTGTGCTTATATCTGTCCAACCCAAATCATCTGCAAATATGAATACAATATTTGGTTTTTTATTAGTATTCTCCTTTTCTTGCTCTTTTGATGAGCTACAATTGAACAATGCCAATGTTAAAAAACAGATAATTGATATTTGAGATATTCTCTTCATTTTAATATTGCTATACTTTTTATATTTTGGTTCTGTCGCATCTGCTAAAATTAAGCATCAAGTTTTAAACTAATTTAATTTATCAAGAAGCTAATGATATAAATGATTTGTAGGTTGAACTTTCAGGGTTCACCAGTTGATTTTTCTTTATCATTCTAACTACTTCTATTCCTGGTATGGTTCTCTTTGCTGATTCAAATTCTTTAAAACCTAGACCTAGCACAATACGCCACTTTATCATTCGATGGTCTTGTTCTACAATATTATTGAGGTATTTGCATTGCCTTATTTTTATGTTTGAATAGTTTCTTCGATTGTATAGTTTTATCGCAGCTTTATTCGACCCACTCTTATCGATGTTTATAAGTTCTGGATTAACATTATTCTCTATGGCTTTGATTAAAAATTTCTGTGCAGATATACGGTGTCTTCTTTTAGTTAACAACAAGTCTACAGTATCCCCTTCTTTATCAACTGATCTGTATAAATATCTCCACTCACCCTTTACCTTAATATAGGTTTCATCTAGTCTCCACCTTTTTCCAACTAATTTTTTTCTCTTTCTGAATTGTTGTTCTACAAGGGGTGTGAATTTGAATACCCAACGTTGAATAGTAGCATGATCAACTTTGACTCCTCTGATAGATAAAAGTTCTTCTACATCCCTATAGCTAAGACTAAACCTTAATTTGAAGTAAACAGCTTGTAATATGATTGCTTTAGGAAAACAGTGACCTTTGAACATCTTTTTTGTTGTAAATATAAGAAATTTGATTTTTCCTTACATTAGATGCGACAGAACCAGAAATATTTTTTTTTTAAAAAATAAAAAAAATAAGTATTTTGCACAAAATAATATTTTATGAAAAAACAAGTTTTAACCACACTATTTTTTTTAAAACTAGCAATTGTTTTTGCTCAGGATTTAAGCACTGCAGTAATTAACTCTTTGCCAGCAACTACATCAACAGGAAGTGTTGTAACACCAGACCTCTTAGTTAAATTAAACGGAAATTTGATAACTGAGGGTGTAGACTATTCAGTGACATATTCTAACAATATCTCTCCGGGAACTGCAACAGTAACTATAACTGGAATGGGTAGTTACTCAGGTTCAAAATCTGTAGACTTTAATATAGTTGAATTGTCTAGCCCAGCAAACAGAAATGTTTCGGTTAGTTCTTCTGTGGTTGTTGCTGATGTTCTTGATAATGACCTTTTTTCTTTAACTGGTTATGATGCCAATAAAGAATATGGAGTGATTGTTACTGTAATAGGTGCCAATGCAACCATAACTTCAACCAGTGGTATGGGTACAATAGACTCTGGTTCTAATTTCTCAAATTTCACATTTACCCAAATCCATGGTACGCCTTCTAATATTATAAATGCACTAAACTCAATGGTGGTATATACCACAAGTACAATAAACAGCGAAGTCGTGATCGATGTATTGGTATATGACAGATTATCTTCAGACATATATTACAACACCTCAAATGGACACATGTACAAATACGTGTCAGACGGATCAATCTCATGGACTGATTCTCAAGCAGCATCAGAAAACTCCTCTTATGGAGCCAGTAACGCTGGATATTTAGTAACCCCTTCCAGCGCTTTAGAAACAAGCTTTATAAATAATATAACAAATAGTCGCTATTGGATAGGACTTTCAGATACTGCGTCAGAGGGTGATTTTAAATGGATGGGGGGGCCTGAAGTAGGAACGACACCTCAATACACTTTGTGGGCTTCTGGACAGCCTAATAATTTTTCAAATGAGGATTATGTTGGATTTTACCGTACAAATGGATCCCAATATTATGGCTGGCGAGATTACCAGAACACTTCAGGTGAAATAAATGGGTACATGACAGAATATGGGGATGGTGCAATAGATATATCAACAGATTTTGTTCAAACAACTTCTGTGACCTTAACACAGGTCCAAGATTTAGCTGATGCAACAATTGACCCTATACCAGCCTTAACCCTAACAGGAAGTGCAGTAGAGCCACAATTAAGGGTAAGTTGGAATGGAACGATTCTTACGCAAAACACAGACTACACCGTATCATACATAAATAATACCACTACGGGAACAGCAACGGCAACAATCAATGCAATAGGTGATTATTTTGGTACAAATTCTGTAAATTACCAAATTGTAAATCTTACCCCGCCAGCGGATGAAAATGTTGCAACTCCTTCTTCCGCTACTAATTTTTCTTTAGCAAATGATTACTCATTAGCTGGATATGATTCCGATTCACAATACGGGGTGATTGTTTCAGTTACAGGAGATGAAGGAGCAACTGCAACAATAACATCAACTGGTGGACTTACCGGTATAGTATCTTCTAGTTTTACAGATTTTATAGAAACCCAATTTATTGGTACACCTACCAATATTTTGAGTGCATTAAATTCAATAGAAATCAATACCACCACAGTAGTGGGTGGAGAGGTCAATATTGAGGTCACTATTTATGATACACTATCATCAGATATTTATTACAATGCTTCCAATGGACACATGTACAAATACGTGTCAGACGGATCAATCTCATGGACTGCTTCTCAAGCAGCATCAGAAAGTTCCTCTTATGGAGCTAGTAACGTCGGACATTTAGTAACCATAACTAGCCAAGACGAACAGGATTTTATTCACAGCCTTGGAAAGAGTGTTTGGATAGGACTTTCAGATACTGCGTCAGAGGGTGATTTTAAATGGATGGGGGGGCCTGAAGTAGGAACGACAGCTCAATACACTTTGTGGGGAGGAAGTCCTCAACAGCCAAACAACTACGGAAGTGGCGAAGATTATGTTGGGTTCCCATGGGGAGCTGACGTTAATGCTTCCTCATACGGTTGGCGAGATTATCCCGACACAACGAACGAGACAGATGGTTATTTAGCAGAGTATGGAGATAATGCAACAGATATATCAACAGGTTTTATACAGACTTCTTCTGTAACATTAACTCTAATTCATGACTTGTCTGTATCATCTATAGATCCAATACCGGCATATTCGGCAACGGGATCTGCTCTGGAGCCCGATTTGACGGTAGTGTATAACGGCTTAACGCTTCAACCTACAACAGATTATTCTGTAACCTACACAGACAATATATTGCCAGGTACTGCTACAGCAACTATCGTTGGTAATTCTGATTCTCAATATTCTGGGTCTAATTCAATAACTTTTCAGGTTGTTGATATTATATCACCAACAATAACTAATATACCTCGAAACACTACAAACTTTTTATTATCAGAATTGGATAGCGATTACAGTCTTGAGGGTTATGATGCAAATACAGACTACAAAACTTCGGTTCTCTTGAAAGGAGATGCAGAAGCAAATTTTACAATAAATACAACCACAGGTTTAACTCTAGATACTGGTTTTAGTGACTTTACAGATATAACTATTGTTAATTTTATTGGGCAACCCGCTGCGATTGAAGATGCACTTAATTCTATTTCCTTTAACTCTACTGATGTGCTTAATGGCACACTAAAATTACAAATATTTATAACCTCACAGGTCACAAATACATTTTTTAGCCCTTACAATGGTCACATTTATGAATTTGTAAATGGACAAATTACCTGGGATAATGCGGCCGCTGCTGCAATAACAAGTGACTATGAAGACGAGCCTGGGTATCTAGTAACGCTAACATCTGAAATTGAAAATGATTATTTTAATAATAACATATCTGCGGCTGATGTATGGATTGGATTATCTGATGCGGATTCTGAAGGAACTTGGAAATGGATGCAAGGTCCTGAGGCAAATACAGTTATATTAACCCCATCTGATGGGGTGAGTAATGTTGGAATAATAAATGGCCAATGGAACAACTGGGAAATAAACGATCCTAACAACGCAAATTACAATGGAACAACTGGACAAGATCACGCCATTTCTAAATTTAATGGGGGAACAAAATGGAATGATATCAATACTGCTGATTCACGCTCAGGGGGTTATATTATTGAATATGGAACTTGGAGTGATCCTATGGACTTAACATTTTATTCAACACAAAAAAGCGAGGTCGTTTTCACACAGGTTCAGCAAGGTGTTACTGTGACTCAAGTTTCAACCGAAACCCATGAAGACACTTCTACTGCATCCTTTACAATAGAATTAGATATCAACCCAACAGACGATGTCACAATACCAATAAATTCATCAGACACAACAGAAGGCGTTTCTTCAGTAGATGAATTAACATTTACAAAAGAAAATTGGGATGTACCACAAACTGTTACTGTTTCTGGCGTAGATGATGAACTTTTTGATGGTGATGTTACCTATATGATTGAAACAGGGTCGCCTGTTTCAGATGATTCAAATTATAACAGTTTATTAGCTTCTGACCTTGTGGATTTATCGTTTACAAATGAAGATAATGATGGCATTAGTATATCTGATATAACAAATGTTAGCTGCCAAGGATTGGATAATGGATCTGCTACTGTTTCTGTGAATAGTGGTTCAGTAAATTCGTATTCATATAATTGGAGTGATGGAACACAAACTATATCGTCAACGGTAACCGCTGCCTCTCTTGCTATTGGACAATACACAATCACAGTTACAGATGCTGAAAGTAATACTTTAGAAGAAACGGTTACTATAACAGAACCCATAATATTATCAGCTTCTGTTAGTTTTACTCTGCCAACTGATAATACGTTATCTGATGGTTCAATTGATATTATAGTATCAGGGGGTACCTCTCCATACACTTATCTTTGGGGTGCCGAAGAAACAACTGCGTCGTTGTCAGCAATACCTTATGGAGAATATACAGTTGTCATCACTGATGATAATAGCTGTTCCCTGACAGTGGTTATTGATTATTTTGATTCAGACAATGATGGAGTTATTGACAACGAGGAAGGATCAAATGAAGATCCTCCAACAGATACTGATAGTGATGGTGTTCCAGATTATTTAGAGGACAACAACGCTGGAGACCATACAAATCCAAATAATGACAGTGACGGTGATGGTATTGGCAATACAGAAGAAACAAATGCAGGTTCTGATCCTTTTGATAGCTCAGATGTCCCTGTAACTACTTGGGAAGGATCAGTAGGTGGCGATTGGTCTGATGTTGGAAACTGGTCAAATGGAGTTCCAAATACAAACTTTGATGTAGAAATACCATCTGGACTTTCAAACTATCCAACCGCTTCGTCAGCAGTAGTAGTTAATTCGATGACTCTTTCCTCTGGAGCTTCTTTCATTGCTCAGAGTACATTTACAGGTAGTTTAACCTACAATAGAACACTTTCTACCAATAATTGGTACCTAGTCTCAAGCTCTGTTGTTGGAGAAACTCTAGAGAACTTAATTTTTAACCACACTTTTGCAACAGGTTCAGGCTCCAATATCGGTATTGCACCTTATATAAATGATGGTTCCGCATGGGACTATCAAACAAGTTCAGCAACAGGAGCTTTAGCTTCAGGTTCGGGGTATTCTGTAAAGTTAGCCGCTGCAGGTGATGTTTCTTTTAATGGAACATTTCCAACTTCAGATGTTAGCATTGGTATTACTCAAGGAACTGCGAATAACTTGAATCTAATAGGAAACCCATATCCATCATATATTGCTGCAAATTCTAATGCAGATGCAGTGAATAATTTATTAACAATCAATTCTTCAATTCTTTCCGAAGAAACACTTTGGTTTTGGGATTCTGGATCCAACTCATACATTACCTACAACCAAGCTTCTGATTCTAAATTTGTTCCACCAGCTCAAGGATTCTTTGTGAGTTCAAATGGTGCTAATACCTTTAGTTTTACCGAAGCAATGCAATCGCATCAATCCGATAGTTTTCAAAGAACCATCAATAACAGACCTAAAATTAATTTGATGCTTTCCAATGGTACTAACACCACCGATACAGAAATTTTCTATATCGATGGGACCACCACAGGTTGGGACAATGGTTATGACAGTTCAATGTTTGGAGGAGCTGCTAATAGTTTTGCCATCTATACCCATTTGGTTAGTGAAAGCGAAGGACAAGATTTAGGTATTCAATCATTGCCAGACTCTAATTTAGAAAGCATGATTGTTCCTGTAGGAATTAATGCAGATTCAGAAACTGAAATTACAATTTCTGTAGCAACCCAAAACCTACCAGATGAACTGGAGGTGTATTTGGAAGATCGAGAAGAAGGTTCGTATACTTTATTAAGCAGTGATACAAATTATACCATCACACTCTCAGAAGCACTCAACGGAATTGGAAGATACTACTTGCATACGACTTCAAGTACTATGAGTACCAATGATTTGGCAACAAACAATAATTTGAGCATTTACTCCTATAATAGAGAAACCCTTCGTGTTGTGGGTATTCAAAAAGGAGTAGCAAATATTAGTATTTATAATTTACTTGGACAAGAAGTGTTAAGCTCTTCATTTCAAGGAAATGGAGTGAATGATATTTCATTACCATCTATAATTAATGGAATTTACATCGTGAAAATCACTTCAGAGAACAAAATAACTAACAAGAAAATAATCATTCAGTAATAGAAATTTTAAAAAATGAAAAATAAAAAAACCTCAAACAAGGAAGAGATTTTCTAGAAAATCTGCTCTGAAAAAAATTGGAAACTATGGTAAATATGCAGCTTTAACTGCCATAGGCACTTATACGTTATTAAATCCTAAAAAAGCACAAGCACAGAGTCCTGAAGATCCAGGGTCTGGGTTTTAATGGAGCTGCATGGTATTGAATTAAAAATTAAACAACAATTCATTCGAGCAGTTCTCAATCCACTTCCTTCAAAATTAGAGGAAGTTTACACTCGGGAAATGTTGTGAATTATAAACTTATCAAAATAAAAGATAAAGAATATTTAAATACCTATTATCGTTTTGGATATCCTGGAGGACAAACTGTAATGGCATATAAAATTCATTCTATCGAAGATCATAACTTCCTAGAGCCTATATTTGAAAAGAATTTCGAGCTGTATAGAGAAACCCATAGAAATTATAATAATGTACCTACAAATTTCATTTTTGACAGAACCGTTGATGTTAAAATTAAAAAGGGAATAGAATAGAATAGAATTTAATGTAAGTTTAAAAGTAAGTTATTGTCCAGAAATTGAAGGTGAACAATGTGATGTTTTATTTGAAGAATCCCATGTCGATTTTTATAACATAAATTAAATTCAATGAAATTAAATCCAATTAAGCTAGCATTACCTTTATTGTTGGGGCTAAGTCTAACACTATCCGCACAACAAAAATTTAGTCCAGAAAAATTTCTGATGCGGCCTTAAAGTTGACCAATCATCAGGTTATCTATGATGGTAGCTATTATAGTATTCCCTACCAAAACGGTGATGTACCCGATGGTATTGGTGTTTGTACAGATGTTGTGATTAGAACATATAGAGCCAATGGGCTGGATTTACAGAAAGAAGTCCATGAAGACATGACGGCCAATTTTAATCTCTATTCGAATATATGGGGCCACAAAAAACCGGATACAAATATTGACCATAGGAGAGTCCCGAATTTAAATGACCTATTTTGAGCGTCAAGGATCAAAATTATCCATTACAAGCAACGGCGCTGATTACCGTCCAGGAGATCTAGTGGCATGGGATTTAGGCGGTGGTACCACTCACATCGGAGTTGTTGTAGATATCCCTTCAATAGATAATAAACGCTATCAAATCGTTCATAATATTGGCAGTGGGCAAGTCCTTGAGGATTGCTTATTTGATTTTGAAATTATTGGACACTATAGATTTCTTAACTTGAAGAATTAAGATGCGTGTCCTCTCTGTTTTATTGTTGTGTTGCTGTTTGTTTGGATGTCAAAATTCAAAGAAAAAAACTGAACAACAGGTAATTAATTTGAAAGATTCTATTTCAATTCAAAGCAACTCCATTCGGGATACATTTAAATTTTCAAAATTGGAATTCAAATCGATTTTAGAGAATCATCCAGAAATAAATTTGCACCCTCCCCTCCATCCCGATATTGCTTACCAAAACAATGACAAAGGATTCAACTCAGAAACCGGCCAAGACGTTTATTTCACCATTTATGCCTATCATTTGGAAAAATATAACTATAACTCAGAGCAGTTGAGAATTAAATTAATTGATGCCTTTAATAAAGTGAATAATATCCACGGGATATACAAGAGGGGAGGCTCTTTTTTCGGTCATCAAAAAGCAAGAATTGCAGCTTATGCCGAATTTAGTGTTTATAACTACAGAGATAAAAAGCCAACTCAAAAGGATTTTAAAAAAATTAAATCAAATTATATTGACAGTCTTAAAGTTAGTTTTGAAAAAGGAATCAAATTACTTGTCAACACACCTGAGAAATCCAAAACTTTGTTAATTAAAGATATTTATCTTAAAATATCACAGTTGGAAAAACTGATTGATAATGATATTATGCTGGAAGCTGTTCGAGACTTTGAACAACGCCATTACAATTACGACAATATTGATTTAATTTGGTGAAAAAACATTAATCTTCAAGATAACTCTCGTTATTAATGGATTCGGTATGTAATTTCATTCTTTCAAATTCGTCTGTAATATCTTCTGGTTCCATTCCTAAGACAAATTCTAACAAATGCATATCTGGATTTTCAGTACAAAAATCAAAAATCTTTTCACCTGCATAATACCCCATAGTTTCCAATAGCATTATGGTTTTTGATTTAATGTCTTCTCCATCTGGAAATTTAACATATAATGAAGCTGCACTGTAATTGATATCTCCACCGTCAGCCAATTCTATTTTAACATGAGTAAATAGTGTATACTCATTTTCCTTAAGTAGAGAATGTATGTGTATGTGATGATCTTGTGTTATCCAAAGAGGCTCCTCATTTTCATAAAGCAAATTCACCTCTTTATTATCCTTTAAACCTATAAGTTCAACGATTTTAAAATCTCTATTTCTTAAAAAAATAGCTGCCTTTTCAAACCCTACAGAACTAATTCCAATATGGTTGGTTTCTTTAAAATATCCGAAAAAATGTATCATTAGTTTATAAACAGTTGGGCTTTAATATAAAGACAATGAAATTAAATATTAAAATTATGATTTTTTATGTAGATTCAATTAATAATTCTAATAAATCCTCCCCAAAATAGTTCGATTTCACTCCTCTTGGCTCCACTTTTTATTCCCAAGAATAATTTTTTATTATTGGGGATATTTTTTTACTTTAGTTTTTGATTTAAAGTTAAGGTATATGGCTTTTTATGCTGGTCAATCCGTGTCTGAAGAATACTGCAGACGTGCATAAAGGTTCGACTTCTTTACTTACCACATTTATTCTTGGGAATAATTTTTAATTATATTTATGAAGTGTAGACCTAAGTCAGAATTAAGTAATAAAAATGAAGACTTTTAAATAATATTTTATAAATAAAAAAATATGGTAATATTTGATTTTTTTAAAAGTAAAACAACTCAAGAAAAAATGAAATCTCTATTTACAGTCACTATTTTCGCAATAACCTCTACCCTGTCATACGGTCAGTATACAAAGACGGAAAGAACATCTAAAACAATTGTTCAACAAAGATCAATTTATTTAAGTGGCGGTTTAAGGGCATCAGCTGGTGGAAAATCACGTGTTGTTGTTCCCTTTGACTTGCCTAAAAACACTGTTGAATGGTATTATAGTTTTTCTACTAGTGAGGGAACAAGTGGTACAAAGAAATTAAATTTGGCAATACAGTTATCATCCTACTTGGTTGATCAAACGGGTATGACTAGAATTTTACTGAATCAAGTTAAAGTACCGAGAGGTTCTAGCAATGTAGATGTTTATTTGCTAAATTCTGCTAATCAAACAGCTTTTGTTGAAAAGAGGGATAACTATGGCGATAGCTTCTACTACATTTCAGAGGGTACAACAAAAAACACAAAACAAGCCGTTGTTAAAGTCGATGATATAAAGACAGGACGATTGTATTTGGGGTTGAAGAACCCAAGCACATTAAATGGAGTAAATGTTGATATTGAAATCACAACTATTATTCAGAATGATGTTTATGTTGATGAGTGGACCGAAGAGAATGCGAGTAAACTAAAAAGTGCATGTCTTGGAGCATTCAATACAACAGCCAGTGGTCAAAGTGAAGTATGTGCCTGTCTTACTGAAAAGATCACAATTAACAATCGACCAAGTGTCTGGAATAAGAAATCAATGAGCAGTAAAGAAAGAATTGCAATAGCAGAAATGGATGCTTGTTATTCTGAGACAGGAAATACTGCACTGAAAAATACTGAATTGGAATTCGTAATGCAAAAGAATTACAAGGAAGCAATTTCGGCAGCACAAAACCATGAATCTTACAAGCGATATGAAGAGGCCATTACATCTTATGAAGAAGCGTTAAAGATTTATACAGATGAAGTCTCTCCAAAAGATAGAATTATTAAATTGAAAAAAGCAATCATTGACAGAGATTTTGATGATGCTATTCGATATGGAGAAACTAATATTGGTATGGAAAATTACGAAGCAGCTCTTATTCAATTTGAAAAGGCCGAGAGCTTAAAACCTTTGGAAGAGTATCCTCAAGAAAAAATTAAAGAACTACATATTCTTATTGAAAAACAGAGGATAGAACGCGCAAGAGTAGACAGATGCGTGACTAGAATTAACAAACAGGTTAGTGATGCCAAGACATCTGCAACGATCAATGACTACAATGATGCTCAACTTAAGATATCGCAAGCAATAGATTCAATTATTACCGATAAAAATGTTCAAAAAAAATATTCTAACAAGCAAATGTCAGAAATATATAATAATGCCTTTTGGTGGTCTACTTTAAATAAAGATATGCAATCAGCAGGTACATTTATTAAAAAAGTAATCAGCTCTAATTCTTCCGGCATGAATTTCAATATGAACCTTGCCATTTATCAACTCATTTCAGGCAATCATGATAAAGCTTTGAAAAAATTTAAAAAGTATAGAAAAAGAGCTAAAATGCCTGATGGAACAAAATGGATTGATGCCATATCCGAAAGACTAAATTCTCTAGAAACTAATGGATTCAATAATATAGATTTTATAAAACTTAAAAGTGATTTAAAGATCAAATAATTACAATAAAATAGTAGATTTAAAAAAATACCTAAACATAACACCACCTAAACTGCATTGAAACTCAGTTTAGCTATCGCTTTGGATTCAAAATAATTCCAAATTTTTCATTACATTAGATGCGACAGAACCATCATAATTACAGATACATTTAATCATTAAGAAATAGGTAAATTCTTCAAAGAAATATAATATATTTTGATTATTATATTTTTTCTAACAACACAATATCAAATTTAGAATTAAAAATTACTTTCCCTTGATTTACTTTTACAAATTGACCAGAATAAAAGTCTTTTAAATCCTCTCCATTTTTAAAGATAGATGAAACATTCATTTCTTTTTTGCCTTTTGATAAATTAATTCCAATTACAACTTTATCTTCTTCTCTAACTCTTGAAAAAACTAAACCATTTTCTTCTGAAATCAAAGTATGTTTTCCTGCACCAACAGCCATATGATTAGCTCTAAACTGACCTAATTTTTGCCAATGGCTTAAAATTTTATTTGTTTCTTGATTATTCTGAATATCATCCCAATTCATAAAAGAACGCAAAGTTGCATCACCAACAGTTCCTTCTATTGTTAAATCTCTAGCCAATTCATCTCCATAATAAACCTGTGAAGTTCCAGGTGTTAACAACAACATTGTTGCTGTTTTGTATGGCATTTTTCTTTCTTTGTCAAACGGATTTCCATCATCGTGTGAAGTCATGTAATTTAAAATTCCATATCCTTTTAAATTTGTATTTAATAAAGAATCGTATTTATGAAAAACGTCTTTTTCAGCCATTTGTTTAACATTCCATTTAATTTCAAAATTGATTAAGCTATTGAATGCTTTATCGAAATAATTGACTTTTTTATCACTTAAATCAAATTCTTTTCCATGTGAAATTGCATAATTATAAACCTCTCCAACTAAATAAAAATTATTAGCATCTAAAACTTTTTCAGGATTGTTTTTTTTATATTTTTCAAAAGCAAAATCACATTCCTTTCTAAACTCTTGCCAAACAGATTCTTCTGTATGCTTTACTGTATCTACTCTATAACCATCAATTCCGAATTCTGTGATGTAATCTGTAAGCCATTTTATAATGTAAAAACGGGATGCTCTTGGATGCCCTGTTCTTTTAAAGAATTCATCTAATTCTTTTAGTTCTTGCTCATATCTACCTTCAGCCTTCCATTTTTTTACCAACTGAATTGGTAGTTCAACATTTTTATTACTCTCGGTTTTTATGTCTGGTAAATTCTTAACCAATGTACAAGTAACCGTATTTTTATAATTATCATAAGTACAATGTGGTTCAATTCTTACCCAATCTTCTGACCAAACAGGATCTTTTTCAGTAACTGGACCTGTATGATTAATTACTGCATCTAACAACACACGAATACCGTTTTTATGAGCTATTTCTACCAATTCTTTTAAATCTTCTTTGGTTCCAAAATTAGGATCAATTTTCGTCCAATCTTTGGTCCAATAACCATGAAACCCATAGGTTAATCCAGTTCCTTCATCAGTTCCTCCATGAATTTGTTCTACAATTGGAGTCATCCAAATTGCGTTGATTCCTAATTTGGTAAAATAACCTTCTTTAATTTTCTGGGTAATTCCTTTAATATCTCCACCTTTAAAACCTCTTAACTTTCCTGTTTCTTTGGATCTATCAAAATTAATATCATTGGTTTTATCTCCGTTATTAAATCTGTCTGTTAATAAAAAATAGATGTTAGCTCCTTCCCAAACAAATTCTTTTTTAGCTTTTTTTTCTGAAGTTTTTCCTGCTGATTTTTCTTGACAAGCAATAACAAACACAAAACAGAAGGTATAAAGGATTTTTCTCATAATTATTTTACTAAAATTCTATAACTAGATGCATTAATTTCAAAAGCATCTCCTTTTAATTCTACTTTTTCATTAGAAAAGTAATCTTTAAAAACACCTTTTATTGGATTTTCTATTTTTTCTCCAATATCAGAGAAATTAGCAATAAACAACACTGTATTATTATCTTTTGTTCTCTTTAAAATAAAGGTTTCTGGTTTGCTGTCTAAAATTTCAAAACTCGCCTTTTCTTTACCTCCATGTATAGCTGAATTATAGTTCTTTAACTCTCCTAATTTTTCTAATGAACCAAACATTTTTCCTTTGGTTTTTGGTATTGAATCTTTTTCAAAAAACTTTAATCTATGTTTTAAATCATATTCTTGACCAGAATAAATTAGAGGCATTCCTGGAAGCACATAACTTAAAGCTGTTAAAATTTCTGCTTTTTCACCCATTCTTTCTTCAATAGTTCCGTTCCAAGAATTTTCATCATGATTTGTAACAAAATTCATTAGAATATCATCTTTTTCATAACGGTCATTATAGGTAAATTCTATATACTTTTTTAAATCTTTAACCGTCTTTTTTCCACTTGCTAAATCATTAAATAAATGATGTCCATCCCATGCATAAGCCATATCAAATAAATTGCCTTTTAACAACTCTGGTTCCCAAGCTTCTGCTAACATAAAAATATCTTTTTTTGCTCTTAACTTTGGTATTGCATTTTGCCAAAACTCTGAAGGTACAGAACCTGCAACATCGCATCTAAAACCATCAACACCTTCTTTCTCAATCCAATATTTCATATCAGAAATCATAGCTTCTTGCAATTCTTTATTCTCATAATTTAAGTCTGCAACGTCTGTCCAATCAGTATCTTTAGGATGAATAACTTCTCCTTTTTCATTTTGAGTGTAGAAATCTTTATTAGTTTTTAACCAAGAATGATCCCAACCTGTATGATTTGGAACCCAATCTAGAATAACATAAATTCCGTTTTCATGAGCAGTTTTTACCAATTCTCTAAAATCTTGAATTGTACCAAATTCTGGGTTTATTTTAGTAAAATCTGAAACTGCATAATAACTTCCTAAATACTTACTTTGTTCTTCTTTTGGAAACTCTGAAGCAAACTTGCTATTTGCACCACCTGTAGCTTTTCTTTTTGTTTCTGATATTGGAAAAATTGGCATTAACCAAATAATTTTTACACCTAATTTCTTAATTTCTGGAATGTCTTTAGTAAACTCATCAAAAGTTCCTTGTGGTGAATATTGACGAATATTAGCTTCATAAATAACAGCATTTTCCATATCTGATTTAGAAATTGGAGCTAGTTTTTTATGTTCTTTTTTTACTTTTTTCTTTTCTTGATTACAAGATGAGAGGATTGATACTGTTATTATAAATACGATTAATTTTTTCATTTCTTAAAAATTAGTTTAGTGTTATTTTTATTTTCATTTCTTTCTTTGGATTCCATTTTACAGGAATGATGAGTGTGTTATTTACTGTAGTAAATTGTTTTCTTTTCCCATCAACTTTTATTTTTTTAGGACTCCAATTGATGTTGTGAATCACCAATTTTATTTCTTTTTCTGATGAATTCCAATTGCTTCCTAATTCTGCCTCAAAATCGATTTCTAACCATTTTTTACAGAACTCTGCCTCAAATTCTAACAACTCATATTTTCCTTTTTCAAAAGTATTTGCTGTTACACCATCATCATTATAAAATGTTCTTTTAGATTCCTCTTTCTTATCAAAATAATAATGTAATACTAACTTATCTGCTTTATAATTATCTGTAGTTTGCACCAATTCTGACATCAAAATAAATGCACCTCCTCTAACATAAGTTGGTATAGATTTCTTTTTTACTTTGACTTTTTTTGTTTGCCCACCTTCTACTTTATCTTTATCAAAATAAAAATTAAACCAATTTGCAGTTTTTGGGAAATAAATTTCTTTCGTTTTGACAGCATCTTTTAAAATGGGAGTGATTAAAAAATCTTTTCCCCATAAATAGGTTTCTGAATTTGTCATCAGTTTTGTATCATCTTCTTCAAAGAAAATTGGGCGCATTAAAGGTGTTCCTTTTTGATTATTTTCAAACGCTAAATTGTAATTATAAGGCAACATTTTGTAACGTAACTCAATAGCTTTTTTGGCTAATTGTTTTGCTTTTTCATTTCTAAAAACAGGCTCACTAGCAATATCTTCTTGTGCATGTGGTCTGTAAATTGGCTGAAAGACACCATATTGCAACCATCTTACATATAAGTTATCATCTAAATTATTACCTGCAAATCCACCTAAATCTGAATGCATATAACCCAAACCTTGCATACCCATTTGCAATGCAATTTCTGGTTGAGATTGCAAACCTCCCCAAGTTCTATTCACATCTCCAGACCAAGGAATCATTCCAAAACGTTGAGAACCAGAACTTCCTGCTCTCATTAAAATAAAAGGACGTTCATTTGGATATTCTTTTTTATAACCTTCAAAAATTAATTCTGCCCAATTATGACCATAGATATTATGAATTTCGTCTGCTTTTTGAGTTTCATTAAAAGTAACCCAAGAAGGTAAAACTTCTGGTTCTCCTAAATCGCCCCAAAAACCTTTTGCTCCTAAATTATAAATTTCTTTGTAGATGTTCCAAAACCAATCTCTACCTTCTTTTTTATAGATATCTATAATACCAGTATTTCCAAAATAGAAATTATATTTTGCAGAATTACCAACAGAATCTTTTGCTAAAACTTGTTTTTCATCTGCTTCCTTCCATTTTTTGGAAGTGGTTAAAATATAAGGTTCTGTTATTAAAACTGTTTTTACTCCTTTGTTTTTTAAGCGAGAAATCATCCTTTTCATATCTGGAAAAGAATCTTTGTAAACTTCTAAATTTCCCATTGTTCCTTTTAACGTTTTTCCAAACCAATACAAGTCTAAAATAATAGCATCTACAGGAATGTTTTCTTTATTAAATTTTGCAATTGTTGTTTCTGTTTCTTGTTGAGAATGATAACCAAATCTGCTTGAAAAGTTTCCTAAAGTCCATCTTGGAGGTAATGGTTGTTTTCCTGTTAAATCTGTATAATTATCAACTAAATCCATCCAAGAATCCCCAACAATTACTTGATATATTTTTCGTCCAGAAATGGTTTCATATGTTAAAGAGTTGTCTTTATGGCTGTCTAAATCTAAGTATCCAATAGGTGCATTATCAAAATGAAGCATATATTTTTTGGAAGAAATTACCAGTGGAATTGTGTAATTCATCAATTTAGATTCGGTTTCATAACCATAATGTGCTTTGTTATACAACTGTAATCTATGACCTCTTCTATTCATTCCTAAAGCCCTTGCTCCTCCACCAAACAGTACTTCATCAGGGGTTAAACAGAATCTTATTGTTTCAAAATCATTCGTTTTTTGATACCCGTTTTTTTCTGATGTAATTTCTTTTCCTTGATACCAATAAGAAATATTAAAAGGGCTTTTAGTAATTTTAATTGACAATTTTTCGGAAGAAAGTGTTAGCAAATTATCATTTTCTTGATACTCTAAATTTGAATATTTATTTTCTAAAACAACTGCGTGCAATTTTTGATTTGCTTTTTTTTGACCTTTAGGCAAAAATGTAGTTTCAGTGATTTCTGGTGATAAAAAATGGATTTCATAAGCACCATCAGAAACCTTAACTTTTAATTGATTTTCATTGAATTTTGCATCAATAAAAGTTCGTGGTTTTAATTTTTCTTTAAAGAGCCAAAGAATGGTTTCTTCAAAATTTGTGCGCCACAATTCCTCATTGTGCTTGCCTTCAGGAACAACTTTAGATTTTATGTTTTCAGATGGAAAACCTTGATTTTTTAAGATATTAATAGTTGTATTCATATCAACAACTGTCTGACTAATCTCATCAAAACCTGCTTTATGACCTTCTTTTCCACCAGCTAAAAAATACATTTTAGTATCTTTTAAATTTCCATTTTTCTTTGTGAAATCATTAATTTCTGGAGAAAACCAAAATGCTGGTGAATAGACACCAATTTTTCCAAAAACTTGCGGATATTTTAAGGCTGCATAATGAGATATTAAACCACCCATAGAACTTCCAATAATTCCAGTATTTTGTTTGTCAGAAAGTGTATTAAAATTTTTATCTATATATGGTTTTAAAGTATTCACCATAAAATCTAAATAGGCATCTCCTTCACCTCCACCATATTTTTCATTTTTATAAGGCGAATATTCATCCAAGCGTTTTGAGCCTCCATTATCTATACCAACTACAATTAACTTTAAGTTTTTTTCTTTAAAAAGTTTATCTAAAGCTTCATCAACATTCCACTCTCCTGAATAAGAAGTTGTTACATCAAATAAATTTTGAGCATCATGCATATAAACCACAGGATAAGATTCGTTAGAAACTTTATAATCTGCAGGTAAATACAGCCAAACTTTACGTTTTCTGTTTAATTGTGGAATATGAAATTCTTCATGTAAAACAGTTACATTTTTAGTAATTGTTGGTTGTTTTATTTTATCAAATAAATGAATCCAACCTTCTATTTTCACATTTAGTGTATCATTCTTCTTTTTAAAAACGTAATTACGATTATCTAAAGCTTCTCCTTTATTGGTTGACTCTGCAGTTTTCCAGTTTCCTAGTGTAAATTTGAAAAGAATACTATTTTCTTTTTCTGGTAGCGTAATTAAATACTCATTATTAACTAATTTTAGTTTGTATTTTTCTTGACCTCCAGACCAGTTTTCAAAATCGCCTGAAATATAAATTGAAGCATCTTTTGGAGTTCCTTTTGGTAACTCTTTTACAACGATGGTTACTTGGCTAAAAAGACTATAACTAAAAATTAACGTTATTAGGAATAAAATGTTTTTCATAATTAAAACTTAAGACCTTTCGACTGCGCTCAAGGTGACAGATTAATTTAATTTCGTGGTTAGAATAAGACTCCCTTTTTCTTTTAATTGAATTTTATCACCCCAAGTAAACTCTTCTCCTGTGATGATGTTTTTAAGTTTTTTATCATCTAAACCAACTTCTTTATATCTTTTTAAATCGATGGTAATTGGTTTATCATTTTTATTGATAATATGCACAACTGTTTCATCGTCTTTAATTCTAAACAAGAAATAAGTACCCATAAATGGTGCAAAATGAATGGTTTTTCCATCACGAATTGCCTTACTATTTTTTCTATAATTTAAAACAGTATTTACAAAAGATTGCATTACTTTTTTATCTAATGACAACCCTTCTCCAGTAAATGCGTTCACTTTATCACCTTTCCAACCACCAGGAAAATCAGTTCTAATTAAACCATGATCTCCATGATTTGCAGTATCATCCATTAAAATTTCGGTTCCATAGTAAATTTGAGGAATTCTTGGTAACATCAGCATATAACTTACAGCCATTTTTACTTTAGTAGCATCCTCATTTAAAGCCGTAAACATTCTTCCTTCATCATGATTGTCTAAAAAAATCATAATGTCTTTTGGAGTTGCATAATGAAAATCGTTTGCCAAACCTTCGTATAATTTTACCAAACCTTTATCCCAAGATTCTTCCTCTTTAATACCATCAATAATGGCTTTTTGCATAGGAAAATCCATTGTAGATTTTAAGTTAGATTCATATCCATCTTTATTATTTGCACCTGTTTGCCAGTAACCTACTAACAAAGGATTGTAACTCCATTCTTCACCAACAATAGAAAAATTTGGGTATTCTTTCATAATTGCACCAGCCCAATTTGCCATAAATTGCTTGTCTGGATAAGGGTATGTGTCTTGACGAATTCCTCCTAAACCTAAAGTTTCTATCCACCAAATGCTATTCTGAATAATGTATTTTGCCATAAAAGGATTTCGTTGATTCAAATCTGGCATTCCAGATACAAACCAACCTTCGTTATTTCCACTTCTATCAGATTCTGAAGCATAAAAATCTTGATTTGTAGTTCTTCTATGATTAGAACCAATGTTGGTTTCCAAATTCCAATTATCAATATTGTCTTCGTAATTTTTTTGATTGTTTACCCAATCATCAAAAGGAATATCTTTCATCCACCAATGTTCTAAACCACAATGGTTTGCAACTTGATCCATAATTAATTTCATTCCTTTTTCTCGCAATTTATCAGCTAAATTTATATAATCTTGCATTGTTCCAAAACGTGGATCTACTTGATAATAATCTGTAATTGCATAGCCATGATAAGAACCTTGAGGCATATCATTCATTAAAACTGGAGTTGACCAAACTGTAGTAAAACCTAAATCTGAAATGTAATCTACGCCATTTATAATTCCTTGTAAATCTCCTCCATGTCTTTTGTAGCCATCTCTTCTATCTATTGTAATTTCTTTTAAATTTTGATTGATGTCATTCGTTTCATCAGCGTTTGTAAAACGATCTGGAGTTATTAAATAAATAGCATCAGAACTGTCAAAACCTTTATAGTCTTCAGCAGGTTTTTCTCTATCTTTTAATTGATAAGTATGTGTTAATGTAGTTGCATTTTCTTTTTTGAAAAGGATGTCAAATTTTCCTGATAAAGCATTATCAGAAATTTCTAAATCAATAAATAAATAGTTAGGACTTTTTGCTTTATAGACTTCTCTTATAACAACTCCTGTATAATTAATTTCAGGTTTATAATCAGAAATATTTGGATGTTTTACCAATAATTGTAACTCTTTGTTTTTAAAACCCAAAAACCAATTTGGTGGCTCTACCTTATTTAAAGTAGTATTTGAAATTTGGTTTGTTATTTTATTTTTTTGTTCTTCAGATGAATTACAAGAAAACAAAATTATTGTGAAAATAAATACAGAAAGTTTTTTCATAATTATAAAAATAAAATCCCTAGAAGTTAAATAACTTTTAGGGATTAGTTTATGCTGTTTGCAAGTTATTTGGAGCTACATTTACTATTTGCCCATCAACTAAAATTTGAATTTCATCTTTACCTTCTAACTCAAAATGGGTTCCATTTTGACTCACATTTACTGTAATTACTTGATGTCTAAAGTTTACTTTGAATGAGTAAGAGTTCCATCCTTTAGGAATTTTTGGAGCGAAAGAAAGTGTATTATTTAATATTCTCATTCCTCCAAAACCTTCTACAATACTCATCCAAGTACCAGCCATTGATGTAATATGCAAACCTTCTTCTACTTCGTGATTATAATCATCTAAATCTAAACGTGAAGTCCTTAAATAGAATTGATACGCTTGTTCCATTCTACCTAATTTTGCAGCCTGAATACTATGTACACAAGGTGAAAGTGAACTTTCGTGAACCGTAAATGGCTCATAAAAATCGAAATGACGTTCTAATTCTTCTGTAGAAAAATGGTCTTCGAACATATAAAAACCTTGTAAAACATCTGCTTGTTTTATGTAAGGTGAGCGTAAAATTCTGTCCCAACTCCATTTTTGATTGATAGGTCTTTGACTCTTGTTTAAATTATCTACAGTAATTAATTCTTTGTCTAAAAAACCATCTTGTTGCAAGAAAACATTGTGTTTTTCAGAATAAGGAAAATACATATTATCAGATACATTTTTCCAAGAAGTTAATTCATCATCAGTAAAAGAAACTTTTTCTTTAATTCTGATGTAATCAGAAATATGATCTATTTTTATGATATTTATATTTTCTAATGCATACTCAATACACCATTTTGCAATGTAATTTGTGTACCAATTATTGTTAATGTTATTTTCGTATTCATTTGGACCAGTAACACCCAAAATCATAAATTTATTTTTATCTGATGAAAATGTTGCTCTTTGTTGCCAAAAACGTGCAATTCCTATTAAAACTTCCAATCCTTTTTCTGGGATGTAAGAATAGTCATCAGTAAACCTGTGGTAATTGTAAATTGCATAAGCTATAGCACCGTTTCTATGAATTTCTTCAAAGGTAATTTCCCATTCATTATGGCATTCTTCACCATTCATAGTAACCATTGGATATAATGCTGCTCCGTTTTTAAAACCGAGTTTAACTGCATTTTCAATCGCTTTTTCTAAATGATTGTACCTGTATTCTAACAAAGTTCTAGCTACAGATTGGTCTTTAGTTGCCATATAAAAAGGAATACAATACGCTTCTGTATCCCAATACGTACTTCCTCCATATTTTTCTCCTGTAAACCCTTTTGGCCCAATATTTAATGAAGCATCTGTGCCTAAATAGGTCTGATTTAACTGAAAAATATTAAAACGAATTCCTTGTTGCGCTTTCACATCACCAGAAATTGTAATGTCAGACATTTTCCATATTTGTGCCCAAGATTGTTTTTGCATTTCTAATAATGCATCAAAACCAAAGCTTACAGCTTTATCTAAAACTTCTTTTGCAGCTGTAACTAATTCATTTTTATTGTGATTTCTATCTACTACATACCCTCCAAATTTATGAATGGTATAGGTTTCATTTTGTTTCACTTTTTGTTGATATGAGCAAGAAGCGTAATTGCTAGAAGATTCGTTATTACAATTGCCAATAATTTCTTTAGCATCTAGAAATAATCTAGATTGCATAAAAGTACACGTATGAAAATGCGTTTTCATAGTTCTTGCTTGTATAAAAGACTGCTGATTGTTGTGAGTAACTTCTAAAACATCCCAAAATTGATCATCCCAATTGGTGTCTTCATTGGTAATTCCTGCATCTACATATGGTACAAAAGTAATTTCTGCATCAGCATTTAATGGAGTTACATTATAACTTATTGCTCCGACCTCATCTAATTCTATACTTAAAAAACGTTTTATATCAACTTTAATTCTAATGCCACTTTTTAGAACTGCTTCAAAACTTCTAGACAACCAACCTTCTTTCATGTTGAGCTCTCTTCTAAAGTCAGAAACTGCTATACAGGTATGTAAATCTAATTTTTCGTCATTTATTAAAACATTAATTCCTATCCAATTTGGTGCATTTAAAACCTTTGCAAAGTATTCTGGATAGCCGTTTTTCCACCAACCAACACGTGTTTTATCAGGATAATAAACTCCTGCAATGTAACTTCCTTGAAACGTTTCTCCTGTATATTGTTCTTCGAAATTAGCTCTTTGTCCCATGGCTCCATTACCAATGCTAAACAAACTTTCTGAAGATTTTACCATATTTGCGTCAAACCCTTCTTCTAGGATTGACCACTCATTTGGTTGTATATATTCTTGATTCATTCTAATTCTCTATTAAATCTTTAATAAAATCGATACTGATTTCTGTAAAATCTGCAAAGTTGAATTGTGCTTCAGACAATACATTTTCATCTCCAATACCAATACTAATCATATTTGCTGCATTTGCGGCTTCTACACCAGCTACAGCATCTTCAAAAACAACACAATCATTCGAATTTACACCTAATTGTTTTGCTGCTAACAGAAAAACTTCTGAGTCTGGTTTAGCTTTTGTTACATTATTTCCGTCTACAATTGTATCGAAATAAGACAATAAACCAACTTTTTCTAAAATAGGTTGTGCGTTTTTACTTGCTGATCCTAAAGCAATTGGAATATTATTTTCTTTTAAATATTCTAATATTTTAGGAACATCTGGAAGAATTTCAGATTCATCCATATTTTCTATGTACTTTAGATAATCTTCATTTTTTGAAATCATCCAAGTATCAAATTCTTTTTTAGTTGCTTCTCTTTTTCCAATATCCAACAGAATTTCTAAACAGCGTTTTCTACTTACACCTTTAAATAATTCGTTTTGTTCTTTGGTAAATTCGAAACCTAATTCGTTTGCTAGCTTTTTCCAAGCTAAATAATGATATTTGGCAGTGTCTACTATAACACCATCCAAATCAAAAATAAATCCTTTTTTCATTTTAATTTTTAAACTTCTTCTTGATAACTAATTGCATTTTTATTAGTGATTAGCAAATTACATAAACCAGCAATTACTAAACTAATTCCAGCAATTGTCATTGCATTTATAGCTTCATCACCCAATAAACTGGATACATAATTAATTCCACCTAAAGCAGCAATTATTTGTGGTATAACTATAAACATATTAAAAATACCCATAATTACACCCATTTTCTTTGGATCTACAGAACTTGATAACATTGCATAAGGCATAGATAAAATACTACCCCAAGCAAAACCTATTAAAACAAAACAGTATTTTAAATTTTCTGGTGAAGCATAATTCATTAATAAAAAACCTACACCTCCTAATATTAAAGAAAATAGATGTACATATTTTCTATTGATATTTCTTTTTGAAGTGTATAATGTTAATAATAAAGCAAATGCCATTGAAGATAAACCGTAAATACCCATTGCAGAACCTACTGAATTAGAAGATTCTTGAAATTTAGTGTTTGCAATTTTAAAAGCTTCAGCTTGCACAGTATCAGCCATATTATATGCTGATTCAATTGGAGCTGGAGTTGCAAAAACGTGTTCTGTTAAAGCAGGATTTGCCATAGACCACATTGTAAAGAATGCAAACCAAGAAAAAAATTGAATAATGCCTAACTTTTTCATAGTCATTGGCATACTTCCTATATTGTTCAGAATATCAGGAATAAAATTGTTCTTTTTGGCTTTTTCTTTTTCAAACTCTTCCATATCTTCTGGAGGATATTCATCTGTAGTAAAAACAGTATATAGAATACTTACTAAAAAGACAAAAGCACCAATTGCAAAAGCAACTTTTACAGACATTGGCACAATACCAGATGCTGCTTCATTGCTTACACCTAACTTTGAAACTAACCAAGGTAAATTGCTTGCTATCCAAGTTCCAATTCCTATAATTAATGTTTGTACAACAAAACCATAAGATCTCTGAGATTGTGTTAATTTATCTGCAACTAAAGCTCTAAAAGGCTCCATAGAAATGTTTATAGACGCATCTAAAATCCATAGAAAACCAGCAGCTACCCATAATGCAGGAGAGTGAGGAACAAAGAACAATGCTAATGAACTTAAGACTGCTCCAACTAAAAAGTAAGGTCTTCTTCTACCCCATTTTACACTCCAAGTTCTGTCACTCATATAACCAATTATAGGTTGTACAATCAAACCTGTTAAAGGCGCTGCAATCCAAAGTAAAGGAATATCTTCTTTCCCTGCTCCTAAAGTTTGAAAAATTCTTGACATAAATCCACCTTGAAGGGCGAATCCAAATTGTATACCTAGAAATCCAAAACTCATGTTCCAGATTTGCCAGAAGCTTAATTTACGCTTTTCCATTATCGAATATTATTAATGAATATTACGATAAGTATTTGTGACTTATCAAATTACTAAAAGTGTGGAATGTAATTTATTGATAAATCGATTAATGATTCAAATATATATTTTTTTTGGTAAATTGATTAAAAGTAACGAATAAATCTACGACGACGGTTTCGTAGATTCTCGAAGTTTTAAATCACTAGAAATCACAATTTTTTTAGGACTATAAACTTCCGATTCTTTTTTTATTCTTTCAATTAAAAGTTCTACTGCTTGTTTACCCATAGTAAAACCATGTTGTGCAATTGTAGTTATTGAAGGTGATGAGTATTCTGATATTAAACCATCTGTAAAACCTATGATAGACATATCTTCAGGAACATTAAAACCTCTCTCTTTAGCTATTCTCATTGAGTTTGCTGCATAAATTTCATTTACTGCAAAAACGCCATCAATATCTTGTTCAAAAACTTTTTCTATCTGTTTTTTAATGTCTTGCTTTTCATCAATCTCAACAATTAAACTTTTATCTGTTTTAATATAATTTTCTATCAGGGCTTTTTCATAACCTTGTCTTCTTAAAGCGCCAACATTAACATGGTTTGGCGTGGTTATTAAAGCTATTTTTTTTCTTCCGTTTTCTAATAGATGTTTAGTCGCTTTATAACCAGCACCTACATCATCAACAACAACTTTATCACATAAAATTTCATCTACAACTCTATCAAATAAAACCAAAGGAATCTCTTCTGTTACTAAATCTTTAATGTGTTTAAAATTTTTATTTTCTAAGGTTTCTTTTGCTATAGAAACAATTAATCCATCTACACTACCATTAGACAATACTTTTAAAGTTTCTACTTCTTTTTTATAAGATTCATTAGAAAAACAAACCATTATATGATATCCTTTTTCATTAGCTCCTTCTTCAATTCCGGTTATGACAGTTGAGAAAAAATGATGTACAATTTTTGGTAAAATAACACCAATAACTTTTGTTTTTTGATTACGTAACTGTAAGGCTAAATGATTAGGTTTATAATTGTAATGGTTGGCATAAGCCTGAATTTTTTCTTTAGTTTCTGTACTAATTTCATGGCTATCTTTTAATGCCTTAGAAACTGTAGAGGTAGAAACACCCAATTCTTTTGCGATTGTTTTTATAGTAATTTTTTTCTTCATTTTTATATAAAAGAGAAATTTTTGTGATGTTTTTTGCTAATTTAGTGATAATTAAGTGAAAAAAGTTTTCAACACGAAACCGTTTTCGTAGGTTTTAAATTATTGAAATTACTCCTTTCATCTATATATTTACCAGGTGGAATGTGAATTTATTGTTAAAACAAATCAAATTTACAGTTATTATTTAACAAATTATACATGAAAAAATTTAAATTATTGTTAATTGGAATTCTTTTAACTTCATCATTTACAATGTTTGCGCAACAAACTGTAAAAGGTATTGTAAAAGAAAAAGCATCTGGTGATCCTTTACCTGGTGTTAGTGTTGTTGTAAAAGGTACTACAAATGGGTCTGAAACTGACTTTGATGGAAAATTTACTGTCAACAATGTAAAAACTGGAGATGTTCTAGTTTTTAGATATTTGGGTTATGCAGATAAAGAAGTTACAATTGCTAGCAATTATAATCTAATAGTAGAACTAGATGAATCCTCAGAACAATTAGATGAAATTATCGTTGTTGGTTATGGTACTACTACAGTTAAAGATGCAACAGGTTCAGTAGAATCTATTACTTCTAAAGATATGACTAAGGGTAACATTGTTACTCCAGAGAATTTATTAAGCGGACGTGTAGCTGGTGTAAATATTACCACTAGTGGAGCCCCAGGTTCTGGTTCTCAAATTAGAATTCGTGGTGGTTCTTCTTTAAATGCGTCTAACGATCCTTTAATCGTTATAGACGGATTACCAATGTCTGGAACAGCTGGAGGGTCTAGAGGTGTTTTAGCAAGTATAAACCCAAATGATATTGAGTCTTTCTCTATATTAAAAGATGCTTCTGCAACTGCAATTTACGGTTCTAGAGGTTCTAATGGTGTAATTATCATTACTACTAAAAAAGGTAGAAGTACATATTCTTTAGACTATGACTTTCAAATGGGATTTGGAGAAATTAAAGATAGAGTAAGAGTTTTTAACGGAGATGAATTTAGAAACTTAGTGAACTCTCAACCAATTAATGGTACTACAATAGATACAAGTTTATTAGGAACTGCTAATACAAATTGGCAAAATGAAATTTTTCAAAAATCTATTTCTACACAACATAACTTAACAGCTAGAGGGCAAATTTTTAAAAGAATTCCTACAAGGCTTTCTGTTGGTTTTTCAACAATAGAAGGAAATATTCTTACTTCACAATATGATAGAGCAACTGTTTCGTTATCTATGAATCCTAGTTTTTTTGATAATCATTTAAAAGTAAACTTAAACTATAACAGAGCTTTTGAGGATAACAGATTTGCAGATGCAGGACAAGTTGGTGCTGCTATAAGATATGACCCAACACAACCAGTGTACGATTCTAGTTCTCCTTTTGATGGTTTTTATCAACATTTTACAAGAGATGCTCAAGGAAGAGTAATTCTTTCTAATGGTGGCACAAACCCTGTTGCTAGTTTATTACAAAACAACAATGTTTCTGATGTTTTTAGACATTATGGAAACTTAAAAGTAGATTATAAATTTCACTTTTTACCAGAACTAACAGCAACCGTTAATGTAGGTTTTGATAAATCTACAGGTATGGGAACAAGTTTAAGTTCTTTAAATGTTCCTGCAAGTTTTAATGCTAATTTCTTTGGAAACGATTCAGCTTTTACTAGTGAAGTTTTAAATGAATCTTTGGATACGTATTTAAACTATGTAAATACGTTTGGTAAAGTGAAAGCAGATATTATGGCTGGTTATTCTTATCAAACTTTTAATGGTTCTGGTACAAGTACAGGAAACACAAGAAACCCTAATAATGTGCCAACTTCTGGTGCAGCTACACCTGTAGTTTTAGTAGGTTTTTTAGCCAGAGCTAATTTAACTTTTAACGAAAAATATCTTTTAACTTTAAACTATAGAAGAGATGGAACTTCTAGATTTGGTCCACAAAATAGATGGGGTAATTTTGGAGGAGCTGCTTTGGCTTGGAGAGTTAGTGACGAAGATTTCTTAAAAGACAGTGAAACTATCTCTGATTTAAAATTTAGAGCAAGTTATGGTGTTAACGGACAACAAGATGGAATTGCTGGAGATTTATACATAGACAGGTATCGTTTTGGAAACCAAGGTTCTGGATATATTTTTGGAGGAGACCCAATTCAATCTACGATACCATCAGAAAGAAGTAACCTTAAATGGGAGAATACAGCTACTGTAGAATTAGGAATCGATTATGGTTTATTTAATAATAAAGTTTCAGGTTCTATAAATGCTTTCCAGAAAAATTCTACTGATTTATTATCGGATGCGCCAGTAGCAGACGGTACAAACTTTACAAACAGAGTTTTACAGAATGTTGGAGATCTACAAGTAAACGGATTAGAGTTTACCTTAAATGCAGACCTAATTAAAACTGAAGATTTAAATTGGAACGTAAACTTTAACACGACTTATTTAGACAGAGAAATTAAAGAATTAGCTTTAGACCAAGACATTACAACTGGAGGAATTTCTGGTGGTACGGGGAACTATATTCAATTATTTAGCGAAGGTTTTGCTCCTAATTCATTCTTTGTTCACAAACAATTATATGATGGTGCAGGCAAGCCAATAGAAGGTGCTTACGTAGATTTGAATGGTGATGGAATTATAAATTCTCAAGATAGATACCTAAAAGGAAACCCACAAGCGGATTTTACTTTTGGTTTTCAATCAAACGTAAATTATAAGAATTTTGATTTCGCCTTTAATTTAAGAGCAAGCCTAGGGAATTATGTGTACAACAACGTAAATTCTTCATTAGCACAATACAGTTTATTACAAGATCAATCTGTATTAGGAAACATTCCTAGTGCTGTAACCAATACAAACTTTTTAAGAACTGCAGATGTAATCCTATCTGATATTTATTTAGAGAATGCTTCTTTTTTAAGAATGGATAATATCACATTAGGGTATACCTTTAATAGACCTATCAAGAAATTTGCATCTAATAGTGTTAGAATTTGGGCGGGGATGCAAAATGTATTCACTCTTACAAATTACTCGGGGCTAGACCCAGAAGTATTTAATGGAATAGATAACACAATTTATCCAAGACCAAGAACAATTTTGGTGGGTGCAAACATTAAATTTTAATTTTTAAAGAATTAATAATGAAAAAAATATTCAAAATCAACAAAATAGCAACCATACTTTTGGTTCTAGTAGTAGCTTTCTCTTCTTGTACAAAAGACTTAGATATTGTACCAAAAGATGATCAAGATTTACTAGGAGAAGACTTTTTTAAAGATGAATCTGCCTATAAGGAATTATTAGCAGGGGTATATGCTAATCTTTCTTTAACAGGTGTAGATGGCCCAGGATCTTCCAATATAGATGGTTTGGATGCGGGTACAAGCCAGTTTGGTAGAGTATTATTATACTTGCAAACCTTATCAGCAGACCAAATGATTTGGTCTTATGAGAATGACCCTGGAACTCGAGAAATTCAACGAAATTTATGGAATGCCGATGATCCTATAATCTTGGGAATGTTTGGTAGATCTCATGTGACAATTGCCTTTGCAAATAATTTCTTAAGAGAAACAACAGATGCGAAACTAGCCGAAAGAAATGTTTCTGAAGCTACAAAAGCAGACATTGTCAAATTTAGAGCAGAAGCTAGGTTATTAAGAGCAATGTCTTATTATTATATGATGGATTTATTTGGTCAAGCAAACTTTACAACAGAAGCAGATGCCATTAACGATCAACCTCAAGCGTATAATAGACAACAACTTTTTGATTATGTAGAATCTGAGTTAAAAGCAATTGAAGATGATTTAGCAGATCCAATGGCTAACGAACACGGAAGAGCCGACAAAGCTGTTGCATGGACTATTTTAGCGAAAATTTATTTAAACGCAGAAGTTTACATTGGACAAGATAAATACACAGAATGTATAGATTATTCTAAGAAAGTCATTGGCGGAGGTTACTCGTTAGCTACAAATTATTTGCATAATTTCATGGCTGATAATGACGTAAACTCTGCATATAATGAAATTATTTTCCCATTAATTTCTGATGGTATTTACACCCAAAACTACGGTCCAACAACTGTGATGATTAATGGTTCTGTAGGGAGTCTAGAAGCCAATGGTGCTGCTTTAGGTGTTGGTGCCGGCGGTTGGGGAGGAGCCCTAAGATTAAGAAAGCAATTTGTTCAGTTATTCGATGCAAGTGTTTTTAATAATGATTCTAGAAATACCATTTTATCTGCTGGAAGAAATATAGAAATAACAGATATTTCAGATAAAGATCAAGGATTCATATTAGAAAAATATTCAAATGCAACATCAACAGGTGGTTTTGGTGCAGATCAAACATTTGTAGACACAGATTTTCCATTATTTAGACTAGCAGATGTGTATTTAATGTATGCAGAAGCTTTTTTAAGAGGTGGTGCTGGCGCTACACAAACGGAAGCTTTAAATTATGTAAACATGTTAAGAACAAGAGCAAACAATCCTCAAAATAACTTAACAGCTTCAGATGTAACCTTAGATTTTATCTTAGATGAAAGATCAAGAGAATTACATTGGGAAGCACATAGAAGACAAGATTTAATTCGTTTTGGTAAGTTTACAGGTGGTTCTTATAATTGGGCTTGGAAAGGTAATGGAACTAATGGAATTGCTTTACCAGCAGAACTAAAACTCTATCCAATTCCAGCGGCAAGTTTAGCATCGAATCCTAATTTATCTCAAAATGCTGGATATTAATATAAATAACAAATTACAAATGATGAAAAATATAAAAAGATTTTCAACCATCTCGCTAATAGGGTTAGTTTTACTCGTTTTTACTTCCTGTGAAGATAATTCTGAAATATTTTCAATATCAGCGCCAGAAGCTCCAATCTTAGCAGGGCTAAATTTTACGGATTTACAATTAGATCCAGTAAATACAAATAACCCAGCGGTAACATTAAATTGGAACGAGGCAGATTATGGACAACAAGCAGCAGTAAATTATGCGATTCAATTTTCAAGAGATGATGTTTTTACTGTTCCAGTAACAGCAGCAACAGTTACGGGAACAAGTTCTATTACTTTATCTGTTAGTGAGATCAATGCAGCAGCAGGGAATGCAGGCTTAAATCCTTTTGAGTGGAAACCTATTTATGTAAGAGTAATGGCTTCTTTAGGAACTCAAAATAATAATACGGTAGCTTCAAATACTATACAGTTTAATGTCTATCCATTCTTTAATTATGTGTTTGATGATTATTATTTAGTAGGTGATGCTACAGCGCCAGGTTGGAACAATAACAGCAATAATCCAGCTCTTTTTAGAGATGAAAATGATAGTAATGTTTACTATTACACTGGTTTTTGGGCTGGCAATGGACACTTTAAAGTTTTAGAAACAAAAGGATTATGGCAACCTCAATGGGGTACTAATGACGGTTCAACCGTAGAAGGAAACCCAGGGACAGGTAGCTCAGATCCAGAAAGATTTCCTTACGGTGGTGGGAATGGAATCCCAGCGGGGTTCTATACTTTTAGTATAAACTTTGCAACTAAAACTTTCACCTTCGACCCATTTAATGCATCAGGAATAACCAGTCCTGCATCATTAACTATGCAAGGTTCCAGTACTGGAAATATAGCAATGAATGCTTTAGCACACGATGGACATATTTGGTATGCAAATTCAGTAAGGTTAACACCCGGAGATGTTGCTTTTGTATCAGATACTGGCGCAATATGGGGAAGTTCTTCTTCTTTTTCTGGTGTAGCATCTGACGGTGGTGGCGCAATTCCAGTAATTGTTGAAGATGATTACGATGTTTGGTTTAATGATTTAACAGGTCGTTATATCTTAATTCCTTTAAATTTATAATAATCAATATTAAAAGATATAAAATGAAAATTTATTTAAAAAGATTAAGCTACCTTTTTTTATCATTAACCTTATTACTTGGTTCTTGTGAGGTAGAAGAAAACCTAATGATTACAAGTCCAGATGCAGAATTTGTTTTAGATACTCCAGGAATTACAAGTGTATTTCTAAATTTTGCACTGCCAAATAATCCTGCATTTACAATTACTTGGAGAGACGAAATTTCTACTGGGGCAACTTCTTACACTGTAGAAATGGCAACAGATGCAGAATTTACAAACCCGATAGCATTAGGAACTACAGAAGGGAGTAATTTCTCTATGACAGTTGCAGATTTTAATACTGCAATCACAAACGCAGGGATTACATCATTTAGAGATGTGGCTGTTTATATGAGAGTTAATTCTGGAGACAAAATAACCAACAGCATTTTGTTATTAGTAACTACTTATCCAGTAAATGCACCAACTTTTGTAGGTGTATCAGATGGAGATGCTTTTGTTTTATCATTAGATAATAACGATGCGACCGCAGTTACAGTAGGCTGGGATGATCCAATATTAGACTCTTCCCTAAATATTGATGTAGCGTATATTATTGAAGCAGCTCTACCAAATACTAGTTTTGCATCTCCAATTGAAGTTGGGAACGTACTTAACATGAGTTCTATTACGCTCACCAATGCTCAATTAAACAATGTTGCAATACAAGCTGGTATTCCTGTAGATACTGCAGGAGAGTTAGAGTTAAGAATTAGGGCTATTATTACAGATGCCGCTTCAGGGAGTGTTTTAGAAAGAATTTCAACTTCAATCACTATTAATGTGACAACATACCTTACTGTTTTAGATTTATCTACAAACTGGGGTGTTGTGGGTTCTGCAGCAAATAACTGGGGAGCAACGCCAGATTTACCTTTCTGGAAAACAGATGTAGCTGGAGTGTTAAATGCGTATGTAACTTTAACTGATGGTGAGATTAAATTTAGAGAAAATAACGATTGGGCTAACAATTTAGGTAGTAATAGTTCTTCTGGTGGAGCTTTAACTGCAGGTGGTGGAAACATTACAGTAACTGCAGGATCTTATAAAATTGTTATGGATTTAAATAACATGAACTACACTATTGAATCTTTTTCTCTAGGTATTGTTGGTGGAGCTTACAACAATTGGGGTGCAACTCCAGATTTTATGTTAGAATACGACGAATACTCAGACGTATTTAGAGGAATTGTTACATTGATTGATGGAGAAATGAAATTCAGAATGAACAACGATTGGGGAACCAATTGGGGAGATGACGGTGCAGACGGTAGCCTAGAAGCTGGTGGTGCAAACATTCAAGTATCAGCAGGTATTTATATTGCAACCGTAAATATGAATGACTTATCTTACACTTTGGAACCTATAGATTATGTTTGGGGATTAGTAGGTGGCGCATACAATAACTGGGGTGCAACTCCAGATGCACAGTTTGCAAGAGATTGGTCTCGACCATTTGACGATATTTGGATTTTAAATGATGTGACTCTTATAGATGGAGAATACAAGTTTAGAGCCAATAATGACTGGGGCGTAAACTATGGTGATGATGGTGCAGATGGTACTTTGGAAGCCGGTGGTGCAAACATACAGGCAACAGCAGGAACTTATTCTTTTGTTTTAGATTTCTCTGACCCAGCAAATCCAGTTTACACAATAAATTAAGTTTTGTCTAAACTTATCAGAGGCTATCTTAAGGTAGCCTCTGTTTTTTAAATTCTATTACAATGAAAAAAATTACACTTTTATTATTATTTATTTCTTCACTTGTTAACTCTCAAGTAACTATAAATCCTAATCCTTTTGAAATTGATCAATCAATTACAATTAGTGTAGATGCAGCTAGTACTGCAACAGATTGTAATGGATTTAATAACCCTACAAAAGTTTACTTGCATTCAGGTGTTGGAGACGATTCTAATGCTTTTGGAACAAGTGTTATTGGTAATTGGGGACAAGATGATGGAGTTGGAGAAATGACTTTTAATGCATCTAACAGTCGTTGGGAAATTACTTTTGTACCAAAAACTTATTATGGTTTATCTGATGCACAAGCAGCTACCATTACTAAAATGGGTATGGTTTTTAGAAATGAAAATGGTTCTCAAGAATTAAAAGATAATAGTTGTAACGATTTTATTTTTAGCGTTGGTTCATTTCAACTAACACTAAATACACCTACAAACGCTACAACAATTTTAAACTCTGGAGAAACGCTCTCTATTTCTGCAACTACTTCTTTAGCAGCAAATTTTAATTTGAAAGCAAATGGTACTTCAATAGATCAAAAAACTAACATTACAAATTATACTTTTTCTCATTCTGTAACAGAAAATACATCTTACATTTTAGAGGCAACAAATAATGGTGAAGTAAAAAGTGCTTCATTTCAAGTAATTGTTAGACCTACAGTTACTGAAGCTGCTTTACCTGCTGGTTTAAAAGATGGAATTAATTTAAACACATCAGACAATACAAAAGCATCATTGGTTATTTATGCACCAATGAAAGACTTTATACATGTTATTGGAGATTTTAATAATTGGGAAGTAGATAACAATTATCTATTAAAAAAAGACAGTGCAAAAGATCGTTTTTGGATAGAATTAACAGGCTTAACTCCACAAACAAATCATACATTTCAATACTTAATTGATGGCAACTTAAGAGTTGCAGATCCTTATTCTACAACAGTTTTAACTGAATCTAATGATCAGTTTATAAACGCAACAACATATCCAAATTTACCAAGTTATCCAACAGGAAAAACAAATCATGCAGTAACCTTATTAAGAACTGGAGATGCAGCATACAATTGGCAAATAACAAACTTTCAAAAACCAGCAAAAACTGACTTGGTTATTTATGAAATTTTAATCAGAGATTTTGATGCTCTACATAGTTTTGATGCTGTTAAAGCTCGTTTAGATTATTTACAAGATTTAGGTGTAAATGCCATAGAGTTTATGCCAGTTAGTGAATTTGATGGTAATGAATCTTGGGGTTACAATCCATCATTTCATATGGCTTTAGATAAGTATTATGGAAACAAAACCGCTTTTAAACAATTTATCGATGAATGTCATTCTAGAGGTATTGCAGTAATTTTAGATGTCGTTTACAACCATGCTACTGGTCAAAGTCCACTATACAGAATGTGGAATACAGACAATGGTGGTTATGGAGGACAAGCAGCTGCAAACAGTCCGTTTTTTAATCAAACTGCAACACACTCATATAGTGTTTTTAACGATTTTAATCATTCAAAACAAGCTACTAAAGATTATGTCAAAAGAACTGTAGAATATTGGATTGATGAATATAAAATTGATGGTTTTAGATGGGATTTAACAAAAGGTTTCACACAAAACTGTACTTCAAACAATGAGAGTTGTACAAATGCTTATCAACAAGATAGGGTAGATATTTTAAAAGAATATGCAGATTATCAATGGGGAAAAGATGCTAATTTTTATATCATTTTTGAACATTTAGGAACCAATAATGAAGAAACTCAATGGGTAAATTATAGATTAGGAGAAGACAAAGGAATTATGGTTTGGGGAAACCACAATCATAATTACAATCAAGCAACTATGGGTTTTGGAAGTGAATCTGATTTTTCTTGGATTTCTTACAAAAATAGAGGTTGGTCTGTGCCTGCAAATGTTAGTTATATGGAAAGTCATGATGAAGAAAGACTCATGTACAAAAACTTGCAATATGGTAATTCTAGTGGTTCTTATAATATTAGAAACCTAAACACAGCTTTAGAGAGAGAAGAATTAGCTGGTGCTTTTTATTTTACAATTCCTGGACCAAAAATGATTTGGCAGTTTGGAGAATTAGGGTATGATATTAGTATAAATCAAAATGGTAGAACTGGTAATAAACCAATCCTTTGGAATTATTTCGACGTACAAGAAAGAAAAGACGTTTACAACACATGGTCTAAATTAATACAACTAAAACTACAGTATGATGTTTTTAAAACTAATGATTTTACTTTAGATGTTGGTAATTCTAATGGTTTAAAAAAGATTCACTTAACAGATGCCTCTGCAACAGATTTGCAATATGTTCTTATTTTAGGAAATTTTGGGACAACAACACAAAGTATCACTCCATTTTTTCAAGAAACTGGGACATGGTATAATTTATTGGAAGACAACAGTACATTTAACGTAACCAATACATCTCAACCAATTTCTTTAGCTCCTGGAGAATATAGAGTCTATGGTAATATGCCAGCAACACTATCTAATGAAGATATTGTTTTAGAAAATAATTCACTAAAACTATATCCAAATCCAACTGCTACAAGTTTTGTGCTGTCAAAAGAAGTAAAAAGTGTTTCTATTTATGATATTACAGGTAAAAAAGTAAAAAAATTCACAAATAAAGTTGTAAAAAGCAACTTATATTTAGTGAAAGATTTAAATAAAGGGATGTATTTTGTTAAAATTACTAATACAAATAACAAAATTTCAACTAAAAAATTAATTATTAACTAACTTAAAATTAAAAACTTGAAAAAAAATTACATTATTACGTTTTTATGCATTATTACTGGGTTTTTAACTAATGCACAGCAAGACGCATTTAGTAGAGGTGATTCTGGAACTGGAGATTGGGGCTCAGCAAATCTTCCATGGTTCTACTCTGGAGCCAATCAAGGAGATCCAGACAATGGAAATACTGTTAGAAACTTTGTAAAGATTGGTCACAATAACAATACTACAATGACAACAAATGGTCGTTTTTATATATTTTCAATCCTAGATTTCCAAGCAGGAGCTTCTTCAGACCGTATTATAAACAATTCAGGTGGAGGTTTATCTTCATCTTCAGGTATTTATAATCTTTCAGCTGGTAATCATACCTTTAATACACCTATTGGAATCGATGGAACTACAGTTCAATTTCATACAAATTCTACTGGGAATTTTACTTTTAATGATAACATTTTTATTAATGCAAATACAGTTGAATTTGGTGGTTCTGGTACAGGTAATATTTCTGTTACTGGTACAATGTCTGGAACAGGTAATATCACAAAAACAGGAACTAACACTTTAACAATATCTGGCTCTAACACTTACACAGGTACTTCAACAATTTCTGGAGGTACGTTAGTTCTAAATTCAAGTGCTAGTAGTAGTGCTGTAACCGTAAACAATGGTGCAACACTTCAAGTTTCTTCAAATGCTACTGTTTCATCTTTAACAGTAAATTCTGGTGGTATGATAACAGTAGATTCTGGTGTAACATTAACAATTTCTAATAATCTTACTTTAAATTCTGGGGCTTCAATGGATGTAGAAGAAACAGGTTCAGTATCTGTAACTGGAAACGCAATATTTAAAAGAAATTTAGCTACTGGCTCTCAATGGTATTTAATGTCTTCTCCAGTTGTAGGCGAAATGTATGATGATGCATGGGTAACTGCTAATTCTATTCCATCAGGTACTACTTTTGGGACTAATAGAGGTATAAGTTGGTATGATAATGCTACTAATACAATGCCACATGCTGCTGGTTCAGCAGGTCATTGGCGTTATATGCAAGGTGGTGGTTCTGGAACTTTTAACGACAGTCAGGGCTATGGAATTATACGTTCTAGTTCAGATGATATTTCTTTTACTGGTACTGATATTTATTCTGCAGACCAAACTATTGGTTTAACATTAGGTGTAAATAATTTTAATTTAGTTGGAAATCCTTTTACGGCTTCTTTAAACCTTGGAGATTTTTTTGCAGATAATGGTGGTGGTGTAATAGCTGGTGCTCAAACTTGGTTTTGGAATGGTTCTAGTTACGATGTTAAAACTTCAGGTTCTCATGGAGCTTTTGAAATTGCACCTGGTCAAGGTTTCTTTGTAGCTGCTGCTGCTGCTACAAACCTTACTTTCGATATTGCTGATGTAAGTCATACAGCTGCTACATTTCAAAGACAAACTTCAAAGCCAGAAATTACATTAACCTTAAAAGAAGTCGCCAAAACTAGAAATGCATATATACATTATATTGATGGTACTACAACAGATTACGATTTAGGTTTTGATGGTAATTTATTTGGTGGAGTAAATCATTCTTTGGCAATTTATTCTCATTTAGTAAATAATGATCAAGGAGATAAATTCCAATTACAAGCCTTACCAAATAAAGATTTAGAATCTATGGTTATCCCTATTGGTATTATTGCTGATGCGGGTGAAATTACTTTCTCTGCAGAAGCTTTAAACTTGCCAAATGGTATTAAAGTTTTTCTTGAAGATAGAGAAAATAATACAATGACAAGATTAGATGAAGCAAATACTAACTATACAATTACTTTAGATCATAATCAAAATGGAATTGGTAGATTCTATTTACACACAACATCTAGTGCTTTAAATATAAAAAATACATCTTTAAGTACAGTAAGTGTTTTTAAAACTAATAATTCTACAATTAGAATAGCTGGTTTACCACAAGGAAAAACGACAGTATCTTTATTTAATATTCTTGGAAAACAAGTAATGACAAATTCTTTCGAAGCTAATGTTGTTAATGATATTTCTTTACCTAAATTAGTAAAAGGTATTTATATTGTTCAGTTAGAAACTGAAGCAGGTAAATTAAACAAGAAAATCATTTTAGAATAATAACGAGAATTAAAAGACATAACACAATGAAAAAACATATAGAAAACAAACAAGAAAATGTTCAAGATATTTCTCGTAAAGAAGCTATTAAAAAAATAGGAAATTACGGCAAATATGCAGCCTTAACTGCATTAGGTACATATATGATTTTAAACCCACAAAAAGCACAAGCTCAAAGTCCTGAAGATCCTGGAACTGGGTTTTAAATCCATAAATTAAAAAATATTCTTTTAGAAAGTCAGATGCTATAGCATCTGGCTTTCTTTTTTTTATGAATAAACTATATATTGGTTATGATGGGTAAGTTTATTTGGTCTAAAATCCCTATGAAACAATCCCAAAATTGTAATATCTTTTATTACATCCATTTTGTATTGTGCTAACCATTTGGTCATTAATGGTGATAAAATAACTGGTAATTCAACTTCTAAATTCATTTTACTAAAGACCTTAAATGTTCATAAATCATTACCATTGCTAAAGTGTCAAGCTCACAATAGCGTTTTAGGGATTTAGAAATTTCCTCCCTTTCCTGTTTGGTCATATCGGTGTATTGAATCTTTCCATAAGCTGTTAATGCTGCACCACCGCCATTAATATTTTCTAATTCAGATAAGGTATCATTGATTTGGTCTTGAGTCATATTTTCATAAAGTGGAGGCAATAAGTCATAGGGATTAATTATTTCTTCGTTTTGTTTTTGTAACCAAACTTGTTTGGATTTAAAGTTTTTACTACTGACTCCGATTGCCTTAATAGATTTATTATACTTATTTTGAATAAATTCACTTGATTTTAATACTGCTTGCAGTACTTGTTTAATGGAATTAGAACCTTTTGTGTGTGGATTGTAATAATACTTTTTAATAACCGCACAAAGATCAACCATATCTCGTGTTCCATTTCCAGAAAGGCGGGTTGGTACCTCCCACGGATCTGGGTGTTTATCTTTAGGGTGGCTTATGGTTTCTATAAAAGAAACAAGCTCATTTTTAAAGGGATAATCACTGGATTTAAGCTGGTCTCTTATAGCATTAAGAATAGTGTTTTCGTGAGTTGAATATTTAAAAATAGTACCCTCATCATGAATTAAGGCATCTAAAACAAATCATCTCCATCCAATTTTAAGTGGACGATTATTAAGCTTAAAGTTACTTAATGTAGATTCAAATAAAACTTTAGAGTTATTGAATACTCACCATACATCTCTTTTAATAAAAGGAAATATAATAAGCCATTATTATGAATTATTTACCACTTCGATTCTTCAAAAAAAAGTCGAGATCATGTCTTTTTTAATCACTAGAATTTCTTTAAAAATTGAATTTTATTATCAAAAAACACATTTAAATTCGTTCTATTTAATGTGCCTATTTTATTACAAATTAACGGGAGACATAGAAAATGAAACTAAATTTTTAAAATCTTTTAAACTAAGTGATTGCAGGGATAGTTATAAAGAATTTATAAGCCTAATACATCTTATTTATTTGTATAATAGTACAACAACTAGTGCTAATAAAAAGAAAATTAAAACCAGGCACCTAAACTTGAGTAAAGAACTTAATTACTCCTATTTCTCAGAAGATTTTTTACTTAAATATTTTGATTAAATCCTCCCCAAAATAGTTCGATTTCACTCCCCTCTGCTCCACAGTCAAAAATTAAGCTCCCCCAGAACGCTTAGCCCGTTTATTGAAAATTCTGCTTTTCTTCCCATTTGTTTGGTTTATTGAATTTAATTATAAGAAAATTTACTTAATCTTTCGAGCACCTGCGCTTCCCGAGAAATTCCCTACCAGTTTAAGATTTTGAATTTTTGTTTTTTCAATCAGAATGAATAAAATGAGGCTAAATATTTCTGCCCCAGGCTATCAACTATCGAATCATTTTCATCAAAACTTTTGTTTGAATAAACTCGTTATTTTGTAAAATATATTCATGTGCAATATTTAATCCACCTAGAGAAATGCCAGAGGATTCATAGATGTGCAATGTTTTTGAATCGACCTGAAAAAAATAAACCGAGTGTTTAAAACTTAAATCCTCTAATTTCAAACACTCGCCTATCTTTGGAATTTTTCTTGGTTTTTCGGGCATGCGCCTATTGGGTCTAAATTCCCAATGAAACAAACCAATGGTTGTAAGTGGATTTTTTGGGTTTGGCTTAAATTGTTTAAGCCAGGATTGCATTAGTGCTGTTATAAAATCTGGAGTTTTTTGAGAAAAGTCCATTAAGCAATCGATTTTAAATGCTCATAGATCATCACCATCGCCAAGGTATCTAATTCACAATAGCGTTTTAATGCCTCTGCTATGTCTTCTCTTTCCTCTTCAGTCATATCGGTATACTGTATCTTTCCATAGGCTGTTAGTGCAGCACCTCCATCATCAA
>JAHEET010000012.1 GCA_024640565.1 Flavobacteriaceae bacterium
GATAAGCCAATTACAAAGAAACCTCTTGAAGTACGTATGGGTAAAGGTAAAGGTGCTGTTGAATATTGGGTAGCTGTTGTTAAACCAGGAAGACTACTTTTTGAAGTAGGAGGAGTGCCGTTAGATATTGCTAAAGAAGCATTACGTTTAGCCGCTCAAAAATTACCTGTAAAAACTAAGTTTATAATCGCTAGAGATTACGAAGCATAATTTATTTGATATTATGAAACAATCAGAAATTAAAGAATTATCTGTAGCTGAGTTACAAGAGAAACTTAGTGAAACTAGAAAGAGTTATTCAGATCTAAAATTAGCTCATGCAATATCTCCTTTAGAAAATCCAATTCAATTACGTGGTATTAGACGTACCGTAGCAAGAATTGCGACCGAATTAACTAAAAGAGAATTACAATAATTCTGCTGAAAGATGGAAACAAGAAATTTAAGAAAAGAACGTATAGGTGTTGTTACAAGTAACAAAATGCAAAAATCTATTGTAGTTGCAGAAGTTAAAAAAGTAAAACATCCTATGTATGGTAAGTTCGTGTTGAAAACAAAAAAATATGTTGCACACGACGAAACAAACGATTGTAATATTGGAGATACGGTAAGAATCATGGAAACAAGACCTTTAAGTAAATCTAAATGTTGGAGATTAGTTGAAATAATTGAAAGAGCTAAATAATTATGTTACAGCAAGAATCAAGATTAAAAGTAGCAGATAACACTGGAGCAAAGGAAGTTTTAACTATCCGTGTTCTAGGTGGTACTAAAAGAAGATATGCTTCTGTGGGAGACAAAATTGTTGTTTCAGTTAAAGATGCAACACCTAACGGTAACGTTAAAAAGGGTGCTGTTTCAACTGCAGTTGTTGTACGTACAACAAAAGAGGTTAGAAGACCAGACGGATCTTATATCAGATTTGACGATAACGCATGTGTGTTATTAAACGCTCAAGGAGAAATGAGAGGAACTCGTGTTTTTGGCCCTGTTGCTAGAGAACTTCGTGAAAAACAATTCATGAAAATTGTATCATTAGCACCTGAAGTGCTTTAATGAATTATAAGATGACAAAGCTTAAAATAAAATCAGGAGATACCGTAAAAGTAATTGCTGGAGATCACAAAGGATCTGAAGGTAAAGTACAAAAGGTATTGTTAGATAAGAACAAAGCGATCGTTGAAGGTATTAATGTTGTAAAAAAACATACTAAGCCAAGTGCTAAAAACCCTCAAGGTGGAATCGTAGAAAAAGAAGCGCCGATTCATATTTCAAACTTATCGTTGTTAACTAAAAAAGGTGAAACAACAAGAGTTGGATTTAAAATGGAAGGCGAGAAGAAAGTAAGATTTTCTAAAAAATCTAATGAAGTAATTTAGTTATGGCATATACACCTAGACTTAAAGAAGAGTATAAAAGCAAAGTAATTGCTGCTCTTACAGACGAATTTGGATATAAAAATGTAATGCAAGTTCCAAAACTTAGAAAGATAGTAATATCTAAAGGAGTTGGAGCTGCAGTTGCAGATAAAAAGTTAATTGACTACGCTGTAGAAGAATTAACTACTATATCAGGACAAAAAGCTATTTCAACGATTTCTAAAAAAGACGTTGCGGCATTTAAATTACGTAAAGGAATGCCAATTGGCGCAAAAGTAACTTTACGTGGTGAAAAAATGTATGAATTTTTAGATCGTTTAGTAACTTCTGCCTTACCTCGTGTAAGAGATTTTAACGGAATAAAAGCAACTGGATTTGATGGAAGAGGTAACTACAATTTAGGAGTTACTGAGCAAATTATATTCCCAGAGATTAATATTGATAAAGTTAATAAAATCTCAGGAATGGATATTACATTTGTAACTTCTGCAGAAACAGATAAAGAAGCAAAATCATTATTAACAGAATTAGGATTACCTTTTCAAAAGAACTAAGATATGGCTAAAGAATCAATGAAAGCCCGTGAGGTAAAAAGAGCTAAAACAGTAGCTAAGTATGCTGAAAAACGTAAAGCTTTAAAAGAAGCTGGCGATTATGAAGCGTTACAAAAGTTACCAAAAAATGCTTCTCCTATTCGCATGCATAATAGATGTAAATTAACTGGAAGACCAAAAGGATATATTAGAGATTTTGGTATTTCACGTGTTACCTTCAGAGAAATGGCAAATCAAGGCCTTATCCCTGGAGTAAGAAAAGCAAGTTGGTAATATTATTTAAATAATCAGATTTAAGGTTCAACGTAGGTTGAAAACCAAAATCACAAAATCAATTCATTATGTATACAGATCCAATAGCGGATTATTTAACAAGAATTAGAAATGCGGTGAGTGCAAACCACAGAGTGGTAGAGATTCCAGCTTCTAATTTAAAAAAGGACATCACAAAAATATTATTCGAGCAAGGATATATTTTAAGCTACAAGTTTGATGATTCTGGAGTACAAGGAACAATTAAAATTGCTCTTAAGTACAACAAGGAAACAAAAGAACCTGTAATTAAGAAAATTGAAAGAATAAGTAAACCAGGTTTACGTAAATACGCAAGTTCAAAAGAATTACCTAGAATTCTTAATGGTCTTGGAATTGCCATAGTTTCTACTTCGCATGGGGTAATGACTGGTAAGCAAGCCAAAAGAGACAATGTAGGTGGTGAAGTATTGTGTTACGTTTACTAAAAATATAAGAAATGTCAAGAATAGGAAATAATCCAGTAGTAATTCCAAATGGTGTTACAGTTGATATAAAAGACGGAATAATTACAGTAAAAGGAAAGTTGGGTGAATTAACTCAAAATTATGATTCTGTAGATATTAAAGTTGAAGATGGAAATGTTTTAGTAACGCGTTCTGCTGACACTAAAGATCTAAAAGCAAAACATGGTCTATACAGATCATTAGTACGTAATATGATTGAAGGTGTTTCAAAAGGATGGACTAAAGAATTAGAATTAGTTGGTGTAGGTTATAGAGCTAGTAATCAAGGTCAAACTCTTGAATTAGCTTTAGGATTTTCTCATAATATTGTAATGAG
>JAHEET010000011.1 GCA_024640565.1 Flavobacteriaceae bacterium
TAAAATTAAAGGCAGTGTAATTTTCATAAATGTATTTACTGGATTACTACCAAGACTTGCAGCTGCTCTTGTAACACTATGATCAAAGCCAGATAATGTTGCAGTAACTGTAATTACTACAAATGGTGTTCCTAAAATAATGTGTGCAATAACAATCCCAGTATGAGTTGCAGCTAAACCAGCTTTTGCCATAAAGAAAAATATTGCAACTCCAGAAATAATTAATGGAACAATCATTGGAGAAATTAAAACTGCCATGATCAATCCCTTATAAGGCATATGCCTACTGCTTAAACCTAGAGCAGCAACTGTTCCTAGTATTACTGATCCAATAGTTGCAAATATTGCAATTATAAAACTATTTTTAGCAGCTAAACCCCATGGATTTTTTGTTCCATAGATCATGTCTTTGTACCATCTAAGTGAAAAAGCATCAGGATCTAAACTTTTCATTCCATCAGAAAAACTTAAAAATTCCTCTGCATTGAATGATAATGGAAAAATTACAAATAACGGTGCAATTAAAAAGAAGAATACTAAAGCGCAAATTGTCAAATACACATAATGCCAAACTCTATAATGAGGTTCTGTATATTTTGGTAATGCCATAATTATCCTAACTTAATATTATCTATTCCAACTAATTTGTTATAAAGCCAATAAATTGCTAATACACCCGCAAGCAACATTAATCCCATTGCAGATGCAAAACTCCAATCAAGTGTGCTTTTCATATGAAAGGCGATTTGGTTACTAATCAATGTTCCAGAAGCGCCGCCGACTAAGGCTGGCGTGATGTAATATCCAATCGCTAAAATAAAAACTAATAAACTTCCAGCGCCTATACCTGGAATTGTTAATGGAAAATAAACTTTCCAGAAGGCAACAAAAGGTGTTCCACCTAATGATTTTCCGGCTCTCATTAATGAAGGAGAGATTGTTTTCATCACACTGTAAAGTGGAAGAACCATAAAAGGTAATAAAATTTGTGTCATTGCAACATAGGTTCCAATTTTATTGTACATCATCTCAGGTCTATTATCGTCAGTTACCAGTCCGATCATTACAAAGAAATCATTAACTACCCCTTGTTGCTGAAGTAATATCATCCAACTAGCTGTCCTGACTAACAGCGATGTCCAAAATGGAAGTAAAACGCAGATCATTAGTAAATTACTATATTTCATTGGTAATGTTGCTAACAAATGAGCGATTGGATAAGCCATTAAAAAACAAAATATTGTAACAAAAAAAGCTACTTCTAAAGTTCTAAGCCAAAGTACTCTATGTATCCTTCTATCCTCTGAGACACTAACAATATCTCCATTCTCATTTGTATACATATCCATACCTTTGAGATACTTTTGTCCGGTATAGGCATTAGATCTTGCTTTAATTGCTCTCCAATATTCAACATCAGCCCATCGTTTATGAACAGACATGATTTGCTCTTTATAATTTCCTTCTTCAAATTTTTTCATTGAACGACGAAGCTTTTTAATAATGCTTTTAAATCCATTCTTTGTATAATTAAGTTGTGTAGAAAGTTTCCCTTCACGTTTTTCTTTAATTAGCAACTCCATATCTAAGTAAAACGCTTCAAAGACTTCTTCAGAGGGTAGATCTTGACCATCCCAATTTTCCATAGCCTTGTATGTTTTTGGAAGCATGTTTGTGATTTGTCTGTCATCAACACTTCTGACCAGCATGTCACCTATAGGGAATACATAAGTAACTATTAAAAATAGAAGTAATGGAGCAACTAATAAAAAAGCTTTTAATTTATTTTTTCTCTCAGATTTTTTTAAACTTACCTCTAAAGGTATTCCGTCTGTTGTAAGAATTTGTTGTGTTTCAGAGCTCATAAATAAAAAGGGCGGTTATATAACCGCCCTTAAATTATAATATATAAAATAAGTTAATCAAAACTTAAATTATAGACCTGCTTTCATAGCTTCCCATTTTTCACCAAGCTCTGTTCCATTGTCAGCCCAGTAAAGAGGGTCTACTAAAAAGTAGTTTTTAGTGTTTTGTGGTGCAGTTGGCATTTGTGGTACCATGTTAGTCTTACCATCTTTGAACCAAGGCTCTCCTTTTTCCATAATACCAATTGAAGATTTTCTCCAAGGAGCATATGCAATGTATTTAGCAGATCCAGCTAACATTTCAGTGTTAGTCATCATTGCTAAAGCTTTTAGAGCATTACCATTTGCATCATTAGGTCCACCTTTAACTTGTACGAAATACTCGTAGTCAAGACCTTGAGCATCCCAAACTTGTTTAATAGGAGCACCTTCACCTACTTCTGCGTTAAAGAATCTACCATTCCAACCAGTTGCCATTACAACTTCACCTGAAACAAGTAATTCTGGTGGTTGAGCACCTGCAGACCAAAATACACATCCACCTTTTGGATCTGTACATAATTCTTTGATCTTATTCATTGCTCTTTCAACACCTTTTTCTGTTTCTAACATTTCGTAAATGTTAGCTCCACCTTTTCCAGGTTTTACACCATCAGCAGCTAAAGCAATCTCTAAGTTTGTTAAAGCGCTTTTGT
>JAHEET010000008.1 GCA_024640565.1 Flavobacteriaceae bacterium
ACTTGTGATACTTTTTTTGGAAATTCTTTTTCTAAAATTTCTATAACCAAAGGATCTGCAACACCAATAGTCACCGCTTTTTTTGTTTTTTGCTGAACAATATCTATATATAGACCACTCGTTGCCTTTCTTAGGTTTCTTGGAGTCAATTTTAGCAAATCTGATACTCTTTGTCCAATAGAGAGTCCAATCAATAACCATTTATAAGTATCTTTATATTCTTCTGGAATGTGTTGCAATCCCTTTAATGCTTTTATTTCATCTGGATTTAAAACATGTAAAATTCGATCAGAACTTTTCTGTTTAAAAGATTCAATATAATTTGAATAGGGGTGCACTTCTAAGCCACTTTTCTCTGCATCACGCAGAATAATTTTTAGTAACTTTAAGAGTTGTCCGCAGTAATTATCACTATACTGCTGTTCTATTTTTAGAAAACGGGTGAAAGATTCAGCGGTGTATTTGTCAATCGAATCCAAGTATAATTGCTCTGATTTATCCACTTCATAAGCCTTCACAATTCTAAATAACGACTTATAAGTCCGAATTGTATTATAAGACAGCCCAACCGTTCCGTATCCTCGAACTCTTTTTGTAGCAGCATTGGAAATAAAATGATTTAAATAATCTAAAAATAAAATGGATTTTTCTATTTTTAAGGGTGTTTGATGTGTCTTTTTTATAGTTTTTTTGTAATATTTAACGTGCATATAACGTATGTTATTTGTTTATTTTAACATAGATATAACATTATAATATTTTATTAAAAACTAATTTTTTTAAAATATTTAACATTATTATCTACTTCAAGATACGTTATTTTTTTAAAATAAAAAAGTTAAAATACAGATATATAAGTAGTTAAATCGTATTTATTTTTGAAAAGACTACGGACTTTAGTCATTCATAATTAAAAGTTATATTTTTTATAGATTAAGGTACTCAACAATATACAATATTAGTTTAAGACCCTTGATTTTTACTTAATATTGACCTAAAAAGTACCTTTGTAACCAAAGAAAAATCATTGCTAAAGATTTCAAGGCCATCAATTATAATTTAATGGCCGCACTATAACGATTGAAGTTTTTATCGCCTTGTGTATCCTGAAAACTTACAATATATTTGATTTCAAATTATTTTTCGAATGATACTTATAGCAGATGGAGGCTCTACAAAAGCAGATTGGATTGCTTTGGATAATGATAAAAAAGAAGTGTTTAGGGTTCGGACTTTGGGGTTGAACCCTGCGGTTGTTACTCAAAATGAATTAAAGAATCGGATTGTAAACATGTTTCAGTTGATGGACGTTCAAGCGGAGGTCACAGAAATTCATTTTTATGGTGCAGGATGTGGAACTCCAAAACCTTCTGCCATTTTAAAAAGCGTTTTAGAAACATTTTTTATCCATGCAAAAGTAAACATTGCAGAGGACATGCTAGCGGCAGTATATGCAGCTTCTGGAAATAAGCCCGCAATAGTGTGTATTCTTGGAACAGGATCGAACAGCTGTTATTACGATGGGACTACAGTGCACATGAATACCGTTTCGCTGGGCTATTCTGTGATGGACGAGGCAAGTGGGAATTACTTTGGGAAATTACTATTAAGAGAATACTTTTATGGAAAAATGCCCAAAAGAATCGCAAAAAAGTTCGAAGAAGTATATGATTTAGATGCCGATGTGATTAAATATCATTTGTACAAGCAACCCAATCCAAATAGGTATTTGGCTTCCTTCGCAAAATTCATGTTTGAATTTAAGGAAGATAAATACATTAAAAAAATCATTAAAAGAGGTTTTAATGAGTTCTTTAAATACAGAATTCTACCCTTTGGAAAAACAACCGATACCCCGATCTACTTTATTGGATCTATTGCTTTTTACTTCAGCGAAATTTTAGAAAAAGTAGCTAAAAAGAACCATTTAAGTATCGCTGGGATTTTACAGAGACCTATTGATAATTTACTCGATTTTCATAAAAACAACCCTAATTAAGGAGTTCTAAAACGCGTTCCAATTGCATCCCCCGGGATCCTTTTATGAGGATGGTACAGTTTGAAAGATTTTGTGATTTAAGATGATTTTTAAAATCACTAAATTCATTGAATTGCAAAGAGTCCGTCGTTATTTTATGGAATAACTCTCCAATTAAATAGACCTTTTTAAAAGTTGCTGACTTTAGGAGAGTTGCAATTTTTTGATGTTCTTCAAGCTCATATTTTCCAAGCTCAAACATGTCGCCCAAGATGAGCACTTTGTTTTCACCTTCCATGGTTTTAAAACTTTCAATAGCCGCTTTCATACTTGTAGGGTTGGCATTGTAAGCATCTAAAACAATCGTATGTGTTCCTTTTTTTATGATTTGAGATCGGTTGTTCGAAGGAACATAGGATTCCAAGGCCTCTTTAATCGCTGCAGGCGCAATACCGAAGTGTTGCCCTACTGTAATTGCTGCACAAATATTCGTGAAATTATAAGCGCCAATCAACTTGCTTTTAATGCTGGTTCCGCTATGCGCTAATGTGAGAAAAGGGGTCGTTTTCTTCAGGATGAGTTCTTTTTCAAAAAAGATGCGGTTCATCTCTTTTGTCTTTTCAAGTTGAATGTTATCATGGGGATTTACTAAGGCAATACCGCCTTCTTTTTTAAGATAGGTATACAACTCTGATTTTCCTTTGACAACACCTTCAATACCTCCAAATCCTTCCAAATGTGCTTTTCCAAAGTTAGTTATGTATCCAAAATTAGGGGCACATAGGTGAGACAGCAATTCAATTTCTTTTTGATGATTTGCACCCATTTCAACAATACCAATTTCGGTCTCTGCATTCATGGATAAAAGGGTGAGTGGCACTCCAATGTGATTGTTTAAATTTCCTATTGTTGCCACCGTTTTATACTTTTTTGACAATACAGTATGTAACAACTCTTTTGTTGTTGTCTTTCCATTACTTCCTGTAAGGCCAATAATTGGAATATTCAATTGTTTTCGGTGATAGTTAGCTAGTTTTTGCAAAGTTTCTAATACATTTTCAACCAGCAAAATAGCGGGTTTTGTTGCATAAATAACTTCATCTACGATACTAAAGGCAGCGCCCGCCTCCAGCGCCTTCTCAGCAAAAGTGTTTCCATTAAAATTGGGACCCTTTAAAGCAAAGAACATAGTGTTTTTTCGAATACTTCTTGAATCGGTATCTACCAAACAATACTGTTTATAATATTTATAAAGTTCCTCGATTTTCATTATTTAAAGATAAAAAAACCTCATTGATTTGAAGCAATGAGGTTCTATATTGTTATAATTTTTAAAAGGATTACCTCGCTGGGTTTCTAGCTCTTCGTTTTTGTGAACTCATTGGACCCAATTTGTCGGATACACATCTAAATCCGATATAATTTGTTGCCATGTATTCAGGTAAGTACCTTCGCTGTGCTGGATCTAACCAATATTCTCTGTCAGACCAAGCCCCTCCTTTATAGACTCTTGTATTGTCACTGATCAAAGTTGTTCTTTTCTCGGTGTCGTATGCCACTTTTGTGACACCCGTTGAGTCTCTAATAAACTTAGGCTTCTCCGGGGAATTGTACATGCTTTGCTCCATTTTGTCTTTATCGAAATCTCGTGATGATTTGATGTCTCCATCATTAATGTCTGCATTCTTTGATTTGGTAAAATTTCTTCGAAGTGCAGCATCCTGCGATGCGATAGGAACATATTTGATAGTTCCTGGTAGATCCTTAGGAATGATTTTTCCATTTTCTAAAGTATCATACTCAATGGCAGCTCCTTCTGACCCTACGAAGACAACCTTTCCTTCTTTATTAATTTTTTTCTTATTGAAAACGTTTCCTCTATAGTAGTTGAAGTCATTTGCATCCGAATCTATAATCGGTCTGTAAACATCTGAAACCCATTCTGCAACGTTTCCAGACATGTCATAAATACCAAAAGCATTTGGTGGATAGGATTTTATTTTGATTGGAATGTCCGATCCGTCAGAACTCCATCCAGACAAACCACTGTAATCTCCTTTGCCTTGTTTGAAATTGGCAAGTTGATCTCCTCGGTATCGCTTTGATTTGGATCGTGAATATTTTCCATTCCAGGCATATTTTTTTCTACCTCTGATGGTATTGTACTCTCTGTTTTCAACATTTGCTTTTGCTGCAAATTCCCATTCTGCTTCTGTTGGCAATCTAAATTTCGTTTGTAAAATCCCATCAGCGGTGGTAATTTTTCTACCTTGAAATGCATCTTTACCAGGTTTTGCTTGCCCTTTGGCTCTTCGCTGTTTTACACCTCGCTTGTATATCGTAGTGTCACCAGCAAACATTTGGGTTGCATCTGTTAAAAATACATCTGTGTCAAAAAAGTTTCTGGTCGTATCTGCCTCAAAAATATTTTTGATGTGTCCTTTGTCAATTAATGTCTTTAAATTTACTGCATTGGTTCTCCACTTGCAGTATTCATTGGCCTGTAACCAACTTACCCCAACAACGGGATAATCTGCATAAGCAGGATGGCGGAAGTAGTTTTCAGTGAGTAATTCTGTATTTCCCAAACTTTTTCGCCACACCAAAGTATCTGGTAATACCGAGTTGTAGATGTGCTTGTATTTTTCTTCAGAGGGTGGAAAAACATCTTTGGTATACTGCACATATAAGAAATATTCAGCATTGGAAACTTCTGCCTCGTCCATGAAGAAGGAACGCACATGAATTTTCTTTGGAGTTGTATTCCAATCAAACATTACGTCATCTTGCACTTGTCCCATCGTAAAGGAACCCCCTTCTACACCAACCATTCCTAGCGGAGGTGTTTGGCCTTTGTAGGATGCTCCACGGACATAGTTTCCGTTTTTTGGATCATTAAAGCTTAAGCCTGTTAGCGAGGATTTTCCTGAGGAAGATCGATTGCAACTTACAAAGAATAGGGTTGCTACAACAACAAAAGTTATTTTTAAAAAGTTTTTCATTTCCTAATTAAAATTGAGGGTGTTTTTTATTTCGTGCTAATTTACAATAATTATACTTTAACACAAGAAAAATAATAAATATAACGCTTCATTTCCTTGATCACATCTTCAAAACGAATCCTTTTTTATTTTAGTATAATTTATCTTTGATTCTGCTAAAATATATTTAAAATATTTGCGTTCTTTGATTACAATTTATGAAAAAAATAGTTCCCTTCTTTTTTCTTGTTTTTTTTGCCTATGGCACTGCTGCGCAAACCACAAATTCCGTCTTGTCGCAGGGCGATTGGTATAAGTTTGCTATCGATACTACGGGTGTTTTTAAAATAGACAAACGTTGGTTGCAGCAAATTGGCATTTCGACCCGCAATCTCAATCCTCAGAAAATTCGTATTTATGGAAATGGAGGCAATCTCTTACCCGTGCTAAATGCTGATTTTAGGCATGAAGACCTACAAGAAAACGCCATTTATATTGCAGGAGAAAGGGATGGTGTTTTTAATGACAATGATTATATTTTGTTTTATGGGCAAGGGCCTCACAATTGGACCGCAGCTCCAGACAGTCAAACCGCCACCCACCATCAAAACATTTTTTCCGACGAAGCTTACTATTTTATCACCGTATCAGCAACCGATGGAAAAAGAGTGCAACAAAGACCTCCAGTTGCAACAGTTGCTACCCAACAAATTACCACTTTTGATGAGTTTGTTTTTTACGAAAAAGAATTGATCAATATTTTTGCTACTGGAAGCCAGTGGTATGGTGAAGATTTGAGCTTTGAGAATACCCGAAAAGTCGTTCTTCCTTTTCCCAAAGCACTTCCCAACAGTCCTATGACGCTTAAAGTAAGGGGTGCAACTGTTTCCGCTACAACGTCCAGTATGGGTGTGCAACTCAACACACAAAATCCTTTTACCGTCAATTTCGCAGCAGTAAATCCAGATTCGCAAACCAAAGGATATGCAAATCATGGGACGCAGGTAGTTGAAAATTCAGCAACCTCACTGGAAGTAACTGTTACTTTTAACAACAATGGAAACCCTTCTGCGAGAGGTTTTTTAGACTATATTGAAGTGCTTGGAAAAAAAAAACTCATCGCCGATGGGAATCAATTTTCCTTTCGAAGTTTTGAGCAAGCCAACGCAACGGGGAGTGTCGCGTTTCAAATAGAAAACACTTCAAATATTACCCAACTATGGGATGTTTCCAATCCCCTAGTGCCTCAATTCATCCTCAATGAAGGTGCAGGGAATGCCTTTACTTTTACTGCCGAAAGCGGTACTTTGAAAGAATATGTTGTTTTGGGACAAAACAATTTTTACGTTCCAAAAACCATTGAAAACCCCAAAGTAGTCAACCAAAATTTGCATGCGTTGGAAGCGATTGATTACCTTATTATTACCAGCAATGAGCTTGCAAATCAGGCACAAAGATTGGCTGACTATCATCAAAACAATTCAAATTTTACGACGCAAGTAGTGCTTTTGGAGCAGATTTACAATGAATTCTCCTCGGGATCGAAAGACATTACTGGAATTCGAGATTTTATAAAGTACTTGTATGACAACAATGCTACGCCAGAGCACAAACTGAAATACGTGACTTTCTTTGGAGATGCCTCTTATGATTATAAAGATCGAATTGCCGGAAACAATAATAGAGTTCCAGTAAAATTATCAACCAACAGCTTTAATTTAGCACAATCCTATGTTACAGATGATTTTTTTGTGATGTTAGAACCCCACGAAGGAGGCATGGTTAGAACCCATACTGTTGATGTTGCTACTGGAAGGATTCCTGTTTCAACGATCGCGGAAGCAACGATCGCCGTCGACAAAATTTTAAGTTATTATGACAAAGAAGCGCTTGGAGATTGGCGAAATACCATTACACTTTTAGCCGATGATATTGATCAGACGGCAGACATTCAAATACAAAGTGGCTTAGAAGCTATTGCCGATGATATAAAAAATAACAAACCCATTTTTAATGTCAATAAAATATATGTCGATGCTTATGTCCAAGAAAATTCATCAGGAGGCGAGCGCTATCCGCAAATAAAAACAACCATCACCAACGCGATTGAAAAAGGAACTTTGGTTTTTAATTATTTTGGACATGGAGGTGAAGATGGTTTTGCTTCTGAAAGAATTTTGGAAAAACCTCAAATTCAGGATTTTATTAATCCCAATACCTTGCCGCTGTTAATAACCGTTACCTGCGATTTTTCTAGATTTGACAATCCCAACAGGCTTACCGCAGGAGAGCTTACATTTCTCAATCCAATGGGGGGTGCGGCAGCAATGGTAACAACAACTCGTGAGGTTTACATTTCTGTAGGGCAGAATTTTAATCAAAAGTTAATGCGTTTTATCCTCGAGTACAATCAAGAAGATCTTACGATTGCAGAAGCATTGGCAAAAACAAAAAACGAGTTTTCTGATGCTCAAAAATTCTTTATTTATTTCTTTGGAGATCCCGCCATGAAATTAGCAGTCCCAAAGCCAAATGTACGGATTACAAAAATGAATGGCATCGACCTTAGTCAAGCTGTTGATACCCTAAAAGCCCTTTCTAGAGTCAATTTTGAAGGTGTTGTAACCGACAATTCAAATACAACCCTCACAGATTTTAATGGTTCCTTATCAACGACCGTCTTCGATAAAACGATTGATAAAAACACCTTAGACAATGATGGTTTCGGAGTAGTGCTCACTTTTGACACACAAGATAGCAAACTTTTTAGAGGAAATTCTACCATTCAAAATGGTAGGTTTAACTTCGAATTTATTGTACCAAAAGATATTAAAATTTCGTACGGAAAAGGAAAAATGAGTTTTTATGCTGAAAATGGATTGGAAGACAAAGCAGGGTATAATTTTGATGTGGTTGTGGGAGGAATTAATGAAAACGCACCAGAAGATACAGTAGGTCCCGAAATTCAGCTATTTATGAACGATGAATCTTTTATCGATGGCGGCAATACAAATGCCTCACCAAACCTAATCGTACTGTTATCAGACCCTAGTGGAATCAATACTTCAATCACAGCGGTCGATCACGATATTGTTGGGGTGTTGGATGGTGACGATGCAAACCCTATTGTTTTAAATGATTTTTATCAAACAGCTTTGGACGATTTTACCAATGGAAAAGTAAATTACAAATTTAGAAATTTAGAAGTAGGACCCCACACCCTAAAAATAAAAGCGTGGGATACGTATAATAATTCATCAGAAGCTACGTTACACTTTGTGGTGCTTAGTGATACTACGTTGCATTTAGAGCATGTTTTAAATTATCCGAATCCTTTTGTTAATTACACAGAATTTTGGTTTCATCACAACAAACCAAATGAATTGTTAGCGGTTCAAATTCAAGTATTTACAATTTCAGGAAAATTAATTAAAACCATTCACCAAAATGTACAAACTTCGGGGAGTTTGTCAAGAACGATTTCTTGGAACGGTTTGGACGATTTCGGAAAAAGAATTGGAAAAGGAGTGTATGTTTACAAACTACGCGTAAAGTCAACTCTGAGCAACTTAGTTTCAGAGAAGTACGAAAAATTAGTAATACTTAAATAAAAAGTTGATATTTGTAAGATCATTAAAATAAATCATCCCATATGAGAAAAATTGTATTGTGTCTTTTTGTTAGTTTTTCATTTGTATGCACTACAAATGCACAAACCAATATAGATACCAGAGAAATTGGAGGAATTACAACTGCAGCCCCATTTTTGTTAATCATTCCTGATGCAAGATCGGGTGCAATGGGAGATATTGGAGTCGCAACGAGTGCCGATGCTTTTTCGTTGTTTCACAATCCCGCAAAAATGGCCTTTAGCAACCGTCAGGTCAGAGCAGGAATTACCTATTCTCCATGGCTACGAAATTTAACGGATGATATTTTTACAGGAAGCGTTTCCTACATGAATCGTTTTAGTGAAAATGCAGCTTGGGGAGCAGATTTTAAATATTTTTCTTTGGGACAAATAGATTTAACAGACAGTGGGGGGAATTCTACAGGAGTAATAAATCCAAATGAATTTGTGTTCACAGGATCTTATGCTTTAAAATTGAGTGAAACTTTTTCAATGGGGGTTTCCTTAAAATACCTTCGATCGAACTTGGCCTTTACTGGAACCACATCTACCTTACAACCCATTAACTCTTTTGGGGTTGATGTTTCGGGATATTATCAATCTGAAGAGGAAAATTATGGCACTTTCAATGGTCGCTATCGATTTGGGTTTAATGTTGCCAATATTGGACCTAAAGTTTCTTATGTTCCTGGGGAAGAAGATTTTATTCCAACAAATTTAAAAATAGGAGGTGGGTTTGATTTTATTTTAGACGACTACAACACCATTTCTACCACTATAGAATTTACAAAATTATTAGTTCCCTCTCCGCAAACAGACGGCTCTGATGAAGATGTTTCTTGGGTTTCTGGTATCTTCTCCTCATTTGGAGATGCTGAGGACGGATTTAGCGAAGAGCTTCAAGAGTTTACCTATGCGTTTGGAACAGAATATTTGTATAACAATGCATTTGCCCTCAGAGCGGGTTACTTTCACGAAAACGAAAACAAAGGGAATAGACAATTTTTTACCATGGGAGCCGGTTTTAAGACCAATGCATTGAACGTAGATTTGTCCTATTTGGCCAATGCGTCCGATGTAAATAACCCCCTTGAAAACTCTTTACGATTCTCTGTTTCATTCGATTTAGGAGAGATCTATGATGATTACTAAGAAAGTACTTTTTTTTTAGTAAATTTGTATCCTATAAAAGCAGTCGAAATGGCTGCTTTTTTTGACCAATTTATGCTGTATGAAAGAAATAGAAATTAAAGCATCGGCCTTGTTATATAATGATATCTCCGCACTTTCTTCAGCGGACAAGATGTTGATGCAACAAGCAATTGAGGCCAGAAAAACAGCTTATGCACCGTATTCAAAGTTTCGTGTTGGCGCAGCCCTATTGTTGGAAAACAATGAAATTGTTTTAGGAAATAATCAAGAAAATGCTGCGTATCCCTCTGGAATGTGTGCAGAAAGAGTGGCTATTTGGAAAGCAGGTTCTGATTTTCCAGGTGTTAAAATTAAAAAATTAGCAATATCTGCAAGTTCATCCATTACCAGCGTTGACAAACCCATAGGTCCTTGTGGTGCTTGTAGACAGACATTGTCTGAATATGAGATCAACCAAAAAGAACCCATGCAAGTACTTTTTATGGGGGAATTTGGGGAGGTTGTAAAAACAAATTCATTACTTTCTTTATTGCCTTTCTCATTTGATAGCTCCTATCTTTAGGTTTCGTTTTTTGAGGAACTTCTTGTCAAGCATCAAATAGACCCGCTCCACTAATCTGCGGTTTTTGGCAGACTATTTTATTGGAAGCCTGCTGAATCAAAAAAAATAAGGCACAGTAATTTCAAATAGCAATCAAATTCACATTCACTTTAAAGCTCATTTTATCCGTTGGATATCGTATTTATTTGAGCTAGTTGTGAGTCCGTTTAAAGTTTTGACTGCGTTTAAGATAAAAGATAGAGCTGCTGCTATAGTGCTGTTCATCAAGGGTTAGGAGGAATTTGTATGAAAAACGGGTTTTACTTTGGGGCGTTGTTGGATTCCAATTTGTGCGTTTGAACTTACCATTACTAGGTAGAATCTACGTTTTACAAATCTAATTTCTTTATTTTTGAGTGTCCAATACTCCAAACATGATTTTTTCAAAGATTACAGGAACAGGTTCTTACATTCCAACCATAAAAAAAGAGAATCACAATTTTATAGACAGTCATTTCTTACATCCAGATGGCAGTGATTTTTCCAATGGGAATCAAGTCATTATTGAGAAGTTTAAAATGATTACAGGGATTGAAGAAAGAAGGTACGCAGCGCCTCATTTTACGACATCTGATTTGGGTTTTTTCGCTGCAACAAAAGCGATTGAAGATGCTAAAATAGATCCTGAATCGTTGGATTATATTATTGTAGCTCATAACTTTGGAGATATACAAAGTGGTGCAATTCAAAGTGATATTTTACCCAGTTTGGCAACCAGAGTGAAACACTTGCTTAGAATTAATAACCCCAATTGTGTCGCTTATGATATTCTATTTGGTTGTCCGGGGTGGATAGAAGGTGTTATCCAAGCCCAGGCATTTATAAAAGCAGGAATTGCAAAAAAATGTTTAGTTATTGGAGCAGAAACTCTCTCAAGAGTAGTAGATAAGGTAGATCGAGATTCGATGATTTATAGCGATGGTGCTGGTGCATGTATTGTGGAAGCTACTGAAAATCAAGACTCAGGAATTTTAAGCCATGCTACACAAACATTCTCCAAAGACGAAGCTTATCATTTGTTTTTTGGTGCATCCAATGACCGAAAAGCAGACAAAAATGTACGGTATATTAAAATGCATGGTCGTAAAATTTATGAATTTGCCCTCACAAACGTTCCCACTGCGATGAAAACTGCCTTGGATAAAAGTGGGATTTCGATCGCTGCCGTAAAAAAAATCTTCATTCATCAAGCCAACGAAAAAATGGATGAAGCCATTATCAAACGTTTTTATCGATTGTACAAACAACCAGTACCTGAAGCGGTAATGCCAATGAGCATTCACACTTTGGGGAACAGTTCTGTTGCTACCGTTCCTACCTTATTGGATTTGGTATTGAAAGGAAATGTGGTCCATCAAGAAGTTCAAAAAGGAGATGTTATTATTTTGGCATCCGTTGGTGCTGGAATGAACATCAATGCAGTTGTTTATCGTTACTAATGATAAAGAATGCAGGCAATTTTTCAAAAAATATGAAAATCCTATAAAAAATACCTTTTTTCAGTATCAGAATTTAAACTGAAATAGTATTTTTGCGCATGCAACAACACAACGTACTTATATTAGATTTCGGTTCGCAATACACACAACTAATTGCGAGACGCGTAAGAGAATTAAACATTTACTGTGAAATTCATCCTTTCAATAAACCCCCAAAAAATTTAGTAGACTTTAAAGCGGTTATTTTATCCGGAAGTCCAAATTCTGTACGTTCAGAAGCTGTACTGCATCCAGATCTCTCAGAAATTAGAGGTAAAAAACCCTTGTTAGCGGTGTGTTATGGAGCCCAATACTTGGCTCATTTTTCGGGAGGAAAGGTGGCCCCTTCCAATACGCGAGAGTACGGTCGTGCAAATTTGTCTTACATCAAGAACGAAGAAATTTTCTTTGAAAATATCTCTGAGGGAAGTCAGGTTTGGATGAGTCATTCAGATACCATTAAAGAACTGCCAGACAACGCTGTTTTATTAGCCAGCACAAAAGATGTTGAAAATGCGGCCTATAAAATTGAAGGCGAAGCTACCTTTGCTATTCAATTTCATCCAGAAGTGTATCACTCTTCCGATGGAAAACAATTGTTAGAAAATTTCTTGGTAAAAATAGCTCAAGTAGCGCAAACCTGGACGCCCGATTCTTTTGTAGAAAGTACCGTGCAATCCTTACAAGACCAAGTAGTCAATGATAAAGTGGTTTTGGGACTCTCAGGCGGGGTAGATTCTACCGTAGCGGCAGTGCTTTTGCACAAAGCAATTGGTAAAAATTTGTATTGTATCTTCGTAAATAACGGACTTTTACGTAAAAATGAATTTGAAAGTGTACTTGCCCAGTACGAAGGAATGGGATTGAACGTTAAAGGTGTAGATGCTTCCGAACGTTTTTTAACAGCTTTGGCAGGACTCTCCGATCCAGAGAAGAAAAGAAAAGCCATTGGAAACGCATTTATTGAAGTTTTTGATGATGAGGCAAATCAAATTAAAGATGTAAAATGGTTGGCGCAAGGAACCATTTATCCGGATGTAATTGAATCTGTTTCTGCAACCGGAGGACCTTCTGCAACTATTAAAAGTCATCATAATGTTGGAGGATTACCAGATTTTATGAAGCTTAAAATTGTGGAGCCCTTACGTATGATTTTTAAAGATGAGGTGCGAAGAGTAGGTGCCTCTATGGGAATTGATAAAGCGTTGCTAGGGCGTCATCCTTTTCCAGGACCCGGACTCGCAATCCGTATCTTAGGAGATGTAACTCCAGAGAAAGTACGTATCTTACAAGATGTAGATGCTATTTTTATTAATGGATTAAGAGCCCACGGTCTTTATGACAAAGTTTGGCAAGCAGGTGCCATGTTGTTGCCAGTAAATTCAGTTGGTGTGATGGGCGATGAGAGAACCTATGAAAAAGTAGTGGCTTTAAGAGCTGTAGAAAGTACGGATGGGATGACGGCAGATTGGGTGAATTTACCCTATGAGTTTTTGCAGAAAACGTCAAATAACATTATCAATAAAGTGAAAGGTGTAAACCGAGTTGTTTATGATATAAGTTCAAAACCACCTGCTACAATAGAATGGGAATAAAAAAAACATTGCTGCTTATGAGAGAATTGAAACTAATCTTGTTTTTTTGCTTACTAACCTTTGCTGTTTCTTGTGGTCAGCAAAAAAAATATGTAGAATACAAAGTAGCCAAAGGAGAAACCATGCGATCCATTGCTCGTAAACTGGATATAAAGACCAAAGATTTGCGACGTTTGAATCCAGATGTAAGAAGAAGACCAGCTCCCAACACCATCATTATTGTACCAAACACCAAGTCACTAGCAACGGCAAATGCGCAAAAAGAGACTTTTAGAAAAAAGCAACAAGAAAGTATCGTGGAGGTTGACAAGGATTCCATAGTGCTCAATACTAATGAGGATGCTGAAAAATTCTTGATTCATGAAGTGAAAAAAGGCGATACCTTTTACAATTTAACTCGTTTCTACAATGTTTCCAAAGCGGCATTAATTTCATTAAACCCCGAACTCTCTGATGGATTGAAATTATTTCAAAAAATTAAAGTCAAACATATTGAAGAAAATGCCAATGAAACGATTGTTTACAACGATGAAATTGGAGAAGGTGTTTCTCTAAAAGTTGCCTTATTGCTTCCCTTTAGAGTTTCAGAATACGATACGGTAGCTGCAGATGAAATTTTTGACAATAGTAGATTGGCAAACTATGTGACGGATTTTTACATGGGGGCAGAACTCGCTATCGATTCTTTAAGATCACAAGGCGTTCCGATTGAGTTAAATGTTTATGATACAGAACGAAATAGCAGTAAAATAAGAACTGTTTTAGAAGAAAATGATTTGGACCTAAATGATGTAATTATTGGTCCTTTGTATTCAGAAGAAGCAGTAGTCGTTGCAAATGAAGTGGAGACTCCTCTTGTTTTTCCAGTATATTCCAAAAATCAATCAAATTTTAAATCTTCCAAAATTATAAAAACAGCTCCCGATAAGGCTGTTTTTAGTGAAGCCATCGCGACACATATCAAAGAGGTATTTGAAGAAGGTACCATTACTATTGTGAGTGATGGCGATTTGGAATCAGAATTCCATGCTTCAAAAATGAGTGAAATACTACAAGATGTAGATTCATTAAACGAAGTGCAACTCTTAAAAGCAGTAGACGGTTACATTGAGAAAGAACGATTTTTAGAAGTTTTTAAGCAATTAACCAACAATTGGGTTGTATTGGCAACTTCTGACAATGTGGTTGTGTCTGATGCGATTAATAGCCTTATTAGCTTGCCAGATTCCATTACCGCCAAAGTGTTCTCTATGGACAAAGGGAAAGCGTTTGATAAAATTGATGATAATAAACTGGCACGTGTAGGTTTCACCTATGTCAATGATCGTTTTGTAGATGAAAATTCTGAATTCACAAAAACATTCAACCAACAGTATGTTGCTAAAAATAATTCTTTGCCTTCCTTTTATGCAACCAAAGGTTTTGACATTACCTATGACATTCTAGTGCGTTTGGCTTCAGGTACCTCCTTAAAAGAAACCTTCAAAAAAGGCGCTTCTTACCGAGTAGAAAGTAAATTTAATTATAGCAAACAACTTTTTGAAACCACCCAAAACAAAGGATTGTTTATTTTACAATACAATGAAGACCTTACATTGACCCGATTAAAGTGATCCCACTCATTTTTAATCAGATTATAAAACCAACAAAGGGATCACATCTAAAACCTTTGACCAAAAAAAAACCGCGAAAGCGGTTTTTTTTAATTTAAGAAAAGAATTAAATCTTCTTCATTTGTTGTTTCATCATGGTCATTTGTTCTTTTAGCATTCCATGTTTATCTAATTTTTTTGCTTCTGCCATTAAAAGCGTAGCTTCACGTTTGCGTCTTTTTGTCATCGCAATTCCTGCCAGTTGTAATTTCGCCATCGCCAAATCATGATTCATTGCCAAGCCCAATTTTACAGCCTTTTTAAGGTACTTTTCGGCTTGCGTCATGTTTGTTTGGGATAGCATGATACCGTGTAAGTAATTGTAGTATCCTTCTTGTTTTCTGGTCAATGTTGCAGATGGATTTTTAATATACCCCAACCATTTTTGTGCTCCAGGAAAATTTTGTTTTCGCAATTGTAAGAAAGACAATAAGATAAATTCATTTTTAAAGTATAATAAAATGAATATACCTGCCAAGAACAAAATAGAAATTCCGTTCATGATATTGAATACGCTAAATTCATAGATAGCCCAAATAGTAATGAAGACTGCTAGTACGATTTTTATGTTTTTATTGAACATGTTTTGTTTTTAATGAATAGCAAAAATACATTTTTAAATGAAAAAACGGATGTTTACTTTTTATAATATTTTTTGTATTTGAAGCTGGCAAGGGCAAAAAGGATCAGTATAAAACCAATATAAATATATGCTTCCCTTGGTGTTACTTGCTTATCACCACTTGCATAGGAATGCAATCCTGATAGGTAAAAGTTAACTCCAAAATAGGTCATCATGATCGATAGATATACAAAGGCAGCGGCAAAATTAAAGGCCAATCTTCCTCTTAACCCAGGGATTAAGCGCATGTGCAACACAAATGCATAGAGCATGATGGAAATTAGAGCCCAAGTCTCTTTTGGATCCCAACCCCAGTAACGGCCCCAACTTTCATTGGCCCACATTCCGCCTAAAAAGTTACCAATCGTTAGCATAACCAGTCCAACGGTCATAGCCATTTCATTAATAACAGTTAGCTCTTTAATATTGATGTCCATTCTTTTTCGATTCTTTTTTGTGGTAAACACGATTAAAAAGAGTACAAAAATTCCTAAAATCATCGAGAGTGAAAAAGGACCATAACTTGCAACAATAATAGACACATGTACCAATAACCACCAGGAATTTAGTACTGGCATAAGGTTTGCAATTTCAGGATCCAACCAGTTTTGGTGCGCAAAAGCCAATGTAATTGCTGTCAAAAAGGTAGCAGCAGTCAATGCTAGTGAGGATTTTCTTCCCATGGTCAATCCAAAGAGCATTACAGCCCAAGCGACATAAATTATTGATTCGTAGGCATTACTCCATGGCGCATTTCCACTAATAAACCAGCGAGAAATCAACCCTAAAGTATGCAATGCAAAGAACCCACCTGCAACCCAAATTAAGGCCTTTACCAATAAATTGAGCCATCTTTTGGTGTAGAATATTTGTGAGATTACGAAGATGATCAAGAACAAACTCAGGACTCCATACAGTTTTGAAAGGGTTAAAAAAGGCTGGTAATTATTGTAAAGAATTTCTAATTCTATTTTGTTGTCAGATGGATATACAGCGCTCCCTTTTTCTTTTTGAAAACTTTTGATACGAGACAATATTTTATTTGCGAAAGTATAATCTTGTGTCTTTTTTGCTTCTTGCAAAACCTGTACATAGGCGGGTAGTGATTGTCGTACAAAAATAGAATCAAGGGCTTTAAATTTCACTCTTGATACTTCTGGTTGCGATATCCATTTGTTGTTTTCATCTCCAGGAATTGGGTATATTTTTAAAACACTTCCCATCAAAGCAGAATTAAATAACCACAAGCGTCTTCCAATTTTTATGACATCTTTCTCAAATTTATTCTGAATGTTTTTCTTTTGTGCCTCTTGGATATAACGATCTATTTTAGAATTTCCTTTGGCATCATAAAAATCCGACAAACGCGCATATTTCGCCTTTTCTTCTAGCCCCAAAATGGCCCTTATTTGTGTGTTTCCTTTTTCTAAATAAATAAATGGGACTTCAAACCATAAGAGGCGATTTTCAATAATAGACATTAAAACCTGACTTGGTTTCATGCCATTAAAATTGTTTGTCTGGCTTACTTTTCGAACCAATTCTGAGGCAAAGGTATGAGCGGGTTTCATTCGCCCTCCCGCATCCTGTATGATCAATTTGCTGAACGATTCAGCATGTGATTCGGCCACCAGATTCGCTTTTAAAATTGAATCAATTTGTTGGTCTGTAATTCTTCTTTGTTGCTGATTTACAGATTGTTGTGCATTTGAAACATTGAAAAACAAGAAACAGGCGATGACGGCTATGGTTGATTTTTTTCGTTGCAATTTTTTCAGCGATTTCTTTAAATCGTCAAAACGAGTATGTTTGGCAAAAAAGAGGCTAATCATTCCAAAGTACAACATAGAGTACCCAAGGTACGTAACAAAGGTACCCCAAAAATCATGATTTACAGAAAGTCGTGTTTGTTCTACTTCACCCGACAAGTCATAACTGGCTTGAAAGAATTTATATCCCTTGTAGTCGAGAATGTTGTTCATAAAGATTCTGTAATCAAAAGTTTCATTGGGATCAATTACCGTTATTTCACTTGCAAATGATGCCGCATTTTCAGACCCAGGATACTTTTCTAATTGAAAATCGTTTAATTTAATTTTAAAAGGGGTTTCTAAAAACTTGGAACCATAGAGCATTCTGAAGTTTAAGTTTGCTACGGTTACCTCTTTGGCGCCTTGTGTGTTGTATTGCCCTCCTGTTAATGTTACCCTCTCTGTTACATTGTTTGTGGTGATGTCAAAAATTACCACATCCAATTTTGTGTCGTCTTTAGGACCACTCACCATTTGTATGGTGCCTTTTTCTGCGGGTTTTGGAATTACAAATTGAAGACCAGCAACATTATGAAGTGTTAAGTATTGAAAATTCTGGACAGAATCTTTCACAACCAGTCCTCTTTTTTGGTCTGCCATTCGAAACCAATCACCACTTTCTTTGGTGACCATTTTAAGACTGCCATTTTCTTTAAAGAAGTTCACACTTGCATTTTGATTTGGGGCATTGAAGCCTACTAAAATTCCGTGAATATTTTGTATGGTCCCTTTTTTAATGTAATGTTCGTGTCGAGAACCTTCAGAGGATTCTACAAAAAACAAATGCTCTTCTCCGTTTTCATCAAGAACAAGTTTTTTCTCAGCCCATGGAATGTAATCCACTAATTTGAAGTTAATTTCTTGTTGCGCATTGCGATTTCTTCCAAAAGAAGTATCAAATTCAAAATTGTTTTTTCCCCAAGCAGAAAGCAACATTTTTTTATGAATTTTTGGAGCCTGATCTACATTGTCATCAATCACCACATTTAAATAGGTGGTTTCTGAAAGAAATGAATTGGTGGTTTCTCCTTCGTCTATAGGCATTACCCCCTCGTACCCAATATATCGTGTGATTCCTGCACCAATTAAAATCAATAAAAAAGATACGTGAAACAACAATACGGGCCATTTTTCTTTTCGAAGCAAACGGTATCTGAAAATATTTCCAAAAAAGTTAATTACGAAAAAAACCATGATCAATTCAAACCACCAAGCATTGTAAATTAATGCTTTCGAAGTTTGTGTGCCAAAGTCATTTTCTATAAATGTAGCTACGCCCATTGCGGTGGCATAAAGCACAAATAAAATAGCCATTAAACGTGTGGAATACAAAAAACTGATTATTTTTTTCATCTGAACGGATGCTTTTTTTTTAGAGTACAAATTTAGGGATAAAACAGGTAAAATGAGTACAACTATTCTTGTTTTTTAGTATTTAGAATTGTTCAAAATGCGCTTTTTTTGAGGTTTTATCTTTCAATAAAATCTTGATAAGCATCTTGAGTAATTGCTTTTCCTAAAGAATCTAAGCTGTGAAATGAAGCCCCCTTTTGAAGGATGGGTTTGTTGCTTACAAAGTCATAAGCGAAAACGCCCTCTTTATCCAGCGTTCCAAATCCATTGTTAAATATATAGTGCGCATACTGACTTTCATCGTTGTTAAAAATATGCTTACTCCATTTAAACTCAGTATTGTCAATGTCCAAAAGATCCAAAAGCGTATAGGAGAAATCTACTTGTGATGCAATGGTATTGATTTGTACATTCTTTTTTTGCAATGCACCTCCAAGCCATAGCATTGGGATTTTAAACTTTTTGGGAGCATTAAAAACGCCCTCGTGTTTTGGAGAACGATGTCCATGATCGGCCATAATCACAATTAGTGTATCGTCCCACCAAGCTTGTTTTTTTGCACTTTCAATAAACTTACCAATTGTTTTATCCGTGTAAGCATGTGAGCTACGAAATCTATTCTCTTCTGTGTCTTTCCCAAATTTATAGCTGTCCGGAAACTCAAAAGGCTCATGACTGGTCAATGTTAACGCAATTTTAAAAAACGGCTTTTTTTGTGTTTGGCTGAGATCCGCTGCAAATTTTTCCATAAACACATGGTCATGTGCACCCCATTTCGAATTCCAATCTTTTTTATCAAAGGAACTGCCATCAATAAATTTAGTAACGCCAGCATTTCTTAAATAGGTATTCATATTTCCAAAATTCAAGTCACCGCCATAGTAAAAAGAGGTGTCATACCCCGCAGCAATCATACTTTTGGTGAGCATGGGTAAGCTGCTGTTTTTATTTGGGATCTTGATAATACTTTTGTTCGTTTGCGGATAGTAGCCACTTAAAATGGCAATCAAACCCTTGTCAGTTCGGTCTCCGTTTGCATAGAAATTGGTAAACAAAACCCCCTCTTTGGACAATCGATTTAAGTTTGTTGTTACATCAGGTTCTCCGCCAATGGAACCTACCAGTTTGGCCGTTAAACTTTCCCAAATAATTAAAATAACGTTTGGTTTTTTGGTGTTTAAAATAGTGTCGTTACTACTTTTAAACAGTTTTTTTTGTCTAGAATTTATTATTTGATTGGCTACAGAGGGGTCAAATTTCTTGTAAGGATTTTTTGTAGAAACTTCACTCGAAATAGCATGTGTGAAGTTCCACATAAAATTAACAGCTGCATGATTTCCAAACATATTGTTGGAAAAATATACATTGCTCTGGTTAATTGGGATTGTTTGAAGCCCCCCTCTAATTGGAAGAATTAACGCAGCAATGAGGATGAAAAGAAATGGTATTGCAAGATAATTCCCTGTTGATAGTCTTTTAATTTCTTTGTTGATTCGTTTTTTAAACAATTGAATGAAACAGCCTGAAAACAACAGCCAAATAAATGTTCCAGAGATGATTTGAAAAGCAGAGGCTGTGGCCCACATGATTTCTGGAGTATTTAAATAGTTGAGCAATGTATTGTCTATTCGTACCCCCCAAGATTGATAAAGCGAGGCATCAATAACCATGAACAAGTTGATGAGAATAATGGCTGAATAGGTGAAAAATTTGATTAAAATTGAAATCACCTTTTTAGGGACAAAAAGCGACATTAAAATAAAGACAAAAGGAAGTACAGACAGATAGCCAGTGAAAGAAGCATCCAATCTAAACCCGTAAGCAAATGTTTTTAAAACTTCATAAAATCCCAGTTGATAACTGTCGTTGTAATGAAAGAGCAAGAAAAAGATGCGCGCAAAGAAAAAGAAGACAATCCATAAAAAATAATACTGAAAAAAAAATTGAATCCGATGTTTAAAAGCGTTCATGTCTGCGGGAAAGATAAATTATTCGGTGACTTTTAATCGTGCTTTAGCACTGATGTTCTGGTCTGCATATTCGTTATTCAAATACTTAAGATAACCAGTAATTGCAATCATTGCCGCATTGTCTGTGGTGTATTCAAATTTTGGGATGTAGGTTGTCCATCCAAAATGTTTGTTTGCAGTAGATAGCCTTTTTCTAATTTCTGAATTGGCAGATACTCCCCCTGCAATTGCAATGTGTTGGATGCCAGTATGTTTCACGGCATTTTTAAGTTTATCCATTAAGATTTCAACAATAGTATATTGAATGGATGCACAAATATCATTTAAGTTCTCTGCGATAAAATTGGGATTGATTCGTTGTTGTTTCTGAATAAAATACAGAATTCCAGTTTTTAAACCACTAAAACTAAAATCCATATCACCTACTTTTGGTTTTGTAAAGGTATAAGCTTTTGGGTTCCCTAACTGAGCATGCTTGTCTATGAAGGGTCCACCAGGATAAGGGAGGCCTAATATTTTTGCAGATTTGTCAAAAGCTTCTCCAACGGCATCATCGATGGTTTCCCCCAATATTTCCATATCAAAATGGTCTGTAACTTTTACGATCTGTGTATGTCCACCGCTGATGGTTAAGCAAATAAAAGGAAAGGGGGGAATCTTACTTCCTTCTTCCACTATAAAATGTGCTAAGATGTGCCCCTGCATATGGTTTACATCAATCAATGGAACCTTGAGACCCAGTGCCAAGGATTTTGCAAAAGAAGTCCCTACCAAGAGTGAACCCATTAAACCAGGGCCTCTTGTAAATGCAATGGCTGATAAGTCTTCCTTTTTAATCCCTGCTTTTTCGATTGCTTGTTGTACTACGGGGACCATATTTTGTTGATGGGCTCTTGAGGCCAATTCTGGAACAACGCCGCCGTATTTTGAATGTACTTCTTGATTGGCAACAACATTACTCAATACTTTGCCGTTACAGATGACAGCAGCACTCGTGTCGTCACAAGAAGATTCAATCCCTAGAATGTAGTCGTTTTGCATGAAATCGTACTTTTGTGCTACAAAATTAATGATTATTTTTTATGATGTAACCGTTTTTTAAGAATAGAAATTTAATAGTTTGTTATATTTGGACGTTCTTTGTAACACGGGCAATGTTTTTGATAAGATTTGCTGGAAACTCCAATAACCTAATACTACAACCGATCAAAAAATACTACAAAATACCATTAAAGCTGTTCAAGTACATTGTGCTTTTTCTTTTCTTGATCATCATTCTATTATCAACTTCTTTTGTGCAAACAAAATTAGCAAAATACACAACGAACTCGCTCAATGAAGATTTTGGTACCGATTTGTTAATTCAAAAAGTTGATTTGTCTTTTTTGGGAACGGTACAATTAAAAGGTATTGAAATTCGAGATCATCATCAAGATACTTTAATTTTTGTCAATAGACTCTCCACATCTTTGCTCAATGCAAAAAAAATTCTCGACGGAGCAGTGAAGTTAAAAAGTATTTCTCTTGAAGATGCTCATTTTCATATGAAAACTTACCAAGGGGAGCAAGAGGATAATTTAAGTGTTTTTATAAATAGTTTTGATACCGATATTTCAAGGGATTCTTTACGAAGCCCTTTTGTTCTTGAGACCTCGAATATCTATTTTAACAACTTAAATTATAAATTGACCAATGCGAATGATAAAAAATCTTTAAAATACAGTGCCTCAAAAATTGGGGGAAATCTGCAAAATTTTTCCATTATTGGTCCCAATGTAAACGCAAATATTAGAGGGCTTTATTTTACAGAATCAAACGGTTTGCAGGTGACAAACCTGACAACAAATTTTCGGTATTCACTGAGCGGAATGGACTTTAAGCAGACCACTTTACAAACCCGAAATTCTAAGATTTTAGGGGATGTTTTTTTTAGGTACGATCGAGAAGATTTGAAAGACTTTAACAACAAGGTAAAAATTAAAGCAACTTTTAAAAATAGTTCATTTTCGGTACTTGATTTAAAAAAGTTGTATGCTGAAGTTCGTGGAGATGATGTTTTAAATTTTAGTGCAAACCTCTCTGGGAAACTGAATGATTTAAACATTCAAAATTTACGCCTAAATTCTGAAAATGGGCTAAAAGTTTCTGGAGATTTTATGATTGTAAATTCAATAAACACCAACAAACCTTTTCTTTTTAAAGGAGATTTAGCGCAGGTGTCTGCAACGTCTTTAAAACTTAAAAACCTACTTCCAAATCTGCTAGAAAATGCATTGCCTCCAACCTTATCTCGATTGGGGAGATTTGATGTAAATGGATTGGTTGCTGTCACTTCAGAGCAAGTGTCAGCAAACATCCAATTGAATTCTGAAATTGGAACGCTGCAGGCTGATTTTGAAATTGATAATAGAAGCAATATCGATTCTGCTACCTACAAAGGGGATCTTACTTTTAGTAATTTTGATCTAGGCGTCTTTATAGACAACCCCATCTTGGGAAGATTTACTTTGGAAGGAAATGTGAGTGGACGTGGGTTTCAAGCTGCATCCTTGAATACTTTTTTTGAAGGTACTGTTTCTAAATTTGAATTTAATAATTATGCCTATTCCAATATGGAGGTAGCTGCAATGTATCAAAACAATAAGTTTACTGGAAACTTGTTGGTAGATGATGCGCATCTTAAAATGCATTTTAATGGCTTAGCAGACCTCTCTCAATCCATGCACAAATTCAATGCAACAGCAACAATCGCCTCTTTAAATTTGAAAGAAACCAAGCTGTTTACAAGAGATGCTACAGCAATTTTAGAGGGGGAAATAAATGTCAATATTACTGGAAATACCTTTGATGATATTCTTGGAAATGCCACTTTTAAAGACGTTTCTTATACGAATCCTGACAAAGCGTTTCACTTTCAAGAGTTTCGCGTTGCTTCTTCTTTAAAAGACCAGGTAAAACGAATTGAAATAAGCTCTAACGACATTGCGAATGGATTCTTGTCGGGTAATTTTACTTTTTCAGAATTGTCGCCTGTTGCACAAAACGCTTTGGGAAGTATATATACAAATTACAAACCCTATAAGGTCGCTAAAAATCAGTTTTTAGATTTTAATTTTACAGTATATAATCAAATTGTAAATGCATTTTTCCCAGAAATCTATATACATGATAAAACGAAAATCAAAGGAAAAATTGTTTCAAATAAAAGCCAATTAAAATTAAACATTACGTCCCCGAGAATTGAAGTTTTTGGGAACGAAATTAAAGATGTTAAACTGCTTACAGACAATCAGAATCCATTATTTAACACCAGTTTAACCGCATCTGAACTCAATACAAAGTATTACAAGCTTTCCAAGTTGAATTTTTTAAATAGAACCGATAACGATACCTTGTATTTTAAATCTGTTTTTGAAGGCGGAAAACTCAATGACGAAGAATTCAACTTAGATTTTTATTATACGATTAATCCCAAAGGAGAATCCGTAGTTGCTTTTCAAGAATCTTCCTTCAATTTTAGAGATAACGTCTGGAAAATTAATCCAAACAATCAATACACAGATAAAATAACATTTGATTTAAACACGAATGCGTTTAATTTTAGTCAATTTGAAATCACCTCAAATGAGCAAAAAATTGAATTTGAAGGAAGCTTGAAGGGCCCAACAGAAAAATTGTTATTTGCAGATTTTACAAATGTTAACTTAGAGAGTTTCTTGCCAGATATTGATAGTTTGGCATTGAAAGGTGTGCTTTCAGGGAATCTAGATTTTGTTCAAAAGGATGGTGTTTATAAACCTGAAGCCACTGTGTTGATCAATGATTTTGAGATCAATGATTTTAAACAAGGTGATTTGTCATTAAATATTGTTGGAGATAATTCCTATGAAAAATACAAGGTGGAAGTTTCTCTGAAAAATGAAAAAGTAAAAAGCATTGCTGCAAATGGGGATTTAGATTTTTCAAGTAAAAAACCACTTATAGATTTGAATGTCTTCTTAGAAGATTTTAGTTTAAATGCTTTCAGTCCTTTAGGTAAAAATGTGTTGTCGGCCATAAGAGGGGAAGCAAGTGGGGCATTTCAATTGTCTGGTTTTGTTGGGAATCCAGAAATGCAAGGTGTTTTAAGATTGCAGGATGCAGGAATGCTATTTCCCTATTTAAATGTAGATTACAACTTTGATGGAGCATCGCTTATAAAGTTGGACGGGCAATCGTTTCTTTTAGAAAATATTAATTTATTGGATGCCAAAAAGCAAACCAGAGGGAGATTACAAGGGCAAATTACCCATCAAAATTTTAATCAATGGTTCTTAAATTTAGAAATTGAAACCGACAATTTATTAGTGTTGGATACTCAAGATACCGAAGAAGCACAGTACTTTGGCACTGGGTTTTTAAAAGGAACGGCAACGATTAGTGGTTTAACAGACCAATTAACTATTGACATCAACGGAAGTACCCAACCCGGAACTGTTTTCGTAGTTCCTTTAAAAGACATTGAAACCGTAAATAGTTACAAGCTCATTCATTTTAAATCGGACACATTAAAAGTGGCTGACAGACAGAAAGAATTAGCAAAAGATGCCCTAAAAGGACTTTCTTTAAATATAAATTTAGAGGTAACCAAAGCGGCTAAAATGCAAGTTGTGATCGATGAGGTGTATGGGAGTCAGTTATCCGGGTTTGGTTCTGGGGCGATTAATATTCAAATTAATACCCGAGGAAAGTTTAATATCTTTGGAGATTACACCATAGATAATGGTGTGTATGATTTCAAATATGGAGGCTTAGTCAATAGGCCTTTTGTCATACAAAAAGGAGGGACTGTTTCTTGGAACGGGAACCCTTATGAAGCCAACTTAAATGTTGCAGCCGTTTATAAAGCGAGAGCAAACCCCGCCACACTTTTACAGAATTTCAATTCTAGCAGAAATATTGAGGTAGATCTTGTGACTAAAATAACGGGCGGTTTGTTTAGTTCCAAACAAGAATTGGATATCGAGTTAGCAAATGTAGATCCTGCGATTGCAACAGAATTAGAATTTATTTTGAATGATAACAATGTTAATGAAAAAACAACACAATTTATCTCTTTATTAACCCTAGGGAGTTTTGTAAATCCCGATAAAATAAATTTTGATAGTACTTCGGCTATTACAACGACAGCTTCCAATGCCATAACAGCCGCGTTTTCTAATTTAATGAACAGTCCAGACAGTAAGTTTACATTTGGTGTTGATTACGTTCAAGGTGTTGATAATAGTGATACAGATAGATTGGATGTTGACAATCAGGTAGATGTGTCTGTGAGTACCAACCTAAATGATAGAGTCATAATTAATGGAAAAGTGGGGGTGCCTGTAGGAACCAAAACACAATCCAGCGTAATTGGAGAAGTAAAAGTTGAGGTATTATTAAACAAAGAAGGGAGTTTTAGAGGAGTAATTTTTAATCGACAAAACGAAATTCAATATTCGGCAGAAGAGGAAGGTTACACGCAAGGAGTTGGACTTTCTTATCAGGTAAATTTTAACACATTCGCTGAATTTCTTCAGAAAATAGGCGCTCAAAAACCTAAAAAAATAGCAAAAAAAGTACTTGAAAAAAATACAGGACTTTCTAAAAACAAGCAATTAATCAACTTCAATTAACTTTAAAAGTTAAGCGATTTTCTTCCATATTTTTATCAGAATAAAAACACAAAGACAGGAGAGCAATGACAGGATAGCAGCAATCAATGTTTCTCCATAAATCCAATTTCCAGTTGCAAATAAAAAGCTGTAAACGCCAACAATCCCTGCAAAGAAAGCAACTATTTTAAACCCAATATTATTAAATTTATCAGCTCCATCAAAAATTAATTTATCAAACGAATCTAGTGTTTCTTTCGTGGATGGTTTTGTAAGTAAAGTAACAGAAACCCATCCAAAAGTTGTAATTAAAACCCCGATGATCAACTGCCAATGACCTGCAATTTCGATCCATGGAACTTCTTGTTTCCCATTGATAAAAAAGAAAAGAGCAACCATAAATGAAATCGCCATAGCTGCTATCTCACTCATCGGATTGATTCGATGCCAAAACCATCTTACAATAAATAACAAACCGGTCCCTGCACCAATTTGCAATAACAAATCAAAAACATCTTTGGCAGACTGCAAGTAAAAAGAAAACGTAGCCGCACAGATCATCAAGAGAACGGTGGTTAGTTTTCCAACAATTACTTTTTGCTTTTCTGAAGCTTCTTTGTTTATAAAACGGGCATATAAATCATTGACTACATAGGAACTTCCCCAATTTAATTGCGTAGAAATGGTACTCATGAATGCAGCTATTAAAGAGGTTAAAACAATTCCTATCAATCCTGCTGGCAAATAGGTCATCATTGCAGCATAAGCTACATCGTGTCCTTGCATTGCTGAAGGTAGATTTGGAAAAGCAGCATTGACATCTGTCAATGTTGGAAAAATTACTAAAGAAGCCAATCCGACCAAAATCCATGGCCAAGGACGTACCGCATAATGTGCAAAGTTGAAAAATAGTGTTGCCCACGTTGCGTTTTTTTCATCTTTTGCAGCAAGCATTCTCTGGGCAATATAACCACCACCTCCAGGTTCTGCACCCGGATACCAAGTGCTCCACCATTGCACTGCTAAGGGAATAATAAATAAGGTAACCAATGCCTCAGTATCAGAAAAATCGGGCAACATATTTAATTGACCGCTAACATTTTCATGCGATAATAAGTTTGTCAATCCACCAATTTCTGGCAAATCTAGGATGTATATGGTTGCCCAAACAGAACCAATCATTGCAATTAAAAATTGTACAAAATCGGTAATCAGGACTCCTTTTAAGCCCCCTAAAGAAGCGTAAATGACTACAATTATTGAAGCGTAGACTAGCATTTCTCCTTGGTCGATACCCAAAAGTATGTTTGCAATTTTTACACCTGCCAGGCAAACTCCTGCCATTGTTACAACATTAAAAATGATGCCCAAATAGACCGCTCTAAATCCTCTGAGGAAACCTGCCATTTTTCCGGAATACCTTATTTCATAATATTCGAGGTCGGTTGTGATCCCTGATTTTCGCCATAATTTTGCATAGAAAATAACAGTCAACATTCCAGTGAATAAAAATGCCCACCAAACCCAGTTGCCAGAAACACCTTCTTTCCGAACCAATTCAGTTACCAATCCTGGAGTGTCTGCGGCAAATGTGGTAGCTACCATAGAAACGCCCAATAACCACCAAGGCATATTTCTGCCTGATAAAAAATACTCAGAAGTGTTTTTTCCCGCTTTTTTAGAGACCCAAAACCCTATAAAAAGAGAGAGCATAAAAAAACTGATAATAATACCATAATCAAGATTGGACAGATTCATTTGTAGTTTCGTTTTTAAAAGACGAAAATAGGCAATCCTTTTTAATAGACTATCTTCGAAAATAAAAACATAAAAATCAGTGATATTATTATAAAAAAATAGTCCCTAAAGTCGAAAACGATTTCGTCATTTTATTCTTTAGAATCCTTTAAATTAAGTATTTTTACACAATATTATATGAACAAAATTAAAAAAATAGGAGTACTAACTTCAGGAGGAGATGCTCCAGGAATGAATGCTGCAATTAGAGCGGTGGTGCGTGCTTGTGCATTTCACGAAATAGCATGCGCAGGAATTTATCGTGGGTATGAAGGCATGATAGAAGGTGACTTTATTAATTTAAATGCACGTAGTGTAAAAGGAATCATTAATAAAGGAGGGACTTTCTTAAAATCGGCAAGATCCAATGGCTTTCGAACTAAAGAAGGAAGGCAAAAAGCTTACAATGCTTTAAAAGCCGCAGGAATTGATGCTTTGGTAACTATTGGTGGTGATGGAACCTTTACAGGGGCCATGATATTCAGTCAAGAATTTAATTTTCCAGTCATCGGCATACCAGGTACCATAGATAATGATATTTTTGGTACTTCACATACCTTAGGGTACGATACTACCTTGAATACGGTTGTTGAAGTAATTGATAAAATTAGAGATACAGCCAGTTCACACAATCGATTATTTTTTGTAGAAGTAATGGGTAGAGACGTTGGTCATATCGCTTTGAACGTTGGAGTAGGTGCAGGAGCGGAAGAGATTTTAATACCAGAAGAAGACTTAGGTTTAGAGCGACTCTTAGATTCTTTAAGAAGAAGTAAGGAGTCCGGGAAATCATCCAGTATTGTAGTCGTAGCTGAAGGAGATAAAATAGGAAAAAACGTTTTTGAACTAAAAGATTACGTGGAAGAACATTTGCCGGAATATGAAGTGCGTGTATCTGTCCTAGGACATATGCAACGAGGTGGTTCACCTTCTTGTTTTGATCGTGTTTTAGCAAGTAGAATGGGAGTGAAAGCGGTTGAAAGTTTGTTGGAAGGGAAATCGAACTATATGGTAGGGTTGCTAAGTGACAAAATACAATTGACCCCTCTGGAAAAAGCCATCAAAGGACAGTCAAAAATAAATAAAGAATTAATTCGTGTGTCAGATATAATGACCACATAATAACAATTACGATAAAATGATTAAAATAGGAATTAACGGATTTGGTAGAATAGGAAGATTGGCTTTTCGTTCAGCAGTGAAAAGAGAAAATTTACAAGTTGTTGCCATCAACGACTTATTAGAGGTTGATTATTTAGCATATATGCTAAAATACGACTCTGTTCATGGTGCATTTGATGGAACTGTTGAGGTGAAAAACGGCATGTTGGTTGTAAATGGAAATGAAATTAGAATTACAGCAGAAAGAGATCCAGCAAACTTAAAGTGGAATGAGGTAGGTGCAGAGTATGTAATCGAATCTACAGGTTTTTTCTTGACCGAAGCGACTGCAGGAAAGCACTTAGAAGCAGGTGCTAAAAAAGTTGTTTTATCAGCTCCATCAAAAGATCATACACCTATGTTTGTGATGGGAGTAAACAATACAGAATTAACTGCAGATCAAAAGATTTTCTCAAACGCATCTTGTACAACAAACTGTTTAGCACCAATTACCAAAGTATTGAACGATAATTTTGGAATTGTTGAAGGTTTAATGACTACAGTTCACGCGGCAACTGCAACTCAAAAAACAGTAGATGGTCCTTCTATGAAAGACTGGAGAGGTGGGCGTTCTGCAATTCACAACATCATTCCTTCTTCTACAGGGGCTGCAAAAGCAGTTGGGAAAGTAATTCCTGCAATGAATGGTAAATTGACAGGAATGGCTTTTAGAGTTCCAACAATGGATGTGTCTGTTGTCGATTTAACAGTGAAGTTAGAAAAATCAGCATCTTACAAAGAAATTTGTGCAGCTATGAAAGCGGCTTCAGAAAGTGGACCTATGAAAGGTGTTCTTGGATATACCGAAGACCTAATTGTTTCTCAAGACTTCGTAGGAGATACTCGTACATCTATTTTTGATGCAAATGCGGGAATCGCTTTAAACGATAACTTTGTAAAAGTTGTTTCTTGGTATGATAATGAAATGGGATATTCTACAAAAATTGTAGACTTAATAGAATATGCTTCAACATTGTAGTTGAAACAAAAAGTGCTAAAAAAACCTGATAGATGAATTTCTATCAGGTTTTTTGTTGTTGATTACTGAAAATTATTTTATTGCGATCATACTAATTTCCACATTTACAAACTTCGGTAAGTTAGCCACCTCTACCGTTTCTCTTGCAGGCGCAGTTTCCTCGTTAAAATAAGTTCCGTAGATGGCATTTATTTCTCCAAAGTGATGCATGTCAGATATAAAAATAGAGGTTTTTATAACATTTTCAAAAGTCATATCGGCAGCTGCTAAGACGGCTTTCATATTTTCCATGACTTGTGTGGTTTCCGCTTGAATACTTTCTAAAATCAATGCGCCTGTTACTGGGTGCAATGCAATTTGTCCAGAGGTGTATAAGGTGTTTCCGCTAAGAACGGCTTGGTTGTAAGGCCCTATGGGTGCTGGTGCTTTTGAAGTAGTAATTATTCTTTTCATTTTTTAAATTCTCAAAATTAAAATGTTTTGTTCTAGTCAGAGAGAGCGTGACAAGGCTATTTTATCTAAAATAATCGTCTATCTGGCGGCTTATTTTTATCCCACTTTAAATCTTGCAATACGGTAGATTTTACACCAATAAAAAAGGTATAGGATGAAATATTACCAAATGGTACCCAATTAAAATTGAATTGCCAGCTGTCCAAGTCTCTTGTGAAATTGAATCTGGAGAAAGTAAAAGCTCCATCTTTTAAATCATACCCTGAAGAATAACCTACTTTCCATTTGGGTGATAATTCTAAGTTTCCACTAAACATGACCGAATGACTTCGTATTTCACCCGGAGTTCTTCCATTATTAGCGTAGGTTGCTGCATAAGCCAAATTGATGCTCCAAGGAATGTCTGCCTTGTAAAGCTCCGTTTCAACCTCTTTGTTTTGATTGTTGTTATTGTTGGCACCCGTTTGTGCAAATCGATTGGTTGGGTTAATATTTCCACCAATTACATCAGGTGTGTTTTGCGCCCCATTTCCACTATTGGTTTTGTTTTTATCATCGTTGTTTTTACTAAAATCAGCACTCGACAAACTGTAGTTGGCCGATAAATTTGCCGTTTCTATTCTGAAAATGTTCTTATTAAACTTATCAATAGAGAATCCTTCTTCATTTATTTGATAAGGATCTAATGAAGCGTTGAAATTAAGGGCCATTTTATCATTAAATAATCGAGTCCCCGCATTGACGTTTAAATTACTCCAACCCAAACTGTCTGCAGCGATATTGTAGGCGGTACTGAAGTTCAAGTTGTTTAAGATGGTTATTTTTTTATCCTCTTCATCACTATCTGGATCTTTAGGTGCCATCTTGGCCTCCACAACATTGTTGATGGAAATACCAATAGAATTGCTTAATCCAGAATTTGGTGCACCATAAATACCTACGTTATTATCAAAAGGAGTGTAAGTTTCAATGTCAAGAGGGTCTGCAGTTCGTTGCACCCGCTCTTCATACCTTCGGGCAAAATCAGGCGTATAATTGTAGGAGATAGAAGGTCTTATAGTATGCCGTATTGCTTTTAAACGCCCTTTGTTAAATTTAAAAGTCCCATAAATATTGGTAGACAAACTTACCCCGGTATTGTATTCTCTAAAAGATTTAAAACCACTAATGGTGTCTGTAATTACTTCTTGATCAGTTTCATTATAGGTTTTTTTAAGGTAGTTGAAGTTCCAAATCTCCTGATAAGAGACGCTTGGAGATATTGTAAAGTATCGAAAAGCTTTTACATTGGTACTCGTTCCAGTTCTGTGTTTGATTCCCGATTTTGCTGTTTGAAACATTGCCGAAGTTAAGAACTCCTCTTCCGTTGTGTTAATTCGATATTCCCCCTGCATTGCATAGTCAAATCCCATTTTCTGAAGCGGATTTTTCTTAATGCCTCCTTTTCCTTCAAAAGGAAAAATCTTTGACATGGTAAGATTTACAGAAGGAAAGGTCATGTTTATAGACTGGTCATTGGTATTTTGTGTATGCGTTGCTGCAACCGAAAGATTGAAAGGAGTTCCCACAAATCTTTTCGAGTAACTTATAGAAGAATTAAAGGTATTTGTTAAAAACTGATTGGTATTAAATTCGTTTAAACTCTCTCTAAAAAAACGACTACTTCCAAGATTAACAGAGGCCGTAAACCTTGCATTTGGATTTGCTTTGGTATCTTGAGAATGACTCCATCGAACATTAAAATTCGTTGATTTGTTGTAGGATGAAAAACCCCGGATTCCCTGAACAATATTCTCGAAACTTATATTGAAACTCCCACTGTAGCGATATCTTAAATTGTAATTTGAAAAAGCCCTTAAACTCCAACTTCCATTGGAATAAGCATCTCCTCTTACCGCCAAATCTACGTAATCACTTAAGGCAAAGTAGTAGCCACCGTTTTGAAATCCAATTCCTCTACTGGAACTCCCCGTGTCAAAGGCAGGGATTAAAAATCCAGAAACACTTTTTTCACCCAAAGGGAAATAGGCAAAAGGCAGTACCAAAGGGGTTGGAATATCGGCAATGACTAAGTTGCTGGCTCCAACGATTATTTTTTTTCCTGGAACTAATTTCGCCTTGTTTGTGGTGATGTAATAGTCAGGGTTCTTTTCTTTGTCTGAAGTTGTAAAACGTATTTTTCGTACGTAAATAGTAGAATCGTTGACGCGTTTTGTTTTTTCACCGTAGGTAAACATTTCACCCTGCTTGGTTTTTAACCCATAGATTAATGCTCTTTTACTTTTAAAATTATAAAGCAAAGAATCTTGTTCTGTTTCCTCATTCCCTTGTTTAAAGTAAGGACGTTGCGTATATCCTGTACTGTCTATAATTCCTTTTGCAAATAAAGTTTCTTTCTTGTAATCAACGACAATAATTCCTGCTTTTAAATCAATTTCACCATAGATTAAAACAGCTTCATTGTATAAAGTCAGTGTTTCTTCTTTTGCATTTTGGATGGTATAATCTTTAGCATCATGGATAATAATGTCTTGAATAGACTCTTTGGGCTTGATAGAGTCCAAGCCCATAGTGTCTCCTTTTTTTATAAAAAGACTGTCATTTTTCTTTTCTGGAATTGTTTTTGTTTGGGTTGGTTGTAGACTATCAAATCGCATACTCCGCAAAGAAAGTGATTTCGTCTTTTTGGTGTCTTGGGCATACCCTCTGTGAAGCACTAAAAGAGAGAAAAATAAAAGAATGTATGATCGGTTTGATTGCAATGCTATAAATGCTATTTTTGTACAACGGTAAAAGTAGGGTTCAATGTTTGAAGCACCAAACTTACATTTGCCAAAATTAGTTAAATTTTATTGATGAATTTTCTACCAAACCATAAAATTAAGGTCAAAACTAAAAATATATTTTTTTTAGTACTTTTTTGTTTTTTTGCGACAATGAGTCTGGAGTTAACGGCTCAAAAAAAGTATGTGGTTGTTTTAGATGCGGGTCACGGAGGAAAAGATCCAGGAAATACTGGAAATGGATACAAAGAAAAAAACATAGCGCTTAAGGTTGCTGTAGCCGTTGGAAAAGAGTTGCAAAAAGCAGATGATATAGACGTTGTTTTTACAAGAGATAAAGATGTTTTTATCGATTTATGGAAAAGAGGAGACATCGCAAATCAAGCAAAAGCAGATTTGTTTGTTTCCATTCACTGTGATTCTCATACCTCAAATGCCTACGGAGCAGGAACTTTCGTTCTAGGAATCCGAGGAAATAAAAAGAATCTAGAAATTGCAAAAAGAGAAAATGCCGTAATTCTGTTAGAAGATAATTACAATCGATACGAGGGATTCAATCCAAATTCGGCCGAATCAATGATTGGTCTCTCACTTTTACAAGAAGAAAACTTAGATAAAAGCTTAACAATTGCAAGTTATATTCAATCAAACTTCACCAAAAAATTAAAAAGACTCGATCGAAAAGTAAAACAAGATAATTTTCAAGTGCTCAGAGAAACAATTATGCCAAGTGTTTTAATAGAATTGGGTTTTTTAACCAATAGAAGTGAGGGCCGTTATTTAAACTCGAAAAAAGGACAAAAAGCATTGTCAAATTCCATTGCGCTTGCCATCAAGAAATACATCAATCAATTAAAATTAAATACCGTTTCTGTTATTGATGACCTCGCTATTGAAAACAGGACCACTGAAATTGAATACAAAATTCAAATTGCCTCAAGTAAAAATAAGATCCCTACCAAATCCTATAATTTTAGTGGTCTTAAAAATGTAGAGAGAGTTGCAGTTGGTTCTTTTTTTAAGTATTATTATGGTGGTTCAGCAGTCTTGGAAAAGGCAAAAAAAGCCTTAAAATTAGCAAAGAAAAAAGGATACAAAACCGCCTATATAGTCGCTTTTAAAAGTGGTGAAAGAATCTCGTTAAGGGAAGCTCAGAATATGAAATAATTTAACACTTTTCTATAAAAAATAGTAGTAATTTTGTTAAAAGATCAAGAAAAGAAAATATGTCAAAAGAATTTAAAACAGGAATTATAGCCCTTATCGTGCTTGCCATGTCTTTTTGGGGGTACTCATTCCTGAAAGGGGAAAATATTTTTAAACCTAACAATCGCCAGTTTAAAGTTGAGTATTCAAATATTGCTGGATTAAGCAAATCAAGCTTAGTAACAATTAATGGCTTAAAAGTAGGAAAGGTTGATAAAATTTTATTCAATCCCGATCCAACAAAAAGAGGCAGTTTAATTGTCTTATTTTCTATAGATGATGTGTTTGAATTTTCTAAAAAAAGTATTGTCAAAATTTATTCGCCAAGCCCACTGGGAGGTTCTAATCTAGCTATTATTCCCGATTATACTGGTGAGAATGCCGTTTCAGGAGATGTTTTACAAGGAGAAATAGAATCGAGTTTATTTACTTCTATTGGTGAGCGATTGGATCCGATTCAAACAAAATTAGAACATGTAATCGTAAGTGCAGATACTTTATTTAAAAATATCAATGATATTTTAGACCAGCGAACAATCCAGAGTGTGAAAAATTCAGTGAGAACTTTAGAGCAATCCTTGGTGGATGTAAGAACCACCATACAAGCATTAAATGGTATTATGGATGCTACTTCTGAAGATCTAAAGGAAACAATGCGGTATTCAAGGAATTTTGCAGAAAACTTATCGAATGTTTCAGACACTCTTGTCAATGCAGACTTAGGGAAAATTATGCGAGAAGCAGAAGTTACCTTGTTGACCGTTAATTCGTTATTAAAAGGAATAGATGAAGGAAAAGGATCATTGGGGAAGTTTGTAAACGACAATGCGATGTATGACAATCTCACCAATGTGTCCAAAGAACTCGAACAGTTGCTTCGAGAAATGAAATTGAACCCAAAGCGTTTTGTGCATTTTTCATTATTTGGAAAGCGTGCAACCCCTTACAATCAACAGAACAACGATAATAATAAAACCAATCAATAATATTACAACATGAATTATATTTCAAATGTACTTTTCGGAGTTTTATTAATTACAGGAATCGGCTATTTTGTGAATAACATTCAGAAGCTTGTTCGAAATATTAAACTAGGAAAAAGTATCAATAGAAATGATAACAAGCTTCAACGTTTCAAAAACATGGCGATGATTGCCCTTGGACAATCTAAAATGGTGAAAAGGCCTTTCTCAGGATTTTTACACATTATTGTTTATGTAGGTTTTGTCATTATAAATATTGAAGTTTTAGAAATTGTTGTTGATGGATTGTTGGGCACACATCGTGTTTTTCAACCCTATTTGGGAGACGCATTTTATGGTTTTTTAATTGGTGTTTTTGAGGTATTAGCCGCACTTGTTTTTATTGCGGTCGTATTTTTTTGGTTGCGTAGAAATCTTACTAACATTAAACGATTTTTAAGCAAAGAAATGACAGGTTGGCCCAAAAGAGATGGAAATTTAATTCTCTATTTTGAGATGGTTTTAATGTCTTTATTTATCATTATGAATGCAACGGATACTGCTTTTCAGGAGGCAGGGGTTGGCAATATAATTAGTCAATTTGTAGCACCAATTTTTGAGGTTTATACACCAGAAACTATTCATGCTATCGAAAGAACAGCTTGGTGGATTCATATTATTGGAATATTAGTTTTCTTAAATTACCTGTTCTATTCAAAACATTTACACATTCTTCTTGCCTTCCCAAATACTTACTTTGGAAGTTTAAAACCCAAAGGGCAATTTTCAAATTCGGAAGCAGTTTTAAAAGAAGTGCAAATGATGATGGACCCTTCCGTAGATCCATATGCATTGCCAGAAGAAGGTGCAGAAGAGGAAGTTCCAGCAAAATTTGGGGCTTCGGATGTTGCCGATTTAAGTTGGGTTCAATTGCTAAATGCATATACATGTACGGAATGTGGTCGTTGTACATCTGCTTGTCCCGCAAACCTTACAGGAAAAGAATTGTCTCCAAGGAGCATTATGATGAAAACAAGAGATCGTTTGGAAGAAGTTGGTAGAAATATCGATGCAAACAAGGGTACATTCAAAGACGATGGGAAACAATTGTTAAACGATTATATCCGCCCAGAAGAGTTGTGGGCATGTACTAGTTGTAATGCTTGTGTGGAAGAATGTCCCGTAAGTATTGATCCCTTGTCTATTATCATGGAGATGAGAAACTATTTGGTCATGGAGCAAAGTGCTGCACCTCAAGAATTGAATATGATGATGTCAAATATTGAAAACAATGGCGCCCCTTGGCAATACAATCAACAAGACAGATTGAATTGGGCAGACGAAGTATAGGGCATGTTATTGCACAAGAGATTTTAAAGCAATTGGTTAAGAAAGTTAACGAGTATTAAAAAACGATTAAAAAACACACTATGAAGGTACCTACAATGGCAGATATGATCGCACAAGGAAAACAACCTGAAGTTTTATTTTGGGTAGGTGCAGCCGGTAGCTATGATGATCGAGCAAAAAAGATCTCCAGAGCATTTGTCAAAATTTTGCATGCAGCCAATGTAGACTTCGCCGTCTTAGGAACAGAAGAATCTTCAACAGGTGACGCTGCAAAAAGAGCTGGAAATGAATTCTTATTTCAAATGCAAGCACATATGAATATTGAAGTGTTAAATGGCTATGAAGTAAAAAAAATTGTGACGTGTGATCCGCATTCCTTCAATACTTTAAAAAATGAATACCCAAGTTTGGGAGGTAAGTATGAAGTGTTTCATCATACACAATTCATTCAAAATTTAATTTCAGAAGGACGTTTAGAAATTGACAATACCTCATTCAAAGGGAAAAGAGTAACTTTTCATGACCCCTGTTATCTGGGGAGAGCCAATGAAGTTTACGAATCTCCAAGAAATTTAATACGTAGATTAGGAGTTAATTTAACAGAAATGAAGCGTCATAAAGGCACGGCTTTATGTTGTGGAGCTGGTGGAGCGCAAATGTTTAAAGATGCAGAGAGAGGAAATAAGGAAATCAATATTTTAAGGACGGAAGATGCCCTAGAAACCAAACCCCAAATTATTGCAACAGGTTGTCCATATTGCAATACGATGATGACAGATGGCATTAAGTTCAAAGAAAAAGAATCAGAAATAGTTGTTAAAGACATCGCTGAATTAATCTCAGAAGCAAATGGATTGTAAAGTAAAAAAATGGTGCTTACTTCTTCTTGGGCTTGTATTCATTACTTGTACTAATTCTGAAGTAAAGAAAACGACACCGCCAGAAGTACTAAAAGCAAAAGACACGACACAGGTGGTTCAGGTAACGGTTCCAAAAAAAGAAGCCTTCGTTTTTAAAGTGCAAATTGCAGCTTTGAAAAAGCCAAATGAAACCTATTCCAAATTAGAAGACATTGTTGTATCTCAAGAAAATGGATTTATAAAATACAGATTGGGTAGTTTTGATAGCTATTCCAACGCACGAAAATTCAGAAACAGTATTCGTAGTACCTATACAGATGCGTTTGTCATCGCATTAAAAAATGAAGTTCCAGTTTCTATTTTAGAAGCAATAGCGGATTAATTTTCATGAAATTTATTTCTCATAAACAAAGCGTTTGTCTTATTGCTAGAGTTTTTAAAAGGAGCTTTTGTTACAGTTAATCCCTTTTTTTAGTAGTACAAACAAATAGAAAACCATGGGTTTAAAAAGTTATATTAAAGCGGCAAGATTGCGCACACTTCCACTATCCATATCTGGAATTATCGTTGGAAGTATCCTTGGAAATGACGCTATTAATGCAAACCTTACTGCAGCAGTTGCAGCTCCATTTTGGGCAAATTCTATATTTTGGTTGGCAATTTTAACTACAATTGGATTTCAAGTACTGTCCAATTTCGCCAATGATTACGGAGATGGTATTAAAGGAACGGATGACCATCGCAAAGGAGAAGCTAGAATGGTTTCCTCAGGCGCCATCTCACCAAAGCAAATGAAACAAGCAATGGTTTTTACCACAATCTGCACATTTAGTGTTGCTATGCTCTTAATTAACGAAGCTTTTGGAAGTGAAAATTTCGGGTATTCAGTAACCTTTTTTATTCTGGGTCTTGCGTCGGTAGCAGCTGCAATTAAATATACGGTGGGAGAGTCTGCCTATGGATATAGTGGTTTGGGAGATGTTTTCGTTTTTTTATTCTTTGGATTGCTCAGTGTAGTTGGAAGTTATATTTTATTTACTCACCAAATAAATACACTTTTATTTTTACCAGCAACTTCTATTGGTTTGCTAAGTGCTGCCGTTTTGAATTTAAACAATATGAGAGATCAAATTCAAGACAAGCAACACCACAAAAACACGCTGGTTGTAAGTATGGGAAGTCAAAAAGCAAAAAAATACCATTATAGTTTAATTTTAGGCGCTTTACTTACCGCTGTTTTATATGTGCAAATACATTATCAATCGCCTATTCAATACTTATTCTTAATTGCTTTTATCCCGTTGTTTTTAAATATAAAAGTAGTTGCAAAAAATATAATATTCTCAGAGCTAGACAGTGAGCTAAAGAAAGTAGCACTGAGCACTTTTTTATTCGCAATTCTTTTTGGAATTGGACAAATACTTTAAATAATTACCATGAAAATTATAAAAATAATACTGAGTGTCATAACCTTTTTTATCGTTGCATTTTTTCTGACGGGTCTGTTTGTAAAAGAAACTACCTACCAAGCTTCCATTACCGTCAACAAGCCCATTTCAGCAGTTTTTAAAGATTTTAGTACCGCTGAGAACATAAAAAATTGGATTCCTGAAATAAAATCATTGAAGGTGATCCACGAAAACCCAGGCAAAGTTGGAAGTACCTATGAGATTGTGCTTACTAACAAAGGTCAAGACATTACGATGACTCAAAAAATCCTTGCTTTTGTCCCCAACGAAAAAACAACATTTTATTTTGATGCTGAGAATATGTTAAAAACAGATGACTATATTTTTACAGAAAATAAAGGCATCACCACCATTCGATTAAACGCCATTTGTGTTAGTGATTCATACATTATGGCTTGTATGTTTCCATATTTTAAAGGAACTTTTCAAGCACAAGATCAAGGATATTTGAATAATTTTAAAGCGTTTTCCGAAAAATAAGTTTATTTTGATAAAAGCAACTTACAAAAAATACATCCTGAATTTTAAAAACCCAAGTGGAACCTCACGTGGAATTTTAAAAACCAAAGAAACCTGGTTTCTGATTTTAGAAGAAAATGGAAAAAAAGGGTATGGAGAAACCGGTCTTTTTAGAGGTTTGAGTATAGACGATGTTCCAGAATATGAGGAAAAACTTGCTTGGGTTTGCAATCATATCAATGTAGGAATCGAAAAATTATTGGTCGAATTGTCTCACTTTCCTTCCATTCAATTTGGCATAGAACAGGCATTTTTATCCCTACAGAGTAATTCTCCCTTTCAATTGTTTCCGTCTAAATTTACAGAAAAAAAAGCACCTATTCCAATCAATGGCTTAATTTGGATGGGTGATAAAACCTTTATGAAAAGCCAAATAAAAGCCAAATTAAATCAAGGATTTTCTTGTTTAAAAATGAAAATTGGGGCCATCAATTTTAATGCAGAAATCAACTTACTAAAATCCATTAGAAAAGAATTTTCACCTTCAGAAATTGAATTGAGGGTGGATGCAAACGGTGCATTTTCTCCAGGAGAAGCTTTGGAGAAATTAGACAGGTTGTCGGCATTAAAAATACACTCTATAGAACAACCAATTCAACAAGGACAAGTAGAAGAAATGGCCTTCCTATGCGCCAATACATCGCTACCAATTGCATTGGATGAAGAACTTATTGGAGTATTCTCTACTTCAAAGAAGAAAGCACTTGTCGAAACCATAAAACCCCAATATATTATTTTAAAGCCAAGTTTGGTGGGGGGATTTGCAGGCACCAAGGAATGGATTTCTATTGCAGAGAAAAATAACGCAGCTTGGTGGATTACATCAGCATTAGAAAGTAATCTAGGATTGAATGCAATATCACAATTTACCTATACTTTAAAAAGTACATTGCCCCAAGGCCTAGGAACCGGGAGTTTGTTTACAAACAATATAGAAAGCCCTTTAGAAGTGAATAATGGGGCGTTACATTATAATAATTTAGTAAATTGGGATTTTAAATTATAATTATGGGATTTATAGAAACAGCTTACAAAGGAAAGAATGATTGGTGGATGTATGTCTTAGGTATTGTATTTGTTTTCATTGGAACTCAATTTGGATCCATTCCTTTGGGATTGGTTGCTTTTTGGCAAGCAGGAGGTGACATGGCGGTCTATATAGAAGCAGCCAATGACAATTTTATGAAGATGGGGATCAATGCCAATTTATTTCTATTGCTCATGATTTTTACCTTTATGATGGGGCTTCTTGCCCTGTTTCTTAGTGTAAAGTACCTTCACAAAAAGAAATTTAAGTGGATTGTGACTTCTCGGGAATCTGTAGATTGGAAACGGGTTTCTTTTGGTTTTTTCTCTTGGGGAATTTTATCGGCCTTAATCATCTTAGCAGGCATTTATTTTGAGCCTACATTGTATGTTTGGAATTTTAAACCAATTCCATTTTTTATCCTATTGGCAATATCATTACTCTTTTTACCTTTACAAACTAGTACAGAAGAAGTATTGTTTAGAGGATATTTTATGCAAGGACTGGGATTGTTAGTTAAGAATCGATGGTTTCCTTTACTATTGACTTCGGTAATTTTCGGATTGCTGCATATGGCAAATCCAGAGATTGACAAAATAGGCAATATTGCTTTGGTATTTTATATTGGAACAGGATTATTTTTTGGAATTGCTACCTTAATGGATGATGGACTAGAACTAGCCCTAGGTTTGCACGCATCAAACAATATCGTAGCCGCTTTTCTAGTTACCGCAGATTGGACTGTTTTTCAAACAGATGCCTTGTTTGTTGATACTTCGGAACCATCGGTATCTTTAACAATGTTTTTGCCTGTTTTTGTTTTATACCCAATCATGTTGCTTTGGTTTTCCAAAAAATACAATTGGACAAATTGGAAAGAAAAACTTTTTGGAGCTGTTGAAAAACCGAATTTAATTGATGAAAATGAATTTTCATAAAAACTTTCAATTAAACGGGAAATCATTTGCTACCTCGAATGAAATTATTGATTTTTCCGAGGAGATTTCTTTGGAAATCGCACTCTTTCTAAAAGATTGGTTTTCAAAAAAACAATCTCTAGAAGTCAATACTTCAGGATCTACAGGAGTGCCCAAAACAATTGCAATCAAAAAAGAATTTTTTGTCAATTCGGCCCTGTCAACTGCTCAATTTCTTGATTTAAAAAATCAAACAACTGCATTAATGTGTTTGCCGCCAAAATACATAGCAGGCAAAATGATGTTGGTAAGAGCCCTTGTTTTAGGATGGCATTTGGATGTTGTTTCTTCGAAGTTAAATCCACTAGAAAACTTGGATAAAGCCTATGATTTTTCTGCAATGGTTCCTTTACAATTAGAACACTCTTTAGTAAAGATCAATCAAATAAAAAAAGTAATAGTGGGAGGCGGTGTCGTTTCATCTCAACTTCAAGAAAAATTACAAGGAATTCAAAGTATTGTCTATGCAACCTATGGAATGACTGAAACGGTTTCACACATAGCACTTAAACAATTAAATCATTGGACACCAATTGTAGGACTTGCGTCTTTGGCTTCTTTTTACCAATTATTGCCCCATGTAAGGATCTATAAAGACACTCGAAATTGTTTGGTCATCGATGCGCCAAAAGTTGCTGAAGAAATCATATTTACAAACGATATTGTCGAAGTAATTTCAGACAAACACTTTGAGTGGTTGGGACGTTTTGACAATGTTATTAATTCTGGAGGTGTCAAACTACACCCGGAAAGAATCGAGGAGAAGCTCTCTAACATTATTGACCAACGTTTTTTTGTTGCTGGAATTCCTGACGCACAATTGGGCGAAAAATTACTCTTAATCATAGAATGCCAAAGCGAAAACAGTTTAAAGTTACAACAATTTATCGTTAAAAAAATTCAGCATTTAGACAGGCTTTCCAAATATGAAAAACCAAAAGAAATTCTTTTTGTTTCTACTTTTGTAACTACAGAAACAAAAAAAATCCAACGAAATAAAACGTTGGATCTGTTGGGTTTATAAACGAATAATTTTACATTTCCATCGAGTGGTACACGTTCTGTACATCATCATCCTCTTCTAGTTTTTCTAAAAGTTTTTCAACATCTGCTTGTTGCGCTTCCGAAAGTTTATTAGTTGTTGTCGGAATTCTTTCAAAGCCAGAGGATAAAATTTCTATATTTTCTTTTTCAAAGAAAGACTGTATTGCACCAAATTGTTCAAAAGGTGCATAAATGATGATTCCTTCTTCATCATCAAAAACTTCTTCTACTTCAAAATCAATAAGTTCCAATTCTAAATCTTCTAAATCGGTCGTTATATCTTCCTTTTTAAGAGTGAAAGTACATGTATGATCAAACATAAAAATGACAGATCCCGAGTTTCCTAAATTTCCATCACATTTATTAAAAGCGGCTCTTACATTGGCAACGGTCCTATTGTTATTGTCAGTTGCAGTTTCTACAACAACCGCAATTCCGTGGGGAGCATATCCTTCAAAAAGTGCTTCCTTATAGTTTGCAGTATCTTTATCGGTTGCTTTTTTGATGGCACGTTCAACATTTTCTTTTGGCATGTTTGCAGCTTTTGCATTCTGCATTACTGCTCTTAATCGGGAATTGGCATCTGGATTTGGGCCTCCTTCTTTAATCGCCATTACAATATCCTTACCAATTCTGGTAAAGGTTTTTGCCATTGCTGACCAACGTTTCATTTTACGCCCCTTTCTCAATTCGAATGCTCTTCCCATCTCTTGTTTTGTTTTAAATAGTAATAGTAAGCAAATGTAAAAATTTGCGAACTGTTGCACAATTGTTTGTTGAATGTTTTCCCTAAACTCCTGTCTAAGTGCCTTTGGTTATACTTGTAAAAGACCTAAATTAAATTTCTTTTCAATAGGGGCATGATTCGCAGCTTCGATTCCCATAGAAATCCATGTTCTGGTTTCTAATGGATTGATGACTCCATCTGTCCAAATTCTTGCCGCAGCATAATATGGAGAAATCTGATTGTCGTAACGAGATTTTATTTTGTCATACAATGTAGTTTCCATTTCTGGTGTGATCGCTTCCCCTTGTTTTTTTAGAGAAGCCGTCTCTATTTGTAGCAAAACTTTCGCAGCAGCATCTCCACTCATTACCGCCAATTGTGCCGATGGCCAGGCTACAATTAGTCTTGGGTCATAAGCTTTTCCACACATAGCATAATTTCCTGCACCGTACGAGTTTCCGATAATAATCGTGAATTTTGGTACAACAGAATTGCTCACGGCATTCACCATTTTTGCCCCGTCTTTTATGATTCCTCCATGTTCAGATTTACTTCCAACCATAAATCCTGTCACGTCTTGTAAGAAAACCAAGGGTATTTTTTTCTGATTGCAATTCGCAATAAAACGGGTTGCTTTGTCTGCAGAATCATTATAAATTACCCCTCCAAATTGCATTTCACCTTTTTGTGCTTTTACCAATTTTCGTTGATTTGCAACAATACCAACTGCCCAACCGTCAATGCGCGCATAGCCAGTTAAAATGGTTTGCCCGTATCCTTCTTTGTATTGATCAAATTCTGACTTGTCAACCAAACGTTTGATGATTTCCAACATGTCATATTGGGCATTTCTTTCTTTTGGGAGTATCCCGAAAATATCTTCTTGATTTTCTTTTGGTGCTTCACTTTTGATTTTGCTAAATCCTGCCTTTTCAAAATCACCAATTTTATCTACAATACCTTTAATTTTATCCAATGCATCTTTATCATTCAATGCTTTGTAGTCTGTAACTCCTGAAATTTCACAATGTGTGGTGGCACCACCCAAGGTTTCATTGTCAATACTTTCTCCAATGGCTGCTTTTACCAAATAACTTCCTGCTAAAAAAATACTTCCTGTTTTGTCAACAATAATCGCTTCATCACTCATAATTGGCAAATAGGCTCCACCTGCAACACAACTCCCCATCACTGCAGAAATTTGAGTAATTCCCATACTACTCATAATGGCATTGTTTCTGAAAATACGGCCAAAATGTTCTTTATCTGGAAAAATTTCATCTTGCATTGGCAAATACACACCCGCAGAATCTACTAAATAAATGATTGGAATTTTGTTTTCGATGGCTATTTCTTGTGCTCGTAAATTCTTTTTTCCCGTAATTGGAAACCAAGCTCCTGCTTTTACGGTTGCATCATTGGCCACAACAATACATTGTTTTCCTTTGACATACCCCATTTTTACAACAACACCACCTGAAGGACACCCTCCGTGTTCTTTATACATATTTTCACCGGCAAAAGCAGCGATTTCTATTGACTTTGCCTTGTCATCTAACAGGTAGTCAATCCTTTCACGAGCAGTCATTTTTCCTTTCTCATGATGCTTGTCGATACGTTTTTGTCCTCCACCCAGCTTTACTCTGGCAAAGCGTTTGCGTAAATCTGAAACTAAAAGTTTATTAAAATCTTCGTTTTTGTTGAAGTTTATATCCATAGGGATGTATTAATTAGACAGTAAAAATAATCATTTTTTATGGTCTAAAATAGTTGATTTTATTAAAAGAGAATTCCTTCTTTACTTCCTAAGCAACGAAAAGTTTCCAGTCTTAAAGATTGTTTTTTTGTTGGTATCAAAGGGTACCAATTTAATAGACACCCAATAATCGTCCGAAGGCAATTTTTTTCCATTGTAGGTG